>CANNFM010000011.1 GCA_947503835.1 uncultured Aquimarina sp.
CCCTGAGCATTTCGACATCGTTCAATATAGATATAGTCGAAGGGAGTCCCTCCATCGGCTCTTTTAATAGAAGTCCTGAATGTAAAAATTCAGGTTTTTTTGTTTGAAGACAGTTCTTTGTATAACTCCTTCCTATTTTAGGTGTTTGAATAACAACCTAAAACCAAATACAGGGAGTTCTCCTTGTGTAAAGTCTAAATCCTCGGATCTTTTAAATCCTATCTTTTCATACATTTTCCATGCAACTTGCATCGCTTTTGTTGAATGAATGATGATCTGATTTTGGTTTTCGTCTTTAGCAATTTGTATACATGCTTCAGTTAGAATTCTACCGATGCCTTTTCCTCTAGCGGCTGGATCTACAGCAAGTAATCTAAACCCAGCGGCATTTCTTTCTTTTGTTGCGGTTCCGCCAGAACCGTAATATTTCATATCTCCAAAATATACAACTCCCCCGTCTATTTTTCCATCTGCAGAAAGCGCTACTAAAAGCCTTGTTTTTGGGTTCTTTGTTAAACTACCTACGTCAGCAAGCATTTCGTAATAACCTGGTTGTTCATTTTTAGAAGGGAACCCCTTTAGTTGAGAATATACCTTAACCATTAATGCTCCGACTTCTAAAAATTCTTCGGGTTTGGCATCTCTAACAATATAGCTGTTGTTTTTCATTCTTAATTAAGGTTGTTTTATTGTAATAATAACTCAAGAAGGATTGAAGTTAATGTTTTCTTTTAAGATACTAATATAGATTTTCTGTATTTCAGAGGAGTTTGAAAAACATATTTTTTAAAGACCCTGTTAAATGCTGCTTCAGATTGATAACCTACTTGTTCGGCAATCTCCCCAACCGTCTTTTTACTTTCCACTAATAACTCTTTGGCTTGTAATATGCGCCACTTCGTAATATAAATCATAGGAGTTTCGCCAACCAAAGCCTTAAATTGATTACTAAAACCGGTTCTGGACATTCCGGATATTTGGGCCAATGATGATAATTGCCAATCTTCTTTAGGACTATGATGAATAGCCTTTAGAGCTTTACTAATTCTTTTGTCCTGAAGAGCGGCCAGAAATCCTTTATCGGCACTCTTTCTTTGCATGAATGCGCGTAGGGTATGGATAAACAAGATTTCGCCCAGTTTAGTTATGATGATAGTACCTCCAGACCTTTTAGCGTTAGTTTCTTGTATTATTAGATCACTAATGTTTTGTAGCCAGGACAATTCCTGAAGCTCACAATTATTAATATGTATTATTTCTGGAAGCGCCTTAGTAAATGGATGATCAATATTTCTATCAAATTCAAAATGACCACAGACCAAAGTGGTAGAAGTACTATTGCCTTCAAAGATTGGAGAGCCATTCCAAATGGATTGAACAACCTCTTGCCCGTTTTTTCGTTCACTTAATTCGCTATCAGCCAGCCAATGACTAGTTCCTATAGGAAATACAACAAGGTCACCAGCAAAGAGCTGAAACAGACTATTTCTAGTTTTTAATATACACTCACCTTTTGTTACCATATGAAATTGTGCAAATGGTCCATTAGGAATGTCCATACCCCAAGGGGCATTAAAAGCGGTATTAAAATAAACAGCACTCGATAATTTGACTTTTTTTAGGATGTCACTTAAAATGTCCATAAAATCAATTTTTGAACGATTGAGCAAATATAATGTATTTTTAAATACTGATCATCCTTTTTTGATGTTGATATTTGTAGTATCATTCACTAAAAATCAGTATATGAAAACAATTAAAACAGCCTTGATTCTAGTAGTATTTATCTTAAGTACAACTATCTCTTTTGCACAAAATGTGTATAAGAACGATAATAATGTAGCCAATAATGGTTATGATGTGGTCAATTATTTTACTACCCATAATGCACAAAGAGGAAGCCAGGAATTTTCGACAGTGCATAATGGGGTTACGTACTATTTTGTAAATGCAAAACATCTTAACATGTTTAAAAAATCTCCAGATCAATATCTACCACAATTTGATGGTTTTTGTTCATTTGCAGTGGCAAAAATGAATAAAAAAGTACCCGTAGACCCAGAAACGTTTAGAATAGATGAGGGTAGATTATATCTCTTTTATAATGATTTTTGGGAAGGAAAACCTTTTAATACCATCATACCTTGGTTAGGTAATGAGGAAGAAATGACAAAGATGGCTGAAAAAAACTGGAAGCTATTAAAAAATAGTTAACTCTCGAAGTTTTGGAAAACCATATAAACAAAAAAGCACTAATCATTTTTATTTTGATTAGTGCTTTTTAGTGTTTCAATTATTATCCTTTCCTATTCTATAATTATAATAATTTTAAAAAATAATATTACAAATAAAACTCAATGGATAAGCGGAATTTTATTCGCCGCCATTTTCATTTCGTCAATAGCTATATTAAGGTTGTACAAAATTAAAAACAATTATCTTAATGAGGCTTATGAAATAAAACACCCAAATAATCTTAACGTACGCTCTTCAAAAAAGGTCAGGACTGATCGTCTTCTTAATGAAAAGCATACTCCAACTCCGGCAATAAAAAATAATAAAGGAAGTCGCCATTGATGAGTCCACCATATAATTCGTGTTATCCAAGGAGATGTATCCTCATTGTTAATTTCCCAAGTATAATGTTCAACAAAGGGAACAGCACAATGAAACAAAATAAGTGTTAAAAATGCAAGAACTCTGAGCCAATCGATATAATGAAGACGTTTCATAACAATTAAAAAGTTGGTAACTACTTTAATAGACGTATTTTTTTTTAAAATAGTTGCCTAACACAATAATTTTTGACAACAATGCGTATAGCCAATTGCTTGTTATATGTGTACTCGGAAACCCTTAGGGATTTTCTTCTGGTTCGTTTTCTTTTGCTAAATTAGTCCGTACAACGCAACTAACTATACACAAACACGTTGTATAATATTTAACGAAAATGAAATTAAAAATTTTAATTATATATATTTTAGTTTTTTACGGTTGTAACAACTCTGAAAAAACTAAAACAGAACCCTCCAAGGTTTCTTCACTTACTACCGAAGAAAAAATCAATGTTGTCTTGGAAGGAAATCAAAGTCCAAATGCTGAAATAACTGCAATAGATGGTTCAAAAGTTGAAATCGAATCCTTTAGAGGTAAATTATTGGTAATTGATTTTTGGGCTACATGGTGTTCTCCCTGTATAAAAGAAGCTCCTTTTTTCAAAAAAATAGCTGAAAAACATAAAAATTCTAATGTGGAATTTATCTCAATTTCAATTGACAACACCTTTTTGAACTGGAAAGACTATATTCTATGGGCAAACTGGAAAGGAAATAATTATTGGTATGATATGGATCGCAATCAACCCTTTTCTTATCTAATTTATTCTAAATCCAGTTCGAAAAATAAATACGCGTTTTCACTTAGTCTACCCAAATATGTCATACTATCTCCAGATGGTAAAATTTTAAGTAACTCTGGTTTAGGACCTAGTAAACCGGAGTTTGAAATATTAATAAAAAAGTTTCTTAAATAAAAACGTTGCACAACACTATACATGTGATCATAGCCGATTAGTGATGAATCGATTGGTTCTTGTATATTTGCCATGGTGCAGAGATTTTATGATGAGAAAGTTATAAAATCTGCACAAAATAAGTCGGGGGCTTGGTAACATTTTACTCTATTACGACACATATTTATAACGTTACCAGAAAGCTGAAAACCAATAATAAAATTAAATGAAAAAATCAACTTTACTATTTACTTGGATGATTGTTACAGTCTCTTTTTTATCATGTAAAACAGAATCGGAGAAAAAATATGATCAAATAAGAGAATATAGCCCAGTAGACAAGAATTTATTCAATGAAATAGTGGCTATGGATAAAGAGTTTTTTGACGCTTACAATAATTGTGATTTAAAGAAGCAAGCGGACATTTATAGTGATGAAATAGAATTTTTTCACGACAAGGGTGGACTAATGACCTCGAAGCAAGACATTATTGACGGAACTGAACGAAATATTTGTGGAAAAGTAACTAGAACACTAATAAAAGAAAGTGTTGAAGTGTATCCTATCAACAACTATGGAGCAGTACAAATAGGTTTTCATAAATATTACAACAATCAAGAACCCGATGCTGAATCAATACCAGTAAAATTTATATTAATCTGGCATAATCAAAATGGGAAATGGAAAATTAAGAAAGTAGTAAGTCTTCATTGAGAGAGCCAGTTTTAAAAAAATCATAATGTTCAACTTTCTTAAGTAATTACGTTATAAAAAATGGGCTTACTTCGGTATAGAGTCATTTTTTATAGGTAAAGATTCTTTTTCTCTGCGATCCTCTATATATTTAATCAATTGCTTACCATACAATGATTTTTTTACCTTAGGGCTTAACGATTTAGCCACAGTATCTAAATATTTGATATTGGCATCATATACTTCGCTTAAAGTAACATAAGGTGCTACTTCGAGTTTTTTATTAAAAATAGCAAAGTTGATGGTGTATAAATACTTTTGGCGCAATAATTTTTTATAAGCCTCGTCATTTTCTATTAGCTTTTCTTCATCCTTCTGCTTACTGGCTTCAAAATCTTCTTTGATCAGTCTAAGGTTTCTTTCATTAAACCTTTTCATCATTTTTTTATACTCATCAAATTTTGTTTGATTTTTACCTCCTACAATTTTTACATCTTTTTCAAAATCAACAAGCGTTGTGGTAATCGTAATTTCTCCTGGCTCGGCAAAAAAAACGATGCGATCATTATATTGTTTTCCATCATCTTTATCAAGATACAGATAATGTATTTCGGGTTCTTTAACTTCAGATTGTAGCGTAAATTCTGAATGCCCATCAATACGTACAGAATCTATATTAATTAGCATGGTATCCCTTACTTTTTGCAAGTATACTTTTCCTTTTTTTAAACCTTTAATATTACCCATGATGGTAACATTCCCCTTTTTTTCTGGGGAGCTACAATTAGTTAAGAAAATACTTAATAATAATATGAAAGAAAATTGTTTCATGTATGATTTAATGATTAAAAAATTGGGATACAAATATGCTATAATTTGGTTTGAAATACTAACTTCCGGAAGCTATTTGCATTAAAATAGTACATAAAATTGCACCATAAGTACCCACTACATACCCAAAAACAGCCAAAAGCACACCAACAGTAGCTAGTGAAGGATGAAATGCAGCGGCAACTACCGGAGCTGATGCTGCTCCACCAACGTTAGCCTGGCTACCCACTGCAAGAAAAAAGTAGGGTGCTTTAATTAATTTGGCTACACCTATAAGAAGAAAGGCATGAATAGACATCCATACTAACCCAATAGCTATAAGCCCGGGATTTTCGAAAATCATTCCCATATCCATTTTCATACCTATTGTTGCTATGAGGACATAAATGAATATAGTTCCTATTTTACTGGCCCCAGCTCCTTCATATTTTTTGGCTTTAGTATATGATAATAAAATTCCGATGATAGTGGCAATGGTTACCATCCAAAAAAACTTGGATGTAAATGTTGAAAGTGCAGAGCTTTTGTCATTAAAAACTTCAAAATTATTGGATAAGAAATTTGAAATCCCACCTGCTCCCCAATGGGAAATCCCAACGGTTACAAATGCAATGGATAACATGATCATAAAATCTGTTAACGTTGGATTACGGGTTATGCTATCGGCATACGTAGATACTTTTTCTTTTAATGATTCGATTGCACTGGTATCTGCTTTTAACCAAGCGTCAATTTTCTTAGTTTTCCCGATACCGATTAATAATAATGCCATCCAAAGATTGGCTACAACGATATCAACTAATACCATCCCTCCATACTTGTCTGGGTTGTATTGATAGATTTCCAACATTGCTGCCTGATTAGCACTGCCGCCAATCCAGCTACCTGCCAATGTGGATAATCCTCTCCAAACGGCATCAAAATCGGCTCCCCCAACAGTTTCTGGTGATACTGCAGAGATTAATAAAATGGCAATGGGCCCACCTATAACAATACCCACTGTTCCTGTAAGAAATATAATAAGTGCTTTGGGGCCTAGATTAAAAACGGCTTTAAGATCTATACTTAGTGTCATTAAGACTAAAGAAGCTGGTAATAAATATCTACTGGCAATGTAATATACTTTAGAGGATTTTTCGACTAATTCTCCATCGGGAGTAAGTTCTTTCCAATCGGGAGAAATAATACCTAAAGAGTTAAATATTGCTGGCAATAAATAACATAATAATATGGCAGGAACGATTTTGTAAAATGATTTCCAAAAACCTGATTTTATAGATGATGTATAAAAAACAAGCCCCAAACAAAGCATTAAAATTCCAAAAACAATAGTATCATTGGTAAAGAGAGGAGTGTTTTCCATGGTTTGATTTTAAAAAGATATCTTGCAAAATACAGTATTTTAAAAGAGGTTAAATAGTATTGATAAAAAAGTTTTAATCATTAACCCAATTTTTCAATAAGTTTAATTGTTGTAGAGAAGCTTTAGGGTTTTGTTCTAAAATTGTTTTTTCTATGGTGGGTTCGATTACGTTAGATACGAGAGTTATGATTTCATTATCTCGTTTAATCTTAAAAACAATTTCATCACCTATTTTCCATTGATTAGAATCTCCAAAAAGGTCATAAATATTCTTAAGGTTGTATTCTTTTTCATTAATATTTAATAAAACATCTCCTCCAATAACCCCTAAGTTTTTTAAAAAGCTATTATATGCAATGCCCGATACAAAAACAACTTCTTTAGACGCTTCTAAACCTTTGACTAAAGGCTGTTGTTCAAAAATAAAATAGGAAGATTGGATGTTTTTTATTCCATATGTTACTCCAACTTTATTAAGGTAAAACTCATAGTCAATAGGGGTGTTTCCTACGACATGTTTTTCTAAAAAATCATTAATCTCTGGATAAGAGAGTTCTTCTATTGTTTTAAGTAGCGTTTTATCTTTAAACGGAATATTAATTCCAAATTCACTAGAAAGATTTTTAATAAGATCTACTATGCCATATTTACCGCTACTCTTTTCGCGCATAATAATATCTAAACACATAGAGATTAGTGCTCCTTTCTCGTATACATTTCTGTAATTAGCGCGATAGGGTTCCTCTAATATATTTTTACTCATTGTGGTAAAGGACATAGAGTCGTCAAATTTTTTAGAGGCTTCAATCTTATCTTGTAATCTTTCGAAGAATTCTTCTTTTGTGATTAGACCTTGAGTAATCTGGAATAAGAGAGAAAAATATTCTGTAGTGCCTTCATAGAGCCAAATATGCTCTGACATCTTTGGGGTATTGTAATCAAAATTGTGAATTTCTTCAGAATGAATAGTTAAAGGAGTTACAATATGAAAAAACTCATGCGACACGACATCGGTGAGAGCTTCATTAAGTTTCTCTCGCGAAAGAGACTCGGGTAGCACCACTACGGTTGATGTATTATGTTCTAACGCCCCAAAACCTTGGGCGTCATCGGATTTTAGGGTAGAAAGATATAGTAAGATACTATATTTTTTTGTGGTGTTGATATCGCCAAGAAAACTCTTTTGCGCCCTGATTATACGTTCTATCTGGGGCATAATTTTAGAAGCCTTATGTGCTTTGTTTGGTGAATATACACTAAGCAATATTTCTATGCCATTAACGGTAAAAATAATTCGATTTGAGTCAGAATACATTATAGGTAAATCTACTAAATCTGCATATCGTTTGTACTTGAAAAAATCAACATCATAATTAATGTTTTCTATAGATTCTTCAAATACGGTCTCAACAGCCGAAGTAGATGCCTCAAGGTTTTTGGGATGTTTTATAAATAAGTTATACTTATTTTCTTTGCGTCCAGTAAAATATCCAACTAGGGCGTAAAGGTTTAAGACAAAATTTTTATTTTTTAAAATATTAGTTCCTGTAGGTGAAAAAATCGAATGAGTGCCTTCAGAGTCAAAGGTGTCATGTATCCAATAAGTAATTTTGTCTAATTGGCTTACGTTATTTATTTTCCATCGATTATGCCCGAATTTTTGTACATATAAAGGATTTCCTTGTTGATCCAAGGCTTTAAAATTTTCTACATGTTTTCCGTAATTATTATTTTGATATGTGCCAGGAACAATTTTGGGAAGGTAGTAGCTTATCGTATCGGTGTCTAAATTTTTTACTTTAATTTCTACTTTTATTTTATCATCAATAACATTAAAAAGGTCTATAGATGCACTTATAGGTGAAGTATTTACTTTTGCAGTTAATTGCGCAGCCTTACAACCGGCCGTTAAATTAAAAATTGCAAATACATATAGTAAGCTTGTTATCGTTTTAATGGTTTTCTGCACAGTTATAATATATTATTTTTAATGTAAGTAGCAACCCCGTCTTCTTTTCCAGAAAGGGTGATTGTGTTGGCAATTTCTAGGGTTTCTGGCTTTGCATTAGCTACAGCAACTCCTGTGCCAACTGCTTTAAGCATTTCAATGTCATTATAGTTGTCTCCAAAAGCTACAGCTTTAGCAATAGGGATATTAAAATGTGTGTTTAACAAAATTTCAATAGCCGTTAGTTTAGAAATACTTTTATGTGCAATCTCTATGTACGTAGGTTTTGAGCGATATAAATGCAATCTTTCTGCAAAATTATTTTCTAAGAAAGTATATGTTTTATCTATGAATGATTCTTCACCCATACACATAATTTTATGGGCTCCTTTATTTTCTGACTTCCATTCTTGTATAACCTGGTCTAGTGGTTTTACAATAGGATTTACCTTGGTGTTTTGCGCTTCTCTATTGGCCCAATAATCCATTTTAGGCACATACCAGTCATCATTATGGTATACACTAATGTGAATGTCTTGATTAGTATTGAAACTATGAAGTTCTTCGATAATATCTGTAGTAATATGTGTAGAATGAACGGCTTTTTTATTGATTAAAATTAACCCTCCATTATAACAAATTAGTGGTTGATTTGAAATGTCTAATTTTTCTTGCAAGTGCGTCATCGCACTCGGCATTCTTGAGGAAATCAATATTACAGGAATTTTATCCTTAATTCGTTTAATCTCTGAAATAGTAAATTCAGATAACTCTCTTTCTGGATTTAATAAAGTTCCATCTATATCTGAAAATACAATGCGATGTGGCATTATCTGTTTTTTTGATTTGAATTATTGTTGATTTACAAAGTTAGCAATACCGTTTAAAACTTCGGGCATAATTTTTCGCCAGGCCTCATTGTAAGATTTGTGGTTTTCTAACCTGCTATTTCCTTTAATTTCTTTTAGGATATGATTCATGTTTTGAACAATGATGTATTCTGCTTGTGGTACTGCTTCTTTTAATTTTTCGGCCTGAGACAATTCTACCTGTATATCTTTATCTCCGTGTATAATTAGGATAGGAATTTCTAATTGTGAGATTTCTTCAGAAGGGTTGTATTTTACCCAAGACCTCATAAATGATTGCAGGTCATATCTGAAAATTGATTCTAAGGCTGGATCATAATTTGTTGCCCTACCATTTTCTCTAAGTTGATTAAAAGCTACGGTGGCACTTTTATCTAACCCAGGTGCTTGTTTAGCTATTTGCTCAATGATAACTTGATCTATAGAGTCGGCATTTCCTGCGATAGAGATAAAACCGTCTGCTTTACCTTTTCCAGAAATCATGCCTATCAGAGATCCTTGTCCGTGACCGGCAACAAAAATTTTTGTGTAATTCCCGTTTTTTTTGAAATAGTCTATTGTTGACCTTGCATCTTCAATATAATGATCAAAAGAAATTTCATGCTCACGAATACCAAGGCCGTCCATCTTAAAAAGCCTTTTGTCATAACGATATGATGATATTCCTACTTTTGCCAATTCATATGAAAATTGTTTAAATGTATCGCTTTTCGACATTCGGTCATTACCATCTCGGTTTATAGCTCCAGCATCCATAATAAAAATAACTAATGGAGCCTCTTTATCTGAATCCGAATAGGGAGCTACCAAAGTGCCTTCTATATACTTATTGATTTTTACTACGGCAGAATTAAATTCTTTCTCCTGGGCAAAAGAAAAAGTAATATTTATGATAAGAAGTAGGCAAAAATTAATCTTCATAGCAGAGCTAATTATTGTATACGTTACATTAGAAAACGATAAATAAGAGTTCATATTTTGATTTGGGCAAATACAGTGCTTATTTTGTGTCGTATATTTTTTTGATACTTGGGATCTATAATAATTTCACTTTATGTTGATGTTTATATTAATACATAGTATTTCAAATAAATTTTAACGAATCACTAACATACCCTTTTTTATCTTTGCTGCAAAATATAAAATAATGAATCTTCATATTAAATTAGTACTTATTGTATTGTTAATTTCTTCTTCTGTTTTTTCTGCCGATTATGATTGGGGAAAAACAGGGCATAGAGCCACAGGCGAAATTGCAGAATCCTACCTTAGCAAGAAAACAAAAAAAAATATAGCACTTCTTCTCAAAGGGCATGGCTTAGCTTTTGTTTCTACTTACGCAGACGATATTAAAAGTGATGACAGATACAGGTCATATAGCCCATGGCACTATGTTAATTTTTCTTTTGAAAAAAAATATGGCGAAGAAAAGCCAAGTGAATTTGGTGACTTGGTTCAAGGAATTAATAAGTGCATTGAAGTTCTTAAAGATGAAAAATCATCGATCGATGATAAGGAGTTTTATCTAAAAATGCTGGTACACTTTGTAGGAGATCTACATCAACCTTTACATGTAGGCAGAGGTGAAGATAAAGGCGGAAATGATGTGCAGGTACGATGGTTTAAGGAGGGGTCAAATCTGCATAGGGTCTGGGATAGTGATATGATAGATTATAATGGAATGAGTTATACAGAGTTATCGGTAAATACTGATCGGTTATCTAAATTACAAATTAAAGCACTACAGGAAGGAACCGTTTTGGATTGGGTACACGAGTCTCAGGAGCTTGCAAAGAAAGTATATGCATCGGCAAATGTGGGCGAAAAACTTGGATATAAGTATGCGTATGACCATTTTCCGATTGTGCGATCACAACTTCAAAAAGGAGGAATACGTTTAGCTAAAATATTGAATGAAATTTTTGGATAAAACACCTAATCACTTAAAGCAGTCTCTTTTCTATATTGCTTAGGAGACATTGCGAAGTGTTTTTTAAATGTTTTAGTAAGGTGGCTCTCATCTGTATAGCCTAATTGATAGGCGATTTCTGCAATAGTGAATTCTGTATGTTGTAATCGATATTCAACCAATTTCATTTTATATTTGGTTACATATTGATGTATAGATTCGCCAGTCTTTCTTTTAAAATATGTGCTAATTGAACTTTGAGACATATTAAATTTATTGGCCAGAAAAATAATTTTTGTTCGATCATTATCATAAACATTTTGTCTTATATGGCCCAATATCTGATCGATTTTAGAATGATTTATCGGAATTTCTCTTTGACTTGAGTTGTATTTTTCTGAAATATTACGAACAATAATACTCAAAATAGTACTTATAGCGTTCGAGATAATTTCTTGGTAATAGATTTTTTCATTTTTAAATTCCTCTAAGACTACATTATGGATATCCCAGATAATACCACGATCATCCTCGTGCGAAATTACATCACCAGGTATAATATTAGGGTGGTGTAATAACTGTTCTATACGTTGTAACCAAAATTTCCTGTCGGGTAAGTTTACTTTACCCGAAAATAAAAGTTCTGTAAATTTAAAATAGGTAAATGTCGAGAAATTCTCAATCTCAAAATGGTGAGTGTCTTCTGGAGCTAATAAAAAAATATTATTTTCTTTATAAGGAAACCGAACTCCATTAATGGTATGATATCCACTTCCTTTTTCAACAAAAATAATCTCGAAATAATTGTGATTATGAGGTTCCGCTTCCCATTCATCAATAGAATATTGATCTACCACAAAGGTTTCGTGCAAGGTGTAACGGTTCATAACAATTCTTTAACATTTTAAAGTTACAAAAATAAAATCAATAATCCTGAATAGTTTTTTACAAGTAATTATCAGCTATAACGTTTGATGTTGTTGGTGTCCAATATGTTGTGTGTTTTTGTACAAGTAATAAAGAAAATTATACAAGAATGAATTATAAAATGCGACTTAAATTTGCGTGTAAATTTAAGCTCCCATTTCTTCACATGAAATTTAAAATTTATTTATACAGTATTGCCCGTGTTTCTTTTGGAATAATATTGGTGTTGTCTAGTATATACAATGCCGTTAAATATTCTGGATTCTTAGATAGGTTAGATAGGTACTTTAGCCAAGTAACGATATTTGATAGCAATATTATAGAGGCTATGGCACCATTAGTTCCTTTCGAAGAATTTGTAATTGGGTTTTTCTTGATTCTAGGGATGTTTACAAAGAAAGCTTTAATCGCTTCTACGGTATTATTTGCCTTTTTTACCTTATTTTTATTAGATGCCAATTATTGGTTTTGTGCAGGTATACATTTATTTCTTTGTATTGTATCTATTGTCTTGTTGAGAAAAAATAATTATGATGTAAATTCTATAGAATCTTATCGAGTGTTTTCTTAACTAATACATTATACTCTTAAAGGATAAGAAAGCTTGCGAGTTGATTTTTATTTTTACTGAATTACTCTAAATGTAATGTTGATTCTTGGACCAATTGTTTTTTTAGTTTTAGGAACCTGATGAAGCCAATTATGCTGTGTTTTTCCTTTCATGATGAGTAAACTACCATGTTGCAATACCATTTTTTGTTTTAGATTTTTATTGGTTCTATGCTTAAAATGAAACCATCGATCTTCACCAAAACTTACAGAAGCAATAACTGGATTTTTACCTAATTCCTTTTCATTATCTGCATGCCATCCATTACTGTCTTTTCCGTCACGGTATAGATTGAGCAGACAGGTTGTAAATTTAACCGAGCACTCAGATTCTACCTTTTCTTTAATTAATAACAACTCTTTTGTAAATGGATTTGGATTCATGGTTATATTAGAATAACTATAGGAGCTATTGTTGTTTGCATATAAAGCGGTGAGGCGAGGTTGTAGATATGATTTACCAAAAACGGTAATGTTATCCTGTCTCCATTGGATAGAGTGTAATAAACTCTTAAAAAATTCACTCGATTCCTTTGGGTTAAAAAAAGCAGGATAGTACATCACTTCGGCATCCTGCATCTCTAATCGTACAGGTTGCTTTGAAGTATTGAATACATCTAATTCCATTGAGGTTATTATAACTTAAACGTATTGATAGGCCCAATATAGTAAACCAAATTGTAATACCAATCTAAACATTAGTATTGACTTAGGAAGATTAAGTCCAGCTTTTTTGTTAATGAGCATATGTATATGTACAGGGAAGAACAAAATGAGCATAATAATTATTGACCAAGTGGCGAGCGCTTTAGTTTGTATAAATAATATTCCTATTCCTGCTGCAATTTCACCAATACCACTTAGATATACTAATACTTTTCGTTTTGGAAGATAAAGTGGCATTATTCGCATAAACGCCTTAGGTCGGATTAGATGAAAAACACCCGCTAGGATAAAAATGAAAGATAAAATATACAAATGCCAACTCATTAAACACCTGTCGTTTTTTCTTTACCTGCATTACTTAATGCAAAATCTTTCTTACGGATCAGGTTTTTTATGAAGCTAACTTTTCTAAAACGAAGGGCAGACCAATCCTCATCAATTGAAACCTGTCTCACAGGTTCTAGGTTATAATCTCCTAGAACACCCCACCCGTGATCTCGGGTAATTTCGGAGGTATATTTTTTTGAACTTTTTTTAGGATAAGCAAACCAAAGTATGGCATCACCAACAAATTTTGGGTATACAGTTTCAATACGATTTTCTATTTGTTTTTTTTCGGTAACAAAAACAAGTGCAAAATCAACTTCAGAGACCTGAATTAAAGATTCTTTAATCGTAACGTCTTTAAGACAATCCAATTCTTCACAAAAACCTTCTGGTTCATTAAGAATCAATATCTCGTCTAAAGTAGGCGGGAGCTGCAGTTTTTTGAAAAGTGGAGTCATGAGAATACGTATTAAGACCTAATTGTGTCTTTTAAAGATACAAAAAAAGGGAATGATATTTAATATTTTAACTATGATATTGTATAAAACATAAATGAGAAATATTTAACAAATAAATAGTATTTCGCCGAATTTAAGTCATAATAAAGGGTATTGATATGGAAAGCCTATTTTTTTTGATAAAAACCGGAAATATATTAAATCTAACACAATAAGGTGTTTGTTTTTATAGTTTGATGAGTTCAACTTAAATATATTAATTATGAAAACAATTTTTAAAGGCGTTTTACTCGGCGCTTTAGCACTTACTACAAGTGGAGTATTCATTTCTTGTGAAAATGAACAATCTGAAATTTCAGAAGAACAAAACCTTGAAACCATAGAAAAAGGTTTCTTGACAGAACAAGCTTATCCCGAAACTACTGGAGAGATTGTGACTATCCAACTTAATGGTCAATCTGTAACAGCAGAAAAAATTGGTGACAAATATATTGTAAGTGGCGATATGATTTTTACCGAAAAAGATTTGGCTTCGATGAATGGAAAAAGTACCGGGCGTACGACCAGACGTTGGCCTAATAATACAGTATATTATGATATAGAAAGTAGTTTGCCTAACCAAAGAAGAGTTACCGATGCTATTGCAGAGTGGGAAGCTAAAACCGCACTTAGATTTGTGAGAAGAACAAATCAATCTGCTTATGTTTATTTTAGAAGAGGTAACGGTTGTTCATCTTCTGTAGGTAGAACAGGAAGAAGACAGAATATTAATCTAGCCAACGGTTGTTCTACAGGTAATACTGTTCATGAGATTGGTCATGCTGTTGGTTTATGGCATGAGCAAAGTAGAAAAGATAGAAATCAATACATCACGATTAATTTTCAGAACATTCAATCGGGTAGAGAATTTAACTTTCAGACCTATCAACAACAAGGAACCGATGGTAATGAGTATACAAATGAATTAGACTTTAATTCTATTATGCTATATGGCTCTTTTGCATTTTCTGCTAACGGGCAACCTACGATAGTGAAAAATAATGGAGCTACTTTTAGTGGACAAAGAAGAGCATTATCGTCTGGTGATATTGCAGGCATAAAAATCATGTACCCTGGCGACGGTGGCGGTGGTGGCGGAAATGACATCTGCGAAGGTGTTGCTCCGTGGTCAAGTTCGCAAAGCTATCAAGCAGGTGATTTGGTAACATACCAAGGATTTTTATACAGAAAAAGATCAGGTAGAGGATGGGATCGTATTGGACCATGTGGATCTTCAAGAGATTCTGGAAAATCCGCAGCAGATAATACATCAGATTTAAATGATGTTTCTAATGATTAATTAGAATTTACAGTATCACTATAGAAAAATCCCTCCAAAAATACTGGAGGGATTTTTTATTTGTTAGTGCTTGATCAATGGTTATAGTTTTATTTCTTTAGCATTATCAGGAGTTTCAAATATAGTTCCTTCTTCATTTAAAAAGGTAATATCTGTAATGGTAGCTTCACCAAGCTTATCTGTTAGTCCTTTTTCTTCAGTCCAACCGTAAAACTCCCATTGGGTTGCAAAAGGAATACCATCTATCATTTTAAAGCCTTTATAATGTATAGCGTGTGGATCGGATTCAGCTTTAGAGGTATCTCCATTACTTCCAAAGGAAACAATGTAAGCAGCAGCTTGCAACACATTTTGATTGTCGCTGTAGAGTACATACCAGTCATCGGGAGCATCACCGATTCCTTTTTCAAAAGTAAGCTTTGCAGTTTGATGCTCTACACCATTAAGAGGTTTGGGGTTTTTGAGTTCCCATTTTGTTCCCGGATCACTTAATTTATAGGGTAAACCAAAGAAATAGGTCCAGGTAAACATATCAAAACGGGCTCCTTTTTCATTAGCATCCTCAGGACACAAGAAAACTTGTTCACCAGTATAGATTAGTTTACTTTCATCTTTTTTATCAATTCTAATTTTGGTAGAATTGGTAAGCATGGTAATCTTGCCATTCAAATGTTCTTTTCCACCAAAAAAAATATGAGCATTGAAGCTTACCGCTTTGTGCTTTAGAAATTGGTCTTTCTTATGTGCTTTTTCTATACTTTTTACAAATACATTTTCTATAGAAAGACCTCCGTCTCCTATCCCTCCGTCGGGTTCTACCGGGATCACTTCTGTGTCTTTATCGGTAGTTTGGTTGTCTTGTTTCTTGTTTTGATTGCAACTAATGAGGGTAATCGCAAGGATTGCCAGCCATAAATTTTTCATGATAAGTTAATTTGTGTTACTTATGTTAAAAGTACTAAAACCTCTTATGATCTATTGTAATTTATGAAAATTGTAACAGATACCTGTTTATTGCTTTGTGTTTAATTGGGTTATAAGTGTGGCTATATTCTTAGCCGCAATGTTAACCCCATTTACGTTCCAATGTGTGTCATCAAAATGATACAAGAGCTCCTTGTGTTTTTCTTGATTAAATAACGCTAAAGTATTAATTGTTGGTATTCCACGTTTTTTTAGCTCGGCATAGAGTTTCTTTAAATAGTCTGGTTGTTCTTCAAAAGGAACAAGCTCATGATATAAAGTTTCTTTGTTCGGAACCGGGAAAAAAACAAATTCGATGCCTTTTTCTTTACAGTAGTCCCGGTATAGCGAAATAATATCCGCAGTTCTTTTAACTACTTCTGGGGTAGCCTCTATTTTTGAGTATTTTCCTTGAAAGAAAAACATTTTTTCATTGATAGCAGATTGAACCCCATTTCCGGTAGCGTTATTAATTCTTGCAATAATAAAACGTTGAAAACTCCTTTTTGCTGGTATATCAATAAGCCTAGCTAATCCGTTAAAAATTGTCGTGCTCTTTAGTTTTAAGAATGTGTTTTTTACGTTAGAGTTTGGTTGCTTTATTTCTGGTAAGAAAGGTAATCCTCTTTCTATGAGTCCATACACTAGTATCTTAGGGGGATTAATTATTTTGGCATCTAATAATTGTGTGAATTTATCAAAAGTATACGGAGCAATATTGTAGGTAGATAATCCGGTACGATTAGCCACTTGATTTGATATGTCTTGTTCCTGACTGGTCGAGTACCCGGCAATATTAGAAGTTCCTAGAAATATTACATCCGGAAATTCTATGACATTTTTATTTCTGAAGCCCAATTTATCGGTATCCCATGCAATATCTTTTTTTAAAATGGCATGCTCGGTATGATGTGCTAAATCACCATACCCATCTCTTATCATCTTATTGTTGGGATAGAATGGACCAACGAATAAATCTTTAGATTTTACTTTATTAGCTTCTAGAGGGCTGTATGTTATAGCATTTTCGGGAACAATTATTTCAATACATAGAATTAGTAGAACCACAAAAGAAGTGAAGTAAAAAATGTCAGTAAGAAATTTTTTCATAATCTAGGTTGGATTAAAATTGAAAATAAATAAATTCCTGAGGTTTTGCTCCAAATACTATAATTGCAAATATGATTAAAAAGAAGAAACTCCAACGCCAAATTCGATATTTTGGGTGTATAGTAAATTCTAGCCCATGTTCTTTAGTTCTTTGTAACCATTCGATGATAACAAAAAAGATAATAATGCAAATTTTTAATAACAGTATTACGGTAATCATTGAAGGTATTGTAAATAGTGATGCTGAAAAGATCCCTTCAAGATAAGCCAAAGCATCTTCTATGGTTTTGGCTCTAAAAAACACCCATGTAATCACCGTTAGAAAAAAAGTAAATATTATTTGTACTATTTCTTTCATATTCGGAAACACTTTATTTTCGGCAACAACGTCGGTATACTTTCTGTTTTTCTCTAACAGCAATAGAGGAAGAAAATAGCAAGCATTTATAAATCCCCAGGCAATGAATGTCCAGTTGGCACCATGCCAAAAACCACTAATCAAAAAAATAATAAAAGTGTTTTTAACTTTACTCCAGGTACCACCGCGACTACCTCCTAATGGGATGTAAACATAATCCCTAAACCAAGTAGTGAGAGAAATATGCCAGCGTCTCCAAAATTCAGCTATATTTCTTGAAAAATAAGGAAAAGCAAAGTTCTTTTTTAAGTCGAATCCAAACAATCTGGAAGCTCCTATTGCAATATCAGAATACCCAGAAAAATCACCATAAATCTGAAAAGTAAAGAAGAAAGCTCCCAAGAGTAATGTGCTTCCAGAGTGTACTTCGTAAGTATTAAAAATATCATTGGCATAGATAGCGCAATTATCGGCAATTACTACTTTTTTAAATAAGCCCCAAAGTATTTGCCTTGAGCCGTCGATGGCTTTATCATAATCAAATTGCCTTTTCTTATAAAATTGAGGGAGTAAGTTTGTTGCTCGTTCTATGGGTCCCGCAACTAATTGCGGAAAGAAACTAACAAAAGCCGCAAACGAAATAAAATCCTTTGTTGGAGTAAGGTTTTTGCGATAAACATCGATGGTATAACTAAGCGTTTGAAAAGTATAAAAACTGATACCAACAGGTAAAATAATTTTAAGTGAACTCTCATTAAAAGAGGTCCCGAACAATGAAAATGCGGTTATAAAATTGTCAACAAAGAAGTTATAATATTTAAAGAAACCAAGAAACCCAAGGTTAATTATAATGCTAGTCCATAAAAGTAGTCTTCGTTTATTTAAGTTTTCTTCCTTAGAAAGTGAAACTCCGATAAGGAAATCAATTAAAGTGCTAAAAAGTATAAGGGATAAAAACCTCCAGTCCCATAATCCATAAAAAATATAGCTAGAGATAACAAGTAAGAGGTTTTGGACTTTTAGGTTCTTATAGGTAACAAACCAATATAGTATAAAAACTATAGGTAAAAATATAGCAAAGTCAATCGAATTAAATAACATTTTCTTTTTTTGTTACCATATACAAGTGGCAAATATATACTTTGTTTATAAGTAAGACTAACCTCTTTGGCTTTTCATGTCTATTAGTTGGACTAAAAAGTTGAAATTAGCTTAACCTTTTGATAAGACACCATTCAAGGTGTTTTGCTGGTTAATAGATATGTAAATAAAAACCGCTTCAACTATCAAATAGTGAAGCGGTCTAATATTAATATATGTAGTGATTACATGTTTTATTTTATCATCTCAAAACTACGTTTTATAAAATCGGTTAGCTCTTCTCCTTTAAGCAAGTTTTGAGAAAGTCTTGCCAAATCTAAAGATTGTTTGATTAAGCGTTCCTTCTTCTTTTCTGTTTTGGTACCAGCAATCTGTCCTATCAATTCATGATTTGTATTTACAACTAGATTGTACATTTCCGGCATATTACCCATGCCGAACATACCACCGCCACCTCCGGTTTGTTGCATCTCTTTCATACGACGCATAAACTCGGGCTGTGTGATCATAAATGGAGAAGCATCACTGTCCATGGCTTCTAACTGGATGGTATACTTTTCTGTGGGGATTACTTTTTCTAAATCAGTTTTAAGACCATCTTTTTCTTCATCAGATAATTTAGAGATGGTTTCTTCATCTTTTTTGATAAGATTGTTTACATGATCAGAATCTACACGTACAAAAGTGATATTTTCTTTACTAGTCTCTAATTTTTGAATTAAATGAGAAACGATAGGAGAATCTAATAATAGCACCTCATACCCTTTATCTTTGGCTGCTGTAATATAAGAATGTTGTTCATCTTTATTAGAAGCATATAGGATTACTAATTTATTATCCTTATCCGTTTGATTGTCCTTTGTTTTTTCTTGTAATTCTTCAAAAGTCAAAAAGGTATTATCTACCGTTGGATATAACGCAAATTTGTCAGCTTTTTCAAAGAATTTATCTTCAGAAAGCATTCCGTATTCGATTACGATTTTAATGTCATTCCATTTTTGTTCAAAATCTTCTCTATTGTTTTTGAACATGGTGCTTAGCTTATCACCAACTTTACGTGTAATATAGCTAGATATTTTCTTTACATTACCATCAGCCTGCAAGTAAGAACGTGATACATTCAAGGGTATATCTGGCGAATCAATCACCCCGCGTAACATAGTAAGGAATTCTGGAACAATACCCTCTACATTATCGGTTACAAATACTTGATTTTGATATAATTGGATTCTATCTTTTTGCATATTCATATCCTGACCTAACTTTGGAAAATATAATATTCCGGTTAAGTTAAAAGGATAGTCTACGTTGAGATGAATATTAAATAAAGGTTCTTCAAATTGCATAGGATACAATTCTCGATAGAAACCTTTGTAATCCTCGTCTTTTAAGTCGGTTGGCTGTTTTGTCCAAGCTGGATTAGGATTGTTAATGATATTGTCTACTTCTTGAGTAGGAGCAGGATCTTCTTCTTTTGCATCTTCTGGCTTAGGTAGTGTTTCAGTTTTAGTCCCGAACTTTATAGAGACGGGCATAAACTTATTGTACTTTACTAATAGTTCATTAATTCTACTTTCTTCAAGAAATTCGGTATCATCTTCACCAATATGTAGAATGATTTCTGTTCCTCTTTCAGTTTTGTCATGCGCTTCTATACTATATGTAGGAGACCCGTCACAAGTCCAATGAGCTGCAGGTTCATCTTTATATGATTTAGTAATAATCTCTACTTTATTAGCAACCATAAAAGCAGAATAAAAACCAAGACCAAAGTGCCCAATAATTCCAGAATCTTTGGCGCTATCTTTGTATTTTTCTAGAAATTCTTCGGCACCAGAAAAAGCGATTTGGTTGATATATTTTTCTACCTCTTCTGCAGTCATACCAATACCTTGATCAATAATGTGAAGTTGGTTTTTTTCTTTATCAATTTTTACCTCGATAAGAGGATTACCATATTCTGCTTTAACTTCACCAGTACTAGTTAAGTGTTTTAATTTTAAAGTTGCATCTGTAGCATTAGAAATTAATTCTCGTAAAAAGATTTCATGATCAGAATACAAGAATTTTTTGATGAGTGGAAAAATGTTTTCTACGGATACATTAATATTTCCTGTTGTCATTTTATAAGGTTTTAAATAGGTGTCTTTTTTTGAAGTGTATATGGTCAAAAAAAATACCAATACGAGTAATCTGACAAACTGACATTGAACGTTGTTATTTTTGATGTTATGATGTAATTTTTGACAAAAATGGAGACTAAACTTCTATCAATTTAGAAATTTCATTTTTTCTGAAACAACTTTAACAATTTATTGTTTAATCTTTTTGTAAAAAGGTTAAACAATCACTATATTTACAATAGTTGTAAAAACTTAAAAATGGCATCAGCAAATAAAAAACAAGTGAAAGACGATCAGTATATAATTTCAAAGTATATGAATTACGTACTAGCGAATGATGGTTATCCAAAATCAGTATATAAGTTTTGTAATGATATTAATCTAAAAGAGGAGGATTTTTATAAGTATTTTGGTAGTTTAGAAAGTTTAGACAGAAGTATCTGGAGTGCTTTTTTTACTACTACTGTTGATGCAATGAATAAAAATAAGGAATATGCTAGTTTCTCTAGTAGAGATAAAATGCTAACACTTTATTATACACTCTTTGAAATGCTAACCTTAAATCGAAGCTATGTTTTATTTGCTTTAAAGCGATATGATATTCCCTTTAAAAATCTCAATCAGTTAAGAGATGTGCGCACACATATTAAAGGTTTTGCTCAAGAGTTAATAGAGTCAGATAATGATGAAAAGATGTTGAAGATTACTAAAAACCCTGTAATTGTATTTTCTGAAGGTGCATGGCTACAATTTTTATTTCTCTTAAACTTTTGGGTAGGGGATGAATCTAGAGGTTTTGAGAAAACCGATGTGGCTATAGAGAAGTCTGTAAACACGATTTTCGATCTGTTCGATAATACTCCATTAACCAATGTACTGGATTTTGGAAAATTTTTATGGAAAGAAAAAGTAATGTGGAATTAATGTAAGGAATTTAAAATATCACTGACTTTTAGATCAGAAATTAAGTAATGAAAACAATAGATAAAATACCAACTTCTAAATTAGGTCGTACAGCAGAACTTGTAAAGACAGGTGTGAAAGTAGGAGGTAATTATCTTAAGTATTACAGTAAGAAAGCAGTTAATCCTGAGTTAACTAAAGATCAATTAAATGAAGATAATGCATCGGATATTTATGATGGATTAAAGAATTTGAAAGGTAGTGCGCTTAAGGTGGCACAAATGCTTTCTATGGAAAAAAATATATTGCCTAATGCATATGTAGAACGGTTTTCTTTGGCACAATTTAGTGTCCCCCCTTTATCAGCGCCTTTGGTTAGAAAAACTTTTAAAAAATATCACGGGAAATACCCCGAAGAATTATATGATACGTTTGCAACTCAATCTGTAAATGCGGCGAGTATCGGTCAGGTACACAAAGCAGTTAAAGATGGGAAAAAACTTGCTGTGAAAATTCAATACCCAGGAGTTGCAAACAGTATAAGTTCTGACCTGGCGATGGTTAAACCCATCGCCATCAGAATGTTTAATCTAAAAGGAAAAGATTCTGATAAGTATTTTAAAGAAGTAGAAGGAAAACTTTTAGAAGAAACCGATTATATATTAGAACTTAAACAAAGTAAAGAAATTACAGATGCGTGCATTAAAATACCAAATCTGAAATTTCCAAAGTATTATCAAGACTTATCCAGCGAGCGTATTATCACCATGGATTGGATGGATGGTGTGCATATTAGTGAGTTTGCAAAGCAAAATACAAGTCAGGAAAAAGCAAATAAAATAGGCCAAACACTATGGGATTTTTATATGTATCAGTTACATGTTTTAAAAACGGTACATGCAGATCCACATCCTGGTAATTTTATGGTGGATATAGATGATAACCTTATAGCAATTGATTTTGGGTGTGTGAAAAAAGTACCAATGGAGTTCTATACTCCCTACTTTGAGTTAGCCGAAAAGAGAAATATAGATGATTCACGTTTTTTTGCCCAAAAGATGTTTCAATTGGAAATACTCCGAGAGGATGACACCCCCGAAGAAAAAAGATTCTTTTCGGAGTTTTTCCATGAGATGCTGAGCCTTTTAACAAGACCTTTTAATGAAGCGACTTTTGATTTTGAAGATCAAGAGTTCTGGGATAAAATAACAAGATTAAGTGAAAAATATTCTAAGGACACAGAGTTGAAAAAGATGAACGGTAACAGAGGGAGTAAACACTTTTTGTATATCAATAGAACCTTTTTCGGCTTATATAATTTGTTACACGATTTGAAAGCAACAATTCGAGTGAAAAATTTTGAAAAGTACCAATAGTCAGTCGCCCGACTGACTTGGTTTGTTTATTTATTGGTTAGGTTGTTAGAAAGATGCGCTGTGGTTGGTGCATCTTTCGCTTTTTGCAGAGCTTAGTTTTGGCTTTTTATAGCACTTCCTTATACTATTTGTAAGAATAAACTTCAAAATAAAAATAGAAAACAACATTCTCAAAAAATACATTTATCATTATCTTCACAATTAGAAACCCCCTAGCATGTTTATGAGCAAGATATATTTGTGTATTGTTGCAGTAACTTTTCATTTGTGTTTATTTTCACAACAAAAAGAAGAGGTTACAAACCTTATTAATAAAGTCGAAGGGACAACAGAGAAAATAGGAAAACTCTATTTATTGGATTCATTATCTAAAGAAATAGGTAAAGTTCGATCCACTAATTTCGATTTTTACAAGAAGAATTTTGCAAAATACAATCTCGAATACATCAGATTAGCTAAAGAACTAGATAGTTTTGATCTGGCGGCTTATAAAACTTCTAAACTTACATATCATTACCTTATGATAATTGGGAAACCTGATTCTGCATTGGCTATCGTTAATAACATTATTAATGACAGCGACAAAATAAGGAAGAGAGTTAATCTAGGGCATTTGTATCTTAAAAAAGCAGGAGCGCACTATCAAATTGATGATTTAGAAATTGCAATAAAAGATTATGATAATGCCCAGAAAATTTATAAGGTAACCAAAGACACTATTTTTGAAGCAGATGCAATTTATTTTTGCGCACAGGCACATGAGAGGATTGGTAATTTAACGAATGCCATTTTAAAATATCAAGCTGCAGGTGAGTTATATACAAAAATGAAAGATACTGCTTATGTAGCGTTTTCTGGATTCGGAATATCAGGTATTTTTAGTCAACTTTATATGCTAGACAAATCATTTGAAGAAAGAGAAAAAATAAGAACCTTATTAAATAGCCAAAAAAATAAGGATTTTCGTGCTTTATCCGAGTTAAGTATAAATGATGCCAGAGATTTTGTAAAGAAAAAAGAATATAAAAAAGAAGGTGAAGCGTATCTTAATGCTGTAACACTCCTAAAAAAAGAAAAGGATTTAGTTTTTGATAGATTTAGGGCATATGCCTATGTGTCTGAGTACTATTCTAAAAATGACCAACCAGAAATTGCCAAAAAATATATAGATACTCTTGAGTTATATCCTGATATGGTAAATAGTCCCTATGAAAGAATATTTTATTTAAAAGCTATGGGTAGACTTAAAGTTGCAGAAGGTAAATATGAAGAGGCTATCCCTATTTTTGAAGAAGAGATCAATATTTTTAAAAAATCTAACGATATCAGGGCTCAGGTACATCTTGAAAAAGCCCTATACGAAGTCTATAAAAAACTTAATGATTTTTCTAAGGCATCAACGCATTTAGAAAAACATTTAACATTGAAAGATTCAATATATAATGTTTTGAGATCTAATAGTCTTATTTACTATCGCACACTTTATGAAACCGAGAAGAGAGATAGTAAAATAGCTATTCAGAAAGCAAATATCGATATGCTAGAGGCTAAGGATAAGGCTAAGAAAAATGTGTTGATTTTTGGCGGGATAGGGTTGAGTTTATTATTCTTGTCGATCTACTTGTATAGAAATAGAACGCTTTTGATGCGAAATAAAAGAATGCAGCAGTCTTTCCTTCAAGAATTATTGCAGACTCAAGAACGAGTAAGCAAACGAATCTCTAAGGATTTGCATGATAGTGTTGGTCAAAGCTTGTTATTGATTAAGAATAAAGTCTTGCAGAACAAGGATATGAAAACTGCTGCAGTTGTTGACGGAGTCATAGATGAGGTACGTGAGATATCCAGAACTTTGCATCCATTTAAATTAGAAGAATTAGGCCTTACCGTAACCTTACAAAGTAGTGTTGAAATGATTGACGAAAATTACGATATCTTTATTTCGGCAGAAATTGATAACATCGATAAAGTTTTTGATCAAGAAAGAGAAATAAATATTTATAGGTTAGTTCAAGAAAGTTTCAATAATATTCTTAAACATTCTAACGCACGATCTGCAGAGATTAAAGTAGTGAATAAAGACCAAAATATTGAGATCGTTATTAAAGATAATGGCCGGGGTTTTGACGTTTCAAAAGAAAAAATGTCGGTTTCTAAAATTGGTTTAAAAACACTAACAGAACGTTCTAAATTTTTGAAAGCTAGTTTTAAGATACTCTCAGAAATAGATGAGGGTACAACATTGATTTTTAACATACCAAAACATGTTTAAACCCAATATACTTATTGCAGATGATCACCCTTTATTGTTAAAAGGACTAGAGGATTTTTTAAAAGAAAAAAAGCATACAATAATTGCTGCTTGTTCTGATGGGCTTTCTGCATACAATACTATCGTAAAGGAAAAGCCAGATATAGCAATTCTTGATATCGAAATGCCAAATATGACGGGGATCGATATTGCTAAGAAATGCAAACGACATCAGATTAGTACCAAAATTATTTTAAATACCTTACATAAAGAAAAAAAAATCTTTGAAGAGGCCATAAAATATAATATAGATGGCTACTTGTTGAAAGAATTCGCTCTTACCGAAATAGAAGAGTGTATAGCAGCGGTATGTGAAGGGAAAACTTATTTTAGTGAAAAAATATATAAACGATTTTCGCATGCTACTGATGAAGATACGAATATTGAAAACCTAACACCTTCTGAGATAAAAATCTTAAAACTTATTGCTGATGAAATGACAAGTGCTCAAATTGCAGATTTTTTGAGTATATCTACCAGAACTGTAGAAAAACATCGTGCAAACATTATTAGAAAGCTTCATATAGATCAAAAACCCAATTCACTTCTTATTTGGTCTCAAAAGAATAAAGAATTACTGCTTTAAACACTTTTTTTCAACTACTTTTTGTGCAATTACGTAGGGTTACGTATGTTTTTGCGGTAATTGATTAGATATATTTGTGTATGTCAAAATTCATAATCAATCACTAAAGAGCAGGTTTTAGGTGATGACAAGTAGCGTTGAAATGGAAGTGTTTTCGATATACCAAAATCCGATAAAAGGAGAAGTTTATGTAGATTTTAACGATCACATTTCGAAATCATCCTATAAAGTGTTGAATCCACAAGGTCAGATTGTTGTAGAAAATAATAATCTGGTGATTAGGAATACAATTTCGTTTAAAAAATTACCATTGGGGATGTATACATTAAAGGTGAAAAGTGAAAATAAAGAAGAAATTAAAAATTTTCTGAAACTCTAATTTTCAGGAAGATTGGGGGAAAAAAGGCTACAAATTTTTAAGTTTGTAGCCTTTTTAGTATAAAAAACTAAGTACTACTAATTGGTAATGTTTCTACTAAAAAGAACGTGGTGTTTAAATGACTTTTTACAATATATATTATTATGCATGCATATAATATAAGTACTGTTTCTTTTATCAAGATGCCAAGAATACATATATTGTGCGGCAGTGTTTACTGGATAATAAAATAACGCACAATACACAATAATTAGATATATGTATACTTCAAAAATATCAGGTTTGGGATATTATGTTCCTGAGAATGTTGTAACTAATGATGACCTTTCTAAGATAATGGATACCAATGATGCATGGATTCAAGAACGAACAGGGATTAAAGAAAGACGCCATATTAAAAAAGGAGATGGTAATAGTACTTCGATTATGGGGGTCAAAGCAGCAAAAGTAGCTTTAGAGAGAGCTAATTTAACCACAGATGATATTGACTTTATCATTTTTGCAACCTTAAGCCCTGACATGTATTTTCCAGGAGGTGGAGTAAGAGTTCAAGAGATGATGAATATGAGTACAGTTCCTGCACTCGATGTTCGTAATCAATGTAGTGGATTTGTGTATGCAATATCGGTTGCAGATCAGTTTATAAAAACTGGGATGTATAAAAATGTTTTGGTAATCGGAAGTGAAAACCATAGTGGAGGTTTAGATATGACAACTCGAGGGAGAGGTGTTTCGGTTATTTTTGGAGATGGTGCTGGGGCGGCTGTAGTAACCAGAAGTGAAGAAGAGGGTAGAGGGATTTTATCGACCCATTTACATAGTGAAGGCGCACATGCTAAAGAATTATCTCTTGAGGGGCCAAGCACAGAGCATTGGGTTCCAGAAATTATTGCAGAAAATCCACAAGATGATATTCCTTATTATCCATATATGAATGGGCAGTTTGTATTCAAAAATGCGGTAGTTCGTTTTTCTGAAGTGATTAATGAAGGATTGCAAGCTAATAATCTTACGGCTTCAGATATTAATATGTTGATACCACACCAGGCAAATTTAAGAATTTCTCAATTTGTTCAAAAGCAATTTAGGCTATCAGATGATCAGGTATATAATAATATTCAGAAGTACGGTAATACAACGGCCGCATCAATCCCTATTGCACTTACTGAGGCGTGGGAATCAGGTAAAATAAATGAAGGTGACGTGGTAGTTCTTGCCGCATTTGGAAGTGGATTTACCTGGGGGAGTGTGATTATAAAATGGTAATAATGTATAGGTATAAAAAACAAAAACGCGAAGTTATCAGCTTCGCGTTTTCTATGTTGTAAAAATCGGTTATTATTTTTTAAAGGCTAATTCAAATAAACCATAACCATGATCATATTATAATAAACGCTGTAAATTGCAATGTGTTACAGAATATGCTGATTTTTTACAATTATTTAACTTTATGTAATTTTTTAATCATTTGGTATTAAATTTAACGAATATGTTGAATATAATTTATTGAATTAACATATTTTTTATTAAAAACTTAGTTAAAGTATTCCTCCACCGGATTTTTCATTAGCATCTCTTCGTTTTCTGGATACCTTCCTGTTTTTTCCACTTCCAAAACGGTAAGAAAATCCTAAATAAACGGTTTGAGTTTCCCCCTGAAATCTTCCGTTTTGTGGGAAAGGAGAATCACCGGCAAATCTAAATCGCTGAGTATTGAAGATGTCGTTAAAATTAATACTAGCAGTTCCTTTTCCTTCAAGAAAGTTGTATCGCGCTCCTGTATTAATGAAGTAGAAGGGTTTCATATCAAATTGGATACCTTTTTGTTCACCTCTATAGAATCCAAATACCTGAAAGGTTAAATTTTTGGTTGCTTTGAAGTTATTGTTCATCCTAAAATTATAAATGACAGCATCAACTTCTTTAGATAAACCTTCTACAACACCTTTTACAGTTTGGCCATATAAATCAAAACTGGCGTTAAAATTCCACCATTTGGTAGGTTTGTAATTGCTTGAGACTTCAATTCCGTATGCAGAGTTGTTATCAAAGTTATCAAAGGTTAGTATTTGCCCTTCTTCAACATCCGGGTTTTCTATTAGAGTAAGATTAATTTCATCATTAATAAGTCTATAAAAAACTCCTCCTGTTAGAGATCCGCCCTTTACTTTTTTTGTGTAGTTCGCCTCAATTGAATTCGTAAACTGTGGATCAAGAGATGGGTTACCAATAGAAATTATTCTTGGTGTGCTCCATTCTCTAATTGGGTTTACCTGGTTTAATCCCGGGCGATCTACTCTTCGGCTATAGCTTAGTTGATAGGTGCTTTTTTCTGTTGGGTTATAGGTGAGGTACGCCGATGGATATGCAGTAAAAATCTCATCTTCAAATACTTTTTCTCCATTAAAAATTGCGTCGACCTGATAGCTTTCTAATCGAACTCCAGCCTGATAGGACCACTTTTCAAAATTTTTGCCATAAGTTGTATATAAAGAATGAATATCTCGGTCATAACTGTATATAGAATTTGGGAAGAGCGTAGATTGATATTCGTTGTCAGTCCTTCTAAATCGAGCTTCATACCCTAATTCCAGTTTTGTTTTTTCTGACAAAGGATTTACATAATCCAGATTAATTGTGGTGTTTTTTCTTTCGTTATCAATAAGATCATTATAGTTAATAAACGAACCATCTCCTCCGATAAAATTAAAATCATCATCACTATCACTTTCAAATACATTGTAGTCAACCTCTAATTCAATATTATGCCCTTCTTTTTTAAAATCATGCTTATAGTCAAAATTATACGTTGATGCCAGGTTATCATTATCACTGATCAAGTCTTGTGTAAGGTCATTTTGATCATTGTTTAAGAATACAATATCTGTAGTCCCTTTGGTTAAACCATCAAACAAATTTTGATTAGTATATACCGAAATTGTATTTCGATCATTGATATAATAATCGAACCCTACTTTAAATAAATGCGATTTATTATTATCCAAAAAACTAAAATCGGTTAGATAGTTTTGATCTTCCCTAAGTACAAATCCGGCATTCAGGTTTTTGGTAATATTAGCACCATAATTGCCATAAACATTTACTTTTCCTGTTCTGTAATTTAGATCTATAGAATTGTTGAAACGAGCATTTTCATCAAAGTTAACCCCAAGGTTTATATTCCCATTAAAACCTATATTGCTGTTTTTATGTAATACAATATTGATGATCCCGCTCATTCCTTCTGGATTATATTTGGCAGACGGATTAGTGATAAGTTCAATTTTTTTGATAGAAGTAGAAGGGATTTGTCTTAATAATTGAGATGCACTTAAATTGGTGGGTTTACCATCAATAAGGATACGCACATTTTCATTTCCTCTAAGGGCAATATTACCGTCTTGATCTACATTAACCGATGGAATATTATTCATGATTTCTGCTGCGGTACCTCCAGTAGTAGTAAGGTCTTTTCCTACGTTAATAACTTTGCGATCTATTTTTTGTTCTATGGTAGTGCGTTCTGCTACAACGGTTACATCATCTAATGCTTCAGCACTTTCTTCTAAAGCAACGGTTCCCACATCGATGTCTTTACTTTTTCTTGAAATCTCTATAGGTGTTGAGTAAGAGGTATATCCAATAAATTGTATTTTAAGAGTATAGTTTCCCCTTGGTATATCTGTAACCAGAAAATTTCCATTCTCTGTACTAATACCGCCGCTAATTATCGTATTGGCACCATCAGTAATTACAACAGTGGCGTAGGGTATGGGTTGTTTAAGATTTTTGTCAATTACTTTTCCTTTTATGGTTCCTACAATGGCCTCATCCTTTGGCTGAGCCGCAATAAGTAAACAATAGAAACAGAAAAAAAGTAAAACAATGGTTTTTTGATTGATTGCTTTCATTATACGTTTATTTGATTGATAATTGTTTGGTATTTGATGAATACCGGTATTCTAAATCTTACACGTTGATTAGGCGTGTGTATTGTACTAGACGACCATAGCGGATATCTGTTACACTTTGTCTTGATTTTAACATTATAAAAAAATAAAAACCGCCCCTATTTTTAGGGGCGGTTTTCTATAATAACCAAATAGTAACACTAACCATCAACTATGAATAAAATTTGATTATTATTAAGTAACTAACTAACTAAATTTATGAAAAATCATATCTTTTATTAGTAAGACGCTGTGCTTTGATTTGTGTTACACACTTGCTTTGTTTTTAACATTTCTGCTTGCTTTTTTAACGTTTTAACCGTTACTTGATGGCCTGAAAGATATAATTTACCGCTGTATTCAATTAATATTTATGAATAGAAAAACACTTGTTTTAGGTGCATCATTAAGAGTTGATCGATATTCTAACTACGTTATCAATAAATTAGTAGATAATAATCATGAAGTGCATGCAATAGGTTTAAGATCCGGAGAGGTTTCTGGTGTCGAAATTCAAACAGATGCTACCGGAATAGACGATATCGATACAGTAACATTATATCTAAATCCACTTCGACAAAAACCATATTATGATTACCTCGTAGATCTTGCTCCCAAAAGAGTGATTTTTAATCCTGGAACCGAAAACCCAGAGTTGTATCAAATACTTAGGGCAAAAAATATCGAGGTTGAGGTAGCCTGTACTCTTGTTTTACTTTCTACGAATCAATATTAACCCTAAAAAGGTTAAAAAACCATTTAAAATTAGGATAAAGAAACCAAACTCAAAACCGAACCAGGTTGCACTATTATCACTTATTATATAAGACAAGATGGGTGATAAAATGGCTACAATTGGTACTAGGTTATCTCTAACTTTTAGTTTTGTAAACAATCCAAATGCGTATAAGCCTAATAAAGGACCATAGGTATATCCCGCGAATACAAATAATTTTGCGATTACACTTTCATCTTTAATGATATATTTAAAAGCGATAATCACCAGTACCAGAATAAACGAAAATAAGATATGAATCTTTTTTCGAGTTTTTACCTGATCTTCAGGGCTATATTTTTTTTCAATATCCAATATATCGATACTAAAAGATGTAGTTAAAGCGGTTAGAGCACTATCGGCACTGCTATACGCAGCTGCAATTAGTCCCAGTATAAAAAAGATGGCAATACCAAAACCTAATCCACTTTGTGTTGCAATCACAGGAAATAGTTGATCTTTATGGGCATCAATCCCATTTTGAGCGGCATATTGAGTAAGTAATAGACCTAATCCCAGAAATATAAAATTTACAATTGTTAATACAATCGTAAACCAAAACATATTTTTCTGCGCATCTTTCAAACTCTTACAAGTAAGGTTTTTTTGCATCATATCTTGATCTAATCCAGTCATTACTATGGCTATAAATGCTCCCGAGAAAAACTGTTTCCAAAAGTAATTGGCACTTTTAAAATCATCAAAAAAGAACATTTTAGAAAGATCACTGTCTAGTACATAACCCAATAGGTTTGATCCCTGGATTCCTAAATCATCAGATACATAATAAATAGCCACACCAACGGCAATGAGCATAAATAAAGTTTGCAATGTGTCTGTCCAAACAATAGTCTTAATTCCTGATTTAAATGTATATAACCAAATCAACAAAATAGTAATGATTACTGTTGCCCAGAAGGGAACACCCAGAGCGTCAAAAAGAATAGCTTGCAAAACGTTGGCTACCAAAAACAGCCTGAAACTGGCACCTACAACTCTTGATAATAAAAAAAACGAAGCCCCTGTTTTGTATGAATAATTTCCGAAACGTTCATCTAAATACGTGTATATCGAGGTGAGGTTTAGTTTGTAGTATAGCGGAAGCAATACCGTGCCTATGATGGCATAACCCAAAATATACCCCAATACCACCTGCATATAGCTAAATTGAGAGGCTTCTATCCAACCGGGAACAGATATAAAAGTAACGCCACTAAGCGAAGCACCTATCATCCCGAATGCCACAACGTACCAAGGGGATTGCCTGTTGGCTTTAAAAAAAGCATCGTTATCGGCATTTTTTCCGGTGAAATATGATATGAGAACTAGAACTCCAAAATAAGCTGCAATTAAAAGCAGAATGTGTATGGGCTGCATAAATTTTGGTTAAAATGAAACACCAAAATACAAATTAACTGGAAACTTCAAACTATTAATTTCTCACATCACTTCAGATAATGTTGTAAAGTGTCACTATTACATTCGAATAGTAAAATGTTCTTTAACTTGTTCTTTTCTGATAAAAACAAAACCTAAACTAAAGGAGTCTATGGTTACAGTGATTTTTGGTTGAGCTTTTATTTCATCCCATATCATTGTATTGATTTCGGATTGGTGCATAGAATCTGTAATGATAACACTATTATTATGTGCTATTGATGACAATGTCTCAACCTTAAGGTAATGTATGAGTGTATTTAAATCGGTATAAATCAAATCATAATGCCCTTTGAATTGAATTGAATCATGGACCTCAATAGTATTGTTTAGAGATAGAATTTCAGAAAGAGGCTCAGAATTTTTTGATAGAACTAATGCTTTTTTAGATTCAAAATAAGCTGGGATGCGATTTAGCAGTTTGGCAGTTTCTATACTAAAACGTTTTTTGTCAACTTGTTGTTTCGATAAAGATAAAATTGCAGGATAAGAAGCCCTTTCTTTTTTGTTATAAAAACATTTTGTAACCAAATCATACACAAAAGGCGAGTGTACCCCGTGTTGATTGGTGGATTTTAGAAGAAATTTTAAGTATGACTTCAATTCGAAAATCATCCTTCCATTTTCTCAGAAAGTTCAAGCCAGCGCATCTCGTTTTCTTCAATCTGATCAATGATTTTCTGGAGTTTTTGAGATTCCTCATTAATCTTGTCTCCGTCCAGGTCGCCATCTACAAAAAGAGTTTCAATTTCTTTTTTCTGAAGTTCTAATTTCTTGAGGTCACGTTCGATTCGATTAAACTCCTTTTGCTCATTGTACGAAAGTGCAACTTTGGTTTCTTTTTTCCAGGTATTCTTTCCTTTTGATTCAGAACTTTCAGATATTTTTTCTTTTGGCTCTTTACTGTCTTCATAGATTCGATAATCTGAATAATTACCAGGGAAATCCTGAATAACCCCATTACCTCTAAATACAAATAGATGATCCACTATTTTATCCATAAAATAACGGTCATGGGATACCACCATTAAACAACCAGGAAAGTCTAATAAAAAGTTCTCTAAGACATTTAGAGTAACAATATCGAGGTCGTTTGTAGGTTCATCAAGGATCAAAAAATTAGGATTCTGTATCAAAACAGTACACAGGTATAGCCTTTTTCGTTCTCCACCGCTTAATTTTTCTACAAAGTCATATTGTTTTTTACGGTCGAATAAAAAGCGCTCTAATAATTGTTGTGCAGAGATTTGTCTTCCTTTTTTTAATGGAATATAATCCCCAAATTCTCTAATAACCTCTATAACTTTTTGACCTTCTTTTATAGTGATTCCTCGTTGGGTATAATATCCAAATTTTACGGTGTCTCCAATAACAATCTTACCATTATCTGGGGTAACCCCTCCGGTAATCATATTTAGAAAGGTAGACTTTCCGGTTCCGTTTTTACCAATAATACCAATACGTTCTCCTTTTTTGAACACATATTCGAACTTATCCAGCAATACAAGGTCTTCAAAACTTTTAGAAATTTTATGAAGCTCAAGGATTTTACTTCCCAGGCGTGCCATATTGATTTCTAGTTGTACTTCGTGATCATTTCTACGTTGATGTGCACGTTCTTTGATTTCAAAGAAATCGTCTATACGGGATTTAGATTTGGTGGTACGTGCTTTGGGTTGACGACGCATCCAATCTAATTCTTTTTTATAGAGTTGTTTTGCCTTATCGGTTGCAATTTGCTCGTTAGCAACTCTAGAATCTTTGTTGCTTAAGTAATATGCATAATTGCCTTTGTAGCTGTATAGCTGTCCATTTTCTAATTCTACAATCTCGTTGCAAACATTTTCAAGAAAATAACGATCATGGGTTACCATAAAAAGAGTGAAATTCTCTTTAGCAAAATATTCTTCTAACCATTCTATCATTTCAAGATCCAGGTGGTTAGTAGGCTCATCGAGATACAATAAATCAGGTTTACTTAATAGGATATTAGCTAAAGCTAGTCTCTTTTTTTGCCCTCCTGATAATTCACTCACTTTTTTGTTGAGGTCCTCAAGTTTGAGTTTAAAAAGTATTTGTTTGTATTGCGTTTCAAAATCCCAGGCACTAATGGCATCCATTTGCTCAAAGGCTTTTTGGTATTCTTCGGCATCATCGGGGTTTTGTAATGCTTTTTCGTAATTGTTTATTACCTTAAGAATAGGATTGTCTGAAGCAAAAATGGTTTGCTCAATAGTAAGATTGGGATCCAGATTAGGCTCTTGAGGTAAAAAAGCTACTTTAAGGTTTTTGCGATAAACAACTTGCCCTTCATCGGGGTCTTCGTCTCCAGCAATAATATTAAGTAAAGAAGTTTTTCCGGTTCCGTTTTTTGCAACAAATCCAATTTTTTGCCCTTCATTGATTCCAAATGAAATGTCTTTGAAGAGAATTCGCTCTCCAAAAGATTTGGCAACATTTTCTACTGATACGTAATTCACAATTATTTTTTATAAGGCTTCAAAGGTATAAAGTTTCAGAGTATCAAAGCTTGAAAATCAAATAGATTATTTCTAGAGTCCATTTTACCAGATGAAATGTTCATTTCTTGTCTTTACACAGGTGTTTTCGTACCCTGAGCATACATTTTGGTACTTGAAGACTACATTTTTATACATAAAACTGAAATTTCGGCAGCCGGAGATGATATTTTTGTACGTCGAGCTGAAATTTTGGCAGTCCGAGAGGGCATTTTTGCACCTTAACTAGGTATTTCGGCAAATCGAATTGATTTTTCCGGGTTCGAAGTAGGCATTTCATTAATTAGGGTATATGCTTCTTTCCTTTTCTTCGGGTAACCGAAAACAAAAAGATAAAAATAGCCAGAAAAATAGCAACTCTTGCTAGATAATTTCCTGCTTTTACATAAAAAGTAATTTTGTCATTGCTCTTTAATGTACCTTTTAAAACTCCTTGTTTTTCATATCCTAGTTGGGTGATAATATCACCTGTTTGATTTATGATTGCAGAAATCCCGGTATTGGCGCTTCGGGCAATACTTCTTCGTGTTTCGATAGCTCGTAATTTGGCATATGATAAGTGCTGTTTATGCCCTTGTGTATTGCCCCACCAAGCGTCATTGGTTATTATGGCCAGAAAATTTGCTTTGTTTCTAACATATCCCGTAGCAAATTCGCCATATATACTTTCATAACAAATCATGGTTCCTACACCAATACTGTCTTTGGTAAAGAATACCTCACGATCTTCTTGAGTAGTTTTTTTAGCTACTGTACCACCAAGATCAATCATCACATCTCCAAGAATAGGTTTCAAAACACTTTGATATGGGAAATTCTCGATACCTACGACCAGTTTACTTTTATGATACAATTCATCGGTTCCGTCTGGGCGAACAAAGAATGCAGAGTTATAATCATCATAAAAAATATTCTCTTTATACACATTAGTCTGGGCATGAACTCTTGAGGAATCATTAAATACATCAATTAACGAAATACCTGAAAGAAAATGAGCTTTTGGATAGGCGTTTATTATATCTTGAGCTGTTCTTTTTGCTGTAGAATAAGGGAAATTATGTAATCTGTTGCTATCTGCAAAAACGGTTTCGGGGGCGATAACAAAATCAGTATTCTTTGTGATGGCAGTTGTTGTAAGAGAATCTAATAATATACTTATCCGTTTATCTGTGGTGTTATATTTTTCGGTATAAGGGTTAATGTTGGGTTGAAGAATTACAACTTCTATGTCCTTACCTTTTTCGGTATAGGTTTTTAGAATAATAAACGAAATAAGAATAGGGATCACTATAATTAGCCCATTACGAATTGCAGATCGATATAAAATGGTCTTCTCTTTATGTTCTTGAAATAATAAGATACTTTTAAAAACACCGATGTTGACTATCCAGATCCATAATGTTCCTCCAAAGGTTCCTGTGTATTCATACCATTGTACCCACGAAGTAAAGCTGGCAAAACCATTCCCTAGATTTAACCATGGCCACGAAAATTGCCATTGTAAATGAAAATATTCAAAACTCATCCAGATACAAGCAAGAAATATACTACTTATCGTAAACGTTGTTCTTTTTGCAACAATATGATACATTAAAAAAACAAGCGTCATAAGCAGTGTGTTTACAATTTCTGCAAACCACATCCCAAAGGCTGAAGAATTATATATCCACCAGGTGGCGATCATATTCCATATAAAAAAAGTGAGATAGGCAAGTCCAAAAACCTGGCTTTTGCTGTATTTGTTTTTGCGAATATTGTTTTCGGCAAGTAATAGTGGAACAAATCCAAAGAATAAAAATAAAGGAAAACCATATGTTGGCCAACTAACTGCGAGTAAGAGTCCAGAAATTACGGACAGTACAATGTTTCTCATATAAAAAGACTTCCTTATAAGAACGAAAATAAACTTATTTAGTTACAATTAATAACATTGAATGCTTCTTTTTTATGAAGATATGTATTCATATTTTAAATCTATATTAACAGACCAAAATAGTTTGCTATTTTTACACAAAATAAAATGTATGTGGATCAAGAAACAAATTCCAAATATTATAACGCTTCTCAATCTTTTTTGTGGATGTATTGCCGCTATTTTTGCAGTGCAAGGTAATTTAGAATTAGCGGCTCTTTTTGTAATGTTAGGGATAGGATTTGATTTTTTTGATGGTCTTGCTGCACGAGTATTAAATGCCCAAAGTGAATTGGGGCTTCATTTGGATTCTCTGGCGGATATGGTAACAAGCGGGCTTGTTCCAGGAATAGTTATGTTTCAGTTGTTATCCCAAGTTTTTGGAAAGCCGTTTTATGTAGTCTTAGAATCATGGGGCAATGATCAAATCATAGCAAATTTTGATGCATCATATATATCCTTACTGGGGTTATTAATTACGCTAGCTTCTGCATATCGGTTGGCAAAATTTAACGTAGATACTCGTCAGACTACTTCATTTATTGGTTTGCCTACCCCTGCAAATACCCTTTTGATCATTAGTCTTCCACTTATTCTTAAGTTTCAACAAGAAACTTGGATTGTAGAGATTATACTTAACAAGTGGTTCTTAATAGGATTAACACTAGTGAGTTGTTTTTTATTGAATGCCGAAATTCCTTTATTTTCTTTAAAATTTAAAACCTGGGGATTTGCTGAAAATAAAGTGCGTTATATCTTCTTACTTCTTACTATAGCATTGATTGTTTTATTGAAATTTATTGCAATTCCTCTGGTGATATTGTTGTATATCCTAATGTCTCTCATTTTTAGAGGTGAGAAGATGAGTATTTGAGTGGTGAGCGGGATTAGTTTATAAAATTATTACTTTTACCCACAAACTCACAAGAGGCTAATTAAAATCTAACTTCTTTTTCCTCAGCTCGAAGTTTTGACCGAGATATACTTTACGTACCATTTCGTCTTCTGCAAGTTCTTCGGGAATACCGGCTTTAAGAATACTACCTTCGAACATTAAATAAGTACGATCTGTTATAGCCAGCGTCTCTTGTACATTGTGATCGGTGATTAAAATACCTATATTCTTATTTTTTAATTGAGCCACAATACGTTGGATATCTTCTACAGCTACGGGGTCTACACCAGCAAAAGGTTCATCGAGAAGGATAAAATTTGGGTCAGTGGCTAATGCACGAGCAATTTCGGTACGTCGGCGTTCTCCACCACTTAAAAGATCCCCACGATTTTTTCGGATATGCCCTAAACCAAATTCTTCAATTAAAGCTTCCATTTTGTGTAGTTGCTCTTTTTTTGAAAGTTTGGTAAGCTGCAAAACACTTAAAATATTGTCTTCGATACTTAGTTTTCTAAAAACAGAAGCTTCTTGAGCTAAGTATCCAATCCCATTTTGAGCACGTTTATACATTGGGTATTTAGTAATATCCGTATCATCAAGGGTAATCTTGCCTCCATTAGGTTTTACAAGCCCTACAATCATATAGAATGAAGTAGTTTTACCCGCTCCGTTAGGCCCTAAAAGTCCAACGATTTCTCCTTGATTTACTTCTAGAGAAATACTCTTTACTACTTTTCGTCCTTTATAGGACTTCATCAAATTATCTGCTTTCAACTTCATATTAGAATGACTTCTTTATATTAGATGTGTTGCTAAAAATGGGCTCGTAAATTTACACTATTCTTTTTAACCTCGCCTAAACTATCCTAAGAAGTCTTTTCTTCTAAAGCATCCCAAAATTCGTAGGCACGTCGTAAATGTGGAATTACAATAGTACCGCCAACTAAAGTTGCAATACTAAGGGCTTCGACTACTTCTTCTTTAGATATACCTTCTTTATGGCAAGTTTCAAGGTGATAACGAACACAATCATCACATCGAAGCACAGCAGAAGCTACTAGACCTAATAATTCCTTTGTCTTTACATTTAGAGCACCTTCCATATAGGCATTGGTGTCTAGGTTAAAGATTCTTTTTATTACTTTGTTATTATCTTCCAGGATGCGAGAATTCATTTTTTCTCGGTACACATTAAATTCATCAACTATAGTACTCATGCAGATTGTTTTTGTAGTTTTTTCTTTTCTTTTTTAATTACAATTTTCGAAATATAAATACTCACTTCATAAAGAATCAGTATCGGAATGGCGACAATAACCTGACTAGCAATATCAGGCGGTGTGATCACAGCCGATAGTACAAGCACAATGACTAAAGCAAACTTGCGATATTTCTTTAAAAACTCTGGAGTAACCAAGCCAACTTTGGTCAAGAAAAACATGATAACCGGTAGCTCAAAAATTAAACCACAGGCGATTACTGATGCCCTTAATAAACCAATGTAACTATCAATATCAAATTCATTTAAGACTTCTTTACTTACTTGGTAACCTCCTAAAAAATTAATTGACAGTGGCGTGATCACATAATATCCAAAAAGCACGCCTAAGAAAAACAGACAAGAGCAAATAATAATAAACCCTTTAGAATTTCTTTTCTCGGTGTCATACATTGCTGGTGCAATAAACTTCCAAAACTCATATAAAACATACGGAAATGCAATGATAAAACCTGCAGTAATTGATGTCCAGATATGAACTGAAAATTGCCCTGCTACTTTTCTACTTTGCACACTAAAAGGTAATTCTTTAAAACACAAACTCTCGTCTAGACCTAGAAGTTTTGATAAATTACAGAGCCCTTTATAGGTTGGGAAATCAGGCTTTTTTGGTCCAAAGATTAATACATCGAAAATAAATTCTTTAGCGATAAAAGCAATAACACCTGCAATGAGTATTGCCATGGTTGCTCTTATTAGGTGCCAACGTAACTCTTCTAGATGATCCAGGAAAGACATTGATTGGGGATCTTTTTTTGTGCTTTTTGCCATTATAAAATACCTTCTCTCATTAGGTCATGAATATGTAAGAAGCCTGCATACTTACCATTTTCTTCTGCAAGCAATTGAGTTATTGAGCTTTCTTCTAATTTTTCTAATGCATCTACAGCCATGGCATTGTTATCAATTCTCTTAGGGTTAGGAGACATAATGTCTTTGGCAGTAAGCCCGTTAAATGAAGTGTTGTTGGTAAGCATTCTTCGTAAATCTCCATCGGTGATGATACCTAGAATACTACCATTATCTGTTACCGCTGTAGCTCCAAGTCTTTTCTCAGTAATTTCAACAATCACACTATTGATATTAGAATCCGGAGAAACTTCTGGTTTTTCATTACGAGAAGTAATATCACTTACTCGTAGATATAGTTTTTTTCCTAGAGATCCTCCTGGGTGATATTTGGCAAAATCACGGCTTGAGAAGCCTTGCAGATGTAGTAGAGATACTGCTACTGCATCTCCCATTACCATTTGAGCTGTAGTACTGGTAGTCGGAGCCAGATTGTTAGGGCAAGCTTCTTTTTCTACAAAGGCATGTAATACATAATCAGCTTCTTGACCTAAAAAAGAATCTTTGTTAGAAGTCATTCCGATTAATGGGTTTTTAAAACTTTTTATCAAGGGAACCAGAACTTTTATTTCTGGAGTATTGCCACTTTTAGAAATACAGATAACCACATCATCTTCAAGAATATTTCCTAAATCACCATGAATGGCATCTGCAGCATGCATAAAAACAGCAGGAGTCCCTGTAGAGTTCATTGTTGCAACAATTTTATTAGCAATTATAGCACTCTTGCCAATACCAGTAACAATAACTCTACCTTTAGAATTATGTATTGTTTCTACTGCTTTAGAAAATTCTTCATCGATAAGTTCTTCTAAGTAGGCAATCGCCTGAGCTTCCTCGGCGATGGTTTTTTTGGCATATGAAATTATAGTCTCTCGGGTATTCAAAATTTAAAAAATTTGCGTGTTATGAATAAAGATTTTATTATCTTTAATTTACGCAAAGGTATACAATACCTTATTAATTTTAAATACTGTCAAAAAAAAGCATATTAATTTATGCTTTCGTTATATTTGGCATACTAAAATTGAAATGAAATATCCACTAAATCTGTGTTTGGGGAAACGGGTTTTAGTGTTAGTAAAATCTTTATTTAAATTGGTATATAAAAGTTAAAGGATTTAATGAGTTTGAATGAAACTGACTTACAAAATGCTCTTAAAAAGTATTTTGGATTTAGTCAATTTAGAGGATTACAGGAAGAGGTAATTAAAAGTATTCTTGGAAAGCAAAATACTTTTGTAATAATGCCTACAGGCGGAGGAAAGTCCCTATGTTATCAACTGCCTGCTTTAATGTGCGAAGGAACTGCGATTGTAGTTTCGCCCCTGATCGCATTGATGAAAAACCAAGTTGATGTTATACGTAGTATTTCATCACAGGATGGTATAGCACATGTGCTAAATTCTTCGCTGAATAAATCAGAAGTAAAAAAGGTAAAAGATGATATTGTTAATGGAGTTACCAAACTATTGTATGTTGCTCCAGAATCACTTACCAAAGAAGAATATGTAGATTTTTTGAGAACACAAAAAGTTTCATTTTTAGCCATAGATGAAGCCCATTGTATTAGCGAATGGGGTCATGATTTTAGACCAGAATATCGAAATCTACGTACTATAATCACTAGAATAGGTGAAGATATACCGATTATTGGGTTAACTGCTACAGCTACACCAAAAGTACAAGAAGATATCTTGAAAAATTTGGGAATGACCAATGCTAAAACGTTTAAAGCATCATTTAATCGCCCAAATTTGTTTTACGAAATACGGCCAAAAACTAAAAATGTTGATGCCGATATTATTCGTTTTGTGAAACAAAACAGCGGCAAAAGTGGTATTATTTATTGTCTTAGTAGAAAACGAGTAGAAGAGCTTGCACAAACACTAGAGGTTAACGGGGTAAAAGCAGTCCCATATCATGCAGGATTAGATGCTAAAAAGAGAGCTAAACACCAGGATATGTTCTTAATGGAAGATACAGATGTGGTGGTGGCTACCATAGCTTTTGGAATGGGGATAGATAAGCCCGATGTGCGATTTGTGATCCATCATGATATCCCTAAAAGTATAGAAAGTTATTACCAGGAAACTGGTCGAGCAGGACGTGATGGAGGAGAAGGACATTGCCTTGCATATTATGCCTATAAAGACATAGAAAAGCTAGAAAAGTTTATGAGTGGTAAGCCTGTTGCAGAGCAAGAAATTGGTCATGCATTATTACAGGAAGTTGTTGCTTTTGCTGAGACATCTATATCCAGACGTAAGTTTATATTGCATTATTTTGGAGAAGAGTTTGATGAGGTAAATGGAGACGGAGCAGATATGGATGACAATGTTCGTAATCCAAAGAAAAAGCATGAAGCCAAAGATGAGGTTAAACTGTTACTTGAGGTAGTAAAACAAACAGGAGAAATATATAAATCCAAGGATTTAGTGAGTACAATCATAGGGAAAAGTAACGCACTTATCCTCTCACATAAAACGAATACACAAGCTTTTTTTGGAAGCGGAAAATCTAAAGAAGACAAGTATTGGATGGCCCTTATCCGCCAGGTATTAGTTACCGGATACCTTAAAAAGGATATCGAAACCTATGGAGTGATCAAGATAAGTACATTGGGATTAGATTTTATTGATAATCCAGTGAGTTTTATGATGACCGAGGATCATGTTTTTAATGAAACCAATGATGATTCTATTATTACAGCGGCCAAATCAGGAGGTAAATCAGGAGGAGATGATAAATTAGCCGGAATGTTGCGTGACTTGCGTAAGAGTGTTGCTAAGAAATTGGGTGTACCACCATTTGTGGTATTTCAAGATCCCTCTATAGATGATATGGCTTTAAAGTACCCAATCGATATCGAAGAACTTGCTAATGTACATGGAGTAGGAGAGGGTAAAGCAAAAAAATATGGGAAACCCTTTGTTGAGTATATCGCCAAATATGTTGAGGAGAATGAGATTATTCGACCCGATGATTTTGTAGTTAAAAGTACTGGAGCTAATAGTGGTCTAAAATTATATATCATACAAAATGTAGACCGTAAATTACCACTTACAGATATTGCATCTGCTAAAGGGATGGATATGACAGCTTTTATTAAGGAAATGGAAGCCATAGTATATAGTGGGACCAAACTTAATATTGCATATTGGATAGATGATATCCTTGATGAAGATCAACAAGAAGAAATTCATGATTATTTTATTGAAGCCGAAAATGATAAAATCGATATCGCTATAGAAGAATTTGACGGGGACTATGATGATGAAGAACTACGTTTGTACCGAATCAAGTTTATTAGTGATGTAGCGAATTAAAAAACATAAAGATAAACTAGTTTTAGGCCTAGACCAAGGCTTTGATTTTTTTTATCAAAGCCTTTATTAACTTTTTACATACCGTCCATTATGGATTGACAGGTACGCAAACACATCCTTGAGGCTTCCATCCTACACATAAGCATAACGTACAATCCAATGAAATAGCTACTGCACAATTCGATCTACTTGCGCTACTTGCTTTTATAGCTTTTTTTTCATTCTGATTCAAAGCTTTAATATCCTTGATTTCTAAAATTTTCTTCAACATAATAAATGGTTTTAAGATTATACTCTACAATGTAATTATAATTTTTTGATGTTATTTTCTCTTTCTGTTAAAACTATATTAAGTCTAAGCCAAAATAAGTATGTAAACTTTAAAAACTAATATGTTTCTGTAAACCATTATCAATTACTTATCTTTGCATCTCAAAAATTTAAACGAGACTGTTTTTCTAAAAAACAATCTCGTTTTTTTGTTAATTGGATCGCTTCTTTTTACGTTTAAAACGCTTTTATATTATAATTTTTGAAACAAATTAAACCTGTCTATAGATTGTTTTCTATAAACAGGCAATTTTTGATATAAATACTATGTTTTATTGATGTTCAATATTGCAGCAAATCTCATTGTTGTAATCAAATCCAGGTCCGCCATCACATTCTGGTGCATTTGAACAGTTAAAAGGGTTACTTATAGTAAATCTACCACCTTGAACTGTTTTTTGATTGATTTTGTTTAATTCCTTAACGCCGTCTAACTTTAAAATGTTTTGTAGCATAGTTTTTCGTTTTAATGTTTTTAATGATTCTTGATCATTTAGAGACACTCAAGATTTGCGTCTAAATCTGGGTAAACTTATGACACATCATTAATTTATTAGACGCTAAATTGATAAGCGGATGTTTTGGGCTGATAAACTTACTAAACCAAATGTTAAGCGAGTTTTTTGATGAGCTCTGATAATTTTGATTTGTTTCTTACAGAGACGATTACTTTTTCTTTATTACTTAAAACAATGGATTCTTTCTTATATATAGAGTGAATATGTTTTATGTTAATTAATGTCGATCTGTTAGCTCTAAAAAAGCCTTTTTCTGAAAGTAAACCTTCATAGTACTTGAGAGACTTTGATGCCAAATACTTTTCTTTTTCAATGGTTATGAATAGTGTATAATTTCCATCAGCTTCACACTGTATTATTTTATTCGTTTCTATAGAAATATGTTCATTTCCGGTATTAATAAGTAATCTGGATTCTGCAAGGAATTCTTTAAACAGTGTATATTTTTGTTTGCTATATAGTCGTTTCTTTAATTCGACGTATCTATTGATTATTTTTTTAAAATGATCAATATCTATTGGTTTGGTTAAAAAATTTAGGGCATAGTACCCAATGGCCTTTTCAAGGTAATCATTATGCGCTGTAATGAATATAACCTCAAAATTATGGTTTTTTATAGCATTAAGAATTGCAAAAGAATTCCCGTCAATGAGTTCAATATCCATAAATACTAATTCGGGACTAGTATTGTTTAAGAGTTTGATAGAATTTTCAACGGTATCCGAAGTGCCAATAATTTTTATTTCATTAAAGTGTGTTTTAAGTATAGACGATAAATAGTTTAAAGCCTCTTCTTCATCTTCAATTATTATAGCAGAAATAGTTTGATTCATTTATGATAAAATATCGGTGGTTTAGGGCTAAATTAGCTAATTTTAGTTTTATAAAGAATCTAGTTAAAATTGTTTAATGAAAAGAATACTACTAATCTTCCTTTCTATAGGAAATCTGGTTGCTCAAGAACAGATCTATACTCAAAGTCAAATAGATTCATTTGATGTATATCCTACGACAAGAGAGAATATTTTGGTTTATAAAAACATGTTAGAGACAAATGAAAACCTTATAGGCTGGGAATATTATTATGCGAAAATGAGTAGGTTGTATTTGAGTGAGCAAGTTTATGATTCTTGCTATTTCTATTCAAAAAAAACTATTGATTCTTATAATTCTTCTGAAAAGAAAAGGGCATTTGATGAAAAAAAATTAATTGTAGCATATTATAATGGTGCTAGAGCATTGCGATTACATTATAAAGATTATAGTAAATCACTAAAGTATTTATTAAGTTGCCTGGATTTAATGAACAAATACCCAAATTTTGTTGTTTATATGCGAGGTTATGTTCTTAAGGAGATAGCTAGTAATCACATGGAAATGGGAGATGAAAGCATGGCTTTAAAATACTTGTTACAAGTTTCTAATGATAGCCTTTATCTTAAAAACCCTAAAAATTATAGCCCTTTATATAACCAAATTGGAATTTTGTACTTCAATAAAAATGAAATTGATTCTGCAAAATACTTTTATAGAAAAGCTTTAAAAGATACGATCAAAAATAGAAGAGTATCAGCTCATAATAACCTTGGTGATTTATATAGAAGCATCAATTTAATTGATTCATGTGTATATCATTACAAATTGTCAAAAGAATATTTAAGTAAATATTCAACAAAAGGATTGCTTTTAAATACCAAATATTTTGCAGAATCAAATTATAACTATGTCAAACTTCATGATGGTAAAATAATAGAAAGCATAAAAGGTTTAGAATCCTTGTTAGATACGATTAATAATTTTGAAAAATTTAATAAGGAAGAAAAAACCCTTAAGCTAGGCACTCTTGATTATTTAATCGAAGCTTATCAAAAAAATAATCAACTCAATAACGCATTAAAGGTTTCTAAACGAAAAAATGATTTTCTGGAAGAGTTTCATCAACAAGTGCTAGATGAGAATTTAAGAGATCTAAATATTGCATATGAAGTAAAGGAAAAAGACAAATCTATACAACAATTAGAAACAACTACAGAAGAACAAAGTGAAGTTATAAAGCAACGTAATTTTATTTCCTTGATTCTGGGAGGATTGTTACTTTCTATGTCTGGGATTGGATTCTTAGTTTTTAGGCAAAGAAGATTGGAAAACAAATATGAAACTGCAAATCTAGAACAGCGCTTATTACGATCACAGCTTAATCCACATTTTGTGTTTAATGCTTTAAATACAGTGAGTAGTTTAGCAAATAAGAAATCAGAAAACACAAGCTCCTATATCACAAAACTGAGTAGTTTGATTCGATTGATTCTCAAAAATTCTCGCGAAGAGTTTGTATCACTAGAAGATGAGTTAACGTCTATTGAAGATTATCTGGAGTTACAATCTAATTTTTCGCAAAAATTCAAGTATCAGATTGTTATTAAAGATGATATAGATAAAGAAGAAACTTATATCCCACCAATGTTCATTCAGCCATTTATTGAAAATGCAATTGAACATGGTTTGAGAGGTGTAGATGATGGAAATATAAATATTGATATACGAATTAATGAAACGGATACATTACTAGAATGCAAAATCACCGATAATGGAATTGGAGTTGTGAAAGCTGCAGAGTTTAAAAGTAAAAATGGAGTAGGATATGAATCTTATTCGGGTAAAATTTTAAAAGAAAGGCTCCAGATTTATTCAAGATCACTTAATAAAAAAGCAAAATATACAATCCAGCCATTAACTAAAGAAAAAGGTACTGAGGTAAATGTATTATTACCATATGTTTTAGAGTGATGTTGTCTCTTTATATTATAATCAATTTGTATAATAAACAATAACCAATTACTTATCTTTGCATCTCAAAAATTAAAACGCTTAAAAATACGCTGTTATGCAAGACGGATTATACGCAAAATTTAAAACAACAAAAGGGGATATTCTTATTAATTTAGAGTTTAAGAAAACTCCCGGAACCGTAGGTAACTTTGTTGGTCTAGCCGAAGGAAACATAGAAAATGAAGCTATCCCACAAGGAAAACCTTATTACAACGGTTTAAAATTTCACAGAGTAATCGCAGACTTTATGGTTCAGGGAGGCGATCCTCAAGGCACTGGTGCCGGAGGTCCTGGATATCAATTTGATGATGAAATACACCCAGATCTTACACATGATGGTCCAGGAGTATTATCTATGGCTAACGCTGGTCCAGGAACAAATGGCAGTCAGTTTTTTATTACACATGTAGAAACATCTTGGTTAGATGGCAAGCATACTGTGTTTGGTAAAGTAGTAGAAGGACAAAATGTGGTTAATGCAGTAGCTCAAGGAGATGCAATTGATGAGGTAGAGATAATAAGAGTGGGAGCAGAGGCAGAAAGTTTTAATGCTGTAGAAACTTTCAGAAATTTTAATGGAGCAAAAGCAGAACGCGAAGCGGCTGCCAAGAAAAAAACAGAAGAGTTATTAGAAGAATTAGCTGCTGGATTTGATAAAACTGACAGTGGATTACGATATCAAATAATTCAAAAAGGTGATGGTGCTAAAGCAGAAAAAGGTAAAACGGTTTCTGTACACTATAAGGGGAGCTTAACAGACGGAACCGTTTTTGACTCTTCTTTTAAGCGAAATCAACCTATTGATTTTCCATTGGGAATGGGGAATGTAATTGCTGGATGGGACGAAGGAATTGCATTATTACAGGTTGGTGATAAGGCACGATTTGTGATCCCACCATATCTTGGATATGGCGAAACTGGTGCCGGAGGAGTTATTCCACCAAACGCAACTCTTATTTTTGATGTAGAATTAGTAGAAGTGAAATAGTTTTTATTTTTTTATTAAAAATATTCTTTAAAATGTCTCTGATAATCTCAGGGACATTTTGTTTTAAAACCTAGATATTTAGTGCTATAAAAAAATGTGGTATACTTTATGATATAGAGTAATAGAGTTTTTGTTAATAAAACCTATTTTTTATCTGGTTCAAAATCATTACTTTGGTTGTGCTAAGTTATGATGAAAATGTTAAATTTTCAATTGGTATTTGGATATATATGCTTCTTCTTAATTATGTTTTTGGGAAAACATGAAGAGGTTTTAATCAATTAATATGAGAAAAAAACTACTTACAACTTTTTTGATTCTATGCCTTGCAAATGTTTCTTTTGGGCAAGATAAAGAAGATATTCTTATTGATATCAAAGATCAAATGGAGGTCATTGATAGTTATACAGAATTTGATACATTTTTCCTGGATCCTGAAGAATTTCTGGATAAAATGCCTGATAATGCCGCAGAACTTAATGGGTATTATGAACACGAACGACTTAAAAAAATTATTAGAAAAGTAGGAACACGTTCTGCAGATGTGCTTACTACATTTTATTTCTGGAATGACCAATTGATTTATGTAAGCTATAAACAAAAGCCCTATTTAAAAGCGACTAATGCTAGTGGGCAAAAAGTTATGGATTATTCAAGAACATTTACTAAATACGAGTCGAAGCATTACTTCAATAAAGGTGAAGAAATAGATACAAAAAAAATTGGTACGGCAGTTCCAGGAATCCTTCTAAAAGAAGACTTTTTGTCATATGCCAATAAGATGAAAGCTCTTCTAGATAATAAATTCTATAATAGAGATGTATATGAAGCATTACAAGGAAGGTGGCTTTTTATACAAAATACAGATGATTATATCATTTTTGAAGGTACCATACGCTTTAATTTTTATAATGGTAAATTCGCAAATCGTTTAAAGACAAGGATTGATGAAGGTGTTCTAGAATGCTTTTTTCCTATGGATGATCGTATTTATAGATATAAAATAGAAAATGTAGATAATAACGTACTTACGTTGATTGATCTCTTCTCTAAAGAAGAATTTGTGTATGCTAAGGTAGAATAATATAGTATAATTATGGACGCCAGAAGATATCCTATTGGGAAATTTAAATGCCCCGAAACTATAACCTCAACTCATATAAAACAATGGATATCGAATATAGAAAGTTTACCTATAAAAATATCTGATCTCGTTTCTGATTTTACAGAAAAACAATTGGAAACCCCATATAGAGAGGATGGTTGGACAGCCAGACAAGTAATTCATCACATTCATGATAGTCATCATAACGGATACATTCGGTTTAAATGGGCAATGACAGAAAATAGCCCGATCATCAAGGCGTATAATGAAAAATTGTGGGCAGAACTATTTGATACTAAAACAGCTCCAATACATTTGTCAATAGACCTTATAAAAGCCTTGCATGCTAAATGGGTGTACTTTTTAAAAGGGTTGTCTCCAGTAGATCTTGAAAAAGAATTTATACATCCAGAAGGAAATGTAACAATTTCATTAGCCGAAGACATCGGTATCTATGCCTGGCATGGCAATCACCATTTAGCACATTTAAAAAGTATTGCAGAGTTAGCTTAGATTTCCATAATCATTCGTTGCATTTCGCGATATCCATCTTTTAAACCCGGATAATCCAAATTATAAAAAGAGATGGTACGAAAACCATTTTTTTGATAAAAGACAAGTGCAGGGCTTGTGGTCATTACATCTAACCATAGTATTTTTTTGCCTAAGGATACAGCATAGTTTTTTGTAAATTCTAACCCTTTTTTACCAATGCCCAGGCCAGTAGAATTTTTTAGCAGATAGATTTTTTCTAGTTGAATAGCTTCAGAGTCACTAAAACTAGACACTTTTTCATTTTTTCTAACCTTCAATAACCCTAAATTTGTACCTCTTTTTTGGATTAAGAAATAAAGAATGTTTTCAATTTTAAAATCCTTCTCAAAAGCCTTTCGGTTAAAACTTAGATTGATATAATAACTAGGATCGTCATTTTTCCAGATGTGAGTATAATGTTCAGGGTAAAATTGTTGGCTAACATGTATCAGACTATCGATATCACCTTCTGAACATTTTTTGAAGTGAATTTCAGAATGCATACCCTATTCTTTCCATTTTATATTACAACCAATACTAGGTTTTTGATGTTCTGAAACTTGGGCATTGCGCAATACTGCATCTAATGCTTGTCGAAGATCCCTACCATTTACCGGAATTCCGTTACCAGGTCTGGAGTCATCAAGTTGACCCCGATAGATAAGTTTTGATTCTGCATCAAATAAATAAAAATCTGGTGTACAAGCAGCGTCATACGCTTTAGCCACTTCTTGAGTGGCATCATATAAGTATGGAAAAGTATAGTTGTTTTTTTGTGCTGTTTTCCACATATGCTCAGGAGCATCTTGAGGATATTTTTCTACATCATTACTGCTAATTGCTACAAAACCAAATCCTTGTGTGCGATAATCATTAGCTACGCGTACGACTTCTTCGTTTACATGAATCACAAACGGACAGTGGTTACAGATAAACATAACCACAGTTCCTTTTTCGCCACGAACATTTTTTAGAGTTACCGGATTATTAGTAATAGCATCTACCAGTTTAAAATCTGGAGCTAAGGTCCCAAGAGGTAACATGTTTGATGGAGTGCGTGCCATAATTTTCAGTTTATTTAAAGTTCCAAATTACAATTTTCTATAGAATAAGTCTAAAAATTAGTACCTTCGTTACAACTAAATTTAACTTTATGAAATCTTTAGATACTTGGTTTAAAGAATATGCTGTAAGCCATCAAAATAAGACCAATATTGCGATTCATTTTATATGTGTTCCTGCTATATTCTTCTCTATAGTTGGGTTAATGATGAGTATACCTAGTGATTTTTTAGCATCAATCATCCCAGGTGATAACCCGTTTATTGAAAACTGGGCTTTTGTGGTCTCATTACTTATCCTGCTTTTTTATATCAGATTATCTATAAAAATGGCCTTGCAAATCCTAGTTTTTATAGCGTTTTGTATTATAGCAAATCACTATATAGGTCAGTATGCACCTTTATGGTTGGTTTCTTTGATCATCTTTGTAGTAGCATGGATTGGTCAATTTTATGGACATCATTTAGAAGGAAAAAAACCATCGGCTGCAGAAGATTTACAGTTTTTGCTAATTGGACCAGCGTGGGTGATTCAAAAAATGTTTGGAAAAAAATAATATGACATTAGAAGACTGGAAAAACTCGGGTTCTTATTTTGAGTATAATGATATCTATCAAATATTTTATAAGAAATCGGGTAATGGAGAGCCATTGCTACTCGTACATGGTTTTCCGACATCATCTTGGGATTGGGAGAAAACCTGGGATTCTCTTACAGAAAAATATCAAGTATATACACTAGATATGATAGGGTATGGTTTTTCTTCAAAACCAATAGATTTTAAATATACGATTTCGGCACAAGTTGATTTGTGGGAAGCTTTTCTTGAAGAAAATAACCTTTCTTCTTTCCATATTCTGGCCCATGATTTTGGAGATACTGTTGTGCAAGAAATGCTAGCCCGGTTTAAAGAAAATCCAGAATATGAATTTAATATTAAATCAGTTTGTTTTTTGAATGGAGGAATGTTTCCTGAAACTAATTTTCCTACCATTACACAGAAGCTTTTATTAACTCCTCTCGGGTCCATTCTAAAACATTTCATGGGTAGAAATACTTTAGCCAAGAATTTTAAAAAGATCTTTGGTAAAGATACACAGCCTACAGACAAAGAAGTAGATGACTTTTGGGAAGTGGTAGATTATAATTCTGGTAAAAATGTCATTCCGAAACTTATAAAATACCTAACAGAAAGAGATACTTATAAAATCAGATGGAGGGAGGCAATACAGCATACAGATATTCCTAAACGATTAATCGATGGTGGTTGTGATCCGATTTCGGGAAAGCATATGGCAGAGTTTTATAAAGAAATCGTGCCTAATGCTGATGTTGTGGTTTTAGAAGAAATAGGACACTATCCTCAAGTCGAATCTCCTGACGAAGTGTTAGCTCATTATTATGAGTTTAGAAACGCTATCTAGTAGGAGGGGGTTTTGTTTTTAGTTTTATATAAGGTTTTTTTAGAATCCTTAGTTTTCTAACCACTAACCACTAGTAATTACATTTCTTCACTAAAGAAAATAGCATTCATTAAGAGTTTATTGGTGCCATACCAAAAGGCTCTAAAATTGGTGTTGTCTGTAAACATAATGATGTTACCTTTTCCTAAGTTATTATGTCTAAAAGGGACTGTTCCGGATAATGAATCTAAATTCTTTTGACTGATATAGCCACTTAATAATGGATTTTTGGTATACTTAATTGGGTTATTGTAGCTTTGTTTGTCCGGCTTCACAAATAATGTAGTGTTTCTAAATAAAGCAATTTTATCATTTTTATATCCGAAATTTATAGGGTGAGAACGATCGATTTGGGCTTCAAAAATAGCCCCGCCGATAACTTGAGCACCCGAAAAATCTCGTTTTTGTTCAAAAGATATAGTTTTAGCCTCGTTCTCGGGTTTTGCGAAATCAATTTTCATAAATTCATTATTGGCAAAGAACTGTGCCGCATTTCTGTACCCGATTAATGTCCCTCCATTGGTAATCCAGGTTTTAATCTTTTCTGCTTTTTCTTTATTAAAACTTTGTCTCCAACTATTTGGTAAAATAATATGAGAATATCTTGATAAATCTGTTCTATCGAAATTTCCTGTTTTTAATTTTGTGATAGGAATATCATAACGTTGGTCCATTAGATGCCATATTTCGCCTGCATCGTATGGTGTGATGCCTGCACCTGTAAAAATCCCTATTTTGGGTAGTTTGAGAGCTCTAAACTGGTTGCTGCCCAAATCAATGCCTTCAGTAAGTCCAGTAGATACTCCTGTAATATCAATATGATTATCGGTAGCCACCTTTTGAAGCAATGTATAAAGCTCTTGAGCGTTTAATTTTTGATTTTGTACGGGTATTAGGATAGTACCATAATCGTAACTCTTATTTTCTAATGAAAAGGGCTTCATACCTACTTTTGCTCGTACTCCTTTTGCTAATATTTGATATAATGCTCGTGGACTATAATATTCGTGCCACTGCATTACATAGGCATAATTACTTTGGTTTACAGAATTTGCTTTTCTGTGTTTTAGATCAGAGACCTCTTTGCCTAAATTAGAGATTGATATTTTGTCTGTATATTCAAGATTAAAAGCCAAAGGGAATGTCCAGGCAGAAATATCATAAAAAAGACTATCCTGAAACGTAGTTCTCTTTTCAAAAATGGCTTTTATAAGTCGATTTTGACGTTGATTTTTGGGTACAATATAACTATATCCTTTTCTAAAGGTTGTGCCTCCCGAAGTTATATCTTGCTTAGGTTCGTAAAACTCGATTTGATGTCTTTTGAGAATTTCGGCTAGATGATATACAGAAGCCGCATCTTGTGAGTTTCCAAAAACATAGGCATCCTTTGCAGGTTCTTTTCTGGCATTGTTGTAAAAGTCTCTTTGGTATTGCAATAACTCCTTTCTCATCGATTTAGCGGCTTCTAGTGTGGATAAGGCAGCTGTAAATTGATTTCTAATGGTAAAAGGAAAGGTAAGTAGCCCGTTTACTGTTTGTTGGGCATGACCACGAGAACTTCCTTGCTCAAACAAGATCCCAATCCCTCCATTAATATCCGGGAAAGTAGATCCCTTACCGTAATAAAAATCATCAAAATTCTCTTCGGTATAATATAAAGAACCTATCTGATCTAAGGCGTTAGCATGATAATGGGCGATCTTCTTGGTTAATTCCTGATTACGTTTTGGAGTAAGAGGGTGAGTTCTGGATTGTATACCAGGTTGGAAAAAGAAAGTGCTATTTGACCCCATCTCATGATGATCTGTAAGGATGTTTGGATACCATTGGTGAAAAGTTTTGATACGTGCTCTTGATTCGGGTAATTGTACTGGTAACCAATCACGATTCATATCAAACCAGTAATGATTGGTTCTTCCGCCGGGCCATACTTCACTATACTCTCTATCCTGAGGATCGGTACTGATATTTTTACTTTTATTGGTATTTGCCCAATAAGCAAAGCGTTGCAAGCCATCGGGGTTAAAAGAAGGGTCTAATAAAATGATAGTGTTGTTTAAAAGCTCCTCTATTTCGGGGCCTTGGGCTGCGGCAAGATGATATGCAGCAACTAAAGCTGCGTTAGAACCACTGGGTTCATTACCATGAATTGAAAATCCTTGATACACAACAACGGGTTGGTTTTCTATACTTGATGTTTCAGAGCCTGCTTTTGTGAGCTGAACATGCTCTTCTTGTATTTTTTTTAGGTTTTGATGATTTTTTTCTGAAGTGATTGTCAATAATAAAATAGGACGGTCTTCAAAAGTTTTTCCTCTGTTTTCTATGGTTACTCTTGGCGAAACTTCAGCTAGTGTTTTAACATAATTGACTAATTTATCATGACTAACATGCCATTTTCCCGGAACAAACCCCAAAACACTTTGAGGTGTAGGTATTTCTGGATTATAGGTTGTGTTTTTTGGAAGGTAATAATCTAATGTTAGATCATTTTGAGCAGTAGAGGTAAAAGCCGTTAATGCTAAAAAAACAGTAAAGATGTGTTTCATTGAATTATTGAGTTATTCTTTTGATTTGTGAATATAAAAAAAACCGCTTCAGACAATGAAGCGGTTTGCATAACTTTAACTTTAATAAGTCTTTTGCTATTTTTTATATATCATCAAAGCTTACATCTGTAAAGCTTTCTGTAGAAGCAGATATTTCCTGAGCTTTTTCTTCGCTAGAATTTTCATACGACTTTTGATAGTCTTTTTGATGTCTCTCACTGATTACTTCTTCGCCTTTTTCTTCAACAATGTAATTAGTCATCTCATTTAAGATTTCGGTAAAGCCAACAAAATCTTCTTTATAAAGATAAATCTTGTGTTTCTTGTAATGAAACGATCCATCGTCATTAGTAAATTTTTTACTTTCCGTTATTGTCAAATAGTAATCTCCAGCTTTGGTAGCCCTCACATCAAAGAAATATGTTCTTCTTCCTGCGCGTAAAACTTTTGAGAAAATTTCTTCTTTCTCCATCATTTCATTATCACTCATAATCCTTATTTCTTAAATTAATTAATATGCTATGATGGGTTAAAAATCCAAAAAAAATGTTAACCGGGCAAAAAAAACTCAAATTTCTTTTTCGCTAAGCTGTTTTAAATAGAGTTCTTTGTAGTATCCAGAAACGTTGATTAGTTGATTATGAGTGCCTTGTTGCGTTATTTCACCATCTTCAAGAACAATTATTTTATCTGCATTTTTAGTGGTGGAAACTCTGTGACTAACAATAAAAGTGGTTTTACCTTTTGAAATTTTGTTTAAATTTTGCAGTATTTCTTCTTCTGTTTCTGTATCTACTGCAGATAAACAATCATCAAAAAGCAAAATTGAAGGCTTTTTAATTATGGCTCTTGCAATAGAAACACGTTGTTTTTGCCCTCCAGAAAGTGTGATCCCACGTTCTCCTAGGATGGTATCATATCCTTTACTAAAACCAATAATATTGTCATGTACTACAGCATTTTTTGAAGCCTCATATACTTCTTCATCGGTAGCTTTTTCTTTTCCAAATTTTATATTGTTTTTAATGGTGTCACTAAATAAAAAGGCATCTTGCGGCACAAACCCAATATGTTCTCTAAGATTTGTTAAATTGAGATTTCTAATAGGAGTACCATCTATACGTATTTCACCAGATGATACATCATATAGTCTTCCTATTAGATCTAATATTGTTGATTTTCCAGAACCTGTTTTTCCCAATATTCCAATAGTTTCTCCATTTTTAACTTCGAAACTTACTTTTTTTAAGGCCGTTATATTAGTATCGTCATAGGTAAAAGAAACATTGTCGAAACTAATATTTCCTTTTATCTGAGTTTTCTGTGTTACCGTATTGGTAATTTCGGGTTCTTGGCTAAGAAATTCATTAATTCTTACTTGTGATGCTTCAGCTTGTTGTATTATAGAGCTAACCCAGCCAACTGTTGCTACAGGCCAAGTAAGCATATTAACGAATATTATAAATTCTACAATTACTCCCAGATCTTTTATGGTTCCGTCTAAGAATTGTTTTCCGCCTATATAAATCACCAAAATATTGCTAAACCCAATTAATAAAACCATCAAAGGGAAAAACAATGCCTGTACTTTGGCCAAATCCAAATTTTTATCTTTACTGGTATTAGATAATTTGGTGAAATTTTCTTGTGTTTGAGGTTCTATACCATAGGCCTTAATTACAGTAATGCCACTAAAAGATTCCTGAGTAAAAGTGGTTAATTTTGATAAAAATTCTTGCACTATTGTACTACGTTTATGTATGGCAACACTAAGCTTATAAATGGATACAGATAATATTGGTAATGGAGTAACGGTGTATAATGTGAGTTCTGGAGCAATACTTATCATATATCCAATTACTACAACAAATAAGGTAACAGTGTTTACACTGTACATTATTGCAGGCCCCACATACATCCTTACTTTAGAGACATCTTCGCTAATGCGATTCATGAGATCCCCTGTTCGGTTTTTTTTATAAAAATTAAGTGATAGTTTTTCATAATGTTGAAAAACTTCATTTTTTAAATCAAACTCTATAAATCTAGAGACTACAATAAAAGTTTGACGCATCAAAAAAGTGAAAAACGCAGAGATTAGTACTGCTCCTAATATTAAAAGGATATTAAGTATCAGACCACTTTTTACTTGGGCAATATCTGTAATATCTTTATTGATATATTGCTCAACAACATCAACAGAGTCACCAACTAATGTTGGAACCATAGTGGCAAAGATTCTAGCGATTATGGTAATCAAAATACCGATAAGGAGTCGGTATTTATACTTCAAAAAATATTTGTTTAAATGGCGTAATGCACGCATATAAGATTGATCTTTAAAAACTGTTTATTAAATAATTCGTAAAATTTAACAGGTTTGAATTTTAAATTCGTAAAAATACATTATTTTAGCAACCTGATTTTGAATATAATATAATTGTAAAATTTTAATTTTTCACAATATGATAACCGAAGTGCTTACTGCAAATCAATTAAAAAAAGAAGCTCCAGTATTTGGACAACTATCTTTTGATAATCACGAACAAGTTGTTTTTTGTCAGGACAAAGATACAGGATTGAAGGCAATAATTGGTGTGCATAACACAATTTTAGGACCTGCTTTAGGCGGAACCAGGATGTATGATTATAAAACAGAATGGGATGCTTTAAATGATGTTTTAAGATTATCAAGAGGAATGACGTATAAAGCAGCAGTTACTGGGTTGAATTTAGGAGGAGGAAAAGCCGTTATTATGGGAGACCCTAAGAAAATTAAAACTCCAGAGTTGATGAAACGTTTCGGTGAATTTGTGCATACCCTTGGAGGAAAATACTATACTGCAGAAGATGTGGGTATGGAAACATCTGATATGGATACAGTACGTGAAGTTACCCCATACGTAACCGGAATTTCTGAATCAAAAGGTGGAGCTGGTAACCCATCTCCTGTTACTGCATACGGAGTGTATATGGGGATGAAGGCAGCAACTAAGTTTGCCTACGGTAATGATGCCCTGAGCGGAAAGCGTATTTTGGTTCAAGGAATTGGACATGTAGGAGAAGAACTTGTTCGCCTAACATCAGAAGAAGGAGCAAATGTTGTGATAAGTGATATTAATGAAGAAAGACTGGCAGAGGTTAGTAAAAAATATGGTGTGGATATTTATAGAGGAAATGATTTGTACTCTGAAACCGCAGATATTTATGCTCCTTGTGCTCTTGGTGCAACAGTAAACAATGATACAATAAATAGGCTGAAGGTTAAAGTTATTGCAGGAGCTGCCAACAATCAACTAGCCGATGAGAATATTCATGGCCCTTTATTACAAAAGAAAGAAATTGTTTATGCACCTGACTTTTTGATCAATGCAGGAGGTATTATTAATGTCTATGCCGAAATAGAAGGGTATGGCAGAGAACAAATCATAGCGAAAACAGAGAATATTTATAATACAACACTAGATATATTAAATAGAGCAAAAGCGACTAGTATTACAACTAATGCCGCTGCAATTGGTATTGCCGAAGACAGAATTGCGGCTAGAAAAAAACAACAATAGTCCTATTGTTTGAAAATTTAAATAAACTAGTTATAAAAAAGAACTTTTTAGATAGCTAGATTAAAAATAATAGTACTTTTGCAAGGCGAAAGTTAATGTATACTTTCGCCTAATTTTTAATATAAAGTTCTTTGTAATCATTCTATGTTAACCAGAAGACATATTAGAGTAAAAGTAATGCAGTCCCTATATTCTATAGAGCAGACGCAAAGCGACAACCTCGATAAAGAAGAAAAGTTTCTTCTTTATAGTATTGATCAGATGTACGATTTATTTCTTATAAATCTTCAACTTCTGGTGGAAATTAAAAAACATGCGGCTGATTATTTGTCAAAAAGCAAAAAAAAGCACCTCGCTACTTCCGAAGATAAAAATCCAAACACTAAATTCATTAATAATGAAGTTTTGTTGTTACTAGAAAATAGTGTACAACTCAAAACTGAAATTGACCATAAAAAGCTAAATTTATGGAAATTAGATGATGAGTATGTGAAAATATTATGGAGTAAAATTAAGGAAAGTGAATTGTATACTGATTACATGAACACTACCTTAAGTTCTTTTAGAGAAGACAAAGATTTTATACTTGATATTTTTAAGGAAGTTATTGCGCCAAACGATAAGTTGTATGAATACTTCGAGGATAAGAAGCTCACGTGGATAGATGATTTACCACTTATTAATACTGCAATAATCAAAATGCTTCGTAAAATCAAGCCATCTCATGATGAGAATGTATCACTGCCAAAGTTGTACAAAGATATGGATGATAAGAAGTTCGCTACAGATATTCTTAAAAAAACGGTACTTAACGGAAATGAGTTTACAGAAGAAATTGATAGTAAGACTCCAAATTGGGATAAGGATCGTATTGCAGAATTAGACAAAGCCATCATTAAAATGGCTATTTGCGAGTTTGTAAAGTTCCCGTCTATACCCGTAAAAGTAACAATTAACGAATATTTAGAAATTGCAAAAGAATATAGTACTCCGAAAAGTAGTATTTTTATCAATGGTATTCTTGATAAGATTTCTAAAGAGTATCAAGAGAGCGGTAAACTAAATAAAGTTGGCCGTGGACTTATGTAGTTCAAAAAAAATAGTATTTTTAACCCTCAAATAATTTAAAACCCAAGTAATGAAAAAAGGAATTTTAATTTTGGCTGGAGTTTTTGCAATGACATTTGTGTCTTGTAAAGATGATGCAGCGAAAAAAGTTAAAGAAGAAAATGTTGAAATAGCGGCTGAGCGCGATGCAAAAAATACAGATTTTCCTGTAATGACTTTTGCAGAAACTGAGCACGATTTCGGAACAATTAATGAAGGAGATGTTGTAGAGCATAAATTTAGTTTTACTAACACAGGTAAAGCTCCTTTAGTTATTGTAAGTGCAAAAGGAAGCTGTGGATGTACAGTGCCAGAATGGCCAAAAGAGCCAATCGCACCAGGTGCACAAGCAGAGATGTTAGTGAAGTTTAACTCTAACGGAAAACCAAATCAGCAAACTAAGCAAGTTACAATTACTGCTAATACTGAGGCTGGAAAAGAAATTCTTAAGATTAAAGCTATGGTAACTCCAAAAGCTAAACCGGCAAGCGGAACACCAACAAGCAAATAATTTTATGGAACAAATACAATCGTTTCTTCCTTTTATATTGATATTTGTGGTGATGTATTTTTTTATGATACGTCCACAGATGCAAAAAGCTAAAAAGGAGAAAAAATTCGCTGAAGAACTTAAAAAAGGGGATCGTGTAGTAACAAAAAGCGGTCTTCATGGTAAAGTTTTTGATTTCAGCGAAAAAAATAATGCTGTTATTATTGAAACAGGATCTGGTAAATTAACCTATGATAGGTCTGCAATTTCTTTGGAGATGAGTCAGAAATTAAACACACCAACCGAAAAAAGTAAGTAATAACTAGCCTACTTTAATCAGAAGCGCGATAAGACTATATTAGTTTTATCGCGCTTTTTTAGTATTATTTTACTGGTTTTTTAGAAAAGTCGATATCCTATTAAGACTCCTCCTCTTACAAAACCAACGTCTTCATTTTCATCTAATAAATAGCGGCCTCCACCTAAACTAATTTCAAAAACAAAACCGTTTTCACTCACCCATTTTTGACCAACGACCAAACCAAACCCCATGTCAAACCAGTCTTTGTCTTCAAAAATGGAAAATCCTGAAATATCATTTTCTCCGCCAGCAAAACGAAATAGTCCTTCTACAAATAAACCTCTGGCCCCAAAGTCTTTTTTATTTAAGAAATACTGCCTAAAATAAGGTTCTACTGCAAACTTTTGATATTCATTAAAATCGTCATCTAAGCTTATACTAGCAGCTATACCAACTCCAGAATATTTACTGATTACATATTCATAATCGATTTCTAGATTAGGTATTGCCAAGATCTCTAGAGCATCGAGTCTAAATTCATGTTTGTTCTGATTGTTTACAGGTTTCTCTTCTTGTGCTTGGGATAGAGAAAAAGTAATGCATAAAAGTGCTGTGAAAAGTTTTTTCATTGTGTGATTGTTTTTTTGTTTTCCGGTTTCTAATCACAAAATTGATGCCAAAGCATAACAGCATTGCCTCATGATGATATGCTTACATATCTTAATCTTAACTCATTTTAGTAGCCGTCAATTCTGCAATCCTAACAATAACCTCGACAGCTTTAATCATGCTTTCTACAGGAACATACTCATATCTCCCATGAAAGTTATGACCACCGGCAAAAATATTGGGACATGGCAATCCCATATAGCTTAATTGAGACCCATCCGTTCCTCCGCGAATTGGTTTTATTAATGGAGTGATGTCAAGAGACTTCATGGCTTCTTCTGCTATATCAACAATATGCATCATGGGTTCTACCTTTTCTCGCATATTATAATATTGATCCTTGATTTCAATTTTTACAACTTCTTTATTGTGTTCAGTGTTAATTTTTGAAGCTAATTTCAACATTACTTCTTTCCTGGCTTCAAAATCCTGTTTGTCATGATCTCGAATGATATAGAGCAATTGAGTTTGTTCTACATTACCTTTTATATCATGCAAATGATAAAAACCTTCGCGCCCACTAGTGTGTTCTGGTGTTTCTGTTCTTGGCAAAGAATTGATAAACTCCTGAGCAATATACATACTGTTGATCATTTTTCCTTTTGCATATCCGGGATGCACAATTTTTCCCTGGATGGTTACAACGGCTCCTGCTGCATTGAAGTTTTCATATTCTAGCTCGCCAATTTGACTACCATCCATGGTATAAGCCCATTCGGCACCAAATTTCTTAACATCAAACTTGTGTGCACCTCTACCGATCTCTTCGTCGGGTGTAAAACCTATCCGAATTTTTCCGTGTTTGATTTCAGGATGTTGTATTAGATACTCCATTGCAGAGACTATTTCTGCAATTCCTGCTTTGTCATCGGCTCCTAATAATGTAGTTCCGTCGGTAGTAATTAATGTTTGCCCTTTGTATAGCTTCAGGTCTTCAAAATAATCGGGAGAGAGAATAATATTTTCTGATTCATTTAGTATGATATCTTTACCATCATAATTCTCTATTATTTGTGGGTTAACATTGGCTCCTGTAAAATCGGGAGTAGTATCAAAATGAGATATAAAACCAATAGTAGGTACCTTCTTATCTATATTAGAAGGTAATGTTGCCATGATGTAGGCATTCTCATCAATCGTTACTTCGCTTAATCCAATTGCTTTTAGTTCTTCTACTAACTTATTTGCCAAATCCCATTGCTTATTGGTGCTAGGAGTGGTATTGCTTTCTGGATCACTTTCGGTGTCGATCGTTACATAACTTATAAACCTATTTATGATATGTTTTTTTGAAATCATGAAGTATTACATTTATTGGATAAAGATTTCAAAAATAAGCTTTTATTAGAGCCTTCTAAAACTTATTTTTGCGCAAGCAAAATCATCAGCAATGTATAAACTTCTAGTTCGTTCAATACTATTCGGGTTTGACCCTGAAAATGTACACCATTTTACGTTTAAAATGATCCGTTTTTTTTCTAAAATCCCTTTGATGTCATCAATAATAAGAGGGGTATATCATACCAATAATTCGAAGTTAGAAAGAGAGGTTTTTGGGTTGAAATTTAAAAACCCGGTTGGGTTAGCTGCTGGGTTTGATAAAGATGCTAAGTTATTTAATGAGCTATCTGATTTTGGCTTTGGTTTTGTTGAGATTGGGACTTTGACTCCAAAACCGCAAGAGGGGAATCCTAAAAAACGATTATTCAGACTTAAAAAAGATAGTGCAATTATCAATAGAATGGGGTTTAATAATGGCGGAGTAGAAAATGCGGTTAAGAGATTAAAAAAGAATAAAGGAGTACTAATTGGTGGTAATATCGGTAAGAATAAGATAACTCCTAATGAAAATGCAGTAGAAGACTACACTATATGTTTTGATGCTTTATTTGATCATGTAGATTATTTTGTAGTAAATGTAAGCTCTCCAAATACCCCAAATCTAAGAGCGTTACAGGACAAAGAGCCGCTAACAAAACTTTTAAAGACCTTACAAGAGAAAAATCTACAGAGACCAAGCCAAAAACCTATTTTATTAAAAATAGCCCCTGATTTAACCGATGAACAGCTATTGGATATTATCGAAATCATTAAGGAAACTAAAATCGCAGGAGTGATAGCCACAAATACTACGATTTCTCGCGAAGGTTTGAAGTCAGAATCAGTATTGTTAAATGAAACAGGAGGACTTAGTGGTAAGCCATTAGCGGTTAGATCTACAGAAGTAATTCGATTTTTATCTGAAAAAAGCAACAAAGCTTTCCCGATTATTGGAGTAGGGGGTATACATTCTGCTCAGGATGCTATAGAAAAACTTGAAGCTGGCGCTAGCTTGGTGCAATTGTATACTGGTTTTATTTATGAAGGGCCTAAGTTGATCAAGGATATAAATAAAGCGATACTAAACCAATAGATGTAATGGATATTAATTACGAAATTCTTTATACGTTTATTATTGCTTCTTCTGTTTTAGCCTTTTCTCCGGGGCCAGACAATATTTTTGTGTTGATGCAGAGTATGGTGAATGGCAAAAAATATGGATTGGCTGTCGTTGCAGGGCTAATGACGGGATGTTTTGTGCACACAACCTTAGTAGCATTTGGGGTGTCGGCTCTTATTAAACAAAGCGATACTCTGTTTTTTGTAATAAAGCTTTTTGGAGCGTTATATTTATTTTTTCTGGCTTTTAAAGTACTTAAAAGTGAATCGACAATACAACTTTCTGGAGAAACAGTAGAGAAAAAGAGTTTAGGTCAACTGTATAGGCAAGGTTTTATTATGAATGTATTAAACCCTAAAGTGTCGATATTTTTTTTGGCCTTCTTTCCTGGGTTTTTGTTTAGCGAAACGTTGAGCAGTGTTTCTCAATTTTATGTATTGGGAACATTATTTGTGATTGATGGTATTATTATTTTTGGCCTGATTGCTATATTATCTGGGGCTATTTCTAAATATATTAAGCAAAATTCTAAGGTAGGAGTGTTTTTAAAATGGCTGCAGATTATTGTCTTTATAGGAATCGGAATTTTTATCTTATTTTCTGAAAAATAATCATACTTTTATACTCTAAGTCGAACTTCTTTTGTTTTGATGCTCTAAAATGGCCGAAAAAGTAAAAATTATTGAATGCCCAAGAGATGCTATGCAAGGCATAAAGGAGTTTATTCCTACCGAAGAAAAGGTCCAGTACATTCAATCTCTACTACGTTGCGGTTTTGATACTATCGATTTTGGTAGTTTTGTATCTCCTAAAGCCATACCACAAATGGTAGATACAGCAGAGGTTTTATCACAATTAGATTTGTCAAGTACAGAAAGTAAGCTTTTGGCAATCATTGCTAATGTAAGAGGCGCCAATGATGCTGCACAACATCCTGAAATCGATTATTTAGGATATCCTTTCTCAATTTCTGAGAACTTTCAGATGCGTAATACGCATAAGACTATTGCAGAATCTGTTGAAACATTACAAGAAATCTTAAATATAGCGGTTAAGGCAAATAAGAAAGTTGTAGCCTACCTTTCTATGGGGTTTGGTAATCCATATGGGGATCCTTGGGATGTAGATATTGTAGGAGAATGGACAGAGAAACTGAGCAATATGGGTGTAAAGATTCTTTCGTTATCTGATACAGTAGGAACATCTACACCAGAAATAATAGATTATTTATTTTCTAATCTAATCTCCAAATACCCTGAGATAGAATTCGGAGCGCATTTGCATACTACACCTACTACATGGCATGAGAAAGTAGATGCAGCATATAAAGCTGGGTGTAGGCGATTTGATGGCGCAATTCAAGGATTTGGTGGTTGCCCAATGGCAAAAGATGAACTCACAGGTAATATGCCTACCGAGCGTATGGTTTCCTATTTTACTTCAGTAAAAGCAGATACTAATGTAAGACCGATGAGTTTTGAATCTTCATATAATGAAGCAACAAAAATATTTTCAAGGTATCATTAGTGTGTAGATTGTTTACATTCAAATAGTTAAAAAAAACCTTCCTTTAGTTTCTAGAATTAATTTAGATTTAATATAAATAAAGTTTGCCAAATTCATTTTGATGAATATATTTGCAGTCAAATTAATTAACTATTTATATTAAGTCTAAATAAAATGAAATACAAATTAACGCTACTGTTTTTAACTATAACTTTTGTTGGGTTTGCTCAAACGGCACAAGATTCAATTCAATTAGATCCTCAAAAGCAAATTAATGCAGCTCAACGTATCCTTTCTGGAAACTATGGTGGAGCCGTAACTGTAGGTGCCTATGGCGAAGTGTTATATAATCAACCTGAAGGAGATAATGGAGAATTAGATGTACAACGTTTGGTACTACTTTTTGGGTATAGATTTAATGATCAAGTGCAATTTGTTACAGAAGTTGAATTTGAACATGTAGAAGAAGTTTTTATTGAACAAGCTTTTGTGAATTATAATGTTGCTGATAATGTTAACCTACGAGGGGGATTAATGTTAGTACCTATGGGTATTGTAAATGAATTTCATGAACCAACTACCTTTAATGGTACAGAACGACCTGCAATGGACAATGTAATTGTACCAACCACCTGGAGAGAAATTGGTATTGGTGTAAATGGTAGATTTAATAATCTTTCATTAGGATACCAAGCATACATTTTTAATGGATTCAAGTCTACCGAATCTGATGGAGAAGGAGGAGTTAATGGATTTTTAAAAGGTTCTAATGGATTGCGTGGAGGACGCCAGAAAGCAATACGGTCTACAATTGATAGCCCTACATTCTCGGCTAAATTAGATTATTATGGATTACCGGGATTGCGTTTAGGACTGTCTGGATACTTTGGGCAAACACAAGCAGAAGATGATGTTGAAGAGCTTGATGGAGCAAATGTTGGAATTTCGATGGTAGGTTTTGACGCTCGTTATGCATATCAAAGGTTTACCGCCAGAGGACAGTTTATCTATGCATCTCTGTCTGATACCGAAGAATATAATACGTTGGCAGAAAAGGATTTAGGTAGTGCTTTAATGGGATGGTATGCAGAGGTTGCGTATAATTTGTTGCCTACCGCTAAAAAGCAAAAATTATTCGCATTTGCACGTTATGAAGAGTATGATACTCATGCAGATACAGACGGTAGTCTAGAACAAAACGATGCATACGATAGAACAGATATTACTACTGGCTTAAGCTATCATATTGCTCCTGGAGTAGTATTGAAAGGAGATTATCAATTTAGAGATAATGCTTTATCTGGTAGTGATGTAGATGATAGACTTAACTTTGGTATCGGAGTTTGGTTCTAATATTTAATGATTGAAAAGTGTTTTTTACCTCATAGGCTTACCAAAAGCCTATGAGGTTTTGATACTTTATAAATTTGGTTTGTTTTTTGCTTTATAGATAATTAGTTTTTAAATACTTTTGCAAGATGAAAATTAAAATGTTAGGAACGCTTCTAGTAATAGTAGCTTTTACATTAACTTCATTTACAGATCACTCTAAGAAAATAGAGAAAAAAGTAAATAAAGAAATTACCAATCATTTTGGTACTGAAGAATTCTCAACAGAAGTTATACATATTTCTGAAGCGGATAATAATTCTGTAAAGTCAGAATTTGGAAAAAAGAATCTATTAAAGATTACCAATGCAGATGGGATTATGGGGTATGCATATATTGGTAATGCTCCTAGTAAGACGGCAACATTTGATTACCTGGTGATTTTTGATACAGAATATACTATTACTATATCTAAAGTTTTAATCTATCGTGAAGAGTACGGGGGAGAAATTGGGAGCAAACGTTGGTTAAAGCAATTTATAGGCAAAACCTTAAATGATGAGGTCGTTTTTCCAGGAAATATTGATGCAATTTCTGGAGCCACAATTTCTGTTAGATCTATGAGTATGGCTCTGGGTAATCTGCTTGAAAGTGTAAAAATACTTCACCAAAAAGAGGCAATTTAATGCAGTTTCACGGTTTAATACATACACTATCTAAAGATATAAAACTGTTCATAGGAGCTTTTGTTATTGTATTAAGCATTGGGTATTTTACAGGATTACTGTTTGTAGGAGAAACTTCAACGTTGAACCCTAATGGTATTGAAGAAAATTACTTAGGTAATGAAGAAGATGAAAATGCCGAAGTAATGAAATTCAAAAAAGGAAGCAGAGAAATGCTTACCATAATCCACACTCATATTTTATCAATGTCATTTATTTTTTTCTTGTTGGGAGGATTGTTGGCTATTACTTCTATACACAAGAAATTAAAATTATTTCTGATGGTAGAGCCTTTTTTATCAATCATTCTAACCTTTGGAGGAATCTATTGTATATGGCTCGAGATTAGTTGGATGAAGTACGTAGTAATAATTTCGGGAACTTTTATGACCGTTAGTTTTACTTTGGGAGCTTTACTCGTATTCTGGCAATTATTTCAAAAAAAATAGAGAAACATTAACCTTTGTTTAATCAAAGAATTAACTTTTGTTCAATCATAAGTGCAAGTTTAATTCTATATTTTTGGTTAAAATGGTTTTTTATGGAAGAGCTTAAAGGTTACGATCAAATGATGGCCAGGTACTATGAGAAAATGAACAATTACTCATTACCTTTATTATCATGGGAGTTTTATGGTGAACATCATACTACACTTGAAAGCTTTAAAGATGACCTTAGTACATTAAAAAAGCTTACCAAAAACTGGGAATTTACCAGGAACTATTCTAAAGAGTTTGTCGAGGAACAATCCGTGATCGTTATTACCAATCCAAATCTCAAAATTGTTTACGCTTCGCAGAATATTAGAGATCTAAATGGATATTCACCAGAAGAAGTCATAGGCAATTCTCCAAAAATGTTTCAAGGTAAAGGCACTTGCGCTGAAACATCTGCAAAGGTTAGAAACGCTGTAAATAATCACACTCCTTTCGAAGTTACTATTCTTAATTATCGAAAAGACTTAACTTCGTACCAATGTATTATCAAAGGATTTCCTGTTCATGATAAAAAAGGAAAACTTATTAATTATATCGCCTTTGAGAAGGCGGCGTAATCAATTATATATTGTGAGCAATCTAATAGATGAATCATAGAATTTCTTGTCTAATATATTTTTAGACTATCCTGGGAGAAATCATTAAATGGTCTAATTTTAAATTAAACCAAAACATTAAAAACTCTCTCGTTATGAGTAATTAATTGTGTATTTTAGTTATTTGACTAATAATTGAAGTATACTATGATACCAGAAATAGAAAAATTACTTAATGAGCAAATAAAATTTGAAGCCAAAGCCTCTGCACAATATCTTTCTATGGCGAGTTGGGCAGATATTCGGGGATATAATGGTGTGGCCGATTTTTTTTATACACAGTCTGAAGAAGAGCGAGTGCACATGATTAAGTTGGTTAAGTTTATTAATGAACGAAGTGGTACCGCAGTAATCCCATCTATAGAAAAACCCAGAGATGATTTTAAATCTCTTATGGAGCTTTTTGAAACATTCCTTACCAGTGAAGAATTTGTTACAGCCAAGATTAATAATGTAATCTATGAGTGTCTTCAACACAAAGATTATAATGTTCATAATTTTATGCAATGGTATGTGGCAGAACAGCTAGAAGAAGAAGCAGTCGCACGTACTTTATTAGATAAATTAAAAATCATTGGAAATGATAAATCGGGACATTATTTATTTGATCGGGATATTAATACTTTTCAAGAAAATAAGTAAGCTAAGTCTTTGTTAATAAGTTGATAAAGAAAAAACATAGATTCCTTTTTTAGGAATCTTTTTTTTATATTTTTGCACCTTATTTAGATTTAATAAAAATTAAAAAGAGTGCAAAGTACCAATACCCCATCATTATATTCTCCTTGTGCGGCCATGAATTGTGAAGTCGCTTGTGGAGGAAAAAAGAAGAAATGTTGTAAAAAATATAAGAAGAAAGGAAAATCAAACTGTAAAAGATGCCCTAAACTTTAATATAAGGGCTTTTATATACTGCAATGGATTCTAAATCCATTCTCAAAAAAACGGAAATACTGGTATGTATTTCCGTTTTTTTTATTTTATAAAAAAATAGTATTTAAATTGTAGGGTGTTTTCCTTTATAACTGTAGTATAAGTAGGAAGTAAACAAGTGATTGTAATAAATAAGAAAAAATGTACACTTTATCGGTATACGTATTGAAATGATAATTATTAGTATTTAAATGTAGTCCGTATTGTAGTTTTATATACAATTTAAGTACTAAATTACTTGTTTACATAGTTAATATAAGATAGATTTATATGAATATGAGAAAAATAGTTATAGCTGGATTTCTGCTCTTTATCGGGATCAATTCATTGATTGCACAAGAATGGTTAACCGATTTTGAAGAAGCCAAAAAAATAGCTTCAGAAAAGAATAAGAATATCGTTTTAGTATTTGCAGGTTCAGATTGGTGTGCACCATGTATTAAGTTAGAAAAACAGATATTAGAGAGCCAGGAATTTCAGGAGTATGCTAAAGATAATTATGTATTGATTAAAGCAGATTTTCCGAGAAAGAAAAAAAATCAACTTCCAGAAGCATTACAAGCTCATAACAAGAAACTAGCCGAAACATATAATAAGAGTGGTGGCTTCCCCTTGGTCGTTCTTTTGGATAAAACCGGAAAGAAACTGGGAGAAACAGGTTATAAAAAGGTAACTCCAGATTCATATTTAGGAATATTAAACCAAATGATTGAATAATATTTTGAGAGCTCTATGTACATTTTTGTTCATAATTTTTGTTGTAAACCATAGTTTCTCACAGCAAATTCATAAACGAACCCTTACATTAATGGGAAGTCGTTTTGATATTACGGTGGTAGCTAAAGATCAAATAAGTGCAGATACCTATATTGATGCTGCAATTACAGAAATTCAAAGAATAGAAAAACTCATTTCTTCGTGGGACAAAGAGTCTCAGACATCATTGATTAATAGTAATGCAGGGATACAACCTGTAAAAGTAGATGACGAACTTTTTGGATTAGTTCAGAGAGCCATAGGTATTTCTAAACTTACAGATGGTGCTTTTGATATAAGTTATGCCTCAATGGATAGGATATGGAAATTTGATGGGAGTATGACACAAATGCCTTCTGCATCAGAAATCAAAGCCTCTGTTGCCAAAGTTGGATATAAGAATATCATATTAAATAAAGAAGAATCTACCGTATTTCTATCCCAAAAAGGGATGAAGATTGGTTTTGGAGCGATAGGTAAAGGGTATGCCGCTGATAAAGCAAAAAAACTTTTGATATCTAAAGGAGTAACAGCAGGAATAATTAATGCTTCTGGGGATATGAACACCTGGGGTAAACAGCCCGATGGAAGCGATTGGAAAGTAGCCATCACCAACCCTTTAAATAAAAATAATGCATTTGCTTTATTACCCGTTATAGATAAAGCAGTGGTTACTTCTGGCAATTATGAAAAATATGTAATTTTTGATGATAAACGATATGCCCATATTATCGACCCAAGAACAGGATATCCTGCTACCGGAATTGTTAGTGTAACTGTCTTTGCACCAAAAGCAGAACTGGCCGACGCTTTAGCAACTTCGGTTTTTGTAATGGGTATAGAAGTCGGACTCAATAGAATAAATCAATTGGCAAGTATAGAATGTATCATAGTTGATGATCAAGGTAATATTCATACTTCTAATACTATAAAAATAGACAACCAGTAATGGTTGTTGTAATACAAAAGATACTTTATTTATGAATAAGTTGATAATAATTTCAGGACTACTATTGTCTCTTAGTTCTTGTGTAGTGGTAAAAGAATATGAAAAAGTGCAACTCAACGATCCCGATATGGAACTTGCAGTAAAGAAATGCGATCGTTTTGAAACCAATTTTCAGGCATATAGAGAATCTGCTGCGGGAGCCAATGGAGGAAAAACAGGCGGCGGTTGTGGCTGTAATTAAGTAAGTGAAACTCTGTTTTGGAAATCCGCTTTGGCGGAGCATTCAAAATAGTAAGTTGAACTTATCCCGATGAAGATCGGGATCCCAAATTTCTCCGGAGCTTTGGGATCGAAAGACCGAAAAGACGCTTTCAAAATAGTAAGTTGAACTTATCCCGTTGCATAATGGGATCAGTTTTATACTTTATGAAGCCTTAAAAACAGATAGATAAATATTAAAAACTTTATAAAAAAAAAGACCCCTTTTGAAAAGATTCACCATACTATTAGCACTGTTCTCCACAATTACATTAATTGCTCAGGAAACGCAGCAAGATACACCAGAAACCTACAAAAAAAGAGTGTTAGAATCTACAGAAGTAGATTTTTTAATGAGTTACTATACCCAGGATGGAGATAATGCTGCAGTAACCGGAGGTATCGGTACCGAAGAGCTTACCGATATTACACCTACAATTGTGGTTTCTATTCCTTTAAATGATGATGATGTACTAACTATCGATGCAGGTATATCGGCATATTCTTCGGCTTCGTCAAGTAATGTAAATCCTTTTGATGGGGATGCTGCGGCCAATCCATTTGTAGCCTCATCTGGAGCATCTAAACAAGATGTTTTAACAACCGTAGTAGCAAATTATAGCCATAGTAGTGATGATCGCAATACGATTTGGTCTACGAACTTGGCAATTGCAAGTGAATATGATTATTTTTCTATAGGTTTTGGTGGTAGTTATACCAAATTGTTTTTTGAAAAAAATACCGAATTGAGTGTAAAAGCCAATGTGTATCTGGACGCCTGGAATGCGATTTACCCTTCAGAATTAAGAAGCTTGCCTACATTTATTCCATTTAATGATGAGTCCCGAAATTCATATTCCTTAGGATTTGGATTCTCACAAATACTATCCAAAAAACTACAAGGATCGTTGTCTTTAGATTTTATTCAGCAAGAAGGTTTGCTGTCTACACCTTTTCAAAGAGTACAATTTGCCGATGTCGAAGACATCATTGTACAAGAGTTTACTTATGGAGACGATATAGAGAGGTTACCAGATTCTAGATTCAAAATAGCAGTAGGAGGTAGATTACATTATTATATCAATGAGATTTTTACTGTACGTACTTTTTATAGATATTATACAGATGATTGGGGAATTAATTCGCATACGGCTAGTATAGAAATACCGATCAAGATTACAGATAAGTTTACTGTATACCCAAGTTATCGTTTCTATAATCAAACAGCTGCAGATTATTTTGCGCCGTTTAATCAACACCTATCTACCCAACAGTTCTATACATCTGATTATGATTTGTCTGATTTTGATGCCAATCAATATGGTTTTGGAGTTAGTTACACCGATATCTTTACCAAATTCCATATTTGGAAATTGGGATTAAAGAGTATTGATCTAAGATTTAGACAATACGAACGTAGCTCTGGTCTTAGTTCTAGTCTTTTTTCTGGAGGATTTAGTTTTGTGGTGGATTAATTTTATTAAAATGAAGTCATTAACTTAAATTGTTAGCTGTTTTTTTATGAAGCAATTTGAGTTCCTTCTCCTTGGGGAGAAGGTGAGGATGAGGGGGCGTCTAAGTCCTCGTTTCAGTACTTTTTCAAGGAGAGAAGGGTTTATTTAAATACGAACATATAACTAGCAACTTAAGTTAACCCATTGTGCATTTAGATATTTTTTAACCAAACTCCGTCAATTCGAGTGCTTCGACTTTAGGAGAAGTGTACTTCGACTGGCTCAGCAGAGCTATCGAGAATAGGATTATTGGTTAAAAAAAGCTTTGTCATCCTGAGCTTGTCGAAGGATCGATACCTACCCATCCGGCAGGCGGGCATTTTGTCTTCTGTCATCTCGAGCGAAGTCGAGAGGTCATTACGAAAAAATACTCGAATTGACGCTTTTTTTGTAATGATTTTCCTAAATGCACAACGGGTTAAGTTGACTATATTTAGCAAGTTCTGGGTTTTATAATACCATAGAGCTGCATATCTTTATATTGTTTTTAAAGTAGTAGTAAAGATGATAGAAGAAAATAATGTTAATTATAACCGTATTGCAGAAGCGATCATTTACATAAAGGATAATTTTAAAAATCAACCTAACCTTGATGAGATTGCCGAAAAGATACATCTAAGTCCATTTCACTTTCAGCGACTTTTTACAGATTGGGTAGGAGTAAGTCCTAAAAAATTCTTGCAGTACACTAGTATAGAGTATGCTAAGCAAACACTAAAAAATCAACAAACCACCTTATTTGATGCTGCCTATGAAACCGGGCTCTCAGGTACCGGAAGACTTCATGATCTTTTTGTAAAAATAGAAGGAATGACGCCCGGCGAATATAAAAACGAAGGGCAAAACCTTCAGATCAATTATAGTTTTGCTGAAAGTCCGTTCGGAAAAATTTTAGTGGCTTCAACCTCAAAAGGGATTTGTCATATGGCTTTTGCCGATCAAGAAGATAGCGCTTTTTCAGAACTGAAAATGATTTTTCCTAAAGCCAATTTCTATCAGATGGTAGATAGAATTCAGCAAGATGCATTATTTATTTTTACTCAGGATTGGGAAAAATTAAATCAGATCAAACTACATCTCAAAGGCACCGATTTTCAGTTAAAAGTTTGGAAAACATTGCTTAAAATCCCAATAGGAGGATTAACCACGTACGGAAGTATCGCTAAGCATATCGACATACCAAAAGCATCAAGAGCCGTGGGTACGGCAATAGGTAGTAATCCAGTGGCATTTTTGATTCCTTGTCATAGAGTAATTCAGTCCACCGGAAATTTAGGACAATATCATTGGGGAAGTACACGAAAAACGGCTATGATTGGTTGGGAAGGAGTTAAAGCTCATAGTAATTGAGCAAGATTCGGGTGGTACATCGCCTTATTCATAATCATCTTTGTATGCGTTATTTAAAAACCTATACAGATGAGTCAATTTAAAATTATTCCGTTAACAGAAGAGTATGCCTCAAAAATTAGAGAAACAAAAGTAGATGATTTTGGTTATAAAATAGAGGAGCAATTGGCAACTGGTTTTGGACCTTGCAGAGTTTCACTAAAGCCTTTTATACCAGGAAAAGATCAAAGAGTTTTAATACGTCACAGCCCCTTCGAAATAGAAAATGCTTTTAATCAACCGGGACCAATTTTTATCCATAAAAAAGAGGTTAAACCCTATAAAGATATTCACCAATTTCCACCAGAGATTAAAGCAGATAAAAAAAACTTTCCATTGTCATTAATTGGATACAGTGAGGATCAAAAAATGGTATTTACTAAAATGGTAGGCGATGCTGATGTCGATCTTTTGATTTTCGAAATATTTCAGGAGCATTCAGAAATTGCCTATTTACATGCCAGAAATGCTGAAGCTTGTTGTTATATCTGTAAAATAGAAAGAGGGTAGAGGTATAAATTTAAGTATATCAAATAAAAAAAGGATGCTCTTAGAGCATCCTTTTTTGCCATCTACACGTTATAGATAAAGTTATGGGTATTTAATAGTAAACGTTCTAAAAGAATAATACCCTACCTCCTTTTAATATTTTTGGGTGTAAACCTTCTCTTAACTATCATAATAGGTAAGGATTAAGTTTTTTTTATGAATAGGATCAAAAATGTTTTTCTACTTTAGAACAATAACATTTCTAAGGAGTTATAGAAGATCTAAAATCCAGAAAAATGAAGAATATAGGCTTGTATATGCTGATCGTTGTTTTTATGATTGGATGCACATCAAAAAAGCATGAATTAAGTAATGGAAAACAAAGTCAGGTCATAAAAAAAATGATCAAAGCGGTTAATGAAAAAGATGCAAATACATATGTTGAAGGTTTTGCAGAAGACGTTAAGGTATATATAGAATCTCAACTTAAGATTAGCGGACGAGAAGCATTACAGAAAAATAGAGCTGAACATTTTGAAAAGTACCCTAAAGTATATTCAGAAATTCAATATCTAATCGAGATTGATAATAAAGTGATTATGCATGATAAAGTATGGTTAGATAATGCGGAAGGAGGAGAAGGTAAGGACATTGTAGAAATATTCACTTTTGATCATGGAAAGGTAGTTAGGGTGGATGTTGTACAGCCCAAAGACTTATTTAGATAAAAATTGTAATCAATGTTTACCTATAAAAATAAATATAATGAAACATCTACTCACATTACTTCTGCTATTTACGATTTCAATTGCGATGAATGCCCAAGAATCTGATTATGCTATGGTCGAAAAGACAGTGCAATATTACCTTGATGGAGGGACCAATAATGATTTCGAAACACTTAAAAAAGCCTTTCACAAGACGGCGACCATGAGGTACATTACCGATGAGTATAAAGAAGTCAATGCCCTTGAATTCTTCAGCAAAATGAAACCAGGACCAAAGCAAAATCGTAAGACTAAAATTAATTATATCAATATCACTGGCCATGCTGCCAATGCAAAGCTCGAGATCGAATATCCAACCTTTACCTTTATTGATTATATGAATCTTTTAAAAATCAATGGCGAGTGGAAGATCGTAAGTAAGATTTTCTATAAGAAACTACATGATACAGTAACGAAATGATGAAACGTTTAATTCTACTAATACTATTATTTAGTATTTATACATTGCAGGCCCAGGAATCCCTTTTATATCTGAAACAAAAAGCACCATCAATGACTCCAGAGGTTTTTGCACCAGGTACTATTTCTATGGAGAATGAATATGAATTTGGTTCTGTATTTTCAAAAGAGGGTACCGAGTTTTTCTACGGAGTAGATATTGGAGGTAGATCCATAATACGACATACAAGACTAGAGAATGACTCTTGGACACTACCCAAAACCATAATTTCTCATGATCAATATGGTTTTAACGACCCATTTTTATCTCCGGATGAAGAAGAATTATATTACATCTCTGATATGCCATTACAGGCAAAAAGAGATCAAAAAAATCATGATATCTGGTATTCTAAAAAAGAAAAAAACGGGTGGTCAAAGCCAATCAATGCTGGTAAGAATATCAATACAGACAAAAATGAGTATTATATGTCTTTTACCAAAAATGGTACCATGTACTTTAGTTCTAATAAAGAGGCTGATAAGAATAATACTAATAATTTTGATATATACGCTTCAAAACGAGGGCAGAATGGTTTTCAGGAAGCAATACGACTCCCCGATGCTATAAATACTTTGGCCTATGAAGCAGATGTGTTTGTGGCTCCAGATGAATCCTACATAATTTTTTGTGCTAATAGAAAAGAAGGACTCGGCAGAGGTGATTTGTATATTAGTTTTAAAAAGGATAATGGTACATGGACCAAATCTAAGAACATGGGAGCACCAATTAATACTAAGAATCACGAATTATGCCCTTTTGTTACCCAAGATGGAAACTATCTTTTCTATACCAGTAACAAAGATATTTATTGGGTTAGTGCTAAAATCCTTGATCAATATCGATAAATAGTATGAATAGAGTAATAACTTTTCCTTCAAAAAATGAGTATCCGGCCTATGCAGAGATGTATATGGATTATGTAAAAAAGGATGGAGACCTATTAATTCAGCTTAAAGATAGCTTAGAAAAAACAAAAGAATTTGTGAACTCTCTATCAGAAAAAGAATTGAATTTTAGATATGCACCCGATAAATGGTCTATAAAAGAAGTATTGGTTCATATTGTTGATGATGAAAGAATATATGGGTATAGGGCACTTGCTTTTAGTAGAAATGATAAAACTGATCTTCCTGGTTTTGAGGAAAATGAATATACGCAATATGCCGATACCGATAAAAGATCTTTAGAGAATATCATGAACGAATATACAGCAGTAAGAATGGCTACCGTAGCGCTGTTTGATGGTTTTTCTGATCAGGCTTTGTTACGAATAGGTACTGCAAATAACAATAAAACAAGTGTACGCGCTCTGGGGTATCATATTTTAGGACATGAGCTTCATCATATCAATATCATAAAAGAAAGATATTTAACGATAATCTAGGTAGATCAGGTAAGAGTTTTGATCCAATGTCTTGGTATGAAGTTTGATTATAGATTATAAGAAATAAAAAAAAACACGAACCTTTTGTGTACCAAAACGTTCTAAAACTTTTGATTACCAAAAAAAATAGTAAATTTAGACCTTATAAAATTTGAATTATGAAAAGATCCCAATCTACATTTGTAATTTTTGCTATGCTAATGTTGGCCATTGTGCTAACTGGTTTTACAGCAAAATCTACATCACAAAATGCTACTCTCGACGGTAAAGAAGTTACCGTAGATCAGACAAGTCCAAGTTTTTTAATTGGTACATGGATTCATAGAGATGATCCCGATACCATTATTATATTCAATGCAGATAAAACTGTAGTAGAAAAAACAAAAGAAAAGACAACCAATAATACATGGACGCACAATGATAAAAAACGTGAAGTTTGTATCGGTAGCTCAAAATGTATATACTATGAAGCCACAGAAAGTGCACTTTTCTTATACAAAAATAAAAAGAAGAGTGTATACTATAAATCAAGAGAAAAGCAATAGAATTAAATCAGATCATAAAAATGAAGCTATGATGTAATTGTAGTATTCATCAAATATAAAGAAAGGGTATTCATAACGAATACCCTTTGTTTATTGTATAAGATTTGTTATATCTTTAAATAGTGTTAATCTGTAAAGAAATATATACGTATAAGGTGTCCAAATAGTAAAAGTATGTTCGTCATAAGAGTATTATCAAAAAACTAAATCATGAGCTATTCAATTAAACATCTTTTTCATATTGAAGCCTCGCAGCATAAAGTATTCGAGGCCATTTCGACCATCAAAGGACTATCCAATTGGTGGACTGTACAAACAGAAGGAAATACTACTTTGGGAGATACAATTCAATTTGATTTTGGAGATACTGTAGGGCCATTAATGAAGGTTGTCGAACTAAAGCCCAACGAAAAAGTAGTATGGGAATGCGTATCCAGCCAGCATGGATGGTTGGAGCATACCTTTATATTCTCATTAGATGATAATGAAGGAAAGACTCGTGTTCGGTTTTCGCATCATGGATGGGATGAGCAAGACGATTTCTATGCGATTTGCAATTTTAGTTGGGGGCGCTATATGGAAAGCCTTCGGCAGTATTGCCAAACAGGAAAAGGAGGAGCTTTTGGTAGTGAAGGGTATCAAAAATAATTTTTTAAGATATAACCTTGATTCAATGTCCAAATACCCAAAGTATGTTCGTCATACTACTATAAATAATAAAAAAATAAACACATGAAACAATTTATTTTTCTTTTCAAAGGCGGAGACGAAGCATGGGACAGCAAATCTCAAAAAGAACAAGAAGAACATATGCAAAAGTGGCAACAGTGGATTGGCGAAATAGCAGAACAAGATAAATTCTTAGGAGGCGAACGATTATACCCTCACGGAAATACGATTCACCCAGGAGGTGTTAAAATTACAGATAGACCCCTTACAGAAACCAAAGAGTTGGTAGGAGGATATATAGTAGTAAAAGCAGATACGTTAGATGAAGCTACCAAAATGGCCCAAGGGTGTCCTGGGTTACAATGGCAGTCTTCTGTTGAAGTAAGAGAAGTTTGGCCAGAAAATTAAAAAACAGAAAAAATGAAAGAATTCTTATATCTAATACGCGGAGGTCAGGAAAAATACGAAAAAAACTCTCCTGAAGAAATACAAAAACACATGCAACATTGGCAAGAATGGATGGGTGGTTTAGCTCAAAAAGAACAGCTTATTGGTGGGCAACCTTTAATGACCGAAGGCAAAACACTTACCGAGGGAGGAGCTAAAGTAATCGATCGCCCATTGGCAGAAGGCAAAGAACTTATAGGAGGGTATCTTCTGATAAAAGCGGATTCGTTAGAGGATGCTGCAGATATTGCAAAAGGTTGCCCTAGTTTTGAGTATGGATGCACTGTTGAGGTGCGCGAAATCAGCCCGATGTAATTTCTTTTGAAAGAAGACAATCACATAGACAATACACTTAACCATCTTTTTCGGCAAGAGTCGGGAAAGATGGTTGCTGTATTAATCAAAATATTTGGTACAGAAAACATCGAGATGGCCGAGGATGTAGTACAAGATGCATTGGTGAGTGCTCTCGAAACCTGGAAATTTAGAGGAATGCCCGATAATCCCAGAGCGTGGCTATATCGAACTGCCAAAAACAAAGCCATAGATATTATTCGTCGAAATAAACACAGTACACTTATAGATTTTTCTGACCCTAATAAACAACTGTTAACCTCGGGCTATACACTTACTATTACTATGGATAATTACTGGAAAGAAAATCAAATACAAGACGATTTTCTGGCCATGATGTACGCATGTTGTCATCCAGACATCTCACAAGAGAATCAGATTACCTTTATCCTAAAATCACTTTGTGGATTTAGTACCAAAGAAGTAGCACGATCTTTTCTTACTAGTGAAGATACCATTTCTAAGCGCTTATATCGTACCAAAGAATATTTCAGAAAACATAAGATTCGCCCTAAAATACCAACTCCTAATGAAATTACAACGAAAACTGCCACAGTGTTAAATGCAATTTATTTAATGTTTAATGAAGGATATAACTCAACCCATACAGATCAACTCATTCGAAAAGATTTAATAGAGCAGGCCATGTTACTATGTCGCTCATTACTATCGGGTAAACAAACACAATTGCCCGAGGTCTATGCTCTTATGGCGTTAATGTGTTTTCATACTGCGCGATTAGATAGCCGCCTTTCGGGTGAAGGAGAACTTATTTTACTTTCTAAACAAGATAGAACCCAATGGGATGCTGTGGTAATACAAACGGGACAACAATACCTTAATAAAGCTGCTTTTGGTGATTCGCTTACCACCTATCATATAGAAGCGGCTATAGCGTATGAGCATTGTAAAGCAAAACAGTATAAGGATACTAATTGGAAAGCAATATTAAGGTATTATGATCTATTTCTTGACCTTATCCATGACCCTATCGTTTTTCTAAATCGCTGTATGGTTGTTTTAGAGCTTGAAGGGCCTGATACGGCATTAGTTGCCTTGCAAACCATCAAGGATAATAAACTACTCGAAAAATATTATCTATATCATGCTGTTTTAGGCGAAATCTACCAACGACTACACCAAAATACTAAAGCCGTGAGTTGTTATCAAAAAGCAATACAACTTACCCAATCTAAGTTAGAACAAAAATTTCTTAAAGGAAAAATGGCTGGGATTCTTAATTAAGTATAAAGGCCGGAAAGTTTGGGAATTTGAGAGCTAATGTCTAAAACCTACAATAACTTCTCTCTTTTTGAAATTTGATGTTTAAAAAATTTACGGTAGATCTCAAAAACAGGAATCTGTACTTCAAAAAAGATAAGGTAGACCGCAAATTGTATAGGCAGACTTGCAAATCTACCGGGCCAACTGACGAACTTGCAGGAAGCTTTAACAATTGAAGTCCACTAACCAGCAAATCTACCCGATTCTTTAACAAATTTTACAGGGGCTGTCCTGGTAATGAAGTACTAGGGGGTACTACCGAAGTACCTTTATTCACAAAATTAATGATATTCAAAAAGAGCGCATCCAAATATTCTTTCTAACTCCTGACTCCCGACTCCCGACTCCCGACTTCTGACTTCTGACTTCTGACTCCTGACTCCCGACTTCTAAAAAAAAATCTCCCAGTATCGAAAAATGAAACTGGGATGTAATATCATTGCATCAGAAAACAAATAATAATGGAAAGTAAATAACAGGGAAATCATGTCGGGAGAGGATACGATACTATTAGATTTTAATGTTTTATTAACAATGTAAGTTTTTGAGATATGGGAATACCATAATATTCATATATTTGTGCCCTCTTCATACGACCCCAGAGTAGAAGAACATCATTTTTTAACAGTTTTATTTTATCAATATGAAAAAAGTATATTTTATTTTTTTTACACTTTACTCGTGTGCTATATTTAGTCAAAACCTTTTAAATACTTCATCATGGGAGGTAGGAAGCAACATACTTCCTGATTATAAAAATGTAGGTCTGGCACAAGAAAATTCCAGAGAACTTGGGGTTGGACCCTATGGAAATAATGTGCCCCTATGGAAAGGAAACCCTAGCGGAGATAGTAATGCCGATGGTGGGTACGAAAGCCCATATGTTACTATAGATCATACAAAAACATATCGATTATCGGTTTGGATTAAGAAAACAAACTCGAGCAATGGTACTACGTATTTTGGTCTTTATTCTAAAGACAATAATTTACAGCATAGTACTCTAGGTTTAAATAACTCTTCGGTTGGGAATGCATATTTCTGGTATGGTGATTTACCAACTTTGGATAAATGGTATTTATTAGTGGGATATATTCATCAAAGTAGTTATAACTCTACTGTAAAAATTGGAGGTATTTATGATGGCACAACAGGAGTCAAAGTTTTAAATGTACTGAATGATTTTAAGTTTGCATCAACTGCGGTTTCTCTTCTAAACAGAGCATCTTTATTTTATGATCCAGTTGCGGCCGATAGTCAATATTTTTATAGCCCACGTATTGAAGAAGTGAATGGAAGTGAGCCGACCATCGAACAATTGATTTCTACAGATTCATCTGGAGGAAGTGGTAATACAGCTAATGCGTCATGGATTGATGATGGGAATAATGTGTATTATAATGGTAGTGGTAATGTAGGTATTGGTACTAATAATCCTCAAAAACTACTACATTTAAAGGAACCGGGTGTTCCTACAAATATTACAGAGGCCCATAGTCCTTATTCTCTTCTACTTTTACAGGGTAATGATGCCGGTTATGAATCTATAGCTAATAATGATCATTATAGTTGGGGAGGTTTTTTTGCTTTAGGAGCAGCTGATAATAATGGTTTAGTTGATAAATGGGGACTAATACGGCAAACTTCAAAGGCCGGTGATGGATCCTTTAGAATAACATATGGTACAAATAAAAACGTTCATGTCAATCCTCTAATGTTCATAATAGATAATACGGGTAATGTTGGAATAGGAACCACAACTCCAGATTCCAAACTCGCCGTAAACGGTAAAATCCATGCTAAAGAAGTAAAAGTAGATCTTGTGGGCTGGCCTGATTACGTATTTAAGGATGAGTATAACCTGCCTTCTCTAAAAGAAGTAGAACAACATATCCAAGAAAAAGGTCATCTGCAAAATATCCCTTCTGCTGCAGAAGTCGAAAAAAATGGTGTTCTGTTGGGTGAGATGAATAAAAAACTTTTAGAAAAGATAGAAGAGCTTACATTGTATATTATTGAACAAGAGGAAAGAATTGTGGAATTAGAAGAACGAGATTCTGAAATAAAAAATATACAGGAAAAATTAAAGTTTTTACTGAATAACAAAAAATGAATTATATAAATATGAATAAAATAGTATTTGCATTTTGTTTAATTATATTCAGTTTTAGAACTGAAGCACAAGTAGAGCATATTGATGGACAAACAAAATTGATAAATCCAACGGGTAGAACATTACTAATCGAAAAGGGTGATGATGATTCTTGGTTAACGTTTCATGATCCTGGTCAATTTTGGTATTCATTAGGTATTGATAAATCAAATTCTGGAGCATTCAGTTTAAATTATGGAGGAGAACTAAATAGTTCTCAATTCGTACTAAATAAAAACGGAAATGTGGGAATAGGAACAACAGTACCTTCTCAAAAGCTAGATGTAAATGGATCTGCAATTTTTGATCATAAACAAAATCGGTATTCTAGTATTCGCTTAGGCCATGATACAAACGATAGGATTTTTGCAGATAATTCTCCTAATAAGTATTATGGTGGCGGACTTTTTTTTCGTGTTCATAATGAAGAATTAATTGATAAGTATATAGATGTAATGATGTTTTCTGATAACGGTAATGTCGGTATTGGAACCAGGAATCCCGATTCCAAACTCGCCGTAAACGGTAAAATACATGCCAAAGAAGTAAAAGTTGACCTTGTGGGTTGGCCTGATTACGTATTCAAGGATGAGTATAACTTACCTTCTCTAAAAGAAGTAGAACAGCATATCCAGGAAAAAGGCCATCTTCAAAATATTCCTTCTGCCAACGAAGTAGAAGAAAATGGGGTGTTATTAGGTGAGATGAATAAAAAACTTTTAGAAAAAATAGAAGAGCTTACCCTCTATACGATTGCACAGGAAAAACAACTAACAGAACAGGAAGAAATAAACAAAACCATTCAGGTTCGTTTGGACAAGCTAGAAGAATTATTCAAGAAGAAATAAGTTTTAACAAAAAAGCATATTATCAACTAAACTCTATTGAAAAGGGGGATTGATACAACTTTTGTGTTGTCATATTATTTTTAGAATACAATACAGTATTAAAACCTGTTAACGATAGAAAAACTAAATAATAATGATTAAAAAATTCATAATATATCTAATCATATTCTTACCTATACTAGGCATGTCTCAGCTTGGTTCTGGAGGATGTAACAAGAAAACCTTTTGGCGTGATCGCGATGGTGATGGCTGGGGGTATGCATTCGATAATGTATGTGCCTGGAGCGCACCACCTGGCTACATAACCCCTTCTTTTCTTAAACTTGATTGCGATGATGGTAACCCAAATATCAATGAAGCTCCTACCTGGTATCAAGATGCTGATGGAGATGGGTATGGCAATGGTGGTGTTACTAAGAAAAACTGTAGTCGCCCTTCGGGTTATGTTAGTCGTGCAGGTGATTGTAACGATGGTAATGCTAATGCCACAGTAGTGCGCACCTGGTATCGAGATGCTGATGGTGATGGCTACGGAGTTTCTACCAGTACTAAAAGCTCTTGTAATCCACCTTCTGGGTATGCCATCCGAGCGGGCGATTGTAATGATAATAACAATGCTGTTTTTGAAGTAAAAACCTGGTATCAAGATGCAGATGGAGATGGATATGGTGCAACAAATATTACCTTAAATTCTTGTAATCAACCTTTAGGCTATATAACCAGAAGTGGTGATTGTAACGATGGCAATGCAAATATACATCCATCTGCAGGAGAGCCTTGTAATGGAGATGGGGTCGACAATAATTGTAATGGACAGATTGATGAGCACAGCCCTTCAATTCCTTTAATAGAAAGTATAACTCAAGAGTGTGGGGTGACTACTATAAAAAAGCGAGCACACTTTATCCAATTTGAAGTGTATTGGCAAAGTAGCCCTAATGGTACTAGTAAGGCCAATTCTGAGCGTACTATATCCCTCACTAGTGGCAACGTATATTATTTACGATTATTTGAAATACAAACCGGATGTTGGAGTGCTGCTAAAACCATCAACTATACGATTAATGAATATCCTTCTATACCACCTGTACCTAGCATACAAGAAAACTGCGGTAACACAGTAGTAACTCCTAGTAATGCCCCTGATGGAGTAACATGGTACTGGCAGAGCAGTGCCGCAGGAACTAGTACTGCAAGCGCTGCACCAATAACTCGTACTGCGTCTGGAAGTGCTTACCTTAGAGGAAGAAACAGTATAGGGTGTTGGGGGAAAGCAAGAAAGATAGAGTATACCGTTACCAATTCCTCTAGATGGTTTGAAGATGCTGATAATGACGGGTTTGGAGATCCAAATGTTTCAATAATGGAATGTGGTCAACCTACTGGTTATGTCTTAGACAATAGTGATAGATGTCCACAAGAATATGGATCAAACCAAGGTTGTGTAGTACAACCTACCGTACCGGTTGAACCTAATTTGTCAAATGAGAATTATGTGCTGACCAGAGTCTATAAAACACCAAAGAAGCACACCGATACGTATAACTTTGCTACAGATGTAATAGAAAGTGTAACGTATTATGGCGGTTTAGGAAGACCTGTTCAAGATATTGCTATCGCGCAAAGTCCATACAGAAATGATATTGTACAACATTACGAGTATGATCAATTTGGAAGAACAGAGAAGACATATTTACCTTTACCAGCCAATCAAAATACGGGTAGCCTTATAAGTAATCCAATTCCTCAAATCAATACATATTATCAAAATACATATGGAGATGCCAATCCTTATGCAGAACAACGTTTTGATGATTCTCCACTTAGCCGAGTTTTAGAATCTGCTGCACCTGGTAATGCCTGGGAGATATCATCGGGACATACCAATAAGTTTGAATATAGGGCCAATGTTGATAATGAAGTGAGAAAGTATGTTGTTGATAATAGTAGTTTTGCACCTAGTTACGTTATTTCCTCACCTAAAAGCAATAGAAGTTATATAGCAAGAGAATCTATAGCACTTACCGATGGGGCCCATCTTACTGGAAATGTACATCTTAAAATAGCTTCTAACAACCCTTTGTTTGGCTATAGATTTTATGATGCTAATGAGCTTACAAAACAAATAATTAAGACTGAAAATTGGAAAGCATCTGATGGCCATTTAAATACAAGAGAGGTTTTTACAGACAAAAACGGTAAAAATATAGCCGAAGTTAGTTATAGGAAAGATATACAGACCATTAAGAAGCTTGTTACAAGATATGTTTATGATGATTTTGGACGCTTAATCTATGTGTTGCCACCAAGTGTACCTCACAAAGAATTTGGAGAGCGAGGTAAAAGCAGCCAGTTTAATTGGGATTATAAGCAGTTTTTTACTAATCCAAATAAAGTAGGGCCAGCTGGTGGATCTATAGATGCATCTATTAATGATGATGTATTTAGAATAAGCGCAGATGCTTACTTCTTTAATATGCCAATAAAAATTGGTAGAATAGCTTTTATTAATAGCAAACTTCCCAATGTAACCTTAGGAAAAGTAAATACAGACCGAGGTAATTCTGGTTATGAGGCCTATCTAAAAGATGGTTATTTGTGTATTAGATCTAATACGAACCCTCTACCTGTGCTTAAAGAAATTAACTTTTCTTTTCAGATCACTTTTGATAATGATATTATCTATAATTATGAAGAAGTTATAGATAACCTGGCTTTTCAATATAAGTATGATCAATACAACAGGCAGATAGCACAAAAAACACCAGGTAAAGGATGGGAGTATGTAGTATATGATCAATTAGATCGCCAGATTATGGTGCAAGATGCTAATCTTAAAAAAGATAACTTATGGTTATTTACTAAATATGATGCTTACGGAAGGCCAGTGTATACAGGTACTTATAAAAGTACTAAAACCAGATCAGCATTACAATCAGAATTAGATAGCTTTATTAATGCCTCTACTGATAAGGCTAATATAGAAGAGAGAATAAGCGGTACTACGACTATTCAAAATACAGCAATCAATTATTCTAATACTGCTTTTCCTAGTACCGGGATTACAGAACTCCTCTCTGTTTCATACTACGATGATTATGCGTTTATAGATGCAGATAAGCCAGCTACACCAATCATAATAAAAGGGCAGCAGGTAACCAACAGAACAAAAGGACTTACCACTTCTTCATGGGTTAAAACCTTAGGAGAAAATACCTGGACCAAAGCATATACCTATTATGATGAAAGAGGAAGAGGAATCAAAACCTATGAAAAGAACCATTTAGAAGGGTTTACAAATAGTGATACCGAATTAGATTTTACGGGTAAGGTTCTAGAATCTGTTACCACTCATAAAAGAAATACATCGGCAGAACAATTATTAATTACAGACCGGTTTGAGTATGATGATACAGATCGTTTAACCTCTCAATATCAAACGATCAATAATCAACCCGAAGAGTTGATATCAAAATTTGAGTTTGATAATATAGGAAATGTTAAGAGAAAGAGCGTTGGGGGATTAGCTTCGATGACCACTCCTCTACAAAATGTCGATTATAAATATAACATTAGAGGTTGGTTGCAAAAGATCAACGAAGTTGATCGTATCGATAATGATCTATTTGCGTACACTCTTAATTATGACAAGTTAGAAGGGGGTATGTATGCTAATGTGCCAACACTATATAATGGAAATATTGCACAAACCATTTGGAGGTCAAAACACGATAATAAGAAACAATCTTATGTTTATGAATACGATGCACTTAATCAATTAAAAAGGGCTAGTTATTTATCTGGTAACTCTTTATTTACCAAGTTTGATGGTAATTTAGAAGTTAGAAACATACGATATGACTTAAATGGTAATATTACTGGTTTATCGCGTAATGGAGTGATTACCAATAGCGATGATCCCACAAAGCCACTAGATATACCGCTAGATGTACTTACCTACGACTATGGGGCCGGTTATGGTAACCAACTTCGTTCTATCAAAGACCTTGGTGACAATAACAAAGGTTTTGTTGATGGTAACAAAACAGGAGATGATTATGAGTATGATGATAATGGTAACTTAATTAAGGATCTAAATAAAGGGATTAGCCTGATCGAATATAACCATTTGGATCTGGTAGAAAAGGTAACTTTAACAAATGGCAAAAGTATACGATTTACCTATGATGCATCTGGTAGAAAATTATCTAAGCTTTTTATTCATAATGGCATTACTAACACCACAGATTATATCGGTGGATTCCAGTATCAAGAAGGGCAATTACAATTTTTCCCAACAGCAGAAGGGTATGCTCGCAAAGAAACAGGCAACACCTTTAAATATGTATACATCTACGCGGATCATTTAGGAAATAACAGACTAAGTTATAGTGATCTTAATGCCGATGGTCAAGTAGATTCGAACGAGATCTTATCCAATAGTAATTACTACCCAATGGGCGGGATTTTAGAAGGTGAGTTTCATAACTCTATTGCTTCTAATTTTAACTATAAGTTTCAGGGTAAAGAATTGCAACAAGATGGCAATATAGGATTGTATGATTTTGGATCCCGTATGTATGATCCTTATGTAGGGCGATGGTTTAATACCGATCCACAAAATCAATTTAATAGTCCTTATCTTGCTATGGGGAATAATTATGTTACTGTTATTGACCCGGATGGAGAATTCGCTTTTACAGCAATTGCGGTAGGAGCCATAATTGGTGCCGCAACTGGAGCGGCAGCATATGCCGGATCTGCTGTTAGAGAAGGAAATTGGGATTGGGGACAATTTGCATTATCAACACTAGGAGGAGCAGTAGTGGGAGGAATTACAGCAGGACAATTGCCTAATGCTTGGGCTATTCAAAATTATGCTTCAGCATCAATCGCAGGAGGGTTGGCATCTGGATTATTACCTAGTGCGAATGCTCAGGTTGGTAATTTTAATTTTAGTGTGTCCCCTGCAATTGCTTTTGGTAATGCAGCTGGGATAGGAGCCAATTTGGGAGTAGGCTATTCTAATGGAAATTTTAGTATTGCAGGAGGAATTGGAAGTAGTTTTTATGGCAGGGCTTCTGGAACTGGAGCTGCTGGATCAGAATTTAGATTTTCAGGCTCAGCTGGATATGATGATGGGAGGACGGGACTTTCTGTTTCTACTACTACATTTATTAGTGGAGAAACTTCGCAACGCACAGCAGCTCTTGGTATTCGACAAGGCGATTTCGGCATTAGATATGAAAATGATGGGGCGCCTTTTAACAGATTAGGAACAGCATTAGTAGGAGATGATAGCGATCGCTTTCGAACAGCAGCAATGTCATTTAGCTACAAAAAATATTCTGTTGGATTTAATTTGTTTACTGGAGATCCTAACCTTGATGATGCACCTGGTAACTATAAAGGAGTTGAACCATTAGCAGGTCATCCAGATGGCCCTAGAGGTTTGGGGGGACAATATGCAGGCTTAAACGCAAGTAAATATAGGCTTGGTGCTGCTTATGTAGGTTACAATGGTTATAGAGTAGGCAGAAATTCTGAAGGTATTCGTCATGCTATTCAAAACAGAGTTGCTCATGATATGATTAAATATCAACCATATTTTAAAGAGAGACCTATAGCGCCTCAGGGTTATTTTCAATATCAATCACCAAACCCTTTTACATTATGGTAAAAAGAATAATATTGCTTTTGACTTTTTTATCCACGGCTTCTTGTTGTGATCATTATCTTACATCTTTAGAAGGAGGGTTAAGAAGTAAAAGATTGTACAAAAAACAGTTGAATTATAAAGTCAATCCAAATGAAGTGGGAATAAAAACTGATGTGGTTTATAAAATGTTAAATCAAAAATATTTTGAACAGTACGAGTCACTTTCAAAGAATGTATTTGATTCAAAAAAACAAGCTGTTTGGGTTTTTAAAGAGGATGGTAGTTATTATTCATTCTATGGCTTGGATACAATAACCAAAGATAATTTAAACCTAGAAAAAGGAAATTTAAATTATTTAGTAAAAAAAAATGATAAATATTGGTTAATGGATTATTCTACGATTAATTGTGGAGCTTTTAGCAAATGCGAATTTGAAGTAAAAAATGATACAATTAGAATTGCTCGAGGAAGTAATAAAGGATATAGAATTTGGTATTACTATGCAAAACAATCACCTCTCAAAGAATAACTGAATATAAAACTGAATAATATATATCATATAATCTACCTATTGGTTGAATTATAAAGATGTTATATAATATAAACAAAATGAAAAAAATAATAACATTATTACTTTTACTGCTATTTGTCTGCAGCTACAGTCAAGATGGTGTAGATATTGTTACCCCTCAACAGTCCTCATTTAATGCCGGGCAAAATATCGAGGGATGGGTACAAGGATCGATCAACGAACCTACAGGTAAGATTACTTTTTCTGAGCCATTAGCATCGATTACCGCCAGAACGGTATCGTATAAGGTAGCTCTGGGATATAGTGGTAAATCTGGGTTTGATATTGGGTCGTTTACTAATAAATTTGCACCAACCAGTACTGTTGGGGTGGGGTTTTCTATGTTTATCCCTAAAATTGTAGTCGATAATAAAAATACAGGAACCAGAGAAGATGATGTATTCTATCTTCAAGATGGCGCTACGAATAGCAAATTACATTGTACCGCTCGTACAGTAACTACTCCTGTAACACGAGGCCCTGTAATTTGGGAGTTTGAGACAGAAAAATATGTGCCCTGGAAAATTCAATACTACAAAAGTTCGTTTGATATTGTAAATGGAGTACTACGAGAAGTACCTTTGGATTATTGGATGGTAACAACAGATCAAGGGATGCAATATTTTTATGGGCAAACACAAAATGCCAGAGAAAATATAGTAACTTGGGGCAATTGGATCGGTAGTTCTAAAAAGAAGGGTGGTAAACAACAAACGATCGTCTGGAACGCCTCTATGATCCAGGATCAATGGGGTAATAATATACGATTTGAGTATGACTTACAAGAAAGTACTATTGGTGGTGTGAAACAAACCGAAGCCTCATATCTTAATAAGATTACATCTTCTACAGGAGAGCGTATAGTGTTTACTTATGAGAATAAAAATAGTGCAGAATACTACGAGCCTCATAAAGAGCAGGCAGAACCAGATGCATATCAGGAACGGTATGAGAAAAAAATACTACGCTATGTAGATTCGTACAATAGTAAAAATGGTTTGGTATACCGATACAGCTTAGCTTATATGCTTGTAAATAATAGTTCGGCGTCAGACAAAAAAAGATATTTGCAAAGCATTACTAGAGAGAATAGTACAGGAGAAATATTGCCTGGTAAAAGTTTTGAATACCATACTTCTGGAGCTTTTAAAGGAGGGCTAAAAAAGATACATTATCCACTTGGTGGTTCTGTGACTTATAATTATACAAACAAAACATTGTTTACTAATACTGCTAATAGATATACCGGATCTAGGGCTAATAATAGCGACTATTATTATTATGGTATGGTAACTAAGGATAACTATTCCCTAATGTTTCTTAAGTCTAAAGCTTCAGTAGGAGGTTTACATACTTTTAAAGTAAACCGAAGTTTCTGGAATGGGCAAAACTGGGTAGAAGATGAGTACGTTATTCCTGATATAATCAAAGATGAGTATCCAAATGGTAGAGTTTGGTTAGAGAATTTTCAAACTGTTTTTGGTAAAGACTATTATGCGTTTTTATACACAAACGGTATTTATTCAAATATTCATTTATTTCACCTAAAACCTAATGGTCATGATTGGGAATCAAGATATTATACCAAAATAATCGTTGGCGGTGGAGTTCCTAAGCTATTGTCTGGAGATAATTTTGTAGCCATTGGCACACATCTTAATGGTACTGTATATCGATATACATGGGATGGCGAGGATGTATGGAAATCTGATCTTATACAACAAGGCCCTGGGCAATATTATTACGGAGCAACCAATAATTTTATTTTATCCCTTAATGAAGATGGGGGTATTGATATGAAGACTAATAATATTCATGAAGATAATTATTACATTCATTATTTAGATATAGAAAATAAGTGGGTTACAAAATCTTGGTCTGCAGCTGCTGATCCTTTTATTGCCGGGATTGAAAAAGCTAGTTATTTCTATCCAGAAAATGCAATGAGTGGATTTGTTGCCGATGATAATCCCGAGTTCTTTTTAAGATGGGATACGAATTATAACCTTTTGCAACCAGATAATGTGTTAGGAGCACATTTGGATGCTAATCCTATTATTCCGACACATAGTGGGATGGCAGTATTGCAAAACTTTTTTTACCAACATCCTTTATTTTTTAATCGATTTAATGGTATTAGTTGGAAAGGGTTTATTCCTCCTGTATCCTCTGCTTATTATGCTAAGCCTTCTTACGGAGAGGATATTATGACTTTTCAAAATCATGGAGGAAGCAGAAGCACAGGGTATGCAATGTATAATCCTAATTCAGATAGTTGGACATATAATAAAGCATTAAATGCATATCCTTGGTACCTGTCTAATGATAAACTAACAGGTATTACAAGAGATTTTTTAATTGCATCTGATAAAATATACAAGTATTCCAGCACATCGTTACTTCCTGTGTTGGATAAAACGATACCTTATAATAATGTTTTTACGTATACAGATGGTTTGAGTCATGCCTATGTTAAGCTAGCCTCTCATGATGCTAATAACTATAGAACGTTTCAAAAAGGAATGTTCTATTATGCAGACAAGTCTACAAATCAAATAACAGGAATTGATTTAGGTAAAAGATATAATCTTGCTGGACCTAATGTATTAGCGGGTAGAACTCCGTTTATGAGTCCTAAAACAATGTGGCTACGTAATGATGCCGATAATTTTTATACGTATTTACATCGTATTATCAATGATAAAGTAAACAATACAGTGCAAGATATTATTGTTGATAACATCCAAATTAATAACGGTAAAGGTGAAGTACGTAAAACAGAATATAGATATAATGACCCTAACTCAGACCCAAACAATACAACTACATTTTATGGTACTGTAACGATACAAAATATGGGTTACGGTAATGGAGCTATAGGTAAAATAGAAAAGAAATATAATACTGGGGACACAGACATTAGGTTAGCGGGTTTATTATTAGAAGAGCATGCTAAGAATAAATACAATGTATCATTAAGTGTAAAAAAGAATACTTGGCATAAATATAAGAAATCATCTAGGAGTTATGCTATAAAATTAGTTAAGGAAACAAGTAGCCAAAATTTAAATGGAGCAGTCATAACTAATGAAGTATCTAATACATATTCTTACCCATATTATCTAAATACAGAAACTACTAGAAAAAATAGCTTGGGACAAATTGAGAAAACAATTACAAAGTATGCCTACTCTCAGTATTCATTTATGAAGGATAGAAATTTTTTGAGTCAACCCTATGAAATAATAAGTAAAATTGACAGTAAAGTAACTTCAATAGGTAGAACTATTTGGTTAAAAAATGCATCTGGTAAGGTATATGCTTCGCAAATTCTGTCAGGAACTTCTAATTCTAATCTTAGGAAATCATACGAAGTTTCCAGAATTAATTCTTACGGACAAGTAGAAGAATCTAATAATGGAAAAGGGCAATATAATACTGTCATATATGGGCATAATTATAGATATCCAATATTATCTTTGTCAAATACACGGTATAATAGTGTATTAGGTAATCTTGATGTGACTATGAATACTTTACAAGGTTTGAATTCTTCAAGTTTAAAAGCCGAGCTTTCTAAATTATATACAAAATTACCTAATGCGATGATCGAAGTAATAACATATGATGATGAAGGTAAAATAAAAAAGAAGATAGATAATAGACAAGAAGAGATAAACTATTATTATGATAGCTTTAATAGATTAGATTATATAACTGATCATGATGATAATATGCTGAAGAAAAATATTTATAATTATAAGTTAAACTAAAGTTGTTCCGCTACCACTTGAGTGCCTCTAGTGGCCCCCCGCTAGCGCTCGTCTATGACGGGTGCCGTCAAAGGGCCCCCCGCTAGCGCTCGTCTATGACGGGTGCCGTCAAAGCTTTAATAACTAAACCAAAAACAACCACTATATAGTAGTTGTTTTTGGTTTTGATAATATTTTTTGGTTTCAAAAAATGAAACTGGTATTTTATATTTTTATAGAATGAGTAGGAAATACAAATTTCATAATAAATCGGGATTGTATTTCGTGAGTTTTGCCACGGTATACTGGATCGATGTTTTTACTAGAGAAAAATATTTGTCAATTTTAGCAGAAAGTATTGATTATTGTAGAGCAGAAAAAGGAATGGAAGTTTATGCCTATTGTTTTATGTCTAGTCATGTACACTTGGTTTTTAGATCAGACAATGAAAATCCTTCTGGCTTGATTCGTGATTTTAAAAAGCACACAGCAAAGAAAATATTAGAAGCAATACAAGATAACCCACAAGAGAGTAGAAAAGAATGGTTATTGTGGATGTTTGAAAAGGCGGGGAAGGAAAAAGGTAATGTGAGTAAATATCAATTTTGGCAGCATCATAATAAACCTGTAGAATTATGGACAGATAAAGTTATTCAACAAAAAATAGATTATATTCATGCTAATCCAATCGAGTCAGGTTTTGTAACCGATCCTATCGATTGGAAATATAGTAGTGCTAGAAATTATCAGGATGACCATACTGTCTTAGAGATTGATAATGATAGAGTTTTATTAGGACTTCCTAAATTGTAATATACGGCACAAGTTACAAACTTGCGCCAGCAAGGGGTACATTTAGTGCTGCTCTAAATGGGAATAACAGATTTTTTTCTTATCTCCAATCTTTTAAGAATTATAATAGTACAATGGGCGATTCTTATGAAAATGCAATTTTCTTTCATAGAGGTACTAGTGCTAGTGTACAAAGAGTTCCTTCTTTAATAATTCAAGTTCATTCTGATAAGCATTTTAAGTTATTACACAATACATTAAGATAAATTCTATATAGATAATATTATGAAAATTAAACGTTCGTTTATAGTTGTATTGTTGGTACCCGTGTTAATATGGATATATTTTTGTTTTTTTAGAACAGATAATGAGGATAAATTAATTGTAAAGCAATGTCTTAACTTTTTTACTGTAAATTATGATTTGAGTTTTGATGATAAATATTTAAAAGAAAAATTAGTAAAATTTCTAAGTCAAAGTTGTTATGATGAGGATATTGTTAAGAATAGTAAATATACTTTTCACATTAACAAAAATGATAGTCTTTTAGTTTTCAACAGAAAAAACTTGTTAGGATATCCTAAGTTTGAATTAAAATTATTTCCAAATGATAAAAATGAAAGATGTATAAATAAGAATTTAGGTACTGGGTTTTATTCAAAAAACTTTAAAACTATAAATAATGTTAATCATAAAGAAATAAATCAATATTTGGTTAAAAGCCTTGACTCATTGATTAGTATTCCTTTGTTTTCTGCTAACAATAATTGGAAGACATATGCTTTATTTAAATATGAAGATAGTATAACATCTATTTCTTGTTATTCTAACATAAATAGAAATTTGTTAAATAGAACTAAGGAAGTAATAGAACAATATATTTCTGATAATAATGTGGCTTTTGATTATGCCTTGATACCTATAGTAGCTCCATCCTGCCCCCCTGATGCCGCTAGTATGGGCTCCCGCTAGTTTTCAAAACTAGTGGCGGTACCCCTGCTGCCGCTAGAGTGATCGCTAGTGCTAGTTTGTAACTAGTACCGTATCAGATTGGCAGACAAAAGTAAGAAAATATACAAATAGTCATGATCAGTAAAATGGTTATGGCTGTTTTTTTGGTTTTATACCCGATTTCCATGTTAAAACCCGATCGCTCAGATATGATGGCGTGGAAATGTTTTCCGTGCTGCGTAGGAGTAAGCGACAAGAGTAAGAAATAGAGTCATGTTTATAAATAAGATGAGACCTCGCTCTTGTTAGCCTTTTTGCTATTGGTCATTGAGTATGTTGCTCTAAAAAAAAGGTTTGTAATTTTTAACTTCCGATTTTCCACTTCTGACTTCTAACTTTCAGCTTCAAAAAATCCCCAGCTGCCGCTAGAATGATCGCTACCGCTACGTCTTTGACTAGTGGCGTTCTGAGTGTATCGTCCTAAAAAAGGTTACAATTTTTAACTTCCGATTTTCCGCTTCTGACTTCTAACTTTCAGCTTCAAAAAATCCCAATGTCGAAAAATGAAACTAAGATTATGTACTATTGGTCATAATCAAAAAATCTATATTTGAATTAGTATCGAGATGAAATTTTCTTTTGCTAATTGAAGTATTTTTAAGTGAGTATAAAAGCGTAGATTTGGCGATTTAAATTTTGTAAACCATATAAAATTGAAACCAAAATGAAAAAGAGTATACTATTGTTTGTTTTGATGGTAAGTGTTTATACAGCAACTTATGCGCAGCGTTCAAAAGCAATTCTATTTTTTAAAGATGGAACTGAAAAAGAAGGCTTTGGTAAACTTAATTCACAAAAACAGATAAAATTTAGAACAGAAAGAAAAGCGGAAGTAGTAAAATATAGTTTCGATGTATTAGATCGAGCAAAAATTTATACAAACAACGGGATTCATGAGTATACACTAAGAATGGTGAAAGGTGACACAGTTCCCACGATACTGGAAATAGTAAAAATAGGTCGAATTAGCTTATACAAAAAAGTTAAAGAAGGCATGAACACTATGCAATATGGTAACGGTTATGGGCAAACAATGAGTATGCACCATTATTCAATCAAAAATTACTATGTGCAAAAAGAAGGAGAAGAAATGGTAACCCATTTAGGTTCAACAGGGTTATTTAGTAAAAACTTTAAAAAAGCTGCATCGAACTATTTTGGGAGCTGCCCAAAACTTGCAGAAAGGATAAACAACAAAGAGCTGAAAAAAAGTGACATTTTAGAAATAGTAAGACTCTATAATAAGCAGTGTGAATGAAGATGTTTAGGTTTTTGTTAATGACTTGCTCTACGAAGTTTAGGCTCTACGAATGTCTGTGACTTCGCAGCGGCAACAGTGAGCAAGAAATAAAAGATAAAACTGTACTACTTTTTTAGTACTGTTGTTTTTTATTATATGTCTGCGAAGTTGCAAACTTCGCAGAGCCGCGCAGTCAAATAACTAATCGGTGACAGCTAACACCCAGAAACCAGAAACCAGAAAACCTGATCGCTCGGATATGATGGCCCCACGACCACCTTCTCGATGGTATAACAGATACTATAGCATACAAAATGTTATAAAACATCACCCACACCCCTGCGGGAGTTATTTGTATAGTATGTAACGATCTCTCGCACCCCTGCAGGAGCTATTTGTATAGTATGTAACGATCTCTCGCACCCCTGCAGGAGCTATTTGTATAGTATGCAACGAGCTCTCGCACCCCTGCGAGAGCTATTTACATGTCTGATAATTAGTGTTTTATAAAAAAAAATAGATTAGCCCTCCCAAAAACCTATTTCTAGTACGCGATGGCACAGAAATGTTTTCCGTGCTGTGTATGAGTAAGCAGGTAATAGTAAGAAATACAGCGCGACGAAGCACTCTTTTTATAACAAACAGATGATTTTAGTATAGTACACCAAAAAACATATATTCCTAACTCCTAACTCCTAACTCCCGACTCCCAACTCCTGACTCCCGACTCCCGACTCCCAACTCCCAACCAACTCCCGAACCCTTTCAAAAAAATATATCAGTATCACCAAATGAGACTGGCGCACCTTATTATTGCAAAGTAGATAAAAGAAGAATAAGATATTTTTTTTCAATACAAGTAACCCGATCGCTCAGATATGATGGCACAGAAATGTTTTCTGTGCTGTGTATGAGTAAGCAGGTAATAGTAAGAAATAAGTTAAAAACAGTCACGTTTGTAAAAAGATGTGGCTGTTTTTGGTTTTAAGAATAAACTAATCCAGATAACAATACATTATACCTTGATCTCAATCTATATCTAACGTTATACGGCCTTTAACAAAGAAAAATCATCACCCGTTTTCCCGGAAAACGGGTAATAAGTATGCTTTGTATTTTGTATAGACCTAATATATTGCACCTTCTAAATTCTTATTGATTTTATATTTATGGGGCAAGAGGAAGAGAAATAAGTGAGTTAGAGGTAGTATACATAAAAGACTACTCATCAAAAAGGCGAAATAGCAAGCCTAATACTTGGCTAGCACAAGTAGAATGTAAACAAATTTTTATAGCTCAGTAGTAACAACACAAATCAATTCTTATGAAAACAATAATTCAATACATCAGGCTTATGGAACGAATTGATCAACTTGTTCGTTTACAAGCAACAGGTGAACCCGAAGAATTTGCCATGCGATTAGGGATATCAAAAGCTACACTCTATCGCACTATCAAAACCATGAAAGCGTTAAACGCTCCTCTTGAGTATGATATCACCATGCGAAGTTTTGTATACAGAGAATCGGTAGGGTTTAAGTTTGGATTTTATGAAAATGAATTGTCACCCAATTCACGAATTATAAAAAAACTGTATTAATCATAACTTAAAAATGAGGTTTCTGCTCTAAAACACAACTAAGAACATGTTTGATTAAGTGTACATTACATTTATACATTCATACTTCACTACGCTACGTTTATACACTGTATGGCTTCATTTAGATAATATATATTCATATTCATCAGATATTTATGTATATAGCGAAGAATGTAAATAATACTCATATACTCGGCTGTTCAAAAACTTTTTGTTAAAAATCTCCCAGTCCCAAAAAATGAAACTACTAGGTCATAATATTGTAGTTTACAAAAAAACTAAACCGATATAAAAAAAAACATTAGGTTTTAAGGGTAACATATCACTATAGGAGTAACATATACATATAGAATTATAGCAAGAACATATTTCTGTTATTAAACTTAAAAATTGAATCATGATAGTACACGGAATAGTGAAGCATAATAAGAATAATAGTCTTAATTTATATAATTATAATTTATGACACTTCATATTCCCTTAAAAATCATATTTTTGAGGCCCTTTTTGACGACAAGATGACTATGAGAAAAATACAACTAACCAAAGTAAAAGCCTTTAACCTACAAGAGATGCTATTGGTATTGGCAATTATTGGGATTTTATTATTGATCGCATTGCCTAACTTTTTGCCATTGATTGCACAAACCAAAGCGCAAGAGGCAAAAATACAGCTAAAAACGATTAGCAATATGCAAACGCAATACCGTTATCTTAATTCTAAATACTCTATCGATTTTACAGAAATTAATTATGAAGCACCAAAAACGGTTAAAACCGGAGGGACAGCTAATTATGCATATGAGATTTTAGAAGCTAATGTGTCTAATTTTAAAGCAAGAGCTACGGCTGTAGTTGATTTTGATGGAGACGGGGTGTTTAATGTATGGGAGATCGATGAAAATGGTAGCCCAAAACAAATCACAAAAGATTGATACTATTTATCAAAATACTTACGATCTTCACCCTTGCAGTGATTGTATATCAAGATCTTAAAGATCGAGAGGTGTACGGATTTATATTCCCTATACTTATTGGCTTGTTAGGATTTTTACATTACCAGAATTCCACGCAGATTACCTTTTTGTATGCTATTTTAATGAATGTAGCAGTACTTATTGTGATCATGGGGTTATTGTATTTGTATACCTTAATACGACTAAAACTATCATTTTTTAGAGAAGTATTCGGTTGGGGAGATCTGCTGTTTTTTATGGCATTGGCTGTAGGTTTTCCAACGATAACGTTTGTAATTCTATTCGCATTTTCACTGATTTTTTCACTATTAGTGTGGTTGGTTTTCAAAAAGAAAGCAAAATATAATACCGTTCCTCTGGCGGGGTATATGGCAATGTTTTTAGGAGTGATTTTTATAACAAACTGGATAACAAATGCGTTAACATTGTATTTAATATGAGCAGTATCTCTACATACGAAATACCGGTACATCTTAAACAATTGATTACATCAAATCAAGCGTTTCATTATCGAGCAGTGCCAGTGGCAAAAGAAGAGAGTACACTTCATCTAAAAACAGATGCGGTTGATATCGATACGCTTCAAAAAGAATTGACTATAATTTTGGGATGTGACGTTTTGATCATTTCCGAAACTACAGAAAATATACAATCGTATTTAACCTATAACTATAGGAAGACAACAACTTCTGCCAGTGAAAAGTTAGAGTACGAAGATCGTTTTTTGCAAAAGCTAATTACTACCGCAAAGGATTTTGGTAGTAGTGACATTCATATGGAACCGTATGAGAAGTTTTGTAGAGTACGTTTCCGCTTAGACGGTAAATTAAAAGAACAATATACGATTGCCAATACAGAATATCCGCAATTGGTAAATCAGATCAAAATACAATCGGGTTTAGATATTTCACAAAAACGATTAGCACAAGATGGGCGTATTACTTTTAAAGAAGGTGCCGATGAATTTGATATCAGGGTGTCTACCATGCCTACCTTGTACGGAGAAAAAATTGTACTGCGATTATTAAATCGTAATACCCAAGAAGTCTCATTAGAGGAATTAGGATTTACCGATGAAGAATTGAAGGTATATCGTGATGCGACCAGAAAGAAGCAAGGAATCCTTTTGATTTCGGGACCTACAGGATCGGGTAAAACAACAACACTCTATGCTACGCTAAAAGAATTGAATGAAGAGGTTTCTAATATCTTAACGATAGAAGATCCAATAGAATATACCCTCGAAGGTGTTAATCAAGTGCAACTTAGAGAGGATATTGAGTTTGATTTTCCGGCAGCGTTACGTACATTTTTGCGCCAGGATCCCGATATTATTATGGTTGGGGAGATTCGCGATGATCGTACTGCGGCTATGGCAATTAAAGCCGCACTAACAGGGCATTTAGTATTATCAACGATACATACCAATTCTGCCTGGGCAACGATTTCAAGATTAATCGATATGAGGGTGCCTGCGTTTTTGCTGGCCACGACGATTACGATGAGTATTGCTCAGCGTTTGGTAAGAAAGTTATGTCCGCATTGTAAGACACAGAAAAAAACTGAAGTAAAGGATTTTCCGCAGGATTTTGAGATTACCGAAGAGATGCAACAGCACTTTATAGCAGTAGGATGCGATCGTTGCTACCATACCGGGTATTTGGGACGTAAAGCAATTTATGAAATACTACCCATTACCAAAGAACTCGAAACAGCCATACGACATAACGAGTTACAAATAAATGAGTATATAGAACAAAGAAAGATAAAAACGTTACAACATAACGCCATACGAATGATTATAGAAGGAGAAACTTCGGTAGATGAAGTGTATGCCTTGTTAGCGGATAATTGAAAATAAACAAATGAATATAAAACAAAAGATAAGTATTATAGGTATTGCTCTGGTCATTGGACTACAAGTAATGGCACAAGATACTTTCGAAAGTAAGGGCCAGGATAATACTCGAATTGCGACTATAGAAAACAAGTTACAGTTACTTAATGTAGATATTCCGGGACTTACAGAAAAAGTTAATGTGAATATCTCTAACACCTCCTTGCTTAATTTTTTGCGAGCGGTATCACAGGTGCATAAGATTAATATTAATCTGGCTAATGATCTTAATAACATTACGGTTGTTAATGGGTTTAATGATGTTACTGTGCAGGATTTGTTAGTGTTTTTGGCAAAAGAATATACTCTTGATATAGAATTTACAGGAAATATACTATCAATAAAACTCTACAATGCCCCGGTGGTGGCGCCTGTGGAAAAAGAAATTGTGGTGCAGTATGATGTCGTAGCATCTACATTATCTACCGATTTAAATAATGATCCTTTGCCTAAGGTGTTTCGAAAAATAACGGAAGCTTCGGGGAAAAACTTATTATTTACCCCAGAGTTAAATAGTAAGAAACTAAACTTGTTTATCAGTAATGTTTCTTTTGATATTGCCATGAAGAAATTGGCCGAAGCCAATAATATGGATTTTAATAAAAATAAGGATGGGTTTTATGAATTTGATGCTTTTCCGCAACCAGGAAGCTCTGGTGCAGGATCCAGAAGCTCTCGTTCTAGACGCCCTAACTTTTCTTATAAGGTGTTGGATACTGTAGCAAGAATGGTTTCGGTAGACTTGAATAACACACCAATAGCCGATGTGATTTATACCCTAACCGACGACTTGAAGCTAGATATTTTTACAGCTTCACCTTTAGAAAATGCAGGAACAGTAACCGTAAAAACAGGTTCTATTTCTTTTGATGCGCTGTTGGTTAAGATTTTTGAGAGTAGTATTACTGCTAATCGTGCTCAGGTATCAAACCAAGGTAGTGGTAATAATGTAAACGGGCAGCAGAGTCCTCAGAGTACTACGGCATCTACTTCTGGAGCATTCACCTTTAAGCGAGAAGGTAATGTATATTACTTTGGTACAGAGGATCAATTGGCATTAAAAAAGATCGAACTGGTACAAATGATGCATCGATCTATTGTGATGTTGGGAGATGCGAACCCATCTACTTCATACGGAAACAGCTTTGGAAACAACAATTTCAACACAGGAGGAACAAATTTCTTTGGCGGAGGTGCAAATCAGGGATTTAATCAGGGACTAAATCAAGGTGGAATCAATAACCGGAATCAACGAACATCAGCTACTAGAAATAATAGTAGTTCTGGTTCTAGTAGTAATAATCAAGGAGGAGGTTCTATTTCAGATGTTTTTCCTGCTTCAATTACCGAGGGTCTGGATGTAAAAATTGATACAGAACTTAATAGTTTTGTCGTTAGTGGCTCAGGTACCCGGGTAGAAAAATTTAAAAACTTTGTCAAATATATAGATAAACCGGTTCCGTTAATATTGATTGAAGTAATGATTCTGGAGGTCAATCGTTCGGCTACCGTTGAAACAGGAGTAGAGTTTGGGCTAGGTAAAGAGCCCGTTACTACTGAAGGAAGGGTTTTTCCTAATACCAGTATCACTCTTGGTGCCGAAACCGTAAATAGAGTGATTGGTGGATTTGATGGTTTTGGGTCGTTGAACTTGGGTAATGTTGTGCCTAATTTTTATATGGATATCAAAGCCATGGAAACGAATGGTAATGTAAAAATATTATCAACACCTAAGCTAAGTACGCTTAATGGTCATAAAGCATATTTGTCGAGTGGGCAAACCACTTATTATGCAGTAACGAGCCAGAATATCTTTGGTTCGCAAAACCCACAAACATCAGAAATCGTAAACTATCAGCCGATTGATGCTGAACTTGCATTAGAGTTTAAGCCTTTTGTATCGGGAGATGGCCAGATTACGCTAGATATACAAGTGATTCAATCTAATTTTAGTGGAGAACGTATTGCCGAAGATGCTCCGCCAGATATTAACAGCCGTAGATTCTCTTCCATTATGAGAATGAGAGCCAATGATGTTGCTATTTTAGGAGGTATTGAACAAAAAGTAAAGAATGATTCTGGATCAGGAGTTCCTCTTTTATCACGTATTCCTATTATCAAATGGTTATTCAGTAAAAGAGTAAGAGAAGATTCTAAGAAAAGGCTCAATGTTATTATAAAACCAACTGTATTTTATTAATGCTAGAATCGTTAATGTCATATCGCCCTTTCGGAAAAACAGTCTTTGCTCTTGAACATACTAAACAAGAGGGCGAATCTGTTATTTTTGGCCTTGAACTGGTTCAGAAAAAAGGAGAACTGGATATAGATCAAACCTTTACCGTTAACCATCCTGATGAGTTAGGAGAAGTGGTTAAGTCAGGTAAATCAGTATGCCTTGTGATCACCGATGACCAGATTTTATCTAAAGAAGTGGCTAATACGGCCACAGATGCCGAGATTCTTGCAGAAGCTTTTCCGAACCTGAATCTCAATGATTTTTATTATCAAATACTTCGTACTGCGGATAAATCTTTTATCTCGGTATGTAGAACACAATATATAGCAACATTAATCCAGGAATACCAAAAAGCAACCATTAAGATTACGGGTATTCATCTTGGAGGATTAAAGATGGCTGCTTTATCAGTATATGCAGAAGGAAGTACATTACATAGTAATACGACTGAAGTACGTTTTGCAAACAACGAAGTAACTTCAATAACAAAAAATAATAAGACTTCTGTTGAGCAGTACACTGTTGAAGGACTTAATTTTTCGTCAACGCATACGTTACCTTTGGCAATAGCACTGGATGAATTTTTAAGTACAGATGCAATTTCTGGAAATATAGCATCCAAGAATCAGGAATTGAAGAAGCACTATAAAGAATCTCTTTTCTTTAAGAATGTTCTTCAGATTGGTGTTGGATTCCTTTTAATAACGTTGCTGATTAACTTTTTTGCTTTTAATTCCAAATATAAAAACTGGCAAGGTCTTCAGGAAGAGTTGCAGGTATATACAACGCAACAAGAACAAATTAAAAGTAAGCAAACAGATGTAAATACAAAAGAAGCTCTGGTACAAAGTATACTTACCACCGGGTTCTCTAAAAGCTCGTATTATATTGATCAGGTTATACAAGCACTACCAAGTACAGCAGTGTTAAGCTCTTTTACATACCAACCTTTAGAAAAACCTATTCGTAAGAATAAAACCATTGATCTTAGGGCAGATGTTGTTTCTATAACCGGGAAATCTATTGATAAAGAAGAGTTTACGACTTGGTTGCGAAGGGTAGAGGGATTGTCTTTTGTAGAAACAGTGACGATAGTACAATATGGATTGGATAAAAAAAACACATCTGATTTCGAAGTAATGCTTACAATCAAATCAAATGGAACAACGAACTAAAAACATACTGCTGGTTGCAGGTCTTTTATGTGTACTTTTTATAGCATATCACTATAGTTTTGCTAAAACATTTGCTATAAGTGATGAGCTTAATATACTAGAAAACCAAAAAGAACAATACCAGGCTGCACCTATTCAATTGGCGGCACTATCAAAAAAAGAACAGCAGTTAGATATAATTTTAGCAAAGAACAACGTAGAAGGAAGTTCATTACAACACAATCTGCTAAAAACATTAAATACATTATCAGATACAACCAATGTAAAGGTTATTGCTTTTGAAGAGCCTCATCAATTTATAGATGAAACTACAAAAAAAGGAACAACCACCTATGATTTTAGGTTACAAGGAGACTACAAAGCATTGATAGGAGTTATCTATACACTAGAACAGAAATATAGCTTTGGTAATATTGTTCAGGTAGATTTTGAGAAAAAGAAAAATTTTAGAACGGGAGCAAGATATTTACAATGTAGAGTATTGTTGCAACGATTGAATTAATATAAATAGAATATAAGATATTATGAAGTATAGAGTATACGGTATAGCACTACTATTAGCATTAGGTTGTATAGGATGCCATAGTATTAAAGTCAATAAGACCAACATGCATACCTCTACCACAAATCCAATGGCTCTTGGGATTATAGGTTTGCAAAAAAATGATGTACTTAGCTCAGATTTTAAAGTATCTGCATTACCAGAGTATAAGCAAAAAATAAGGGTAGGAGTAACGGCTGTAAATTTTACAACCACAACTTTTGAAGCGTACCAAAAAGTTTCTAAAGAAAATAGACAAGGAGTTACCTATGTAGATTCTCTCGAAAACAAACCTCGTTTTGTAACACTCGAATTACTGGATCGTGTCGCCATTATAACCGAGCTGCAAAAGGAATATAATGCACAAACGATTTCCTATCTAAAAGGTCAAAAAGCAGCGACTATGGTTACTTCAGTATCGTTGTCATTACCTAAGGCCGTTATTCAGGAAATTACTAATGCAGAAGTTGTGTTTCTAAATAATGGGGGATACAAACAATATCAATTGTCATTAATAAATGCAGGACAGATATATAAAACAATCAACTTTGCCGAGGCCACAATTTTTGGATATGAACTCTCTTATTTCTGTTGGAGTGAGAATGATAGAAAACAAATAACACTATCAAATATTATTGATGAAAAATCATCTTGCTCGAAGAATGCTTATCGTGATGCCCAAAGGGCTCTGGAGAAAATGAATTATTTTAAATTATAATGATGAAGAAATTACCGATATATACAACTATAGTCTTGGTGTCTTTTTTTACACTATTTAGTTGTGAAGAAGTCCTTTTTGAAGAAGATCTGACAGATAAAACAATCGCACTTATAGCTCCGGCTGATAGCACGACTGTGCGAAACAGCTCGATAACATTTAGTTGGGAACCAGTACTATTGGCTACCAATTATCAATTACAAGTGGCTCAACCTGATTTTGAAAATGCTTCCCAAGTAGTGTTAGATACCACTGTGACAACAACCAGTTTTACAGCTAGTTTGTTAAAAAATCAATATCAGTGGAGAGTAAGAGCTCAGAATTCTGGGTCATTTACACCATATACTTCAGCGAGGTTTACTGTTTTAGAAAGCGAAGACTTCTCGTCTAGTGTAGTCGTATTGATATCTCCACAAAATAATGAAATTACTAGTGATGCTACTGTAGAACTACAATGGCAATCGATAACCGATGCAACCGTGTACCGTGTGCAACTATTGGATGCAACTAATCAGGTTATTGAAGAAGAAACCACCACCACAACTTCTATTTCGTTTACCTTTCCTGAAGGAGTAACTAAATGGCAGGTACGTGCAGAGAATAATACACAAAGTACTTTATATGCTACCAGAACATTAACTTTGGATAGTAATGCACCTAATAAACCCGTAGCTACTGCACCTGCTAATGATGCTACACTAAATGATATTGCAGTAACATTTAGTTGGACCAGAGTAGCTGTTGAAGGAACAACAGAGGTTGATAGTATTTATGTGTATAAAGATGTTGCACTTACAGAATTAGTAACCAAAGATCAAGTAACATCACCAACAGAGATTTCTCTAGAAGCTGCCACTACATACTATTGGTTTCTAAAAGCATTTGATCAAGCGGGTAATGAGAGTGATCCTAGCGATGTATCTCGTTTCTCAATAAACTAAGTAATATGCTAAAGGGAAAAAAAGCATTATATGTCTTATTACCGATAGTTGCGTTTGTTTGGGGTGCAATTATTTTTCAAGTGGTAGGAGCATTTTCAGATGAAGATCCCGAGACTGCTAAAGCGGCTGAAGTTACTGTGGCTCCTGTTGAGGTAAAAGAACGAGATAAGTTTAGCATTGGTGTAATAGAAAGAGACCCGTTTTTGGGGACCCCTTATAAACCGAAAAAGAAAGTAATTGTATCTAGACCAAAGGTAAAGAAACCACCTTTGGTATGGCCGTCTATTACTTATAAAGGTGTAGTTTCTGGACAAGGTAATGCAAATGCTATTTATTTGATTCAAATCGATGGAGCTGATCAGCTTATGAAAGCTAGGCAAACTATTTCTGAAGTGACACTAATTAGAGGCGGATCAAGTTCTATACGAGTTAAGTATAAAGGTAAGATCAAAGATTTTAAAATTGTTAATTGAAAGTTTTTTCAAAAATAAAAGCGCAAGCAATGCAATTTGCCATACTGATTTCGGTGTTGGTAGCACTACTGCTAGGTGCTTTTTTGATGCTTACTCATGTACAATCTTTTTTTAGGATCAAATCACAAGAGTTGATACAGGCTTTTGAGCAAGCGAATACACTGGTATTTGAGACTCTCGAGAAAACCGCTGTAGTTAGTGATACAATTGTTTCTGGATCGGGACCTAAGGTAAGTAAGCAAGCTGCAAATTATCACGGTGCATGGCTAAAGAGATATGCCAGTGTGAGTACACATAATCGAAAAGCCGAGAGGGTTGCATTTACAGGATCAAAACAATCTGATAGAACTCCTAATCTATACCTGGTTAATACTAATTCTCCACTAGTTGTAGTGGGTAATACACGATTAGAAGGTAACAGTTATTTGCCTAAACAAGGAGTAAAAGCAGGTAATATTTCGGGTACATATTATCAAGGTAATAATCTATACTATGGCCGGGTAATCGAAAGCAAAGAATCATTACCTAAACTAGAACAAGGATGGATAGATTACTTACAGAGGGCTACTAGTGGTTCTTTTATTGATGAAGCTACTTCTATTTCATTAGAGAAAGAGATCAAAAATTCATACCATAAACCTGTTCAACTTCTATATGATAGCGATCCTATCTTTTTAGAAAATGAAAAAATAACCGGTAATATTATTATCCAATCACAAACTAAAATCGTTGTAGGTTCGAGGGCACAATTACAAGATGTAATATTAATTGCGCCTAAGATTATAATACAAGACGGGGTAAAAGGTAGTTTTCAGAGTATTGCAACCAAAAATATTGAAATAGGAAAAGGATGTTACTTATCATATCCATCGGCAGCAGTGCTTTTAGACCAAAATGTAGTCTATAATACTACCCAAAACAATCAATTACAGAATGCTAAACCTGATTTTAATATAGGCTCTGGTACTGTAATTGAAGGTGCAATAGTGTATTTAAAGAATAAAAAATCTCCCGACAACCGTATCAAAACGCATGTAATGATAGCGCCTAAGACAGAAATTGTAGGAGAGGTGTATTGCGAGGGGAATATTGATTTTCAAGGCACCATACGGGGTTCTATGTATACACGGCAGTGTATTGCAAGACAATCGGGATCTGTATATTTAAATCATATCTATAATGGTAAAGTATTGATGAATCCGGTTAAAGATTATGCAGGCTTACCTTTCAGGAACTCAAAAAATAGTATAGCGAAATGGTTATACTAAAAAAAATACAAGCCGCTACTCTAATAGAGGTGCTTACAGCTTCCGTATTAATCATTATTGTATTTATGATTGCCAGTTTGAGCTTTAATAATGTTTTTGCCAATCAAATTAAAAGAGATCAAAGCGCAATAGAGAATCGAGTTAAAGAATTAGAATATCTTTCGATTCATCGCAGCATAAAATTACCTTATGCCGAAGATTTCGAAGGTTGGGAGATTATGATTACTATAGAAGGAGATAAAGCTGTTCTTCTCTATGGTAAAGAAGGTGTCGAACTCGAAAAAAAACTATGGATACATGAGTAAAGCTTCTCGAAAAATAAAAGCATTTACACTTACCGAAATCATGGTGGTTATTGTGATTTCGACAATTGTAGCAGGTCTTGCGTTTACTGTATTGGGGATTGTACAGAGTAATATGCGTAGCATAGGGAACAATTATGATCATAAAGCACAAATACAGTCTCTCGAAACAGCATTGACTATTGATTTTAATACATTTTCTGTTGTTACATGGGATCCAAGAGAAAATATAGTGAAGGTGTCTTCTCCGATAGGAGAACGATTATACCAATTTTATACAGACAGTATTGTGACCGATATAGAGGCATACTCTTTAAAAGTAAAAGATAAAGTGTTTTATTTTGAAGGAAAATCGGTACATTCAGGAGCCATTGATGCTATAAAATTAACCTTTGATAAAACCAAAGCATCCCAACGTTTGTTTGTATTTAAATATAACGACCCAACCATACATTTTTAAAGCATGGGAATAAAGATTTCAAACACTAAAAAGCAACATCAAAAGAATACCTCTTTTGATGTCTCTGAGATATTAACCAAGGAGATCTCCTTATTTGGAAATGCTTTCTCTGCCAAAAAGAAAGAGCAATGGTATGCAGAGCTTAATATACTTCTAAAATCAGGTATTGATCTTAGAAGTGGGTTAGAGTTGTTGGCAGAAACTCAAAAAAAAGAAAAGGATCAAAAACTAATGGCATCCATGCTATCGCAATTAGTCGATGGTAGCTCTTTTTCTGAAATACTCAAGAAGGATTCTAATTTTACAGATTATGAATATTATGCGATAAAGATAGGAGAACAAACAGGTCAATTAGCACAAATTACCATAGAGCTCAGTGAATTTTATAAACGTAAAAACGAGCTACGAAGAGAGATTATATCATCGCTAACCTATCCGATAATTGTAATGTGTACTGCATTGATAGTTATCATTTTTATGCTAAAATATGTAGTACCAATGTTTGTTGATATTTTTAAACAAAATAATGTAGAACTTCCAGGCATTACAAAAGGGATTATTAGTTTTTCAGATTTTATGAGTAATCATGGTTTGTTATTGTTAATTGCACTATTCATTGGTGTTGTTGGGATCATTTTGGTTTCCAAAAAACAGTGGTATCGTAAAATTTTGGGTAACCTTCAGCTAAAACTTCCTATACTTGGCAATTATTTCAGGAGAATCTATATGGCTCAATTTACACAGGCAATTTCATTATTAACTTCGGCAAAGGTTCCTATGGTAGAGAGTATAGATCTGGTAAAAAATATGATAAATTTTTACCCGTTACAAGAAGGATTGACGGAAGCAAAACGTTCTATTTTAACAGGAGGTACATTGAGTATTGCTTTTAATGAGAGTCCTATTTTTGATAAAAAAATGATCGCAATGGTTCGTGTAGCCGAAGAAACCAATCAAACAGAATTTATCTTTCAGAAGTTAAATGAACAGTATAATCAACAGGTAAAACATCAATCCCAGATTATTTCTAATGTGCTTAACCCATTGTTAACTATATTTGTGGGGATTATTGTGGGCGTGATTCTGATAGCGATGTATCTACCGATGTTTAGATTGAGTAGTGTGATAGGGTAAAAAATAGAAAAACTTGTCGTTGTTCTATAAAAAACTATATTTGCGACCTCGTTATAATTGCATTTATCATAACGAGACGTAAACATTTTTAAAACGGAGGGAGTGAATAACGAACTCCGTTTTATATTTTTAACCTCTATTTACTTAATTACATAGATTAATCTACCATCCATATGGTCGGCTGTACGTCCATAGGCAATTAAAGATGCACCAATCGTCCATCGATTTGCAATACTATACCAAAATGAATATCGCTGGTACATCCAATTTCCTTGGATATTTTTTGGTCGGGTTACATAGATCCCAAATTGCTGTAAGAAATAAAAATCACCTACCGCGAAATGATGACCAGCAGTAAATGCTGAAGAAAAAGCAGAATCATTGATGACCCGTTGTTGTGCTATTTTAGCATCTGACCAGTCATACCAAAGCTCTGCACCAAGATTAAATCCGTTAATACCAGAAAGAGGTTTTAAACCACCTCCCATAGCACCAATTAAAGGGTGATTAGAAGATTCTGCTTCTCGATCAGAAGACCTTAGACTAGCAAATGACCCAAAATAATACGACCATGAACGGCTGTATTGTTTCAATTCGCTTGGTTTTGGGCGCAATTTGGTATGGTCTATAATTCGATCTATACCGATAGACAAGGTCGGAAAATTCATTCCTTTGTTTGGTTGTTTTTGCCCTCCGTTAGAAATATGATTATAGTTGGCAGAGAGGTTGATGGCATATTTTTCGTTTAGATGGTAGTTGAGGTTAAGAGATAAAGCCAGATAAAAACTGAAATGTGTGCTAAAAAGTAAATTATCGGGATTAGATTCTTCATCAAAAATAGTGTCTAAATAGGTCGCGCCAATAGAGCCTCTAAGAGAAAACTTTAAAGGACCTTGATATGTGAAATAAGGTTCAACAAAGTAGATGAGGTTGTAAGAACTGCCAAGCACTTGATTGGCATAATTAAAATAAGTAAAAGCAAACCCTGTTCTACCGTAACAAAAGCAGGTTTTCCAAGCTTTGTCACTTGTTCGTAACTTACTTATTTCTAACTGAATTCCATAAGGATTAGTTTGTGAAATTGGTTTTAGATCTGGGGTATGGGCTATGATAAAACCATAGTGAGATTTCACACTATAAAATCTTGGATTTACCTGTGCATTTATCGTGTATGATAAACAAATTATTAAAAAGCCTATAATTTTTGACATCCATATAAAGTTACGTTACTCTACACGATATTGGAAATTAAGTTGTTTTAAGTTTTATTTTTATAGGATAAAAGGACTATTTTTTCTTCTTTGTTCGTTTTGTATTCGTTGGTAATACTTCTTCCGGAAACGGGAAGAGTATCGTAGAATTCTTTTCTGCTGCAATATTAGATAAGGTTTGGTAAAGCCTTAATTTTATGGCAGATGGAGATTGATCAATAAGTTTACCAGCTTCTAATAATTTACCAGCGGCTTGTTCTTCTGCCAAGGCAAGAATTATTCTAGCTCTACGTGATCGCTCGGCTTCAGCTTGATTAGCCATCATTCTTTTCATATTCTCGGGGAGTTGAATATCTTTAATTTTTACATCAATAATTTCAATCCCCCATTCTTTGGTTTCTAATTCCACAATATTTTTAATATTCTTTCCCATTTCTTCTCTTTTAGACAAAATAACATCTAATTCTACCTTACCACAAACGTCTCTCAAAGCGGCTTGCGATAATTGTGAAATGGCGAACTTATATTCTTCTACTTCTAATACGGCCTTTTCTGGGTTGTCGATTCTGAAAAAAACAACCCCATCTATACTACAAGGAACATTATCTTCGGTCATAACCTCCTGCGATAGAATGTTAATCGTAATTACTCTAATATCGACAGTTTGTATAGTTTCGACTATCGGAATAATCCATCTAAAACCAGGATTTAGTGTTTTTATGTATTTTCCGAATCTGAATTTTAGAGCTCTTTTATATTCAAATACAATACGTATTCCTGCTAAAAAGAACACTACAATAAAAACACTAATCAATACTTGCGGATTCATAATCAAAAGTTGTTAAACGGTTATACATCATGATCCATTTAAATTAGATCATATTAAGGCATAAGAAGTATTGAGATCATAGGTGAAGTGGCTCAATCTTTTATCAAAATGATAACATTAAAAAAGAAGAAGGGGAGCTCCTATTCTTGTTATTGAAGGTCTTATTAAAGTTACGAAAATTAGAAACGATAACAAAAGAAGTGTTAAAATGAAATAAAAAGCTTTACCATAGCACTATTGGAGCCTTGTAGTCTATGATATAAGAAGATAACGTATCTGAGATTTATTTGTTGAATTGAAGTACTATCAAAAAGACCTGAAAAATGTTTAGTTACTATTGGTTTAGCATACTTCCACTGTTGTCGATTGTGAACCAATTACCTTTTTTCACAATTTAATTTTTTTATTCTCTCGTTTTCGACTGGCCCATAGACTAAATGAGAGCCAAGATAACTTTAACATTTTTAGGTCTTTTGGTTAACTATTCTCTTTTTTTTCTATCAACTATTACCCAATCTATTAGCATGTATGTATTGCCATTAGGGCCATAATTGCCTGAGGCTCCTTCCATTTGTAGATTTAAGATTATATTCATGTTTTTATTGACAAAGTTGTTACCTCTATGTTGTGCTTTCCAGACTCCATCAATATAATAGTGGATATCCACATGGTCGCCTTCTTTGGTGATCCAAACTTTGTAGGTGTGCCATCTGGCAGGATTAGAAACAGTTGTTAAGGTCTCTTCCCAACCCAAATCCCAGGTGTTTTGCCAGCAAACTCTTGATCCTTTATATTCCATAATATCACTTTCAGCGTTCCAGGGTCCATCATGAGTTATCCAAAATGCAGGCCATGTTCCATATGATGATGGTGCTTTGATTCGGGCTTCGAGAGACCACTCTGGGTAGGTGTCATTTATTTGTATTTTTTGCTTCGCATGAATAGTTCCAGAATGATACCGAATGGGTAGCCATGGATCATGGCTACTATTGCCTTCGTTCCAATTGATTCTAGAAGCCTTAATGACCAAATACCCACGCCCGGTTTTGTAGATATGATTATGATCATCTTTATTACCATACATACGGGCAGAACCATTATGATCACTGCCCCATGGATAAAGATAGTTCCAGGTAGTATTAAAGGTCGTATATGATGTTCCGTTGAATTCATCAGTAAATACATTTTGCCATACACCAGGGTGAATAGTAGATTTAGCAATTGACCCTTCTTCAGAAGTAGTATCTAGCAGCATAGGAGTTACTTTTTCTTGCTCACAGGAAAACAGAAATATTGTGGTTATAATTATAAGGAGTTTAGCTGTTTTTTTCATTTTCATAAATGGAGTTTATAGTAATGATATCATAGAAGGCGCCTGAGAACTATAATTGGGGGTACTTTTCAGTACAATGTGATTAAAAGGGTTCAGACGCCTATTATGATAGCCAAAAAGGCAAAATGATTAGTTTTATTTCTTAACGATTCTTTTTTCAATTCGGTTTTTTCCGTTTTTTATACTGACCGTGTAAATTCCTGAAGGTAGATCAGACACTATAACCTTATATTGAGTTCCTTTATACTCTAATTGCTTAACTAATTTTCCTGAAAGGTTTCGTATTTGGATCTCACTGTATTTGGCATATACCTTGCCTGTAATTTCAATATTAATTTCGTTGGCTACAGGGTTAGGATACAATTTTGATTGTATGATTGTGTTTTTTGCATCTGGATCTATGGTGTTTTTCATATTACAATCCATATGCTGATCATATTGATTTTCTTTTGTAATATCACTAGCATTTTTAGGCATTCTACTGCGTAAACTTTGCTGATATTGATTCCAAAGAGATTGTACGCCCTCACCAAGTATATTCCTACATGCCGAATCCCAAGACCAAGTACCATATGTTCTGGCGGCATGATTAAATTTGATAGCAAACTCGGGGTCTTTATTGTCTACCATCCAGTTGATAAAGAATCCAGATGTAGTATAGCCGCTAGTCCAGCTACCTCCTTGTCTGGGTGAACGACTTGGATGTCGACCGAGAGAAATTCTTACATAATCTGCCAGCCCTTCTATAAAACCATAAAAATCGGTTCCTTGCTGGTAACCACCAGCATTACGGGGCTCCCATTGATATGCATGGGTACATTCATGCGATAAGATCCCTTCAATATCTTCTTTTACAGCCTGAAGATTTCCTCCTTGACTATTATATATATTTTGAATATGACGGACACTAATTTTTATACTTATCTCAGGAGGACTTCCCCATTTTGCAGCAATCCCACCTTCATCGCGTAAATACAGATTCAATTTGTTGAAAGTTAGCAGGTTGTCACGGTCGTTGTAGTATATCTTTTTACACACCTCTAGAATAAGTTGTTTAATTGTTTCCTCTGCATTTGGAAATGCATTCCAAAATATTCGTGAACCATTATGATTTGATGCTTGATCAATAATATTTATGGTAGGATAAGGGAAATTATCCCAATCACCAGTATTATTTTTCTTTTCAATTATAAAAGAAGATATGACATCATTAAAACCCTCGTTCCAGAAACAATCGTCTGTACTGTCATATGTTATTGAATTTCCTGTAAAATTATCTCCATTATACATCGTTATTTGGTGTCCTTGGATGATTTTTAAAGAAGAAGCATCATTGGGTCGCCCGCCTGCAGCCCAAATAGCAGCGCTATTAAATCGACCTACACCAAATTTGGCATTCCATCCTGTATAACCACAATGCTGGTATAGGGTAGCTACATTCTGGGTTTCTACTTTGATAGATGATATAACATCATTAAATCCTTCATTGACAAAACAATCATCATCACTTGAATATGTAGTTGCGTTACCTGTAAAATTATCTCCACTATACACAGTTATCTGATAACCGTCTGCTATTTTTAATGAGGAAGCATCATTTGGAATTCCTCCGGCAGCACGTATTGCGCTACTATTGAAACTACCTGCATCAAATTGAGCATTCCAGCCACCGAAACCACAATGTTGATATATTGTGACTTGAGCCGTTAGAGAAGAAAAACAAAAAAACAGGAGTACGGCACAAAATAGTGCAACATTATGTTGGTTAATTTTCATTGGGTTAGATTTTGAGTTGTGTTATATAAAAGTATATGAATAAAGTGCTCTGTAAAAAGAAATTAGCTGTTTGGAGAAAGATTATAGTTAAACTACATTAAATTACTGACGGTCAGTATTTTTTGCATGATATGCTATCTTGCTATTACAAATAATTGGGTATACCTATTGTATACTGAAGAAAAATACTACAAAAAAATCAGAGGAGAGTTTTGTTGAAATGAAATGATACCGAAATGTATCCGAAATATTTTTTGAAGTATATGTGGGTTTAAATAAAAGAATATTGTCTAAAGCATAGACGATTTTGAAACCTAATACGATGTATTTAAAGATTTATTTTTAAGTGAAAATAATATCAAAAAGACCTGAAAATGTTTAGTTACTATTGATTTAGCATACTTCCACTGTTGTCGATTGTGAACCAATTACCTTTTTTCACAATTTAATTTTTTTGTTCTCTCGTTTTCGACTGGCCCATGTACTAAATGAGAGTCAAGATAACATTAACATTTTCAGGTCTTTTGATCAATTATGCGGCAAGTTCATTCTTACTCACCAGCTGATTGCCTATGACCAGTGTTCCCCACTTTAAACTGGTATCAAATTGTATTGATATAGGACTTTGATTTCTAAGGATATCCAGGATATTTTGTAATCCCGATTCATGTAAATATATATTTAATGTTCCGTTACTGTGTTGGATGTTTTGAGGCAGTACATTGCCATTTTTGATAATGCCCAAGTATCCAAGATATTTCGAGTTTTTTCCATACAAATGTACATAACCCATTTGGTGGCCCCCACCTTTAGCATAATCACTAAGGATTATAATATTGTACGCTGTTATTTTATGAGTAATAACCATTATTATTAATTTTTATGGTTGTTATCTTTTGATGTATTGTTAGTATCAAATGTAAGGCATACTATACTGTCATAAAAGAGGGAAAACACGCAATTTTACGTGGGGGTATTTCCCCTGATTAGCGTATAATTTGTAATTTTAGAAGGTAAATAAACGTAGTTTATAAAGTTTTAGAAAAATAAAAACCTAATCCACTATCATCACTATACTGTGGAGCAAAAGCAATTCCATTCATTTTTTTAAACGGATTCCAGGCTATTAGATGATCAAGATGATATACAAGTTTTGTTGCCAGGATTCCTATTCCTGCTCCGACAAGAACATCAGAAAGATAATGCATATTATTAGCCAATCGCAGACTAGCGGTTGTGACTGCAAATACATACCCACTATACGCCAAAACAGGGCTTGTATCTTTAAATTCTTCAAATAAAACAGTTGCGGTTGTAAAGGCCGTGGTTGTGTGACCAGATGGAAATGAATTAGCATGATCAGAGCCACCAGGTCTATATTTATGAACTTCTTTCTTTAAAAGTGTTGTCGTTCCATTACTTATTATAGAGGACAGTATAAGATTTTTGGTTTGATCAAACCAGTGATTTTTTGATTGTACTCCCAGAATATCAGCCGCATACATCTCAACAACCGGGGCATATCTTGTATAATCATCAATTCCAGAATAAAAATCATTGCCTACTGCATTTCTAATGTTTTTTTGAAGAGATTTTTCAAAAGTACTTGTGGATAGTAGAATTCCGGCGGTAATTAATGTTACAGGGAGAATTCTTTGAGTTAATAAGTCTTTTTCGGGCTTAAACTCTGTTTTTTCGAATTTGATAAATTGACGATTAGTATCCGGGGCCTCTGTATACTGGGCCTTAGCGGTATTGAAATATAAACATATCAATACCAGACATAGTAGTATTCTCATAGCATATTTTATTTTGGGGTTATAGTAGTTTGGGGCTACTAATTATGAAATATAACGGATAGTTATTAAAATATTGTTAAAATTTCATGTTTTGTTAATAAATAATTAACATTTGTTGTTAAAAATTATAATTCACTAGATTTTGCATATTTCCATAAAGGTTTTACCGTAGTTTTTTGGGTTAAAACAAGAGTATTATTCCATGCATTTGGTGGTATTCTTCAAGATTAATATTCATTATCAAAATAAAATCATATCACTAAAATTTTCTTTAAAAAAGATGTATATTTGCACGCAATTATATTTTAATTGCCATGACAGCACACGAGTCCAAAATCGTTGGAGAAGGTTTAACCTATGACGACGTCCTTTTAGTCCCTGCATTTTCTGAAGTGTTACCTAGAGATGTAAGTATACAGACTAAATTCACAAAAAATATTACACTTAACGTTCCTATTGTCTCAGCGGCAATGGATACTGTTACAGAAAGCCGAATGGCAATTGCTATGGCTCAAGAAGGAGGTATTGGTGTTTTGCACAAAAATATGACCATCGAGGAGCAAGCTATTAAAGTACGTAAGGTAAAACGAGCTGAGAGCGGTATGATTATCGACCCTGTTACTCTTCCAAGAGATGCTAAGGTGGTTGATGCAAAAAATAATATGCGTGAGCATAGTATTGGAGGTATCCCTATTGTTGATGATGGTCATAAGTTGATAGGCATTGTAACCAATAGAGATCTTCGTTTTGAGAAAAACGATGAACGTCCGATTTCTGAAGTAATGACCAGTAAAAATTTGGTTACCGTAGGAGAGGGGACATCATTACAACAAGCCGAGGTAATCCTTCAGGAAAATAAGATAGAAAAACTCCCGGTAGTAGATAAAGATAATATCCTAGTAGGATTAATTACGTTTAGAGATATCACTAAGCTTACCTTGAAGCCGATGGCAAGCAAGGATAATTTAGGTCGTCTTCGTGTAGCTGCGGCTATTGGTGTTACCGGTGATGCTGTAGATCGAGCAGAAGCGTTGGTCGGTGCGGGAGTAGATGCTATAGTTATTGATACGGCACATGGGCACACTAAAGGTGTTGTTGCTATTTTAAAAGAAGTAAAAACTAAGTTTCCAACATTAGAAGTAGTTGTAGGTAATATTGCTACTGCTGATGCCGCAAAATACTTGATAGAAGCTGGAGCTGATGCTGTTAAAGTGGGTATTGGTCCAGGATCAATTTGTACTACACGAGTAGTTGCAGGAGTAGGATTTCCTCAGTTTTCTGCTGTATTAGAAGTGGCTAATGCAATAAAAGATTCTGGAGTCCCCGTAATAGCAGATGGAGGAATTCGATATACCGGAGATATTCCTAAAGCTTTAGCCGCGGGAGCAGATACTGTGATGCTGGGATCTTTATTGGCAGGAACTAAAGAATCCCCTGGGGAAACTATTATTTATGAAGGCCGTAAGTTTAAGAGTTATAGAGGTATGGGGTCTGTAGAAGCTATGAAAAAAGGTTCTAAAGACAGATATTTTCAGGATGTAGAGGATGATATCAAAAAATTAGTGCCCGAAGGTATTGTCGGAAGAGTACCTTATAAAGGAGATTTAATAGAGAGTATACATCAGTTTATTGGAGGACTACGTGCAGGAATGGGGTATTGTGGAGCAAAAGATATAGTTGCACTAAAAGAAAAAGCACGTTTTGTGAAAATTACTTCCAGTGGTATTCAAGAAAGCCACCCTCATAATGTTACTATTACTAAGGAGTCTCCAAATTATAGCAGACGATAATTATTAGTTGTTTTATTGACTATACATCATAATAAACCCCATATATCATTGATATATGGGGTTTTAATTTTGCAATAGGTTCTTGATTATTTACCTTCTTCTATTTTGATTCCTAATTTGTTCATAACCGTTTTGGTTAAGTCAAAATTAGGATCAACATATGCCAAGCCACTTGTGGTGATCGTAAATACTTGCGTATATTTTTCGGCTTTAGCAACTTCTTCTAGTGCTTTGCCAATTTTTTGATATAGTGGTTGTAGTAATCTATTTTGTTCTATTTGTACTAATTGTGAACCGTTTTGACGAAATTTTGTAATATCATTTTCAAGACCAATGATTTCTTCTTGCTTTGTTTTTTTCATAGGATCTGTAAAAGAAGCTACCTTTTCCTGGTATTCTTTAACCTTGGATTGATAATCATCTACTTTTACTTTTAAATCACCTTCAAGTTTAGCATTGTAGGCTTTTAAATCTTCCTGAACTTGGGTTAATTCTGGCATTTTTGAAAGGATATATTCGGTGTCAATTGTTCCGGTTTTAGATTGGGCGCTTAACTGTAAACTTGCAACTAATACTAAAATTGATACTATTATTTTCTTCATTTTAAATTTTTATTTACTGATTTTTAAATTTTTGCAAATATATAAGGTCTTAGTCAATATCTGTGCCATTCCCTTTTTTTTTGAACACTTATTCTTCATAGAGCGAACCACGATGTGGTTTTAAAGCATCTCTTACAGGTTTCATTTCAGAGTCTGCAACCACCATATATGCTATACTGTGTGCCTCATTTAAATCTTGATAGCCTGTAATATTGAGTGATAATTTTTCTATCGAAATATATTCTTTGAGATGAATTTCATGATGTTGTGCCGTTTTGCTGGCTACAGGGCCTCTAAAATCCCAAATTAATTTTAACTTTCTTTCCATTTTTGTTCTATGCATTTTGATTTTCTAATACGCTTTTGCCTTCTTCAGCAAATGCTTTAAAATCCATCATATAGGTTAGGGATTGTTTTTTAAAAGCACCAGGCATGAAAAACCCCATAACCTTCATAAAACCATTAAACTTAAATTCGTTTTTAGACACCCATTTTGTGTTTCCGTTAGGTAATTCTTCGAAATAATTTTCCTGAATATTATACACATTCTTGGCATCAAATGTAAGATGTATTGCATCGGGTAGATCCAGCATAGTGATGGTTTCAATCATTTCAAATTCCCTTTTGCCTATTTTATACGTTAATTTTGATGTAGCTCCAGTTTTTCCCTTTGCTCCACTCAGGTGCTCCATACTTATAAAACCTTTTTGCCAATGCTTCATGTTCTCTTCACTGTCAAACTTTTTAACTACTTCATTTCTAGGTGATTTTATTTCAATATCTAGCGTATATTCCATTATTTGAATTTTTGTTTGTTAGGTTGCAAAATATATACAATATACGCAGATCAACAAAATTTTAAAAGCAAATACTATACATGTCATTTAGTTCGTTAGGAAAGGTACTTGTAAAACATCTTAATATTGTTATTTTTGTCCGGTTTAGGGACTTTATCATAAAAAATTATGCGCAAAGAATCATTGATATTTTTTTTAGGGGTTATTTTTTTTACGCTTGCAAATGCACAAGAACAGAAAGAAGTATTGTTTTCAATTGATAAATCACCAGTATATACTTCTGAGTTTAAGAGAGTGTACCTTAAAAATATTGATTTAGTTAAAGATGATTCTAAGAAAGACATAGACGAATATCTCAACTTGTTTGTTAATTATAAGCTCAAGTTGAAAGAATCTAGAACCCTCGGGTTAGATAAAAAAGAAGCCTACTTAAAGGAGTTAGAAGGGTATAGAAAACAATTGGCAAAAGGATATCTTACCGATACTCAAACTTCAGAAGCATTAATAAAGGAAGCATACGACCGCTCACAGGAAAGAATTAATGCAAGTCATATCCTGGTTAATATAAAACCAAATGCGTCTGCAAAAGACACTGTTGTAGCATATCAAAAAGTTTCTGAGGCCAGAAGCAAGATATTGAATGGAGAATCTTTTGAATCTGTGGCAAAAATATATAGTCAAGATCCTTCTGTAACCAAAAATGAAGGAAACCTTGGATGGTTTTCTGCTTTTAGAATGGTTTATCCTTTCGAAAATGCTGCGTATAAAACTAAGGTTGGAGAACTTTCTGAACCTTTTAGAACTCAATTTGGTTATCATATAGTTAAAGTTAATAAAAGAGAGAAAAAATTAGGAGAAGTTAGTGTCGCACATATTATGGTTGCTGTTAATGATACTAGAACAGTTGAGCAAGCAGAAGAAAGAATTAAAGAGATAGACCAGCAACTTAAACAAGGAGTTTCTTTTGGCTCTTTAGCGAAGCAATATAGTGATGATCCCAGTACAGCAATTGATGGAGGAAAGATTAGAAAATTTAGTCAGGGAGCACTTAATTCTGATACGTTTGAAAAAGCAGCCTTTAGTTTGCAAATAAAAGGAGAACTATCCGCTCCTTTAAAAACTCGATATGGTTGGCATATTATACAGTTAATAGAGAAATATCCAAATAAAACTTTTGAAGAACAAAAAGAAAAACTGACAAGTAGGGTAAAAAAAGATAGTCGATCAAAATTGGTTACTACATCATTTATTAGCTCATTAAAAGAGAAGTATTTGGTGAATCGAAATGAAGAAGCTCTAAAATACTTTAATGAATTTATCCCAAATTCGATTCTAAAAGAAGCATGGGAGATCCCTGTAGGTGACAAAAATCTAAAAAAAGAACTGTTTCGTCTTAAAAAAGAAGTATACACCTATGAGAACTTTGCCGAGTTTATTAAAAAGGAGCAACCCAGGGCTAAGAACTATACAGATGTTGCTTTATTCTTAGAGGATGCTTACAATCAATTTGAATCTACTACATTACTGAATTATTATGAAATACATCTAGAGGAGGATAACCAGGATTTTGCAAACATAATTGCAGAATATCGAGACGGACTTTTACTTTTTGATCTCATGGAATCCAAGATATGGAATACTTCAAAAACAGATGCTACCGGACTTCAAAAGTTTTATGAATCCCATAAAAATAAATATTCTCAGAATGAAACCTATAAAATACTAAAAGCTTCTTCATCAAAGCAGGAGACTATAGACAAGGTGAGAGAATTACTAGAGAAGCAAAAATCAATTGCTCAAATAAAAGAAGAAGTAAATAAAGAAGATGTGGTTTTAGTTATTTTTTCTGAAGATGAATTGGTTAAAGGAGAAAGTGAATTTCCAAAAGGCTTTTCTGCAGAAAAAGGAAGCATCCTTACTTCAAAAGAAGAAAATTATATTACTTTGATTATGGTTAAAGAAATCTTACCTTCCAGAATTAAATCTTTTGAAGAAGTAAGAGGAGAGGTAATCAATGATTTTCAGGGATATATAGAGACCAAATGGCTTGGTGAACTTAAGGCCAAATACAAGGTAGAAATTAATAAAAAAACTTTAAATAAGGTTAAAAAAGAATTGTCTAAATAAATGAAATATTACGTATTAATAATTTTATCAGTACTCACAGTCTCTTGTCAGAACTTTAGGAATCGAATTGAAAAAGAAGCTATTGCCAGGGTAAATGACACGTATTTATATAAGGATGATATTGAAGATTTAATACCCGAGAACACACCAGAAACAGATAGTGTCACGATCATTAATAATTATATTAATACCTGGGCCACGCGTCAATTATTTATAGATCAGGCCAAACGAAATCTTACAGAAAAAGAACTTAAAGAATTTGATGAGCTGGTAAATAACTATCAAAGCACATTGTATATTAATGCATACAAGAATGCTGTGATTAACAAATCCATTAATATGGAGATTACCGAGCCTGATATAAAGTCATATTATGAGCAAAATATAGAAAATTTTAATCTTAATGAGGAGTTAGTAAAATTACGTTACTTACATTTGCCACCTGATTACGATGATATTGTTGCAACACAGCGACAATTAAATCGTTTTAATGAAGAGGACATAGAGGAATTAGTAGGTAAACAACAGCAATGTGTTGCCTATTCATTAAATGATTCTACTTGGATTAAATTAGATCAGATAATGAGTAAAATACCAATTCTTAAAAAACAAGATAAATCAAAACTCTTACGAAGTGGGAAATACATGCAGCTTAGAGATTCCACGGGTGTTTTTATGATAAAAATGAAAGATGTACTAAGACGGAATGAACAAGCACCGTTAGAATATATTAAACCTATCATAAGACAAATTATACTAAATAAAAGAAAGCTGGAACTGGTAAAAAAAATAGAAAAAGATATCACAAAAGATGCAGTTGAGAACAAACAATTTGAAGTTTACAATTAAGATTTCGGTACTATGTACCATACTTACCTTTAGTAGTGCAAAACTTCTTGCCCAAGAAATCATTGAGGATGAAGTAAAGGATTCAATTATAGTTAATGATACACTTGGTGCAGCAATAGACTCTTTAAAAACAACAATTGAGCCTCCTAAGCCATTTCAAAGAATGAAAGTAGATGGTGTTGCTGCCGTAATAGGGGAACATGTTATTTTGGATAGCGATATTGATATTGCTTATCAACAATTGATAAGTGAAGGAGTATCTGCTTCAGATGTTAGCCGTTGTGAGCTTGCAGGAAGTTTGTTTGAAAATAAACTATATGCTCATCACGCGGTTCAGGATAGTATTGAGGTTAGAGATGCCGAGGTGAACTCAATGGTAGATCAGCAATTAAATTACATGACCAATGAATTAGGTACTATAGAAAAAGTACTAAGATTCTATAAAAAGGATAATGTTGATGATTTTAAGAAAGAACTTTTTGAAATCAATAAATCAAATCGCTTATCCGAGCAGATGAGGTCAAAAATTATAGAAGATATAGAAATTACACCCGAAGAGATTAGGGAATTTTTTGAAGAAATACCAGAAAAGGAAAGACCACTTTTTGGAACTGAGGTAGAGCTGGCGCAAATTGTTATCGAACCAGAAATCCCTGATGAAGAAGAACAGAAAGTAATTGATAGGCTAAAACAATTTAGAGAAGATATTGTTGAGAACGGTAGCAGCTTTGCTACTAAGGCGGTTTTGTATTCTCAAGACCCAGGCTCAAAATCAACTGGTGGAAAATATACCTTGGATCGACAAACCAATTTTGCTAAAGAATTTAAGGATGTAGCTTTTAGCCTACAAGAAAGTGAAGTAAGCGAGCCTTTCAAGACTGATTTTGGCTGGCATATTGTAAAAGTAGACAAGATTAGAGGAGAGGAAATTGATGTAAGACATATATTGCTTACTCCAGAAGTCACTAGAGAAACGGTAGATATTGCGAAAAAATTGATAGACTCTCTACGCTCAAGTATCGTTTCCGGATCCATTAAATTTACAGAAGCTGCAAGGAAATTTAGTGATGAAAAAGAAACTAAAGAAGATGGCGGGCAATTAATAAATCCAACTACAGGAGATACACATTTTGAACTTACCAAAATTGATCCTATATTGTACGATCAAGTATCCAAATTAAAGACAAATGAAGTTTCTTTAGTTATTCCTGATCAAGATCGTCAAGGTCGAAAAAAGTTTAAATTGATTACTGTACTTAATCGTTATGATGAACATATAGCTGACTATGCAAAGGATTATCTTAAGATTCAGGAATTAGCTCTTAGAAAAAAACAGATTGATGCGATCCGTAAATGGCAGAGTGAAAAAATAATGGATACCTACATCAAAATTAACGGAGATTACAGAGACTGTAGTTATAGCGGTAACTGGTTAAAAAAAGAGAAATAATATGTCAGACGACGTAGCAGCTGTAAAAAAACTAGTAGAAAAACATTCCGAACTCAAAAAAGAAATTTCCAAAGTAATTATTGGTCAGGAAACTGTTATCGATCAGATACTTATTTCTGTTTTTTCTGGAGGCCACGCCTTATTAATAGGTGTTCCTGGATTAGCCAAGACATTAATGGTTAATACGATTTCAAAAGCACTAGGTTTAGACTTTAAGCGCATTCAGTTTACTCCAGATCTTATGCCAAGTGATATACTAGGGAGCGAGATTCTTGATGAAACCAGACATTTTAAATTTATAAAAGGGCCGATATTTTCTAATATTATTCTTGCAGATGAAATTAACCGTACACCACCAAAAACACAAGCTGCCTTATTAGAAGCTATGCAAGAGCGTGCTGTAACTGTTGCAGGGCACCATTATAAACTTGATTTGCCCTACTTTGTTCTCGCTACTCAGAACCCAATTGAGCAAGAAGGTACATATCCTTTGCCAGAAGCGCAGTTAGATAGATTTATGTTTGCCATAGAATTAAAATATCCAAGCTTTCAAGAAGAGGTAGAAGTGGTTAAGACCACAACTGGGGACACTAGTCAAACTATTAATTCATTGTTTACCGCTCAAGAAATTATTGATTTTCAGCACCTAATTCGTCGTATTCCAGTAGCAGATAATGTTATAGAATATGCAGTAGAAATGGTTGGGAAAACGAGGCCTAATAGTGAAGCAGCTACAGAATTAGTTAAAAATTATGTTGATTGGGGAGCCGGACCAAGAGCTTCTCAAAATCTAATTCTTGCAGCAAAGGCTAATGCAGCAATTAAAGGGAAATTCTCTCCGGATATCGAAGATGTTCAATCTGTGGCAATGGGTATTTTACGTCATCGTATTATCAAAAACTACAAAGCCGAAGCCGAGGGTGTTAGTGTAGAAGATGTAATCAATAGCCTGTTTTAGGCTAATTTTCCTTTAGAAACCTATAGAATGTGTTATTTTGGCTAATATAGTTTATTGCACATAGTATCTATCCCAGAGATCTTTTTTTAAACAAATTATTTAGAATGCTATGTTTTTAGTGTGATTAAACCTTTTCTATTTTTTGTAGTCTTAGTAGTATAACCTAAGTATATCTTTAAAATAGTATAAAACATGAAAAATAGTATAACAGTCGTAATGATTTTAGTTGTTGGAGTTTTTTATTTGTCTGCACAATCAGATGATGGTCAAATGAAACGCAAAGATTTGAAAGAAGAATTTCATCAAAGCCTTTCTGAGGCCCAAAAAACTGAGCTTGATAATCATAAAAAGTTAAGAGAAGAGCAAAAATCTGCTTTAAAAGCTACTTTTACAGAAACACAATTGGCAATTGTGAATGATAAAGAAATTTCGAAACGAGGGAAGAAAAAAGCACTTGCGGCTACATTAAATGATGAGCAGCGAGAGATGAGGAAAAAGAATAGAGCCGTTATGAAAGAAAAATATAACAAATTTGTAGCCTCCCTTTCCGAAGAACAGCTAAAATTACATGAACAGCTTCGTGAAAAAAGAAGAAAAAAAGGAAAAGGGCATAAGAAAGATCAATAAGATCAGAATTAAGTTTTGTTTAAAGTGAAGTTGAAAAACTTCACTTTTTTGTTTTTAGATAAAATTGGGGTTTTTTCGATCATTTTTTAAGAACTTACTATAACGTTTTCGTGAATTAAAATAACAGGATGTCATTTTGTTATATGTATTTTTAGTGATTTTATAGAATTACTAAATAGAATTTATGAATTTTAAGAAATGAGTACCCTTATTTTTTGAAAAATGTAAAAAGATAGGATTAAGACTATTCATTTAATAAAATCCTTTAAAATTCGTATTTTCGCAAGACTTTTCAATACTTAAAATTAATAGAATATGGCATTCGATATCGATATGATAAAAAAGGTGTACAGTCAAGTAGCAGATCGTGTAAATAAAGCACGAGAAGTTACAGGTAAACCTTTAACATTAGCAGAAAAAATATTGTACTCACACTTATGGGACGGTAAAGCAAATACTGCATTTACAAGAGGAAAAGATTATGTGGATTTTGCACCAGATCGTATAGCCTGTCAGGATGCAACTGCCCAGATGGCTTTATTGCAATTTATGCAAGCCGGAAAAAATAAAGTCGCTGTACCGACAACAGTTCATTGTGATCACTTGATCCAGGCTAAGGACGGTGCTGTTACAGATTTAAAAAAAGCTAATGATATTAGTAGTGAGGTGTTTAACTTCTTAGAATCAGTATCTGATAAGTATGGTATTGGATTCTGGAAACCAGGAGCTGGTATTATTCACCAAGTTGTACTAGAAAACTATGCATTCCCAGGAGGTATGATGATTGGTACAGACTCGCATACAGTTAATGCAGGTGGTTTAGGAATGGTAGCTATAGGTGTTGGTGGAGCCGATGCTGTTGATGTAATGGCTGGCATGGCTTGGGAATTAAAATTCCCTAAGTTGATAGGTGTAAAATTAACAGGTAAGCTATCCGGTTGGACAGCACCTAAGGATGTCATATTAAAAGTAGCAGAAATTCTTACTGTAAAAGGTGGAACCGGTGCTATTGTAGAATATTTTGGACCTGGAGCAACATCAATGTCATGTACAGGAAAAGGCACCATTTGTAATATGGGTGCCGAAATTGGTGCTACTACATCTACATTTGGTTATGATGAATCTATGGAACGTTATTTACGAGCTACAGAAAGAGCTGATGTAGCGGATGCAGCAAACCAGGTAAAAGAGCATTTAACAGCAGATCCAGAAGTATACGCAAATCCAGAACAATATTTCGATCAAGTAATCGAAATTAATCTATCTGAATTAGGGCCATTATTAAATGGACCTTTTACTCCGGATTTATCAACAGAAGTTGGTAGCACAATGACAGAAAAAGCAAAAGCTAATGATTGGCCAATTCAAGTTGAATGGGGATTAATTGGTTCTTGTACGAACTCTTCTTATGAAGATTTATCACGAGCCTCTTCGATTGCACAACAGGCTTTAGATAAGGGATTGAAAATGAAAGCAGAACTAGGAATTAACCCAGGTTCTGAACAAGTACGTTATACAGCAGATAGAGATGGTATCCTTGGGATATTCGAAAAACTAGATGCAAAAATATTCACAAATGCTTGCGGTCCTTGTATTGGTCAATGGGCAAGATACAGTGATCCTAAAAACGCACCAAAAAATAGTATTGTACACTCTTTTAATAGAAACTTTGCTAAGCGTGCGGACGGTAATCCTAATACACATGCTTTTGTTGCATCACCAGAATTAACAGCGGCAATTGCTGTTGCGGGACGCCTGGATTTCAATCCGTTGACAGATAAGTTAATAAATGAAAACGGAGAAGAGGTAATGTTTGATGAGCCAACAGGATGGGAATTACCTCCGAAAGGTTTTGAAGTAAAAGATAATGGATATTTAGCTCCGGTTGAAGATGGTAGTGGTGTAGAAGTGAAGGTAAGCCCAACTTCTGAAAGATTACAATTATTAACACCTTTTGAACCAATTGGTAATGAGATAAAAGGAGCAAAACTTTTAATCAAAGCTTTTGGTAAATGTACGACAGATCATATTTCTATGGCTGGTCCTTGGTTACGTTATAGAGGACACTTAGATAATATTTCTAACAACTGTTTAATCGGTGCTGTTAATGCATTTGGTAAAAAGACAAATTTTGTAAAAAATCAATTAACAGGAGATTTTGGTGGTGTGCCAGATACGGCAAGAGCATATAAAGCTGCCGGAATTAAAACAATAGTAGTCGGTGATCATAATTACGGAGAAGGGTCATCTCGTGAGCATGCAGCAATGGAGCCTAGACACTTAGGTGTAGTTGCAGTAATTGTAAAATCATTTGCACGTATACACGAGACAAATCTTAAGAAACAAGGGATGTTAGGGTTAACATTTGTTAACGAGGCAGACTATGATAAAATTCAAGAAGACGATACCATAAATTTCTTAGATTTGGATGCATTTGCACCAGGAAAAACTTTAAACATAGAGTTTGTTCATGTTGATGGTTCTAAAGATGTAATTGAAGTAAACCATACATACAATCAATCTCAAATCGATTGGTATAATGAAGGTTCTGCATTAAACTTGATTAAAAGGCAAAATGCTTAATTAGAACATAAATAGAATATTTTAATATAAAAACTCTCGAAGGAAATTTCGGGAGTTTTTTGTGTTTTTTAATGTAAGGTCGGTCAGTGTTTTACGTTCTAATTAGTTAACGAACATCTAAACACAATCATCATGAGTACTATCTGGTTTTTTGAGGATGCTAATCTTTTTAAAGTATTATGTCCTCATAAGTTTAAAAAGTACAAGAAAGATCACGATTTCGACGCTTACAGAAAAAATGATTATATCTATTTTGAAGAAGATTTTGCTAATAAAATATACCTTATTGAAAAAGGGAAAGTGAAAATTGGATATTATGCTGAAGACGGTCATGAAATTGTAAAGGCTATATTGACCAAAGGAGAAATTTTTGGCGAAAAAGCCATATTTGGAGAAAATAAAAGAACAGAGTTTGCGCAATCACTAGAGAATGTTACTTCGATATGTCCGATAGGCGTAGAAACTATGCATGGACTTATGCGAGATAATCGATCTTTTAGTCTTAGGATTTATAAGTTTATTGGTTTGCGTTTTAAACGCTTAGAAAGAAGACTTCAGTTATTACTCTTTAAAGATACAAAAACAAGATTGCTAGAGTTTTTAAATGAACTCAAAGAGGATTATGGGCATTGCTGCCCAGATACGGGTGATATGGTAATAGAACACCCTTATACCCAAAAAGATATTGCAAATCTAATAGGCACATCACGCCCTACCTTAAATATCATTCTAAATGAATTAAAGGATTCTAATATCATTGATTTTAATAGAAAAGAAATTCGGTTAAAAAATGTTGCCTAATGTTAGCCATCTAACATTTTAAAAAATCGGATGTTACTATTTTCACATTGTAATAATTATAAAAAATAAAAGCAATGTTTAAAAAATTAATAATTGGGATTCTTGTAACGAGTGTTATTGTAGTCTCATGTAGTGACGATGATGATACATTACCGGTTCCGGCTAATACAGCAAATTTAACATTAAACCTTAGCGGTTTAGAACCTTTAGGTACTGGTTATGTTTATGAAGGTTGGATCATAGTACCAGGAGAAACACTACCGGTAAGTACAGGAACTTTTACAAATGTAACTTTTCCTCAAACATTCTCTGTAGATAATACGCAACTTGCGGCAGCAACTGCTTTTGTTCTTTCTGTAGAACCAGCAGGAGAAACCGGAGATGCTGCATTGATGCCTGCGGCTACCAAGCTTTTAAGAGGTGAATTTGGAACAGGAAACACGGCAACAGTAGGACTAGCTCCAGTAGGAGACTTTACTGATGCAGCCGGTACTTTCTTTTTAAGAGCACCAACCGATGAAGATGTGCCTGGCGGAGCTATGAATAATGGTAATGACCAATACGGAGTGTGGTTTGGTTTACCTGGGATGCCTCCAATGCCTAATTTAACTCTTCCTTCATTAACTGGATGGAAGTATGAAGGGTGGGTGGTAACAGATAATGGACCGATTTCTACAGGTACGTTTACATCTTTTGACGCTAGAGATGATAATGCAGGCGACCCTAATGGTTTTAGTGAAACTGTTTTTGATGGACCCCCACTACCAGGAGAAGATTTTTTTAGAAATGCTCCTGATGGTGTAACTTTTCCGTTGGATGTGAGAAATAGAACGGTGGTGATTTCTGTAGAACCAGATCCAGACGATTCTCCTGCACCTTTCGTGTTAAAGCCATTGATTGGAGTAGCAGGAATGGATACAGCTCCAGAAAGCTATAATTTTGAACTTAAGACAGATGCATTTCCTACAGGAAATGTAACACGATAATTCATTATTATATTTTTGTTAGTTTTTAAAGCGCAATCATTGATTGCGCTTTATTAATTCATAGATTTGCCATGGTTTTCAGAATTCAAATTACGTATAGATGAAATTTAATAGAAAAAAAATATCCAACTTAATTTTTGTAATCATACTGGTGCTGTTTTTTATCCCTAATACTAGAGGTATGATGCAAATATTCTTAACCAGAATTTTTTCTTTTAGCCCTAGTTTGGTAGCGGTGGATGAAAGAACACAAGTTGAATCTTATGATTGGAAACTACACGGAGTAAATACTGAGTCAATGAATTTTGATACAGCTAAAGATAAAGTAGTTTTACTTAATTATTGGGCTACATGGTGCCCGCCTTGCATTGCAGAGATGCCTTCATTACAAAAACTATACAATGATTATAAGGATAGAGTAGTTTTTGTATTCTTAACCGAAGATGATGACCCAGAACTAAATAAGTTTATGAAGGATAAAAATTATTATTATCCTATTTATAGATCATTATCCCCACATCCCAAGCCTTTTACTCATAAACCTATTCCTGGAACATATATACTAGATAAAAAAGGAAATATAATAATTCATAAGGTTGGTGCAGCAGATTGGAATAGCTCTAAAGTGAGAGAAACCCTAGAAAAGTTATTAGCAGAATAGGTGCTAAATTTACTTTTTAAAATACTTAAAAGGAACCACCAACATACCGAAACATTCTCCTTCTTGTTTACCAATATTTTTGTGATGTATCTTATGGGCTCTTCTCACACCCTTTGCATACCAGTTATTTGCATTTCTAAATAACTTAAAGCGTTGGTGAATAAAAATATCATGTACTATAAAATAAGCTATACCATAGGCTAAAATCCCTAAGCCTATTGCTCTACCCACCCAAAAGGTTTCAGAATCATGAAAAAGTATACAGGACATACTCACAATTGCATAGAATACAAAGAAAAAGTCATTTCGTTCCCACCAGCTACCATGATCTTTGTGATGATGGTCTTTATGTAAAGACCATAAAAAGCCATGCATAACATATTTATGAGTGAACCATGCCATGAATTCCATGATTGAGAATGCGGCTAAAAAAACTATTATCTGGATTATAATTTTCACAAGTAAATTTTAAAACAAAAATACGGTTAAATTAGATTTAATCTATAGTCAAAATAAGATTTTGCTAATAAACCAAATTTTTGATAATTCGGAACCCTTATACGTGTATTCTTTATTTCTAAAGAAGGTGTTTTTTTGAGCTTTTTAAGTAGCTTGTTATAATATATAAATGCTGTGTATACACCAAATTTTGCTTCTACAGGAAGTTTAAGAATACCTTGAAGCCCTTTTTCAAAATCTTCTTCAATTTCATTAATGATCCTTAATTTAGAAGGCTCGTCTAATTGCTGTAGATCCGTATTCGGAAAATACGTTCTATCAAGGTCTTCATAATCCGCTTTAAGATCTCTTAAAAAATTGACCTTTTGAAAAGCAGAACCCAGGTGCATAGCACTTTGTTTTAATTCATTATACTTTTCTTCATCTCCCTTCACAAATACTTTTAAACACATAAGTCCCACAACATCTGCAGATCCGTAGATATATTCTTTATACTCTTGATCTGTTAAATATTTTGTTTTATGCAAGTCTAAACGCATACTTTTCATAAAAGCTTCATATAATTCGGGTTGAATGTTGTATTGATGAACTGTTTGCTGAAAAGAATTTAGAATGGGGTTTAAGCTAATTTTATTTTTTATCGCATTATACATTTCAACTTCAAAATCATTAAAAAGCTCCTCTTTGTTATAATCATGAAAAGTGTCTACAATTTCATCTGCAAAGCGCACAAATCCATAGATATTATATATGTCTTGTCTTATCGAATTAGACAGCATTTTTGATGCCAATGAAAATGATGTGCTGTAAGAATTCGTAACAATTTTACTACAACTGTAAGATACGGTATCAAAAATGGCTTTCATAGAGGGATGAGGTTTAAGATTTATTGTGTTTGGTTTATGTGGTTAAGAGTTTTAATTCTTTATTTTCAGTATGTTGAGCTTCAATTAACCCTGCTACTAGTTTTCCAGAAATCAATGAAGGAGGCACTCCTGGACCGGGAACTGTAAGTTGTCCGGTAAAGAATAAATTCTTTACTTTTTTACTTTTCAGCTTAGGCCTTAAAAATGCGGTTTGCAGCAGTGTGTTTGCCATTCCATATGCATTTCCTTTATAGGAGTTATATTCTTCTACAAAATCATTAACACAAAAGCTCTCTCTAAAGATAATATTATTTCTAACATTCTGATTTGTTAGGTTCTCAAAACGAGTAATTATTTTTTCAAAATACTCTTCTCTAAGTTGCTCATTATCTTCTATACCCGGTGCTAGAGGAATAAGAAAAAACCCATTTTCATTGCCTTCAGGTGCTGTGCCTGGATCTGTTAGGGATGTGAAATTTGCATAAAAAAGAGGTTTTTTCGGCCACTTTGGGTCATCATAAATTTCTCGGGCATGAACATCAAAATCGGTATCAAAAAACAAATTGTGATGATTGATGTTTTTTAATTTTTTATTAAACCCTACATAAAAAAGTAGGGATGATGGAGCAAAAGTTCTGCTATCCCAGTATTTTTCGGAATATTGGCGATATTCTGGGGCTAATAAGGTTTCTCCATGATGGTAATCTGCTCCGCACAAGACAATATCAGAATCAATCTTCTCTGAGTTTACTATAAGGCCTACTGCTTCATGGTTTTTAACTGCTATTTTTTCTACCGTAGCATTGGTTTGTATTTTTATACCTAGTGACTTGGCTAATTTTTCCATACCAAGTATTACTTCATACATTCCGCCTTTTGGATGCCAGGTTCCCAGTCCAAAATCAGCGTAGTTCATAAAACTATAAAAGGCAGGTGTATCGCTTGGTTTTGCTCCTAAAAATAATACAGGAAACTCAAGTATTTGTATTAGCTTTTCATTTTTAAACTCTTTTCTAACTTCTTTTGAAATGGTGCTGAAGAACTGCCCTATACGTTGTAAAGTCTCTTTTGTTACTAATTCTAAAGGAGATACCCCTGGTCTGTATACCAGACTTTTTATAGCTATTTCGTAATTATTCTGAGCAGTTTTTATAAATTTTTTCAGTTTATCAGAACTTCCTTTTTCTTCAGCTTCAAATGCTTGGTATATTTTATCCAAAGTATCTTCAATAAGGATACTTTCATTATCTTTAAAAAAGACCTTATACGCTGGGTTAAGCTTCTCTAGCGTATAATAATCAGATACAGATGTATTAAAATCATTAAAAAAACTTTCAAACACATCCGGCATCCAATACCAAGAGGGACCAATGTCAAATGTAAATCCCTCTTTTTTTAATTGCCTCGCTCTTCCGCCAATAGTTGAATTTTTCTCATAAATTGTTACATCATGCCCTAATTGTGCTAAATAGCAAGATGCAGATAAAGATGAAAATCCAGAACCAATAATTGCTACTTTTTTAGACATGTTTATAAATTATGATTGTTATTGAAGCTCGGATAACAAAGAGCTTATAGAATTAAAATAGCGATGGTTTGGCGCACTACTTTCGGTAATATTTGTAATTTGTTTGCCTAACATCCAAAACTCACTTATGCGATCATGACACACTATCCTGTTAAAATCTTCAACATATTTAGGGAGATTGTCTTTTTCTGGTCTTATCGTAAAATAAGATACAAACACCGTATTTTTATGAAATGCAAGCATATTAGGTAAGCTATCCAATGGTATGCTTGAGCCTAAGTATATAGCTTTATATCCATGTAATAATATCTCATAATTTATATAGAGCAACCCTAATTCATGTATTTCATTTTCGGGTAAATACAGAATAAATGCTTTGTCCTTTTTGGTTGGATTAGAGTACTGTAATTTTTCTATATTAAGAAGTAATTTCTGCTTAATTAAGTTAGATATAAAATGCTCATGAGAAGGATTAATGGTATCGGTTTGCCATAATAACCCGATTTCTTTAAGAAGAGGAACAAAAACATCAATAAATATTTGCCTAAAATTTCTTTTCTTTTCTAATTGCTCATACGTACCAAGGAAAAGCTCTAAGTCATAATTAAGCATAGAAATCTTAAAAGAATTTATCGCTTGATTTTTGGTGCTATTATCAGATACAATGCTTCTAACATATTCGTTTATTTCTTCTTCATCAAGTTTAGAAATTCTTGATATTTTATAGCCACTATTAACCAGATAGGTAACATTTAGTAACTTCTGAAGACTTTTTAAATTATACGTCCTGATATTGGTCTCTGTGCGATTAGGAGAAAGTAGGTTGTATCTTTTTTCCCATATTCGTATAGTATGTGCTTTAACACCACATAGATTTTCAAGATCCTTAATACTAAAAGTTTGTTGAATATTGTTCACTATTATTATAAAATTGTTAAACAAAACTAGGTAAAAGAATTTGTTTACTTTTTCATTTTTTGTTAAAATAATAATGTTTTTTGTTAAAATAATGTGATTTATTTAATATAAATGGACATCAAATAGGTTTCATAGTAAAGGATTGTTAATAGAATCAGCAAAGTAATATTGTTGTGATTTTGTAGAAATTTGTACGGTTTGATGCTCAACTTTTGAGTATTTACCTACCTTATGTATTGATACAGTACTAATTATTGAAAATCATGGATGGGAGACTATCTTTTAATTGAATTTTATTTTCTTAAACCAAATATCTTTTAAGCTTAGATTAATATTTATTTGGTTAAAATTTTCTTGTATAAGAATACCTTCGACTGCACCTCTTTGTCCTGTAGTATAAGATATATTGAGCGTCGAGGTGCCTCTTCTGCTTATGGGTAGGCCTAATCCAGCTGTAAAGCTATAATTGTCAATTACCTTATTGTTTACTTTTAGGTATCCCGAATCATAATTGAGCCCGGCTCTAAACTCTATATTTTGCCAATACTTTAGTCCTTGCTCTCTCGCACGATATTGTGCACCAAGACTTACAACAGATTGGTCCACGAATTCTCCTATATCGTCTTTTTGATCGGTAAGTCCCCATAGATTTCTTTTGTAGTCGGCATTTAATGTGATACCGTCAAAGGGTTTTAAAGCTAACCCAAAACCAATTTCTAGAGGTAGTTTGAAGTTAGGAATGTTTAATCCTTCTTCATCTTCAGTTTCGGTGGTAATAAAATCTAAGCTTTTGTTTACAAATCGATCTTGAGAACCGTTTAAAGATGTTGGTAAATCCGTAGTGAAACCTATAGCGTATTTGGGGTTGATTTCATATTGAAAACCAACACCAAATCGAAAACCGTTGTAATAATTTTCTTCATCGATATTTAAAAAAGCATCTCCAATCAAAATGTTCTCAGTTTCTTTAATAGATCCAAATAGAAATGAAGTTCTAAGGCCCAGGCTAAAGTTGTCATAAAGCTGATAACCATAATTTAGTCGTAAGTCACTTAATCCTCCCGATCCAAAAATATTACTCGTAAACTCATCTTGTGACCCCTCTATATTACTTTCAATGCCAATTAAGGCATAACCAACGTTTGTAAAAGGAACTATAGATAACCCCAGACCAGATTTGTCACTTACGCTAAATGCAAAAGCCAAATTTGAAAAATTTGCGGCCAGTCGAAGTTCATCTTTATTGTTGTTTGTAATTTTATTTAACTCTCCTAAAAAACCAATGTCTAATAGAAAAGTTTTATCAGGAATTGTAGAAAAAGAAGCCGGATTGTAGTTGTTAATTTGATTTTTACTCTCAAGAGCAATTCCACCATTGCCTAATGCACTGTTTTTTCCAATATTTGAGTTGGACTGAACTCCAAGTCCAAATAATGAATATGGAGACCCTGTGAGATTATTGGTTTGAGAATGTAAAGTGGTTGTACATACAGTGATTACTAAGATTTTAAAATATTTATTCATTTTCATCATATATAGCATAAGTGATAATTAGCTGTGCTTCAAGATCTTCGCTGTTTTCTCCTTCTAATATGATTCGGTCTACTGTGTTGTTATAGTTTTTTGGAAATATTACAATCGCATTATCGGTTTCGGGAGCTTCAGATAGTTCTTCTTCTAAATAAACACCCACTGGGATTTCATATACGATTTCATTGAATTCTTTATCACTTTGATTAATAATAGCAAATACATCACCAAGACCATTAAATAATTGACTTCCGAGGATGTTATTTTGATCGATCTTATTTACAAGAAGAGAGTCTCGTATAGGAAGAAGGTCGTTAAATTCTTGTGGAGGAGGTTTGATTCTTAGCGTGGCTTCCAAGATGGTACCGGTACCAGGGATTTCGAAGATATTTTTAATTGTTGGGAATTGAATCCTGGTAATTAAACCAGAACCTGCTTGTATATAACTTCTGTTATTGGCTTTTTGATCCTGCGAAGACAAATTAATTTCTTGATCAGTAAGGCTTTCGAAAATAGTTCCTGCGGTGTTACTTCTAATAGCATTAAAGAATGTTGGAAATGTTTCTGTCGAATTGACCACTAGATCAAATGTCTGTTCATCGTCTTCAAATTCCCCAGGCGTTCTATAAAAAAACCTAAGATAGGTTTCAGTGTTATCAACTGCAAACCCAATGATTGAAGAGTCATCCATGCGTCCTGGAAGTAATGCCAGCCCTTTAAATTCATTTCGTAATTCATCGGTGTCATTTATTTCTCCAGACTGCATTTTTTCAAATAGCGGTCTACCTATAAAATCGGGTATTGTAATATGTATAGAGTCTTCTTTTTGAGGTTCAGGAAAGAAGTTTTTGCTGGCAATAAAGTTTTCGTCATAAGGTATTATACTGGTGTTGTAAAATGCATCATCATTTGGCCTAACTTCATCTTTTAATAGATGAACTTGTATGGAAGATACTTTAAGTGTGTCGCTATAAAAATAGCCATCATAGTTTAGAATCAATGCAACACTATCTAATTCGGCTTCGTCTGAAATAGAATAATCTAATGCTGTAAGCTCCATAAAACTGGCAGCTCTGGTAGTATCAAATACCTCATCTTTGTATTGACCAATTAATATTCGATTAGTTGAAGAAGTTACTATGCTATCAAATTTGTATGTGGATAATTCTACAGCAAAAGTATCTATAGATAGTATCCTAACATTTGAGTTAGTGAAATCTTGTCCTACTTCTAGAGTAGGTATGTCTTCTTGTTCTGAACAAGAAATAAAAGTTATTGAAGCGCAGAGTGTAAATAATAAAAATTTCATTTGGACTATTTTCTAAAACAAAAGAAATAGACAAGTTGTCCTTCTGAAACTATAATATACTTACTGACAAAATGTATAGACTAATCCTTGTTTCTTTTCGACGAAGAGAGTTTTTTTGAATTGGTAGGTAAAAAAAAAGGTTTTGTCCATATAGTTTTGGTCTCTGTATATTTTTTTTTCTTCGGTTATACTCCTGCAATACTTTTGGTGAAAAATCGTGCATGCAATATCATTTTAGACATATTGTTCTGGTAATAGGAGCTGCAAATGTATTATGGAGCCAAAATCCAAGTAAAGAAAATGTTGAGTTTGAATATGGTGTTATGCCTAATGTTGGAGAAACTAATATTGAAAAATACACCTTGAATTTAAATTTAGGGAAGAAATTTACTAAAGTTGGAACAATAGGTTTTGGTGTATCGTATAACGCATATGATTTTATGTTTAACAATGCTTCTAATGTGCTTGATGCCTCAGCATATGAAAACATACATGATCTAAAGCTAGGAGTAGAGTATAGATACGATATAAATACATCCTGGTCGGCAAATCTGATGTTTTCTCCTACAATATCGTCTAGTCTAAGCGAAAGTATAAGTGAAGAAGATCTTATTCTTAGTTCTTGGGCAACCTTGTCAAAAAGTTGGGGGAACAAAAACAAACAAGCTTCACTAGCTTTTGGTGTTGGATATGGCCCTTATTTTGGTAAGCCTCAGGTTATACCGATAATTTCATTCAGAAAAAAAATAAATGAAAGATGGGACTATACTTTAGAAGTTCCAAGAGTTAACCTAAGTTATCGTATTAACGAGAGACATGAGATATCTTCCGAGGGTATTTTTAAAGGGCTTTTTGGTAATGTTTCTTCTGAAGTAGATGTTCCCGAAGTAGGTTCCTTGCAAAATACCAAACTACAATATAATTCTTTAGATATAGGTCTGAAATATAAGTACAGGATTCAACCAAACTGGACCACTGTTATTAAACTGGGGTATTCTCCTTGGAATCAACTAACAATTTTCGATGAGAAAAACAATAAAATATATGATTTTGAAGCCAGTAGCTCACTATTCATATCCATGGGATTAAACTATAATTTAAATAAATAAATAATGAAAATAAGAAATAAGTTGAAACAATCTTTAACAATAGAGTACAAGCTCATTTTGTCGACCCTGGTTGTTCTTTTAATCGTAGGGTGTTCTGGAGATGATGACGATGATGATAAATTAGGTAATTGGGTAGAAAACTCTGTTTTTGATGGGACCCCAAGAAGTAGCGCAATATCATTTACTATTGGAAATAAAGGATATATGGGCACCGGCTTTGATGGTGATGATTATCTGAGTGATTTTTGGGTCTATGACTTAGACGGTAACTTCTGGAGTCAATTAGCCAATTTTACAGGAAATGCCAGAAGCGCTGCTGTTGCTTTTACAGCCGATAACAATGGATATGTAGGTCTAGGCTTTGATGGAGATAATGAATTAGGAGATTTTTATAAATATAATTTATCTACAAATAGTTGGGATTCGATTACACCGTTTGCCGGAACAGCAAGGCGTGGTGCTGTTGCTTTTAATTCTGAGACTATAGGATACGTAGGGACTGGTTTTGATGGCGATAATGATAAGAAAGATTTCTGGAAATATTCACCGCAAACAGATACTTGGGCAGAATTAATAGGGTTTGGAGGAACTAAAAGAAGAGAGGCTACAACATTTACAATTGGGGATAAAGTATACATGGGTACTGGTAGTTCAAATGGCTTAAATCAGGATGATTTTTGGGTCTTTGATACAACTACCGAAATGTGGAGCCCTCTTACAGACTTAGATACCGATGACTATGATCTAACAAGAAGTAATGCTGTAGGATTTAGTATAGGGGGTAAGGGGTATCTGGTATGTGGAGAAACAGGAAGTGGAATTACAGCAACAGTTTGGGAATATGACCCGGGAAATGATAACTGGGAAGAAAAAACTTCTTTTGAAGGGGTTACAAGACAAGATGCTATTACTTTCTATAACGGAACAAAAGCATTTGTTGCACTTGGAAGAAGTGGAAACTTATACTTAGATGATAACTGGGAGTTCTTTCCCTTCGAAGAAGAAAATGATGATGATTGATTGTTTTTTTGTTTGTGTCAGTAAGCTCTTAAACCTAAACCAATAATAGAAAATGAAGTATATGAAAACAGCGTTAGGCTATATGGTAATTTTTGGAACGATAACATTTGGCGTGCTAATCGGAAGTTATTTCTTGAAAAAAGAGAAAAAATCTAATTACTATTCTAAATATTATTGGGTAAAGGTAAAAGAGCTTTCTGATGATCAAGGATGGTATTATGAAATTTATAAAGGTGATAGTATGTTGATTAAACAAGTAAATATACCAGGTACATCAGGAAAACAATTTTTTACATCAAATACAGACGCCAAGAAAATAGCACTGTTAGTTGTTAATAAGTTAGAGCGTAAAATTTTACCGTATATATCTCTAGCCGATCTGGATAGTTGTAACATAAATTTTAAAAAATAGTTATATTATATATCTATAAAAGAAAAATGATTTGAAAAGAACATTTCGTATTAAAGAAATTTGGATTCATATTATCTCTTGGGCTTGCTTGATGTCTTTTCCAATAGGAGTAGCAATTGTTCAAATTGGTGGTATTCATCCAGTTTTTTTGGTACAGATCCTGTTTAACCCATTAATATTTTATGCCAACTATTCTTTTCTAGCTCCACAATTATTGCTCAAAAAGAGAATTATAACCTATGTTGTCACATCCATTGCAATTTTAACCTTGTTTAATTTTATCGCTAATAATTTTCCGATAATACACCCTTCGGGTAGAATGGATTATCTTGTTGAGTTAGAAGAGGGTTTTCCACCTGTTAAAAATCTTAGAAATCTAATAAGAGGGATTTTTTCGTTAGCATTTTTTCTTTTAGGGGGGTTCTTTCGTTTAATGGTTGATTTTTATAAAAGAGATAAGTTGTCGAAGGCGACCGATGCGCAACGAACAAAAACCGAACTTCAGTTTTTAAAAGCACAATTGAACCCTCATTTCCTTTTTAATTCGCTAAATAGTGTATATTCTTTAGTTCGTAATAAATCAAATGATGCTTCTGAAGCAGTGTTAACATTGTCAGAATTGATGCGTTATATGTTGTATGAAGCAAATCAGGAAATCGTACCTTTAATCAAAGAAACAGAATATATCAAAAACTATGTTTCACTACAGAGACTTAGGCTATCTAATACCGAGGATGTTACATTGTCAATAAAGGGCGAATATGAAAAGAAAAATATATATCCATTACTGTTAATTTCTTTTATAGAAAATGCATTTAAGTATGGAACAGACTTTAAAGGAGTAACCGATATTGATATAAGGATTCAGGTGATAAAAAACACTCTTGTTTTTTATGTTAGTAATGTTATTGGGGTATATAGAAAGAATATAGACAATTCTGGTGTGGGTTTGACCAACATCAAAAATCGATTAAAGCTCTTGTATCCTGATTTGTATACGCTGGAGATAAAAGAAGAGGATAATCGATATGTGGTAAACTTAACCTTAACTCTTACCTAATATGAGGTGTATTATTATTGATGATGAACCATTGGCACTAGGTATTATAAAGTCGTATTGCGAGGATATAGGTACTTTAGAAATAGTTGGAACTTTTATGAATGCCTTAGAGGCAATACCATTTTTAAGTGATGATAATGTAGATTTAGTATTTTCTGATATAGAAATGCCTCAGATCAACGGTATTGATTTTATTAAAACATTGGATCATAAGCCTCTTTTTATCTTTACAACTGCCTATTCTCAATATGCCTTAGAAGGATTTGAGATTAATGCAGTAGATTATTTAGTAAAACCGATCCCTTTCCCAAGGTTTGTAAAAGCTGTAAATCGCGCTAAAGAGATTTATGAACTTAAAAAAGCAAACAAACCTCCCTTACAAGATGTTCTTCCTGATCCTCCTGTAATGGTTTCTGGAACTGATGAATTTATTTTTATAAAGTCGGATTACGACACCATAAAAATTAAATTAGAAGATGTTAAATACGTTCAAGGTTTAAAGGATTATCTTAAAATCCATATAGAAGAAGAAAAACCTGTCCTCACTTTGATGACTTTTAAAGATATTCAATCAAAACTTCCTGAAGATCAATTTTTAAGAGTTCATAGGTCGTATATTGTTAATATCCGAAGTATTAATTCTATTCAACGTAGTAAGATTATTATTGATGGCGTTAGAATTCCTATAGGCGATAGTTATAAAAATGATTTCCTGAAGAGAATAGGGATGTAGTATTAAAACGAAACCACAATTTTTTATGAAATAAAACTTCTTTCAAGTCGACCATATTATTAAAAGGAAATCTTCTTTTGAATAAAAAGTTGTATTTTTTGTATATTTAACGAAGAGCTCTATATGCTAAAAAGTTATTGGAATGCTTTAAAATATATGAATTATTCGTAATTATTAAAATATGGGAATGAAAAAAGTAATTATTTTTTGTATTACTCTCGTGTTATTAGTTTCCTGTAAGTTCGGAGAAAACCCAAAAAAAGGAAACGAGACAGAAGAGAATTTTACAGTGTCTAGAGAGTTAAGAACGATCCAAGGTGTAGTAGAGGATGGAAAAGGAAAAAAAATCGCATATGCCGCGGTAAAGTTATATCTGGATGAAGGGGATTGTATGAGTGCATATACAGATACCGATGGTTCTTTTCAATTTAAGGTCGATGAACTAAGGATCAAAGATCAAAGTCATTTCGAAATTGTTTATAAAGGGTATGCCGAGAACTTATTGTCGATAAGAAATTATGATGATAGTAAGCCAATTGTGCTTAGCAAAAAAGGGAAGGTTATACCGGCTGCAGATTATCATGTTTTCTATGAGTCTATAAAAAGTTGCGCAAACCAATAATTAAATACGTCTTAGTAGCTCAACTCTAAGCTCATTAACCTGTAAAGTTTTTTGTTTTGTTTGGAGTTTTTACGATGTTGGTTTTAATCTCACTACAAATAACATTAGCAAAATATAATATTAAGAAAAGAAGTGCCCAGAGCGGGAGTCGAACCCGCACGCCCTAATGGACACATGGCCCTCAACCATGCCTGTCTACCAGTTCCAGCACCTGGGCAGTATAAACAATACTACAATATAGTATAAAACTAAAAAAGTACCGTAGGAATTACGATACTTTTTAGTGACCGGGCTGGGGCTCGAACCCAGGACCCTCTCCTTAAAAGGGAGATGCTCTACCAACTGAGCTACCAGGTCATTGATAATTGTATTATCAAAATATATTTTAAAAGAACCTACAAATAATATATAGTTATTATTTGTCTTAGTGACCGGGCTGCTGGGGCTTCCTTCACTTCGACTGCCGCTCAGTGCAGGCTCGTTCAGGACACACTTCTCGCCAGTATCACTTCAAAACTTTTAATAGAATATTAATTATTCATTAAATCATTATTCCATTAATTGTGACCGGGCTGGGGCTCGAACCCAGGACCCTCTCCTTAAAAGGGAGATGCTCTACCAACTGAGCTACCAGGTCATGCATTTATTTCCTTCAATGCGGGTGCAAATATACTATCATTAATTTATTTTTCAAGAAGAAATTGATATAAATTTGCGTTTTATTTAAAATGATATTTCTTTTGAGTAATATCTACTTAATTTTAGCGGTATGAATATAGTTTTGATGGGATATATGGGAAGTGGAAAATCCTTGATTGGCAAGAAGTTGGCAATAGAAAAGAAATTAGACTACCTTGATTTGGATGATTATATAGAAAATCAAGAAAAAAAATCAATCAAAAATATTTTTAAGGATAGAGGAGAAATATATTTTAGGAAAAAAGAATCATTCTATTTAAGTGAAGTATTAAGCGGTCATTCGGATACTATAATTTCATTAGGAGGTGGCACTCCATGTTTTGCAGGTAACCTAGAAATTATAAAAGAGAAAGAAAACACCAGAAGTGTTTATTTACATGCGTCACTTGAAGAGTTGACAAAAAGATTATTTAAAGAACGTGCAAAGCGACCATTAATAGCACATCTTAATACTGAAGATGCACTTAAAGATTTTATTCGAAAACATGTATTCGAGAGGTCATTTTATTACAATCAAGCTGATTATAAAATAACTACAGACCTAAAGAATGCGGATCAAATAACAGAAGAGATTATTTCTTTACTATTTTAAAACCGCGAGATCTTTATCTCCGAATTTTACTTCGACATGTTCGTGTAAAGAGGTAGATAATGAAATCCCCTTAAAATCAGCTTTAATAGGGTATTTTTTATGATTTCTATTCACCAAAACAGCTGTTTTAAATCTAGTTAACGGAACATTCAAAAAATGATTTACACCATAAATTAGAGCTGTTCCCGAATTGAGCACATCATCAGTGAGAACTAAGGATTTGTTTTTATATGCCGATGCTTGTATAGAAGTTTTAACGGTATCCTGAGGTGATTTTTTATTCATAGTAACCTCGCATAAGGTAACCTTGATATCCGAAATCTTTTCTAGAGTGTTTTTTAAACGTTGAGCAAGAACGTATCCATTTTCTGCTATTCCTGCAATTACAATCTCTTTTTCATCAACATTAGTTTCGTATATCTGATATGCAATACGCTTTATTTTATGCTGTATTTGTTCATGTGTGAGGATAATATTAGTATCAGTTTGCATATTGTAATTGCTTTTTAAGCTATTTTGGATATTCCAAATATATAAAAGAGTTTGTTACCGATAATTAGATTTACCTAATTATAGAGGATAACTTGAGTAATTTCATTCTTCACTATCATCTTGTTCTTCTTTTGGCTTTTCGTCATACCACTCATCAATATCTCTACGGTCTTTTTTGGTGGGTCTCCCAGCACCTTTTTTACGATAATAATCCTTTGAATATTTTAAAAGATCTAATTTTTGCAACGATTCTTTTGGGGTGGTGTCTTTACGATATATATCAACAAGTTTTGCGCCAATTCTATTATCGGGTGTATCTAGTACAACAAGTTCATAGTTAATTTGATTTTTACGTACTGTAATTTTATCCATTGGATAAATTTCTCGAGAAGGTTTTATAAGATCGCCATTTACACGAACTTTACCTTCTTTACATGCCTTGGTGGCAATACTTCTTGTTTTGAAGTATCGAATACACCATAAATATTTATCAACTCGCATAGAAAATGGTTAAAATGCGTTTTTATATTAGAAAATTATTAAACAAAAGTACAAGAAAATTGTATCTTGCGCCTTCAAAAAAGTAATCATAATGAATGTGAAAAAATATATTTTTACAGCTATACTCTTAACTGTAGCTTTATATGCTTGTAATAATGATGATGATGATGATGGTAATCCTTTAATAGGTGAACCTATAAGAGATAGAGCAGAGCAACAAGTAACAGATGATGCTCAGTTAGTAGAGTATCTTAATACACATTTCTTTACTCCTGTAGATGTAGATTTAAATAATGACACTGTTATTGATTATCAAACTGCAAGTCTGGATACTATAGCTGGAGATAATAGTGGGGAACAGTCTATAATGGAGTCTGGGAAATTGATAACAAAAGAAGTTACCTTAGAGGATGTAAAGTATAAATTGTATATTTTAAATATCAATGAGGGAAGAATAGATAAGAGAACACCTACTTTTGCTGATTCTACATTAGTAACGTATAGAGGAGAGTTGCTTTATGAGGATTTTAATGTATTTGATAGTGCCGTTACTCCTGTTTGGTTTGATTTAACGAATGTGGTACCTGGATTTAGAGAGGCTATGCCTGATTTTGGAGAGGCTTCTAATATTGATTTTGATATGGTAGATGGTACTTTTACGGCTAACGATTTTGGTCACTTAATTGTATTTATACCTTCAGGCCTTGGTTATTTTGCTACTCCTCCTTCGGGAAGTTCAATTCCTACGTATGCACCTTTGATTTTTAATATACAGTTGTATAAAGTAAATCAGTCTGATCACGATAGAGATGGTATACCATCGTTCTTAGAAGATCTAGACGAAGATCGTATTGTACAAAATGATAATACCGATGGTGACGCATCGGCTAATTATTTGGATGCTGATGATGATAATGATGGTACATTAACAAGAGATGAGTTGACTATTACTATTATTAAAAATGATAGTATTACTACGCCTGACGAAATTACTTTTTATGATGATGATGGAGATGGTACACCAAATCATTTAGATCCCGACGATAGAGACTTAAAAAACGAATAATAAAAAAACTCCGGTACATTGTACCGGAGTTTTTTTATTTAGAATAGCATATTATAAGTCTACCCCTATGCTCAAAATAAGCTGGTTGGGTCTTGAGTCTACTCTAATTCCTTCGCCAGATTCAGCGCGATTTTTACTTAAACCACGTTCATAACGTAAATCCAGGTTAAAACGTTCTAATTGTATACCTGCTCCAAATTGTAATCCGACCGTAAATTCATTTTTAACGTCTCCAAGTCTTACATTTTCAAGGTCATTTTCTACTATGTACTGTAATGCAGGTCCACCAAATACATGTATTGGACCTAAAACAGATATTCCTAATAAAATGGGTAGGTCTAATTTCTTTATGTTGTAATCTAAATCTACACCAGCGAGTGTATAGGTGCTATTGTTTACGGTGTATTGTAATTCTGGTTTTAGATATACGTTATCAGCAAGTTTTCCTCTTAAGAAAACACCTAGGTGATAGCCAACGCGATCTTCTGCACTTAAATCGATAATGTCTGTTCCTTCAATTTTGCCATTATCCCCATAATTTAGACCAGCTTTTACTCCAAAAGTTACTTTGTTCTCTTGTGAAAGTGCTGTAAATGAACCAAAAATAACTAGAAATACAAATACGTTTTTCATTGTAAAAAAAATTAAAGATTAATAAATAATAGTTGATTTTGGTATATCGGCTAGTCTTGTAAAAACGTTTGTGCTCTTTTTTTATTCTTTTCAAAATCTTAAAAAAAATAAAAAGCCTCCTGAATTTTATTTAGGAGGCTTTGATATATAAAAATAAAGTATACTATTTTCTTTTCATAACACTCTGGACAGCGTTAATAATAGCTTCAGCATTTAAACCATATTTTTCCATAAGTTGATCAGGTGTTCCACTTTCTCCAAAAGTATCTTTAGTGGCTATAAATTCCTGCGGTGTAGGATGGTTTGTGGCCAAAACTCTGGCAACACTTTCTCCTAATCCTCCTAAGAAGTTATGTTCTTCGGCGGTTACAATACAACCTGTTTTCTTTACAGAATTTAGGATTGCTTCATCATCAAGAGGTTTTATGGTGTGTATGTTAATTACTTCGGCACTAATTCCATTTTCATATAATGCTTCGGCCGCTCGTAATGCTTCCCATACTAAATGACCAGTAGCAACAATAGTGACATCGGTACCTTCTTGTAATAATACTGCTTTTCCGATTTCAAACTTTTGATCTTCTGCAGTGAAATTAGCTACTTTTGGTCTTCCGAATCTTAGGTAAACGGGACCATGGTGATCAGCTATTGCTATAGTAGCCGCTTTAGTCTGATTGTAATCACAAGTGTTAATTACAGTCATCCCAGGTAGCATTTTCATCAAACCTATATCTTCTAAGATTTGGTGTGTGGCTCCATCTTCACCTAAAGTTAATCCGGCATGCGAAGCACAGATTTTTACGTTTTTATCGCTATACGCAATAGATTGACGAATTTGATCATATACACGTCCGGTAGAAAAGTTAGCAAATGTTCCTGTAAACGGAATTTTACCACCGATAGTTAACCCAGCGGCAATTCCCATCATGTTTGCTTCTGCAATACCTATCTGGAAAAATCGTTCAGGATGATTAGCTATAAAAGCATCCATTTTTAATGAACCAATTAAATCGGCACATAAGGCTACTACATTTTCGTTTGTCTTACCCAATTCTTCTAAACCAGCTCCAAAACCCGAACGAGTATCCTTTTTTCCTGTATCTATATATTTTTTCATTTTCTTTTTTAATTTGGACAAATTAATAATCCCCTAGGGTTTCAGGATTTTGAGCTAAACCAATTTCTAACTGCTCGTCATTAGGAGCTTTGCCATGCCATGCATGTGTATGCATCATAAAGTCTACTCCATGACCCATTACAGTATGTAACAGTACACATACAGGTTTTCCTTTGCCAGTTCTGCTTTTTGCTTCATTAAGACCTTCTATTACAGTTGTAATAGTGTTCCCTTCTTTAATTTCCATAACATCCCAACCAAAAGCCTCGAATTTAGCTTTTATGCTTCCCATAGGAAGTACATCATCTGTTGATCCATCGATTTGTTGGCCATTAAGATCTATAGTAGCAATAAGATTATCTACCTTTTTACCAGCAGCATACATAATAGCTTCCCAATTTTGCCCTTCTTGTAATTCTCCATCACCATGTAAACTATATACAAGGTGCTCATCTTTATTTAATTTTTTGGCTTGGGCAGCTCCAATAGCTACAGACATACCTTGTCCTAAAGATCCAGAAGCAATTCGAATTCCAGGTAGGCCTTCGTGAGTTGTAGGGTGTCCCTGAAGTCTACTATTGATCAGCCTAAAAGTATTTAATTCCTCTACAGGAAAATATCCACTTCTTGCTAATACACTGTAGTAAACCGGAGAGATATGACCATTGGATAGGAAAAAAAGATCTTCTCCAATTCCATTCATGTCAAAATCACCTTTTCGTTCTAAAACTTCTTGGTATAGGGCGACAAAAAACTCTGTACACCCTAAAGAACCTCCTGGATGACCAGAATTAACCTTGTGGACTTGTCGTAGGATATCCCTACGAACTTGCGTTGCAAAATCCTCTAATTGTTTTGTTTTTGGCATTATAATGCTGATTTCTTGATAATAAAGCTCCAAAAATACAGGTTTTGAATACGGTGGCAAAATGTATAGGCTGCTTTTAATCAAGAAACCGATGTTAATAACGAAAAGTTTTCGAAAATCTATCCTTATCCATGTAATTTTAGTTAGCTATCTTTGCGCTCTATCAAATGAAAATTATGCAATTCGACCTTTTATCCAAAGATCCACAAAGTAAAGCAAGAGCAGGAAAAATTAGTACAGATCATGGTGTTATTGAAACTCCTATTTTTATGCCAGTAGGTACCGTGGGTACTGTAAAAGGAGTCCATCAAAGAGAGTTAAAGAATGATATTAATCCCGATATTATATTAGGAAATACATATCATCTCTATTTAAGACCGCAAACTGCGATTTTAGAAAAAGCAGGTGGGTTGCATAAATTTATGAACTGGGATCGTAATATCCTTACCGATAGTGGTGGTTATCAGGTGTATTCATTATCGGCTAATCGAAAAATTAAAGAAGAAGGGGTGAAATTTAAGTCTCATATTGATGGTTCATACCATGTATTTACCCCAGAAAATGTGATGGAAATACAACGTACCATTGGTGCCGATATAATTATGGCATTTGATGAATGTACTCCTTATCCTTGTGATTATAATTATGCAAAGCGAAGTATGCATATGACACACAGATGGTTAGATAGGTGTATGCAACATTTAGAGAAAATTCCGGTTAAGTATGGATATGATCAGGCTTTTTTTCCAATAGTACAAGGGAGTACATATAAAGACCTTAGAATGCAATCTGCAGAGTATATTGCAAATGCAGGTGCAGTAGGGAATGCAATTGGGGGATTATCCGTAGGAGAACCAGCAGAAGAGATGTACGCAATGACAGAAGTGGTTACTGATATTTTACCAGAAGATAAGCCGCGTTATCTTATGGGTGTGGGTACACCGATTAATATTTTAGAGAATATTGCATTAGGTGTAGATATGTTTGATTGTGTTATGCCCACTCGTAATGCACGTAATGGAATGCTGTTTACAGCACATGGAACCATTAATATGAAGAATAAAAAGTGGGAAGATGATTTTTCGCCTATTGATGAAATGGGAATAACGTATGTTGATACCGAGTATTCTAAAGCATATTTAAAACATCTTTTTTCAGTGAATGAATTATTAGGAAAACAAATTGCGACAATACATAATTTGGGATTTTATATGTGGTTGGTTAGAGAAGCTAGAAAGCATATCTTAGCCGGAGATTTTTATACTTGGAAAAATATGATGGTTAAACAAATGGATAAAAGATTGTAGATTGAAGATATTAGATTGGTACATACTTAAAAGGTATTTGGGAACATTTTTTACAATGATCTTACTTTTTATCCCCATTGGGATTATAGTAGATCTTTCTGAAAAGATCGATAATATGCTCGAGCATAAGGTACCAATAGATGCGGTAATAGGATATTATCTGAATTTTACAGTCTACTTTGCTAATTTGTTGTTTCCACTATTTGTATTTTTATCTGTAATATGGTTTACTTCAAAACTTGCTAACAAAACTGAGATTATTGCTTTTTTAAGTTCAGGCGTTTCTTTTTGGAGATTTTTAAGGCCATACATGATTGGAGCTATTATTATATGTTTTGGGGCACTAGCTATGGGGTTGTTTTTGGCTCCTAAAGCAAGTCAAGGGTTTAATGAATTCAAATATTCATACCTTAAGAAAGGAAGAAAAGTGCAAGAAACCAGTAATGTGTATCGCCAGGTTAATGATAGTATCTTTTTATATGCTAATAACTTTAAGCCTTTAGATAAATCAGCAACCAATTTTACCTTAGAATATTTTAATGGTAATACTTTAGATACCAAAATTTCGGCTAGAAGAATCACATTTAAAGATAGTATATATGAATTACGGGATTATGTAAAGCGAAAAGTATTAGATGATAGAGATATTATTGAAAGAGCCCCAAAAAAAGATACTGTTTTACCTTTTAATATTGATGAATTTACTCCTGTGACTTATGTAGCAGAGACGCTTAATTACACTCAGTTGAGTGAATTTATCGAAAAAGAAAGCAAAAGAGGGTCTTCAGATATTAATCGATATAAGGTAGTTGCATATAAACGTTGGAGTATACCAATATCTGCATTCATCCTTACGGTTATCGGAGTAGCGGTATCTTCTATGAAAAGAAGAGGAGGAATGGGAGTTAATCTGGCGGTAGGTATTTCATTAGCGTTTGTTTTTATCTTTTTTGATAAGGTATTGGGTACATTGGCAAATCAATCCGATTTTCCGCCAATAGTAGCGGTTTGGTTTCCTAACCTATCTTTTGGGATTTTAGCTATTTATCTATTATATAATGCTAAGCGCTAAACTTCAGAATTATCTGCATTTACATTTTATCATTTTCGTATGGGGTTTCACCGCCATATTAGGAGAATTGATATCTATCGAAGCAATACCATTGGTTTGGTATAGAATGCTTTTAGCCTCGGGGTTTGTTTATTTATATATTAAAATTAAAAGAATTTCACTTAGAGTTTCTAGAAAGCTTTTTCTTATACTTTTTTTATCAGGTATTATTATAGCATTGCATTGGATTACATTTTTTGCGGCTATCAAAGTTTCTAATGTTTCAATAACATTGGCTATGTTATCTACAGGAGCATTCTTTACTTCAATTCTCGAACCAATTTTTTACAAAAGGAAACTAATTTGGTACGAGGTACTCTTTGGAATATTGGTGATTTTTGGGTTGTACATCATTTTTAATGTCGAAGGAGAGTATATAGTAGGCATTGTTTATGCTTTGTGTTCAGCATTTTTATCTTCAATTTTTTCACTAATTAATGGTAAAATAGCGCAACAATACAATTCATCAATGATTTCTTTTTATGAATTGTTAAGTGGTGTAGTTATTATTACTATATATCTAATGGGATTAACATTGTTTGGAAAAGAATCTGAAGGATTTGCAATTTCCTTTTTCCAATTATCGGTTTCAGATTGGATGTATATGTTACTATTAGCCTCTGTGTGTACTGCCTATGCTTTTATAGGTTCGGTACAGGTAATGAAGTATCTAAGTCCTTATACAGTAATGCTTACTATTAACCTAGAACCTGTTTACGGAATAGCATTGGCATTCCTTATTTTTGGAGATTCAGAAAAAATGAGCCCTCAATTTTACTATGGCGCAGTTCTTATATTTTGCACGGTTATCCTAAATGGAATATTCAAAAATGCTAAAAAAAGAAAAAGACCACCAACTTTAGGTAACATTACGAAGTAAAGTTTTTATATTTGTCGGCTAACCCTAGTTAATATAAATTATATTCTTGATTATGGAATATTTAGAATTTGAACTCCCTATAAAAGAGCTTGAAGAACAATTTGAGAAGGCTTGCGCCATTGGTGAAGAAAGCGAAGTAGATGTAACAGACACCTGTAAGCAAATTGAAAAAAAACTCAAAGAGACCAAAAAAGAAATATACAAGAACCTTACTCCTTGGCAACGAGTACAGTTATCGAGGCACCCTTCAAGGCCATACACACTAGATTACATTGATGCGATCTGTGGAGAATCCTTCTTAGAATTGCATGGAGATCGTACGGTAAAAGATGATAAAGCAATGATAGGCGGTTTAGGAAAAATCGGAAATCAAACCTTTATGTTTATCGGCCAACAAAAAGGATACAATACCAAGACAAGGCAATATCGTAATTTTGGAATGGCAAATCCTGAAGGATACCGCAAAGCACTTCGTCTAATGAAAAGCGCAGAGAAGTTTAATATTCCGGTGGTAAGCTTTATCGATACACCAGGTGCATATCCTGGATTTGAGGCTGAAGAAAGAGGACAAGGAGAAGCAATAGCAAGAAATATTCTAGAAATGACTCGCCTAAAAGTTCCTATTATTGTGGTAATCATTGGCGAAGGAGCCAGTGGAGGAGCATTAGGAATAGGAGTGGGTGATAAAGTGTTAATGCTAGAAAACACATGGTACTCTGTAATCTCTCCAGAGTCATGTTCATCAATTCTTTGGCGTAGTTGGGAATTTAAGGAACAGGCCGCCGAAGCATTGAAGCTTACTGCAAAGGATATGAAAAAACAAAACCTTATTGATGAGATTGTAAAAGAACCATTAGGTGGAGCTCATAGTGATCGCGAAACTACGTTCAAAACAGTTCGAGATAATATTTTAACATCTTTTGAAGAATTAAAAAACTTATCACCAGACGATTTGATAGAAAAGCGTATGGATAAATATGCGAATATGGGAGTCTTTAAAGATTAACCCCCAAAAAATCACTTAGTACCTAAATCTGAAGTTTTGAACTTCAGATTTTTTTATGCTTATTAACAATAAAAAATACTTATTAACAGTTCATTTGTTGAAGACCGGTGAACATTCGTATCTTTGTATTTAGGTACATCTCTTTACAATTTTTTTACATTCGTGGTTATGGAAAAAGTACAGGAATCTCAACAAATAAGTTACGGTCGGGGGAACGTAATATCGCTTGAGAAAGGGAAAATACCTCCTCAAGCAGTTGATTTAGAGGAAGTTGTGCTTGGAGCAATGATGATTGATAAGAAAGGGGTTGATGAAATTATAGATATTCTTAACCCTGATGTTTTCTATCGGGAGGCCCATCAATACATCTTTGAAGCAATATATAAACTCTTTGAAAACTCTGAACCAATAGACTTATTAACGGTTTCGAGCCAACTTAAGAAGGATTCAAGGCTTGAACTCGCGGGAGGAGACTATTATTTGATACAACTAACACAAAAAGTAGCATCTTCTGCCCATATAGAGTTTCACGCTCGTATTATTCTTCAAAAATATATTCAACGTAGTTTGATTAAAATATCAAATGAAATCATTGAAGAATCATATGATGAAACGACAGATGTTTTTGATTTACTGGATATGGCAGAATCCAGATTATATGAGGTTACTCAAGGTAATATCAAAAGATCTACAGAAACAGCTCAGAATTTAGTAATTCAGGCAAAGAAAAAAATTCAAGAAATATCAAACAAAGAAGGATTAAGCGGAATACCATCAGGTTTTGATAAATTGGATAGATTGACTTCGGGGTGGCAGCCAAGTGATTTAATCATCGTGGCTGCCCGTCCGGGTATGGGTAAGACGGCTTTAACCTTGTCTATGGCAAGAAATATGGCCGTTGGACAAAATATTCCGGTGGCTTTCTTTTCTTTAGAGATGTCCTCTGTACAGTTGATTACTCGTTTGATTTCTTCAGAGACAGGGCTTTCTTCAGAAAAATTACGGACCGGTAAACTAGAAAAACACGAATGGGAACAGCTTAACGTTAAGGTCAAAGATCTTGAAAAGGCACCCTTGTTTATAGATGATACTCCGTCATTGTCAATTTTTGACCTTAGAGCCAAAGCACGTCGTCTTGCCTCTCAACATGGGATAAAAATGATCGTTATTGATTATTTGCAGTTAATGACTGCTGGAGGAACGGGTAAAAATGGAAATCGTGAACAGGAAATATCGACTATTTCACGAAACCTTAAAGCATTAGCAAAAGAATTAAGTGTTCCTGTAATTGCCTTATCGCAGTTATCACGTGCCGTAGAAACACGTGGTGGTAGCAAAAGGCCTTTACTTAGTGACCTTCGTGAATCTGGAGCTATCGAACAGGATGCAGATATAGTATCTTTTATTTATAGACCAGAATACTATAAAATTGATGAATGGGATGACGAAGAAAGATCACCTACTCAAGGACAAGGAGAATTCATCGTTGCAAAGCACCGTAATGGTGGTTTAGACAGTATAAGGTTAAAATTTATTGGTCACTTGGGTAAATTTGATAACTTAGATGACTTTAGTACTCCTTTTGAGTTTCATTCTAAAATGAATGAAGGAGAAGAAGAAGATCCATTTAGTACAGGCCATCTTCCTAGTGCAGATGAAGCTTTTGGGAGTAGTATAAATGATTCTAAAGATGATGATGAAGTACCTTTCTAAAACAGAACAAATAGCAAAGCAAGCTTATATAACCAAAAAACTTGCTTACCCTATTGTATGTGTTTTAATTTTCTTATTTACGTTTCAATCCTACGCGTCCTATGTGCTCATTCCTATGGATGCAGATGGACAGCAAAATCATTTAAAGGCTTATGGTATAACATATTGGACATTGAGTAAAGATCTTAAGGTTAAATGGTTACTCAATTATAGAGGAGGATCTTTTCTTTTACCAGATACCGAAAATATTCGGAAAGAATGTACCATTCGAGGGGTTTCTTATGAAGTGATTAGCAATGCTGAAACCGAGGAAATTCTTGAAGAAATTAGTAGTCCATCACAGAATATGGAAGCCGTAATTTTAGAAAAAGCTCCTAAAATAGCGGTATATTCTCCCAAAGGAAATCAGCCGTGGGATGATGCCGTGACTATGGTACTTACTTTTGCCGAGATTCCTTATGAAACTGTTTATGATAGAGAAGTATTAGAAGATAATTTGATTTTGTATGATTGGTTGCATTTACATCATGAAGATTTTACCGGTCAATATGGTAAATTCTATGCTTCCTATAGAGCAGCACCCTGGTATATAAAAGAAAAAGCTGATGCCGAAAAACTTGCAAAATCTCTGGGCTACCAAAAAGTATCTCAAGAAAAGCTTGCCGTAGCATTAAAAATTAGAGACTATGTTGTTGGGGGAGGCTTCATGTTTGCCATGTGTAGTGCAACCGATAGTTTTGAGATTGCTCTTTCTGCAGAGGGAATTGATATTTGTGAACCCATGTTTGATGGTGACCCAAGTGAACCAGGGTATCAATCTAAAATAGATTATAGCAAAACTTTTGCGTTTAAAAATTATACATTAGAGAGAAGCCCAAATGTATATGAATTCTCTTCTATTGATATGACTAGAAATCGTCGGATTTCTAAAACCACAGATTACTTTACTTTGATGGATTTCTCTGCTAAATGGGACCCTATTCCTACAATGTTATGTCAAAATCATACCGCATTAGTTAAGGGATTTATGGGACAAACCACTGCCTATAACCCTAATGAAATTAAATCGAATGTTCTAACATTGGGAGAGAATAAGACAAATGGAGAAGCAAGATATATACATGGTATCAAAGGAAAAGGATTTTTTACCTTTTATGGAGGGCATGATCCTGAAGATTACACACACAGAGTGGGAGATCCTAAAACAGAATTAGAGCTTCACCCTAACTCACCCGGTTATCGTTTGATTTTAAATAACGTACTCTTTCCTGCCGCTAAAAAGAAAAAACAAAAAACCTGATTTTTTATTGTAAGGTTGTATCAGTAGAACGACTATTTTATTTTTAAAAGTAACTCATAACTATCCTTACTCATGAAAAGACTATTCACATTATTATTTTTAATTACAGTTAGTGTATCCTGTAAACAGGAAACAAAATTAGAAAAAGAAACTACTATTTCAGAAACACCAAAAAAAGAAGTAGTTCTAGATCGATCTAAAGATTTTCCTGAAGATATCGCTTCAATCTTTAAAGCGCATGGTGGGATCCAGGCTTTTGATCAAATGAATACCCTGGTTTTCGAGATGACTAATCCTGAAGGAAACGAAAAGCATGTAACAGATCTTAAAACTCGTCATGCACGTATTGAAACTGATAAATTTGCTTTAGGTTTTGATGGGAAAGAAGCATGGTTAGAGCAAGACTCGACATATTTTAAAGGTAACCCGAGATTTTATCATAATTTAATGTTCTATTTTTATGCAATGCCTTTTGTTTTGGGAGATGATGGTATTTCTTATGAAAAAACCGAAGACTTGAAAGTAAACGATCAGTCGTTCCCTGGGTACAAAATATCATATGGAGATGGAGTAGGAGATTCGCCAAAAGATAATTACTATTTGTATTATGATGCCGCATCGCATCAAATGAAGTTTCTAGGATATACGGTTACATTTTTTAGTAAAGAAGCCAGTGAAACGATAAGCCTTATAGAATATTCTGATTGGAATGATGTGAATGGATTGTTGTTGCCCACAACCCTTAAATGGAGAGAATACAAAGATGGTACAGTGGGAGATGTTAAGAGTGAACGAAATTTTGTTAATGCAAGTGCAAGCAAGGAAAAACCTTCATCATCTTTATTTGAAAAACCTGCTGTAGAAAAAAAAGAAACATTGTAAAAAATTAAAGAAAACATATACTATAAAACCCATCAATACGCTTGATGGGTTTTCTTTTTTAACGCCAAAACTTTATTTGATAAAAATAAGAAGGCTTTTTTCAGGAAACCATAATATATAAAGTCGATTTTTGGTGTTGATTATAAAATTGTCAATTTCGAGATGATTTTTAAATAAAAAGAGGAGTTGTTAAAAATCTACACGGTTTAAATTTTCTAATTTTACGAAATGAGCCATAAAGTATTTAAAATACTAATAGAAATTTCAAATGGCGAATTCTATCTGACAATTAAAAAATAATAAAAAAGAACAGATAAAATATAGTTAATAAAATAAAAATTTGGATATGTATAATGAACTCAACACTAGTAATAGAATCCTAATGGGGCCGGGGCCTTCTGATGCACATCCCCGAGTACTAAAAGCTATGTCAACCCCTTTGATTGGTCATTTAGATCCAGAATTTGTAACGATAATGGATGAAGTAAAAGGGATGGTACAAGAAACTTTTATTACTGAAAATCATCTAACTTTTGTAGTGTCGGCACCTGGAAGCGCAGGTATGGAAACCTGCTTAGTGAATCTTTTAGAACCGGGAGATGAGGCTATTATATGTATTAATGGTGTTTTTGGTAGTAGGATGGCAGATATTGCAGAACGATGTGGAGCAACAGTGCATAAAATTGAAAAAGAGTGGGGGACTGTAGTATCTCCCGATGATATAAAAAAAGTACTGGATAAGTGTCCAAAACCAAAACTTGTAGCTCTGGTACATGCAGAGACTTCCACAGGAGCCTTACAACCGTTGAAAGAGATTAGTGATTTGGTTCATGATGCAGGAGGACTATTAATGGTGGATGCGGTAACCTCATATTGTGGTATGGAACTTAGAGTTGATGATTGGGACATTGATGCAATTTACACAGGAACTCAAAAATGCCTAAGTGCTCCTCCTGGATTGTCTCCTGTTAGTTTCTCTGATAGAGCAGTACAGGCACTCGAAAATAGAAAAACCAAAGTACAAAGCTGGTTTTTGGATCTTAGCTTGGTTAAAAATTATTGGGGTGGAGCTAAACGTGCTTATCACCATACTGCACCCGTGTCTTCGGTATATGCTTTGAGAGAGTCCTTACGAATTGTTTTAGAAGAAGGTCTCGAAAATCGATGGAAAAGACATCAAGATGTACATCAAGTCCTTAAAACCAAATTAGAACAGTTAGGGTTTAGGTATTTAGTTGAAGAGCAATATCGTTTACCAAACTTAAACTCTGTTTTCTTACCGGAAGGAAATGATGAAGCTTTAATCAGAACTAAATTATTGAATGATTATAACATTGAAGTAGGCGGTGGCTTAGGAGCGTTTGCAGGAAAAATATGGAGAATAGGTATTATGGGAGAAAGTTGTACGCTAAACCACGTGAATATGCTGATTAGTGCACTTGAAGATATGAAAGAATTTAAGAATTAAGAATTAAAGACCTCACAGGTGTTTCAACACCTGTGAGGTCTTTAATTTCTTTATTGACCATATTTATTGCTATATCGTTTCCAAAGTTTAGTTTGATGGCTTTCTAAACTAATTTCTCTTCCTTGGATAAATGCCTTTTCTAACTGATTTGTACGCATATCCAAAGCATCGCCAATGCTAATAAATAAGGTAGCCTCCTTACCTTTTTCTAGAGTTCCGGTTATAGTATCGATACCCAGAATCTTAGCACTATTGCCAGTAATCAATTGTAATGCTTTTTCTTTATCTAGCCCATGTGCTGCTACCGTTCCTGCCTGAAAAGGAAGATTTCGCGCATTAGAACGCTCCATACCGCCACTGTTTTGTAATGCCACTAATACCCCAGCATCCATTAATAATTTTGCGTTTTTATAAGGTTGATCATAATCATCATCTTCATAATTAGGAGTAGTATGCGTTCTTTTTAATAATACAGAGATATTATTTTGCTTTAATTGAGAAGCTACTTTATAGGCTTCATCACCACCAACAATGACTGTTTTTTGTATACCATACTCTTTACTAAATGATAGTACTTCAAGGATTGCTTTTTCTGCACTAACATGAATAAATAATGTTTTTGACCCTTCAAAAACACCTTTCATTGCATAGTGAGGAAGGTTTTTATTAGCTATATCTTTTGCTTTTAAAGAAGCTTTTGCCTCAAGTACAAATTCTTTCAATTCTTTGGTCTGTTTTGTGTACTCTTTATTAGGTTTCAAACCTGGTTCTTCTCCAAGCCACCAACGACCTCTTGTATAACTGTCTGGCCAGTTGATATGTACTCCATCATCTAGTTTTATAGCTGCATCTTCCCAATTCCAGGCATCTAATTGTACAATAGATGAGGTTCCAGAAATTCTACCTCCTCTTGGTGTAACTTGTGCTATTAAAACACCATTTGGACGCATGCTTTCTACAATTTTACTTTCCGCATTATAGGCAATAATACTTCGAATGTGTGGATTATAGCTCCCTAATTCGGTATCGTCACTAGAGGCACGAACTGCCGCAATTTCTACTAAGCCTAATGTAGAATTAGGAGCAATAAAACCCGGGTACAGATGTTTCCCAGATGCATCTATTATCTTTCCCTTTGGGGTAGCACTTCCGGAGGCACCAACATCGGTTATTTTTCCGTTTTCAAAAATGATAATGCTATTTTCAACAACTTCTCCATTACCAATATGGGCTGTAGCACCAGTAATTGTTATCGCTTCACTTTGAACTTTTGCAGGAGTTTGTTGTGCCATTGTTTTTCCGAAAGGAAGAATAAGCAGTGCTATTATGAATATTATTTTTTTCATGTTTTATTATTTTGAAACCTGTCAGATTTTCAAAACCTGACAAGTCTTAATTTTATAGTATCCTAATGAATCGTCTCTATAGTTTCACACTCAAAGTGTTGCTGTTCTTTTTTCTTTGGAGGTTGTGTTTTTAAACCATTGTTTTTAGCCTTTAACATCATGGTAGAAAGTTTGTTCTTTTCTGAAGCAATAGACTTCCTCATGGCTTTATCCTTTTCGAGATCAAAAAAGATAGCACCTTCAATGATTGTTTTTTCAGCCTTGGCATATACAGAAAGAGGATGATCTGTCCATACGACCAAGTCTGCATCTTTACCCACTTTAATGCTTCCTACTCGATCATCGATGTGTAATAATTTAGCGGGGTTTAGTGTAACAAATTTTAAGGCATCTTCTTCTGAAACACCACCGTATTTTATTGATTTTGCGGCTTCTTGATTAAGACGACGTGACATTTCGGGATCATCACTATTAATCGCAGTAACCACACCTTGTTTATGCATAATAGAGGCATTATATGGGATGGCATCATTTACTTCAAATTTATAAGCCCACCAATCTGAGAATGTAGAACCACCAACACCATGAGCAGCCATTTTATCTGCTACTTTATATCCCTCTAAGATATGGGTGAAGGTATTTATTCTAAAGTTAAATTTTTCGGCAACTTTCATCAGCATATTAATCTCACTTTGTACGTAGGAGTGGCAACTAATATAGCGTTGACCGTTTAAAATTTCGACTAGTGTTTCCATTTCGGTGTCCTTACGGTAGGGCTGACCGCTCTTTTTACGTTTTTCGTACTCTTTTGCTCGGTTGAAGTAGTCTGTGTATACTTGTTCTACCCCCATCCTGGTTTGAGGAAATCTTGTATTGCTACCCCAATTACTTTGTTTTACGTTTTCACCTAGTGCAAATTTGATGAACTTTGGAGAGTTACTATAGATTAGACCATCGGCACTTTTACCCCACTTTAATTTTATAATAGCCGAACGCCCTCCAATAGGATTAGCCGAGCCATGAAGAATTTGTATCGAAGTTACACCTCCTGCAAGATTTCTGTAGATATTAATGTCATCTGGAGCAACTACATCTTCTATAGTTACTTCGGCGGTAGAATTATGCCCCGCTTCATTAACTGCAGCGGTTGCAATATGCGAATGTTCATCAATGATACCTGCGGTTATGTGTTTTCCTGTTGCATCTATAACTTTGGCATTTCCGGCATTAAGGTTTTTACCTACGGCAGCAATCTTTCCGTTTTTTACTAATACATCGGTTTCGGTTAAGACCCCATCAGATTCATTGGTCCATACGGTAGCATTTTTAAATACAATATTTTCAGATTTAGGTAATTGTGTACTTCCATAGGCAATATTGGGATATGTTATCGGTAGCACTTCATGTTTTTCTTTTTTGTCAGATGGTTTTTTATCTTCTTTTTTATCTGAAGTATCTTTTGGTTTCTTTTTAGCGGTAAAAGTAGTTTCTGATCCATTAGGCAAAATTGCTTTACCACTCCAAAAATTTGGAGTATCTCCTAAAGCAGTTACAATGCGAGTGTATTTGGTTTTGGTAGTATCTGCATCCGTAAAAGTAATGGATACCCAATTGTTTTTGTAATTAATTTTAGTGCCTAATTTTGTTTCTCCAAGCTTAATTTCGGCTTTAGGTTTAGCAGGTTTACCAGAAATTGAAAGATCATAGGTTTTTCCGGCTACAGTAAGTGCATATGTACCATTGATATCGGTAATGGTCATGTCGTTCACTACATTTTTTTTACCCTGAACCCAGTTTTCGTAAATGATATTCTCTTTTACAAATAACTCATCTTTTGTAATCAAAAAATTGGCATATGCTCCTTTTTTAATACTCCCTAGAAGATTACTTTTACCTAAGATTTTTGCAGGAATGGTGGTCAAAGCAGCCAGAGCAATTTTCTTATCCAGCCCATACTCGATAGCTTTTAGTAATCGGGTATTAAAGTCGGCTAGTTTTTTGAGCTTATGCGTTGTTAATGAAAAAGAAACTCCATTTTTTGCTAACATCGAAGGGTTCGTAGGGGCTTGGTTCCAGTGGCGCATATCTCCAAGACTTACCAAGGAAGTTGCATACGGGTCTGTAACATCATATGCATCAGGAAAGTCTAGCGGAATAATATAATGAGCATTCGTTGCTTTTACCTTATCGATTCTTGCATATTCGTCACCTCCCCCAACAAGAGTGTATTGGATCCCGAATTGATCTCCAATTTTGTCAGCTCTAAAACCATGAATACGACTTCCGGCTTCAAAAATTTGCAGAAGACTTTTATTTCTGCGTATAGCTTCTAAAGACAAGTCTTTATTGTCTGCATTACCAGAGTTATACCATGTTGCATCATGATACACTTGTCTTAGTAATGCCATAGCCCCCATTAAGGAAGTAGGGTATACTTGCTTACTTGCGTTACTTTTTGTGAAGGATAAAAATTGCGCAGATTGATCACTTATCAATCGTTCACCTTTAGTTCCTTCATTGTTTAATGCTACTAAGAGTCCGGTTCCTCTAATGATTCCGTCTGGCATATGAGTATTTACTACTCCAAATCCTTCTTTTATATATTCAGTAGCTTTTTTATCATCATATTTAAAGTGAGTTAGAGCGTTTGTTTCGGGACGAATATGATCATTCCAGTAATGGCCTTCTCTCGATGCTTTCCATTGGGGTTGGGCGCCTGGAGAAAAAATACTACCTCCTTGTTTTTTAGGTTTTTTAATACCAAAATTGGTAAATGGATCAATAAAAGAAGCGTAAATATGTTTTCCTTTAAGATCAATAACGATACTGTTTTCTGGGATAGGTACTGAATTTCCAACCTCTATAATTTTACCTTTTTGGATAACCAAAGTTCCATTTTTGATTTCAGAATCTGGGTTGGTATGGATCGTTGCGTTTTTAAATACGGTGTAATTAGTCTCTGTGGTTTTAACTCCGTCGTTTTTAGGAAAGTATTCTTGAGCATACGAAGTAAAACAGCCACATATCACCGTTAGTGATATAAGTAATTTTTTCATCTGATTGTGTAAAGTGTTTGAATCAGATTTAAAGATAGTGGTTGACCAACAAAGAGCTAGTTAATTAATAATAATTTAACAGCTAGAACATACGCGCTATATAATACAAGGTTATTCTATGTGGGCGATTGGATTTACTTTATAATAGTTTACCAATAGTGCTACTACATAACTATAGGTATCCATGCCATCGGGTTGATTGTTGGCTTTTAGGTATTTATCATAAGTACCTTTAAAAATAGGTTCTAAAGGATTTTCATAAGATTCCCAGAATTCATTTACTTCACGATAATTTGCTCGTACACCAGGGCGTAATTCTTCTATTAAACATATTGCTTTTTCCTCATTACGCAAGTAAAGGTCATTTAGACAAAATTTGAGGGCAAAAGTAGCTCCGCTATACTTAAAATAGAGATCATCATAATTCATTGTGGTTAGTGCTGCTATAAAATTGGCTTCATTCTCTTTTGCAAATCCTAATTGATGCGCTTCTTCATGACAGCTTGTTGTTGGCGCTTTGTAGTTAAGAATGAGTCCGTTTACCTGGGCTTCATTAGTAATAGGATTTAAATAACCACTAAAACCCATATAAGTTAGTGGGGTGCTAAGCAAAGATGTTTTAATACTCTTGGGGTGATATCTAAGTGTTGGGAACATTCCATTTAACTGTTCATATGCGGGAATTGTTTTCTCGAAGACTTCTTCTTTAGAATACGGAATTTGGATCGCTAATGAATCATTAGTCTCTAGTTGTTGGTGTAAAGAATTTGAATGAGCAATTAATTTTTTTGAAACTGAAATAAGCTCTGATTCTGTATATTCATCATCTATTTTTAATATTTCATGCAAGGGCATTCTGTAATAATTCATTCCCCACAGTAAATGAAAACATGCATAAACAATAGATAAGGTTGCGCCCATATCGATCAATACATTTTTCCACTTAATATCTTTTCGAAACACTTTTTGAATTAAAAAACGCAGTAATATAATAATGAGAACACAATACAAAAGGTCTCCAAAAGAAAACGGAAGCCACCCAAAAACATAGCGTAATACTTTAGAGGTATAGATAAAAATACCATTACTATAAAAGCGTTCTATAAACTCTGGAAAAAAAGAAATAATCTTGATCAGTATAATTTGAACGGGTAATAGTATGGTAAGAAATAGCTTTGTTTTGGATTGCATGTGGTAAAGATATTTACAATTCTAAATATACAGGACGATTTTAGAGTTTTTTAGTATATATAACATCGTAAAAGGGCTAAAAATCGAAAGGATGGGTATCAAATTTTCAAAGAGAGAATTTTAATAAAAAACTTTGTTACTATTATACTTTGATGCTTAGCTCAAAATTGAGATTTTTGTCAAGAGATTTTTATTTAAACTTCTCTATACTCAATACTAACTACTCAATACCAAATAATGAATTCAGAAATAAGAAATCTAGAGCCTAAAGCGGTTTGGAATAAATTTGCAGACCTTAATGCAGTACCAAGACCTTCAAAAAAAGAAGAAAGAGTTATACAGTTTATGAAAGATTTTGGAACTTCTCTCGGGTTAACTACCAAAATTGATAAAGTAGGTAATGTTTTGATTAAAAAACCTGCTACACCAGGGATGGAAGATCGTAAGACTGTGGTAATGCAATCCCATTTGGATATGGTACATCAAAAAAATGCAGATACCGATTTTGATTTTGATACCCAAGGGATAGAAATGTATGTTGATGGCGATTGGGTGCGAGCAAAAGGAACTACATTAGGTGCAGATAACGGATTAGGAGTGGCCACCATTATGGCGATTTTGGAGTCAAAAGATATTCAGCATCCTGCGATTGAAGCATTGTTTACCATTGACGAAGAAACCGGGATGACAGGCGCTATGGGGTTAGAAGGCGGTTGGTTAGAAGGTGATATATTATTAAACCTGGATACCGAAGAGGATGATGAAATTGGTGTTGGATGTGCCGGAGGAATTGATGTAACGGCCAAAAGAGGATATAAAGAAGAAACTGTTCCCGAAGGAAAGGCTGGCTATACTATTTCGATTACCGGACTTAACGGAGGGCACTCGGGGATGGATATTCATAAGGGGCTGGGTAATGCCAATAAAATCATGAATAGGTTGTTGTTTGATGGGTTCGAAAATTTTGGGATGCGAGTAAGTGAAATTAGGGGAGGAAGCCTTAGAAATGCAATACCAAGAGAAAGTTTTGCTATGGTTGTAGTAGATGAAATCCAGGCTGAAGCATTCGAATTTGAAATTGGAGAATTGTCTAAAACGATTAAAAAGGAACTCGCTATTGTTGATCCAAACCTAGAGATAAAGGTGGATAAAGTAGCGTTACCCAATACTATTATGGATCTTGGGGTTCAAGAAGGAATCCTAAAAGCTTTATATGCAGCTCATAATGGTGTATATACGATGAGCGCATCGATTCCTGATTTGGTAGAAACATCAAATAATATTGCTAAAGTTACGATTGATCATGGTGAGATTACTATCGAATGCCTTACCCGAAGTAGTGTAGAGTCTTCAAAAACAGACTTGGTCAATAAACTAAGAGCTACTTTTGAACTCACCGGTTGTGAAGTAACTACTGGTGGAGATTACCCAGGTTGGGCTCCTAATATGAATTCATCTATCCTAAAAGTATTAGATGAATTATACCAAAAACTAAACGGAGAAAAAGCACATGTTGCTGCCTGTCATGCGGGATTAGAGTGTGGTATTTTGGGACAAAACTATCCCGAGATGGATATGATCTCTTTCGGGCCGACTATCTTAGGAGCGCATTCTCCAGATGAGCGTGCCAGCATATCTTCTGCACAAAAATATTGGAAGTTTGTGTTAGAGATTCTTAAAGAAATTCCGAAGAGATAATTTTAAATACACAGACCTCACAGGTGGGTTGCTGAGCTTGTCGAAGTAAAACCTGTGAGGTCTTAAAAAATACGATCAGGAGTATAGATTCTTGAAAAGAAATATATAATTTTAAACATTTGTAAATAATTACTAACGGTAGTAATAGTAATTGGTATTATGTCATTGTTGTAGCACATTATATAAGTGGAAAGTAAAACGGAAATAACACTGAATTTTAACCGAAAGGATTTTGAAGAAATTTATTCTCAAAATATTGAGTATAGTTACTTCAAAAGTTCGTTAACGAAAAGACCATTTCAAAATCTAATAATTTCCACTTTATTACTTATTTTCTTCCTTTACCATTCTTTTACTCGGAACTCCATTCAAATTTTGACAATCTTTATTGGTATTCTTTTCTTATATAATCTGATTAACTATTTGACAAAAGCATTTACGATTCGCAAAAGAAAAAAAGAAGTAAAAGAATATTTAGATGACGTGGAAAAGGTAAAGACTCATCAATTAATTCTGACAAACGAAACGTTTCAAATGATTCAGGAAGAGGAAAAAGTTACTGAAAAATGGACTGATTTTAAATCTGCAGAACTAAATGATCTGTATGCTTTTCTGTTATCCAATAACGAAAATTATTTGATCCCTAAAAAATCGATGACGGAATTTGAATTTGATAATCTAAAAACACTTCTGTCTGAAAAAATAAACGTGCTACAACACGATATATGATGTCATAGCAGTTCCGTCTTAAATCGAAAGGTTCTTGTATATTTGGTAAGGCGCAATGCTTGCTGAATGGAAAAGTTAGCAACCAATGCGCAGTTTTTGTCGAAAATAGGGTAACATTTTGCCCTGCTACGACACATATATTAAACGTTAGCAATAATATAAAGAAAGTGAAGAAAAATTTAAAAGAGTTGACTAAACAAGATTGGGATACCCTTTTTCCTATTCAACTTGTTGACCATAAACCTGAATGGAAACAGGTTTTTAAACTAGAGAAACAAAAAATTCTTGAGGCTACTAAAAATCAATATTTTGATAGAGTAGAACATTTTGGGAGTTCATCTATTCCTAATATCAAATCCAAACCCTATATAGATATATTAATTGAAATCCCAAGAAAGTACTTATTCAATCCTCAAATAATAGAGGATCTAAAAAGTATTGGATATACTTGCTTGACTGAGCCTAACAATGATAAAGATAATTATATGATTCTTGCAAAAGGATATAATTTAGATGGTACTAGCGAGCAAGTTTTTCATATACATGCATGTCCTGAAGAACATCCTATGTTAGAACAAATTAAATTTAGGGATTATCTAATTCAAAATTCTAAACGTGCTAAAGAATATGAAAATTTAAAAATTAACTTATCCTCTAAATTTAAAAATGATCGAAGCGGTTATAGAATCGCTAAGACCAACTTTATAAAAGAGACACTAAATATAACTGAAGAAAAAAATACTGGTAACACTATGTAAAAATACATTAAAACGTATTTTACATTAACCGTTAGCATTAATATAGAACTAAATGGAGAACGAATTTCAAAAAGTTATGTCTCAACGGACTGACGAAGAGTTGATAAAAATATTGACGGTTGAGAGAGGAAAATACAATCCCCTCGCAATTGAAGCTGCTGAATCGGAAGTTAAAAAGCGGAATATTGACACTTCAGACTTTGAACAAATTCGAGAAAAAGCTACTATCGAAAAAGAACAAAAAGAAAAAGTTGACTCAAATGTTGTTGGTTCGGGAATTCGATTTGTGAACTTTCTAATTGACTTCATCGTATGGTTAGTTTTAGCATTTATTATAAGTTTTATAATTGAGTTTTTTATTCAACCCACCGACCAAGGAATGATTTCACTAATTGGCTACATTTTGATTTTCGGAACATTTATCGCTTACTATGCTATTATGGAAATCAAATTCCAAAAAACTATAGGAAAGTTCGTTACAAAAACAAAAGTTGTGAAAATGAACGGAGAAAAACCAACAGATGGAGATATAATTGTTCGGACTTTTTGCCGACTGGTTCCATTTGATAGACTTTCATTCTTATTTGTAAAAAATGGAATTCACGATTTCCTATCAAAAACTACAGTTGTAAAAGATAAAACGGAATAAAACAACTAATGTTTACACTATATAAGATGTCATAGCGGCTAATGGCTTAATCGAATGGTTTCTGTATTTTTGGTAAGGCGCAATCCTTGCAATAAGGAAAAGTTAGTAACCAATACTTAGAAAAACCCAAAAGCAAGGTAACATTTTACCCTGCTACCGCTCTTATACTAACCGTTGGCAAGCATAAAAATAATCTCGGAAGAATTATTGAAATAAACATCTCTAACAAGAAAAAGCTTTTATAGAGAAACGATTAGCGTCTACATCCCTTATTATGCTTATACAAGACCGCTGACAAAAAATAAAACTACCGAGATGTTGTAACCTTTTTTTTTACCTATCGTCATAGTTGCATTAATTAAAATGTATCCTATGATCGTACGAATATTTACAGTTATTACACTGTTTTGTGTTATAAAATCAACAGCCCAAGAAAACACTTCAATACTAATTCCTAATTCTGAAACAATAGATACTTGGCTATCAAGCAATCAAGTTCCTGCAATTGCAATTGCTACTATTGAAAATGGAAAACTGAACCCTATACTTGTACAAGGTAAAACTGAAAAAAACCTACCAATTCTACCTAATACAATTTTTGATGTTGCTTCTCTTACTAAAACGATAACAACGCTTCTTACATTAAAATTAGTTAGTAATGGATCATGGGATTTAGATGAACCAATATTTAACTATTGGATTGATCCAGATGTAAAAAATGATTCTTTACATAAAAAACTAACAACCCGGCATATATTAAGTCATAGAACGGGTTTTGTGAATTGGAGATGGATGCACGATACCAAAAAACTAACTTTTGACTTTCAGCCTGGTTCGAAATTCCAATACTCAGGAGAAGGTTTTGAATATTTGAGAAAAGCTCTGGAAAAAAAATTCGATATGTCATTTGAAAAGCTATCTGATTCACTGGTTTTTAAACCAAATCAGATGGACAACAGTTATTTAACATGGAACAAAAAAATAGATAGTATAGGGTTTGCCGGGACTTATGACAAATCTGGAAAATTATATCAATATGAGAAATCTTTTACAGTTAATGCAGCAGATAACTTATTAACTTCTGTTGAAGATTTGGGCAAACTAGGTGTAAACACTATTAAACAAAAAGGCCTTAATAAAGACACTTATAACGAAATGATAAGTAAACAATCTTTGGTTCGTGAAGGAATACATTTTGGTTTGGGCTGGATCGTATTTGATGACTTACCAAATGATGAATATGCATTATTTAATGCAGGAAGTGACAAGGGGGTTAATGCATTAATAGTTCTGATGCCAAATTCAAAAAGAGGTCTAATAGTGATTACAAATAGCGACAACGGAAGAGCACTTGCAATGAAAAGCATAGGTGTGATTTTGGGAAATACAGGAAAAGAAATCCTCAGTAGGTTTTAAAACTTTTACTCGATAATCGAGATTTAAATGCTCCGAGGCTTGCCTCGAGGTAGTTTGCCTAGCATTGTATATAAAACCAGGCGATTTAGTGCCAGGTCAAACGGTGGTTTCTTTTTTGTAATGGTGCTAAATTTTTATAAGTTTAACCTTCCTATATCGGCAGGTAAGAATTAAAAATGCACAAATAAATTGATTGGTTCAGGTATGAAAACCTTACTCTGATTCATGTATTTGGTATAACCACCCATTAAGATGATTGTAAAGAAACTATCAAAAACCTCTTTTGAAAAAGTATTAGATTGCTTCTTATTGGCATTTGAAAACTATTATGTTAAAATGCCAACCGATAGAAATTATTATAAAGAAAGATGGAGAGCTGCTAATGTAGATTTCAATTTCTCATATGGAATGTTTGATGAAGAAAAGTTAGTTGGGTTTATAATTCACGCTATCGATAAAAGAAATGGATTATTAACAGCATTTAATACAGGTACAGGAGTTATTCCTAAGTATAGAGGAAAAAGAATAGTGAAGTTAATTTATGAATATGCTCTAAAAGATTTAGAGCAAAATAACATAAAAAAATGCACACTTGAAGTGATAACAAAAAATGAAATTGCTATTCGTTCTTACGAAAGAATTGGCTTTAAAATTTGTAAAAATTATAAATGCTTCAATGGAACTATTAAAATTAAAGAATCAGATCGATTTGAGCTAAAAGAAGTGGATTTAAAAAGTATTGACTGGAAAAAATTACCTAACCAGCAACTATATTCTTGGGACAATCAAAAAGAGACAATTTTGGCCGGGAAATACAATTTCTTTCAAGTTTTAAATAATAATGTACCTGAATCGTTTTTCATAATCAATACTAACAATAATTATGTGGCACAATTTGACTTGTTAGGCGCTAAAAACAGAGGATGGAATAGACTCTTTTCAGCAATCAAACAAATTTCAGATAAAATTAAAATAAACAATGTTGATGATCGGCTCAAAGAAAAGATTGATTCCTTAAATGCAATTGGATTAGAAAATACAGTCGATCAATATGAAATGGAATTGAAAATAATAGGTGAGAACAATGTATAAAAGGTATTAGCGACTATTTATACTAAGCGTAGTATACCTAGAGTTGGTATTGATCATAAAAAAAACATCCCGATTTTATCGGGATGTTTTTTTTATGAAACTAAGATCTTTTATTTCCCTTGAATATTAACAATTTCAAGTTCGAAGATCAAGTCTGTATTTGGTGGGATTGGTCCGGCTCCTCTTTCACCATATCCAAGATGAGCAGGAATGTAAAGTATAGTCTTGTCACCAACTTTCATTTGTTGAGCCCCTTCTCTAAAACCAGGGATCATTTGAGCATCTGGAGAATACGGCATTGGCATAGGCGCATATCCTTTTGGATGAGCAGCTCTACGTTCATTATAAATTCCAAGTTCTTTAGCTTTTTCGGCAATGTTTGTATCAAAAGCTTTCCCGTCTGCAAAATATCCTACATAGTTTACATTTACAGTGTCGGTTGGTTTTGGTTTTACACCTGTTCCTTCGGTAACAAATACTATTTCTAATTCGCTGTCTAATTTTTTAGCATTAGCTTTTAGTTCCTTAAATTTTGCTGCCGTAGCTTCGCTTCTTTCTTTTTCTAAACGTTCTTTTTCTTCTTTTTCTTCTTCCAGAGCTTTTAATTTACCAGTAAAAGCAGTTTCAGTATCGAAACCTTTAGCATCAGAACCTTTACGAATGATATTTACTTCAAGCATTTTTATTTCGCTCTCTGGCTTATCTCTAGGTCCAGTTTTTACTACTCCGATACTATCAACCACATCTTGGCCGATAACAATTTCTCCAAACACGGTGTGTTTACCATTTAACCATGGAGTTTCTTTTAGGGTAATAAAAAATTGGCTTCCATTAGTACCTGGACCAGAATTTGCCATAGACAAAATCCCTTTAGATTTGTGTGTAAGTGAATCTACAATTTCATCTGGAAATTTGTATCCTGGGTCACCGGTACCAGTACCTAACGGGTCTCCGGTTTGGATCATGAAATCTTTGATTACTCTATGAACTATAATTCCGTTATAATATTTTTTTCCTTTATAAGTACTATCCACCATAGTATTAGTACCCTCTGCCAATGATATAAAATTGGCAACTGTCATCGGGGCAAGATTATGATATAATTTTGCAACTGCAGTTCCTTTGTTTGTTACAATTTCTGCATATATACCCTCTTGAAGATCTGGGTATTTTTCATTACAACTACTAATAGTTATTGTGATAAGAGCTAAAAATAAAAGACTTAATTTTTTCATTGTGTATTAATAATTTAATTTTTTGTTGTTGATTCTTTTGTGATTTTATGTAAAGTTACTTCTGTTATTAACGGAATATTTGTTCCAATCTTATTATTATCGCCATAATATCCGTAGGCTTGATACGAAGGAAAAAGAAAAGTGACCATTTCACCTTCTTTCATAAGCTTTAAACCTTCTCGAAGTCCTAAAAATAATTCTTCTTTATCAATGTAATATGTAATTGTATCTAACTCTTGTTGCGAATAAATCATCTCACCGTTTAGATCTTTAATATTGTAATTGAAGTTTACAATATCTCCAAACTTGGGTGTTGCGTTAGAAAGTGTATCTTTTTTAGTATAGTAGTACCAAAATCCTCCTTTTGATGTTACATAATTATGTAGTGTATCCTTATTAATGATTTTCTGGATTATAGCCTCCTCTTTGGCAGCAAGTTCTTTATTGCGATTAATAGATTGGCTATCACTAATAAAAGACCCTGATTTGATAGTTATAGGTTTTCTGGCTTCAGGAGCTTTACAAGAAGAAAATAGAAAAATAAGACATAATGTGTGAAGGACTACTCTCATTGATTTAGGGCATTTTTATAAGGCGGTAAGATACTAATAAATTTATCAATGGTATCAGATAAGGAAAGATTACTTTTTCCACCAGCTGCGTTATGATGGCCACCTCCTTCAAAATGATTACGTGAGAATTCATTGACAGAAAAACCTCCTTTAGAACGCAACGATATTTTTATAATTCCTTCACCTTTGTTTTCTATAAAAATCAAGGCAAATTTGATACCTTCTATTGATAATCCTAAATTAACAAAGCCTTCGGTATCTCCTTTTTTAAAACTATTCTGATCCAGCTCTTTTTGAGACATAGTAATGTAGGCCGTTTTATATTCGGGTAGCACTTTTAAGTTGTTTAACGCTATACCTTGTAATCTAAGTCTTGACAATGTATTAGAGTCATAAATACGTTCATGAATACTCGTGTTATCTGCACCCTTATCAATAAGATCTGCTACCACACGGTGGGTAGTACTTGTTGTAGATCTAAATCTAAAAGACCCTGTGTCTGTCATGATACCTACGTAAATACATGTTGCAATCTCCGGGGTGATTTTGTCGATGTCGTTCATTTTTTCAATAAAATGATAAATCATCTGGCAGGTAGAACACATGGCCGTATCGCTATAAACATACTTGGCATAAGTGTCAGGTTGTTGGTGATGATCAATCATAATAAAGGTAGCTTCAGATTTTGCTAGTGTACTTTCCATCTCTCCACTTCGGGATAAATGGTTAAAATCTAAAGTAAAAATAATATCGGCTTTCTCGATTTCAGAAATTGCCGTTTTATTACCATTATCGAATTTAAGTATAGAGTCTTCTTCAGGTATCCATTTTAAAAATTCAGGATATTCATTAGGAGTTATTACCTTAGAATTATGACCTAATGCAGAGAGGTATTGGTGCAAAGCTAATGTTGAGCCAATTGCATCTCCATCAGGGTTTTTATGCGTGGTGATCACAATATTTTTAGAAGAACTCAACAACTCTTTTATTTCATGTATATCTTTATCATTCATAGGTCAGCGAATATACAATAAATAATATTTTAGTAATATTAGAACAATTAATTTTGTTGGACTCTAAATTATATACATATGAAAATTGAAAAGATCATTATTGCAGTATTTATAGGTTTTATTCAATTGTGTTGGGGTCAAACAAAAGACAAAGTAAATACTCCAGATTTTGTGATCACTTTTGGTAGTTGTAATAAACCAAGCAAACCACAGCCTTTTTGGAATGAGATTTTAAAAATTAATCCCGATGTATTTATTTGGGGAGGTGATAATATTTATGCTGATTCTGAAGACATGAATAAAATTGAAAATGATTATAGGATGCAGAATAATAATGCAGACTACAAAAAAATAAAAGAAGCAGTGCCTATTATGGCTACCTGGGATGATCATGATTATGGTAAGAATGATGCCGGAGTAGAGTGGGAGATGAAAAAGGAAAGTCAACAGTTGTTTTTAGATTTTCTGGAGATTCCTAAAGATGATCCCAGAAGATCTCAAGAAGGAGTGTATACTTCAAAAGTGTTTGATACCGAAAAAGGGAATATAAAGATAATTACTTTAGATACTAGGTATTTTAGATCTCCTTTAAAAGAAAGTAGTACTGAAGATCGACGTTATGAACCGCATGTAAATAATGAAGGGACACTATTGGGAGAAAAGCAATGGAAATGGTTAGAAAAGGAGTTAGAAAGTAATTATTCTGATTTCATTATTATTGTGAGTAGCATACAATTTTTATCATCAGAGCATGGTTTCGAATCCTGGGGTAATTTTCCTCATGAGATAGATAGATTTAAAAACTTATTGGTAAACAAAGCGGTTAGAAATGCAATTATACTTAGTGGGGATCGACATATTTCTGAGTTTTCGATGGCAAAAGTAAAAGGACTTAAATACCCAATAGTTGATTTTACTTCGAGCGGATTAACACATTCGTACTCTGAGTATAAGGGTGAATCTAATAGATACAGAGTGGGAAGGGTAATCTCGACGCCAAGTTTTGGGGTACTAAAATTTGATCTTGACACCTATATCGTTACGATGCAAATTAGAGGAGAGAACAATATAACATTACAAGAATTTAATCGTCAATACCCTAAAAATTAAAATTTTCAGATTGATATTAAAAAAGCTTCAAAAATAATTCTTGTTTTTGAAGCTTTTATACATATTTTTGCAGCAAAATTTAGAAAAGGATATCTATCCTGATTACTAATTAAAAAAAAATACTTCTGCTTATCATAAGTAGACAATAAAAAGAAATACGATGGCAACAAACAGAACTTTTACAATGCTTAAACCGGATGCGGTAAGAAAAGGATACATAGGGGCAATCCTTGAGCAAATCACTGCTTCAGGTTTTAGAATTGTGGCAATGAAATTGACTCAGCTTACTTCTAATGATGCTAAAGAATTTTATGCGGTTCATAAAGAACGTCCTTTTTACGGAGAATTAGTTGAGTATATGACTAGCGGTCCTATTGTAGCAGCTATTTTAGAAAAAGAAAATGCAGTAGAGGATTTTAGAACTCTAATCGGAGCAACAAATCCAGAAGAAGCTGCAGAAGGAACTATTCGTAACAAATTTGCAACTTCTATTAGTGAAAATGCAGTGCATGGTAGTGATAGTGACGAAAATGCAGCTATCGAAGGAGCTTTTCATTTTTCTGGAAGAGAGCAGTTCTAGAAAGAGCGATTTTCATGAAAATATAATAACCATCCTGAGTAAGGATGGTTTTTTTATTACCAGAATACTCTAAAACTTACATTAGGAGTAATTCCTAATGAATAGATATCCGAACTTATAAATTGATTATCCAAAGAGTTGGTAGCTCTAAATTCTTTATTCAATAAATTCTTTCTGTCATAAAGATTTAGCAAAGAGAATCCGACACGGTATTTAATATTGGGATTATATCCTATCTTAAAATCATAAATTGCAGAAAAATCTAATCTGTGGTATACAGGTAGATTATTGCTGTTAATTTCTCCAAATTGCAGCACTACAATTTCTCCACTTTCATCTACTCCCGATATATTGGTAAAAGCTTTACCAGTGTGCCATATCCAACCTAATGAAAACTGAAAATTATTAACCTTATAAAACTGAGACCATTTTATGGTATGCTCAATGTTCCAGTTACCTGGAAATGATTCATTATTATTAATGTTATCAAATGTATTGCTCGTATTGATATAAGAATAGCTTACCCAGGTTTTATATTTTTTGAACCTCTTTTTTAAAAAAACATCAATACCATATACACTACTCTGCCCCGTGTGATAGGTATTATCTATAGGATTAATAAAACCTGCAGTAAGTGTAGTAATGCCATCAATTTGTTTGAGATAACTATCAATATCGAGATACCATTTGTTTTTTCTAAAACTGCTGCCTAATGTATATTGATAACTTGTAATGACAGGAAAAACTTCATTATTTGCTAATGTCCATACCTGGTTTTCAAGGGATAGGTCACTTACTATCGATTCCTGGATTTGGCTTACGGTTTGGCTTCGATATTCTCCACTAGCATTTACTTCCCAATTTTTGGTTAAGTATTTTTGAATAAAAACCCTGGGTTCTATAAAAGATTCATCTATTTCTGTATACTGATTGAATCGTAATCCTGCAGAAATATAGAAGTTTTTAGGATTTTCGTATTTGTATTCTGCATATGCAGCATGTGTATTTAAAAATCGATCATCCTGATCCAAAATCAATTCGTAGCTTGGTGTAGTGGTAACAAAAGCATATCTAATATTATTATTAGAGAATTGATAACCACCTAAGAGGTTTTGATAGGTTGATAAGCTATATTTTATGCTCAATTCTGCCCCATAATCGCGAATACTATTTTTTTTACTTTCAATTTCGGTGACTGCACCCGAATTTCTTGTAATAAACTGGTAATTTAATAAGTATTTTGCATAGTACCCATTGGTTTGAATTGATAATTTATCATTGTAGTTTGCATCCCATTTAAGGTTATAGCCTTCATTTTCTGTTATTAAATCATCATTAAAAGATTCGATATCATTGCTTCGTCTAAAATCAAGATCATTTTTACCATAAATAGTATTCACCTCCATGGTATGATTTTGAAATGGTTTAATAATTAAATTAGCATTATAATCTGTGTAGAAAAAATTATTATCTTCATCATTAAGCTGCGTGGTCTCTGAAATTTTGGTGTTTTGAAAAACTCGATCTGCTAGCTGTTTGTATGTAAACGTTTCTAAAAGATCGGTATATGATCTTCTTCCTGATACCTGAAGAGAAACTTTGTCTTTGATAATTGGGGTATGTACTACGGCATCTGCATTGATCATATTAAAACCAGCTCCTCCTGTAAAACGTTCTGCTATTTGAGTATTGGATGTAATGTCTATTACGCCAGCGATTCGATCACCATATTTGGCACTAACTCCGCTTTTCGAAAAATTAACTTCTTTGGCAACATAAGGATTGAAAGCAGATAACATACCAAAAAAATGTCCTTGATGATACGTTTTGATGCCATTCCATAATACAAGATTTTGATGAGGGGTGCTTCCTCTTACAAATAAACCAGAAGCAGTTTCAAATGGATTATTTACTCCTGGTGTTAGCTGAACACTTTGTAAAATATCAGGCTCTGTTCTTCCGGGCAGAACTTCTACATCCTTTAGATTAATGTTGATTACTTTTTTATTTTGAGTAATTCCCTTAGCTAAATATTCCTCAATAAAAACTTCATCCAGAATTTCCTCCTGGGCCTGAATAAGGTAGATTTTAGTACACTCTTTAGTTAAAAAAATATCTGAACGAAGTACTTGTTGTCTAAATCCGGGAGCGCTGATCAGGATTACCGAATTGTACGGGACTTCTTTATATTCGAAATACCCTTTTTCGTCGGTAGAGGCATTGGCTCTTATTGCCTTAAAGAAGATACCGATATCCTTAAGAGGTTTGTCTTCTTCATCAAGAATATAACCACAAACAGAGATGGTGTCTTTTGTATGGAAAGCACTTATCGTTATAAAATTGTTACCTGTAAGCTTAAATTTTAACGAAGTTTGTTGTTGTAATTCTCTAATCAAATCTTCAAGAGAAAGTGTAGAATTTATTGTGGTTGAAACCTTTTTGTTATGAATTACCGCATCAATATAGGAGAACTTAATAGTATAAAACTCTTCTATAATTGGTATAGCTTCGGATAAGGGTTTATTTTCTATCACAATTGCTTTTGCATCTCCTTGCGCGAAAGCAGTAATGCTACATAAAAAATAAAATGTACATAAAAGTCTGATCATCCTCTTACTTTTCTAGTACGATGGTCTTGCCATCTTGAGATAGGCTATAGCTAAGGCCTAAGGTACTAAAAACTGTTCTAAGTGCAACTTCCTGATTATTATTAGGAAAAGTTCCTGTGTAAATGGTTTCAAGATCTATAGATGATGATTTGATCTGTAGGTTATATTGTTTTTCAAGTTCTTTAAATACATACTTTATAGGCATACTTCTAAATGAACTTGTATTAGCAAGCCAAGAGGGTTGTTGCGCCTCAAAAGTCCAGTTTTCAGGTGTTTGATTTCCCAAATTCCGAAAGGCTTTTCCAGCAGTTAAGGTTTCTTTATTCTTGTCGTTTGTCACACTAACTTTACCTTCAAAACAATGAACTTCGAAGAAAGAGTTTTGAGAGTGCACATTAAATTGAGTGCCGAGTACAGAAACGTCTCCGTTCTTTGTAGTCACGGTAAATTTACTTCCTTTTTTTACCTTGAAATAGGCTTCACCGTCAAGTGTTACTAATCTATTGTTATCCCAATTCTTTTTGTCAAAAATTGCTTCAGATTTTGCGTTCATAATCATCTCTGAACCATCGGGTAATGTTACGGCAAGTTGTTCTCCGTAATCAGTACTAAATGATTGATCAGAGTTAAATAAAAATAGTCCTAAAATAACTGCGATAGAAGCAGCAGCGGCAAAATATGGCCATAATTTTATTGTAGAACCTGATTTTTGAGTTATACCTTCATTACGCTTTGATTTGAGGGAGGTAAGCTCTTTATCTACATCATAATTTTTTAGGTCCAAAGCATCTGCACCAGCCATTATTTTGGCATAATGCTCGTATTCTGGATGAGATTGAAACTCCCGAAGTTCTTCCTCAGAAAGCTCACCGTTTATCCATCTGGATAAGAAGATATCGTCTTTTTTGTCGTCTAACATAACTCCTGTCTATATAATGTTAACGTTTTACTTATTAATAACCCTACCATTTATTTTTTAGTTCATAGTTCATGGTCAATAGTCAATGGTTTATAGTCAATGGTTTATAGTCCATGGTCAATAGTTTGTGGTCAATAGTCAATGGTTTATAGTCCATGGTCAATAGTTTGTGGTCAATAGTCAATGGTTTATAGTCCATAGTCAATAGTTTATGGTCAATAGTCAATGGTTTATAATCAATAGTTTATTGCTTGTTTTAATGTTTTTCTTAAGGCCTGTATCATTTTAATAATTTCAGTAAGTTTATCATAATATACTTCAAACTGATTTTGATTTATCAAATCTCTTCTTTTAGCTAAATATAAGCAGCTTACAACCTCTCAATCCCTGAACGTAAAGCAATACCTAAAAACCGATTAAATTCTTTGTTTGATTGCCCAGTCGAACCTTCAGCAATATTTAGCGCAATAGAATCGGTAGCTCTTTTTATCTGAGATGTTAATACATAAAGCTCTTCTTTTGGAAAACTAAGAGTGAGTTCATGTATTTCTCCAGAAAGATCTAATGATTTTTGCCACACTTTTAGCTTTTCAAATTTAAATGCCATAATATGTTTTGTTAAACCATTTTTTTTAATTTTTTCGTCTATCGTCTATCGTCTATCGTCTATCGTCTATCGTCTATCGTCTATCGTCTATCGTCTATCGTCCATGGTCTATTGACTATCGACTATCGTCTATTAACTATCGACTTCATTTACACATTCCCAATCTTCTTTCTAAGAGACAATAACGCTTTATGCATTAATTTTTCTATAGCTTTTACCGAAACGTTAGATAGCTCTGCTATTTCTTTATAGGTTTTTTTGTCTATTCTACTCAATAGAAAAACTTCTCGTTGCCGTTCGGGTAATTGAGCAATGGCATTTTTTAACTTTTCCATATATTCTTTTTCCAAAGCAATAAATTCAGGGGATTCATAATTTACATCACTTTTGCGTTGCGTAATATAGTCCCGGTATTTGAATTTTACTTTTTGATGACGGGCATTACTAATTCCCAAATTAGTAGCAATAGTGTATACATAACTCTTTGCTTTGTCCAAAGATACCTTAGCACAATTATTCCATAACTTAATGAAAGAGTCCTGAACTATATCCTCTGCCTGATCCAAATCCCCGAACTTATAATACAGATAATTTCTCAAAAGTTTTGAATGACTTTTGAAAAACTGATCAAAGACTTGTTCGTTACATGTAGAGTTTTTATCGTCAGACATTTGGGGTATATAAATTGTGTTATCAAATCTAGATTTTTTTTTCAAGCTATCAAAAAATAAAAGATTGTAAGTGCAAGGGGGGTAGGGTAAGTTTTTTTTGAGGCGTTTCATTTATGCAGAGCAATACAGCTTCTAAACAAAATATAAATAACCCTAAAACAATTACACCATGAAAAAACTTAGCATTTGGTTGTTATCGATTGTAACACTTCTATTAGGATTAGCATCATGTGAGATAAACGAAGAATTTGATCGATGTCCAGAACTTAAATTTACATTTTCTAAACTTGATTCGATTGTTCATTCAGAAAAAGTTAATGATACATTACCTACTGATACAGTGCCTAATGATTCTCTGGTAGGAGGTTATTATAAGTTCATTGCAGATTTCCCGGATATTGAAGAAACAGCTTACGAATGGTTTGTTAATGATAGTTTGGTAGATTCGGAGTTAATTTTAGATGATCGAGATAATATGTATGTTGGTTTTTTTGGACCAGGAACATATAAGGTTTGCATTTTTTCTGAAACTCCCGATTGCCCAGAAGGAATATCATTTTGCGAAACTCTTGTGGTTAGAGAATCAAATCCAGCTTGTCCCGAACTTCGATTTAGTACTAGAACAGATACACTATCTTCAGGTGAGGTAAAATATAAGTTTATAGCCGATTTTAAAGGGATCGAAGAAATAAGTTATGGCTGGTTTATTAATGGAGATTTAGTTGAAGACTCTGCTCCTGATGAAATAAACTATCTGAGATGGGATTTTGAAGAAGCGGGAGTTTATGAGGTGTGTATTAAAACAGAAACTCCAAACTGTCCTGAAGGCGCATCATATTGCGAAGAAGTTATTGTACGAGAAGGTATAGTTTGCCCAGATTTATTCTTTGAATATGAGCAAGATGGAGATAACATTGCATACTATTTCTATCCAGGAGCTTTTGAAGGAATCGATGAGGTTACCTTAGAATGGTTTGTGAACGAAGAGTATGTTGGTAGTTCTCCAGAGTTCCCTCATAATAATCCATTCTACTACCAATTTGATGGAGCAGGTAGATATGAAGTATGCGTGATGGTTGAGACTCCAGATTGTCCTAATGGGATTTCATTTTGTAAGGTTATCGAAATTGGTGATCCAACACAAGAATAAAATATTAAAAATAGGTTAGTTAGGTTAGATTAATTAGGTTAATTCCCCGAAAGTAGTGCCATTACTTTTGGGGAATTTTTATTGTGCACCTGCAGTAAAAAGAAGTAAAAGTGTTTCGAAAAGAACTTTTGTATTATTTTTAGGTTCTTCAAAAAAAAGAAATAAAGATGTCAAAGGAGCATTATCAGGCCAAACTCGAAACACTAAAAGCATTACCTCGGGATATGATTAAAAAACCAGATTTACCGATAGATACAGCAATACAAGAAGCAGAAAATCGATATATGTGGTCTAAACAAGATGCCAATACACTAGTAGAACGCATCAATTTTGATTGGATGAAGTACGGAGAAGACCTTATTGTACGTGCAGGGGCATTGCGATATGCACAATCACTATGGGAGAAAGAACGTAAAAGTATCGGAGAGGCTAAAAAAATATGGAAAGAAAAATCGATGATAGCCTATGCGTTAAGAAATGAGTTGTTTGCAGATTTTAAATATGCTTACCAAAGTAGAAAGGATCTCTTAAGTGTTCTAAAAGCTATTCGTAAAGGGAAAAGCGCAGCAGATATGATACAGGATCTAAGCAGTCTAAGTGCGTTAGGAACAAATAACGCCAAAGAGCTAAAAATGATCAATTTTGACATAAATAAACTAGAGAAAGCGGACTCCCTATCAAATGAAATGGCAACATTATTAGCCAAGGCTAATACCGAAGCACTAAAAACCAGTGAGGCTAAAGATACAAGAGATCGAGCCTATGCTCATCTTAAAGAAGCAATGGATGCCTTATCAATAGCTGGTAAGTATGTTTTCAAAGATACTCCTGATCGGTATAAGGGGTATATTAATCAGTATTATAGAAAAAAAAGATAATGCAGGTTTTCTTTTTGCTTAGTTAGTATATAAAAATTAGATCTCTGTAAGAGAATAGAGTATTGCTGTGCTTAATTATAACATTCCTGTATAAATAAATATGAATCCTGTGATGCAGGAGAGATATAAAATCATGCAGGAGAGATGCAACATCATGCAGGAGAGATGTAACATCATGCAGGAGAGATAAAAAATGATGCAGGAGATATAAAAAATGATGCAGGAAAGATGTAACATCATGCAGGAGAGATAAAAAATGATGCAGGAGATGTAAAAAATGATACAGGAGATGTAAAAATTATACAGGAAGTAAATATATAGATGAAAATAATAATATAACCATCAACTATCAACTATCGACTATTGACTATCAACTATCGACTATTGACTATCGACTATTGACTATCAACTATCAACTATCGACTATCGACTATCGACTATTGACTATTGACTATTGACTATTGACTATTGACTATTGACTATTGACTATTGACTATTGACTATTGACTATCGACTATTAGCCATTAACCATTAGCCATCAACTATCGACTATTGACTATCGACTATAGACTATAGACTATCGACCATTAACCATCAACGATCAACCATAATTTAAGGGTAGGGTAGTACAACTTTCATTCGTTATATTTATATTAGGACCAGTTTAATAGGAAAAAAGTACGTTGAAAACATCAATTACATACCAATGGATTACAATACTTGTAGTAGTACTACTCATAGTAAGTTGCGTGAGTGATGATAACATTAATTTTCCGGATAATAGTCAATTTGAAATTACCTCTAGCACTGCGGTAGTGTCTCTTCTTAAAAATTTAGCTTCAGGTTCTGATGTTATTGATGAGGATCAGCAATGTTTTACTTTTGATTACCCGATTGTTTTAGGATATAATAACGATTCTAATATTACAATCGAAGATTATAATGGTTTGTTAAGTACTATTTCTGCACAAAGTTCTAACTTTAATATAACAGGTTTACAATTTCCTTTAAAAATCACATTTAAGAATGCTAATACTACTATTAATGTTGAAAATGAACAGGCTTTACTGGGGGTTTTAGATGAATGTGGATACGATAGTCTTCGTGAGGAGTTCGAAAGGCTCTTTAGGCAATGTTTCACTTTTGATTATCCGGTTGTTGTACTTGATAGTATTAAAAGAGAGATTACTGTTGATACAGATCAGGAGTTTGATACGTTTTTCAATACTCAAAATATAAGGTACCAACCCAATTTTAAATTTCCTTTAGATGTATTAGTAGGGCCAAATGCTACATCAGAAAAGATTGATACCTATTTTAATCTTTATGAAATTATAGACGCTTGTGTGGGGTGTCCTCCTGTACGTATTGATAGTACTAAGGTTTCCAATACAATGTACAGGTTTATTGCAGATTTTGAAATTAAACCAGAATACGAATTATTTTGGATTATTGATCAAGAGACACTTCCTTTTGTAGAAGGAGAGAGTTCTATTACCCGTACTTTTGATTTTGGTTTGCATATGATTTGCATAAAAGCTGAATCTCCCGATTGTCCTTTGGGAATCAAAGCATGTAAAGAAATTGCAGTTTGCCCCGAATTATTTTTTATAGCAGAACAAGAAGGTGCTACTACTACATACACGTTTTCTGCAGATTTTCCTGAAATGCAAGATGTTGTTTACCAATGGCTAATCAATGGAGAATTTCAGGAAGATGATGGTGGACCAGGTGGTGATAACATGTTCACTTTTCAGTTTGAGCCTGGGTCTAGTAATGAAGTTTGTATTCTTACCGAAATTTCTGGGTGCACTGATATTTCAAAATATTGTGTGCAAATAGATATTCCTCAATAGACTATATTCTTAAAGCTATAAAATATTGTCTTTATGATTTTCAATTTATCAGTATATACAAGATGAAATTCTGAAACTGATAATTCTTCTCTTAACGATTCTAAATAAGGAGTTTTAGTGGTTATTTTAGGTAATTTTACTCGATAATCGAGATTTAAATGCCCCGAAGCTTGTCTCGAAATCAAAATTATTTTTCAACCGATGCCACGCGGGCTTCCCCCCGAGGTAGTTTACCGCAAACAAAAGAGAGATGAGATACCATACAAGAAAAATAGTAAAACCTGGAGATTTAAACCCCAATGAAACCTTATTTGGAGGTAGGTTATTAGAATGGATAGACGAAGAAGCAGCTTTGTATGCCGTTATACAGTTAGAAAGTAAAAGAGTGGTTACAAAATTTATGTCAGAAATAAATTTTGTTAACTCAGCAGTGCAGGGGGATATCATAGAGATTGGTATGGATGTAGTAAAGTTTGGTAAAACATCATTGATTTTAAAATGCGAAGTAAGAAATAAGCTCACACGCAAAACAATCATAAAAGTAGAAACCATTACCATGGTTAATCTAGATGAAAATGGCAAACCAGCTGCACACGGAAAAACAAAAATCGAATTTGTAAAAGATAGGTTATCTAAGGACTAATTTTTTAATTAATTCTTTACCTAATTCTTCATTAAGGTTAGCAAGGATCTTTTCTTTACCATAACTAAGTTCTTCTCTGAGTACAGAAGATGTAAGTTGAACAAATAATGTTTCCCGATCAAGCTTAATATTTTGGGTGTACTTAGTAATTGCAGGACCCATTACTTTTTCCCATACATCTCGCACAGCAACCTTGTCCAAACCTTTTTGAAGGTTGTTGTCAGAAACGAAGTCTTTTAAAACATCTCCCAGACTTTGTTGTTCTTGATGGCGTTTGGTCATTATAATTTGATCTTTTGATATGGTTTATAAAAATACACATTTCCAGCTTCATTTTTGATTGTGATCTGGTTTTCTTTTGCAGAAATAATGGTCTCTTTCCAACTAGAAAGAGAGGTCTTATAATACATCCTAAGACTATCATCTTCTATTTTTAAAGTAAATAACTCACTATCATTAGTGGTTATAAAGCTTCCATCTAGTCTTGGCTGTACTTTTTTACGAATCCCAATAGAATCTTTAATTTCAAAAAAGTCAATACTTTGATTGAAATTGTATTTTTTTTCAGTTCCATCTGATAATACAACTCTTTCGATCTCCCAATATCCATCTATATATTGGATATAGTTTTCTGGACTTGGTGTTGTACAAGAAACAAAGGTTATTAATAATGTGTAGTAGAGTAATTTTTTCATAATTCATTAATTTGACTCTTGGTTTCCGTCCAGCTTAAAAATTTTATAAGACTGAGAGATCTTTTTAACCACTTCTTCTGTTCGGTCGGCATGTGTATCGCTAATAAAAAGTTGGCCAAAGGTTTTGTCATCTACCAATTTTATAATGTGCTCTACACGTTTCTCATCAAGTTTATCAAAAATATCATCAAGTAGCAGTATAGGACTTACATTGCTATTTCTTTTTATAAAATCAAATTGAGCGAGTTTTAGTGCAATTAAAAAAGACTTTTGCTGGCCTTGACTACCGAATTTTTTAATAGGATGTCCCTCAATTTCAAAAGATAAATCGTCCTTGTGTACACCTACACTGGTATATTGAAGCATCCTATCTTTTGCAAGATTTTGCTCCAGAAGTGTTAATAGATCTGTTTCCGATAATTTACTTTGATAAGTGAGAGCAACTTTTTCCTTTCCAGAACTTATAGTATCATATCTATTTATAAATATAGGAATGAAAGCTTCCAGAAACTCCTTTCTTTTGGTATGAATACTACTACCATATTCATGAAGCTGCTGGTTATAGATTTCCAGAGTGGTAGGGTCAAACGTATTGTTGACCGTAAAGTATTTTAGCAAGGAGTTACGCTGCGATACTATTTTGGTGTATTTCAATAATGTAGAGAGGTAATTTGGGTCACTCTGCGAAATAACACCGTCTATAAATTTACGACGTGTATCACTCCCCTCAGTTATTAAATCCCGATCTGCGGGGGATATAATAACTAAAGGTAAAAAACCAATATGCTCGCTAAATGTGTCATAAGCTTTACCATTACGTTTGATTACTTTTTTTTGTCCCCTTTTGGCACTTACAATCACCTTCTCATCACGATCGTCCTTTATATATAGGCCATCAATCACAAAAAAATCGGTATCATGCTTAATATTTTGACTGGTAATGGGATTAAAATAACTCTTACCAAAGGATAAGTGATAAATGGCATCCAGAATATTCGTTTTTCCGACTCCATTATGACCCACAAAGCAGTTTATCTTATCATCAAATTCAAAATTGATGGATTCAAAATTTTTGTAATTGATTAAAGAAAGAGATTTTAAAATCATAAAACACTGATCATCAAGGAGTCGTAACTTTTACAAAATTCATAATTGATCCGTGCAAATTATTGAAAAATAATAAATACTTGTGCTTTTAATTATGAATAAAAATTTTATTTTTGCCCTTCATTAAAGAAAACTTATGGCAACTTACAAGAAACGAGGACACAAACCTAAAAATAAAGCTGAAGGAGTTGAGCAGATCGAAGATAATTCAACAACTGCTGAGGTATTTAATACCTTAGATGAAGGCGCTTCTAGAACAGAAGAATGGGTTGCGGCAAATCAAAAATACATACTGGGTGCGGTAGGAGTTATAGCTCTTGTTATCTTAGGATATCTTGGTTTTCAAAAATTCATCCAAGAACCTAAAGAACAAGAAGCAGCAAATGAGATGTTTAAAGCTCAGCAATATTTTGATAATGCTGTAAATGGTAATACATCTGTTAGTGATTCTTTATATACATTAGCACTTAATGGAGGAGAAGGTAAATATGGTTTCTTAGAGATTATAGAAAACTATGGCGGTACAAAATCTGCCAATCTTGCAAACTATTATGCAGGGTTTTCTTACCTTAATATGAATAAGTATCAGGAAGCTATTGAGTATCTTGATAATTTTAAAAGCGATGATCAAATGTTAGGTCCTCTTGCTTTAGGAGGTATTGGAGATGCTTTTTCTCAATTAGACCAAGTAGAAGAGGCGCTAGGGTATTATGAAAAAGCAGCAAAAATAAAGACTAACGATTTTACAACACCTAAGTTTTTACTGAAATCAGCAATTACTGCAATATCATTAAACAAGGCTGATGTAGCGATTTCTTATTTGAAGAGAATCAAAGAAGAATTTCCAAAAAGTGTTGAAGCTAATCAAGTAGATGTGCATCTTGGTCAAGCTCAGGCAATGAAATAATAGTTTGAAGTTTCAAGTTCTAAAAGAAACTTTGAACCTGAAACACATAAACTTTAAACTTAATCATGGCTACAGAAAATAAAAATTTATCACAATACGATAAAGCTACAATCCCAAACGCGAAAAATTTTCGGTTTGGGATTGTTGTTTCAGAATGGAATGAAAACATCACACAAGGACTTTTTCAAGGAGCATTTGATGCATTGATAGACTGTGGCGCAATAAAAGAGAATATTGTTAGGTGGAATGTACCTGGTAGTTTCGAACTTATTTATGGTTGTAAAAAGATGCAAGAATCTTTTGATATGCTGGATGCAGTTATAGCAATTGGTAGTGTTATCCAGGGAGAAACTAAACACTTCGATTTTGTATGCGAAGGGGTTACTCAAGGAATTAAAGATTTAAATATAAATACCGATACTCCTGTTATTTTTTGTGTATTAACCGATAACACCATGCAGCAATCCATAGATCGTTCTGGCGGTAAACACGGTAATAAAGGAACCGAAGCCGCTATTGCCGCTATTAAAATGGCACAATTACGAAAAGATGCTAAATTCTACAAAGGATAGCATCTAAGTTTGATTTTTTCGATTTATTTTTTTCGATGTGGTATACTATTTGTGTCCCATGTCATGTATTTTAGTGTAATGAATTTGAAATTTATAATTCAATACTAAAGAACATGTTCATGAGTTCAGAATGGTTTCTTGTTTGATTCTTTAATTTTATTTATAGCGTCAATCTGAAACCCTAAACTGAAAATTATAAATCACTTTCATTGTTATTGTAATGCTAAAAGCTTTAGATTACAGCGCATTTTAAGTATATTTGATTCGATTATGGGAATATTTAAAACAAGAAAAAATAAAAAATTCAGTTATTCTCCACGTTATTGGGATGATAACGGAGAAGGGAACCCATATCAAATACAAAATAAGTTTGATAAGTTCCGTAGTGTAGGAAGCAGCAACAATTTTAAAGATAAATTTAAAACTGCTTGGGAAGAGTTAAGACACGATTCTGATAGGAAGATTAACCGTAGAGTTTTGTGGATTTTTCTGATCCTACTTTTTGTTTTTTTGTATCTCATAGATTTTGATTTATCCATATTTACTGCAAGACGATAAATGTCTGATATCATTCAACTATTACCAGATCATGTAGCCAACCAAATTGCTGCGGGGGAGGTGGTTCAAAGACCAGCTTCAGTAGTCAAGGAGTTGTTAGAAAACGCTATTGATGCCCAGTCTAATTATGTAAAGCTAATTGTTAAAGAAGCAGGTAAAACACTTATCCAGGTTATCGATGATGGGGTAGGAATGAGTGTTACAGATGCAAGACTTAGTTTTGAGCGCCATGCTACGTCAAAAATAAAGGCTGCAGAAGATCTTTTCCAAATAGATACCAAGGGCTTTAGAGGAGAGGCTTTAGCTTCTATTGCTGCAATTGCGCATGTAGAACTTAAAACTAAACAAGAGAACGACGAGGTAGGTACCGAAATTAAAATAGAAGGTAGTGAGGTTACATCTCAAGAAATATGTGTAACCCCCAAAGGAACTTCTATCAGTGTTAAAAATTTGTTCTATAATATTCCGGCACGAAGAAATTTTTTAAAGTCTAATGCAGTAGAATTACGCCATATTATAGACGAATTTCATCGTGTTACTATGGCACATCCTGGTATACGATTCGATATGTACCATAATGGAAGCGAGGTGTTTAATTTACCTGTTACCAATCATCGCCAGCGTATTGTAAATATTTTTGGAGGAAAAACTAATGAAAAATTGGTTCCGATTAAAGAGGAAACTGATCTGGTCACTATTGGTGGTTTTGTTGGGAAACCCGAATATGCTAAAAGATCACGTGGAGAACAATTTTTCTTTGTGAATGATAGGTTTATTAAAAGTGGTTATCTAAATCATGCTGTAAATGCCGCTTTTGAAGGATTACTAAAAGATAAAGCACACCCAAGTTATTTTATTTATTTGCAGGTAGATCCTAAATCTATAGATATTAATATACATCCCACAAAAACCGAAATTAAGTTCGAAGATGAACATGCATTATATGCCATGTTACGTTCTACTATAAAACACAGTTTAGGGCAGTTTAATGTAGCTCCGGTTTTGGATTTTAATAGAGATGCTTCGATGGATACGCCTTATGAATATAAGAGTAAGATGGCACAGCTGCCTAAAATTGAAGTAGACCAAAATTTTAATCCCTTCAAAGATGATAAAAAAATAGATACAGGTTCTTCTTCAGATAAAAATTATAAATCCTTTAAAAAAGAATCTGCAGGAAGCTGGGAAAACCTATATGTCGGACTAGAATCAGAAATGACTTCTCCTAAATCAACCGATAATGAATTTTCGTCTGTTGAGTTTGAAAGTGCAGAAGTAACAGGTTCTTTATTTGAAACAGAAGACAAAAAAATAGGACATCATACAACCTATCAACTTAAAAGAAAATATATTGTAACGACTATTAAAAGTGGAATGGTAGTCATTAACCAAAATCGAGCACATCAAAGAATTCTTTACGAAGAATTACTGCGCAATATTACCATGGCAAGTGCGGTAAGTCAGCAATTGTTATTTCCTCTTACCCTTTCTTTTTCTAAAACGGAAGTTGCTCTTTTAGAAACGGTAAAAGAACAATTAGAAAATACAGGGTTTATATTTGGGGAATTATCTCTGGGAGAAATTAAAATTAAGGCAATACCTTCGGTAGTATCAGAGAAAGAAGTTGCAACTTTATTAGAGCAATTGCTTAGTGATCTCGAAAATGAGGTCCCTGATACCGGTTTCTCACAAACAGATCTATTAGCAAGATCAATTGCTAAAAGCATTGCAGTAAGAACCGGAGTAGAACTAGCTCCAGAGCAACAACAGTATATGGCAAATAGCCTCTTTGCCTGTACAGAACCTACAGTAACACCAGATAATAAGGCGACTTTCATCACGTTAACTGTAGATGAGATCGATAAGAAATTTTAAAAATAAATGGGGAGAATTACAGACACAGTAAAGGTCTTATTGATCATAAATATCATCGTTTATATAGGAGCAGTATCTCTTGGAGATAGAGCCTTTGAATTATTTGCACTTTGGTTTCCTAAAAATGATAATTTCCAAATATGGCAAATTATTTCGCATATGTTCATGCATGCGAGTACGGGTCATATCTTTTTTAATATGTTTGCTTTATATATGTTTGGTAGCCATCTGGAGACTTCTATTGGCAAGAATAAATTTCTTTTTATTTATTTCTTTTCAGGCTTAGGAGCTGTAGGTTTTCAAATCCTATTTACTTATTTTCAATTTAATCCTGGTTATCAAGCGTATATTGAGGCGGGGTTTTCACCTTCAGAGGTTAACAGGTTTATACAAGATGCGATAACATCAGAACAGTTTAGAGTATATCCTAATATTCCTCAAGAGATAACACAGAAGATGATTGGAGCCTATGTATCACCGATGGTAGGGGCTTCAGGAGCTATTTTTGGTGTGTTGGCGGCATTTGCGGTATTATATCCCAACCTACCTTTGTATATTATGTTTATACCAATTCCTATCAAAGCAAAATATTTAATAGGAGGATATTTCTTATTAGATTTATATGGAGGAATTACAGGTCAGGCAATTTTAGGACCTTCTAATGTAGCGCATTGGGCGCATATAGGAGGGGCAGTAATTGGTTTTATTACCATGTGGTACTGGAAAAAGAATTCGTTTAATCAACATCGTTGGGATTAGTATGGCTACTAACAATCTATCATATCAGTTTAAAACAGCTAATATCGTTATTAAGCTTATTGCAATTAATGCAATCTTATTTTTATTTGCTACTCTTGGTTCATGGATTTTTAAAACAAGTCCGGATGCATTGATGGAGTGGTTTGTTTTACCTGCAGCATTTAATGCTTTAATTATACAGTTTTGGGGAGTATTAACCTATAGCTTTTTGCATTTTGGTTTTTGGCATATCTTCTGGAATATGTTGATGTTATATTGGTTTGGGCAATTTGTTTTAAACTTATTTACAGAGAAGAGGTTTCTTACTATATATCTGTTGGGTGCTATATGTGGTGGATTGTTATTTGTATTGGCATATAATTTTCTTCCTGTTTTAAGTGGGCATTCGGGATATTTGATTGGCGCTTCTGCTGCCGTTTTAGCAATAGTGATTTTTATAGCAACTTATACTCCAAATGCAGAGGTTAGAATCATTTTTTTTAACGTTAAACTATGGCAAATAGGATTGTTTGTGGTGTTATCTGATTTGGTTCAGCTTCCTACTTCGGGTAATGCAGGTGGTTTAATAGCGCATATGGGAGGTGCTTTATTTGGGTATATGTATGCCATGCAACTCAAAAAAGGAAATGATATTGGAGCCTGGTTTGAAAAATTGATGGATGGTATAGTAAATCTGTTTAAACCTGGTAAGAAAAAAAGCCCCTTAAAAACAGTGCATAAATCAAAAACTCATAAAAGAGCCACTAAAAAAACTACATCTTCTTCTGCTAAAAATCCAAATCAGGTAAAAATTGATGCTATTTTGGATAAAATTAGTAAAAGCGGGTATGATAGTTTAACCAAAGAAGAAAAAGATTTCTTGTTTAAAGCAGGTAAAGAATAGATCATTATAGATATGAGGGCGTTGGTTAACAAGATTATCTTTGTTATTAATTCTATAGCAGCTTTTGCATTGTTGCTCTCTTATTTATTGCCCTATATTTCACCAAAAACCTTTCCGTTATTATCGGTATTAAGTTTGGCAGTGCCTATTTTTATTGTGATTAACATACTATTCTTATTGTATTGGGTTATTCAGTTAAATAAAAAATTAATCCTTTCTCTTACAATACTCATTTTAGGGTTTTCACACGTTACATCATTGTATAAATTAAAAGGAAAATCATCAGGCGATGTAGGGGATAGTATTTCTTTATTAAGCTATAATGTACGCAGCTTTAATCGGTTTGAGTGGATTGATTCTGAATCTATACCACAGGATATTTCAAAATTAGTTAAAGAACAAGAGGTTGATGTATTTTGTGCCCAAGAATACTATAATAATCCCGATATAAATTTTAATCATTATTCTTATAAATATGAAAATTTTAATAATGATAACGGAGAACTTGCGTTGGTAATATTTTCTAAGTTCCCGATAATTAAGAAAGGATCTTTACGGTTTAAGGAAACAGCAAATAATATCATCTTTGCCGATGTAGTTGTTAAAAAAGATACAATACGCGTATATAATGTACATCTACAATCTCATAAAATAAGCTCTAATACCGACCAGTTGGCCAAAGCAGATTCTCAAAAGCTATTAAATCGAATTCAGGTCTCTTTTGAAAAACAACAAGAGCAAATAGAGATCTTAATTGCCCACATAGAAAACTCGCCACACAAAAACATTGTGATGGGTGATTTTAATAATACGGCGTATTCATATGTCTATAATAAAGTAAAGTCTGAAGGTTTAATAGATGCTTTTAAAGAAGCTGGTAAGGGATTTGGTAAGACATTTGAGTTTGACCTATTTCCGGTACGGATAGATTTTATTTTAGTTGCCGAAGATTTTGAAGTTTTTGAATTTGAAAATTTTTATAAAAACTTCTCCGATCACTATCCGGTCTATGCGCGGATTAAACTATGAATATCTCTATCAGTCCCCAGTTTTAATGGGAGTAGAAGTTAATAGTATTACCAAATCATTAGTCTGTAATTTGATGATATTACATCTCTTCTAAACGTGTTGCCTTGTTTTCCATCTCTTTTTCCCAGCCCTTTGAAAAAATAGCATGCCCATTTTTAGCCATCAGTTTCATTTTTTCTTTTACAGCATCTTGTATTTTAAGAGGAAAAGTATAAAACTTTTTGTTGATTTTGGTATGTCTGCCACCAGTTATATCACTATTCTGATGTTTGATAGACACTCTTTTTTTATTATAATATACTAAGATTTTTACTCTACCATCTTTATACATATTTTGACCTGTAGTACCATAGACTAATATAAGGTCAACCAGGCCATCATTATCAATATCAGATATTTCTGAATACTGATTCCAAAAGCCAATAGAAGTTTCCCATTCATTATCTATTTCTCCCGTAACGGTAGATCTCTTTTTTAATTGATTGTTTTTGTTAGTTACATTTAACGCATAGATATTATCATATAAAGTATCCTTTTCTTCATTTATCGCTTTTCTATGATCTGTTAATAATATATAGTAGTCACCCGATTCATCTTTATAAGAATATGCTTGATATAGGTCATTTGAAATACCTAATAGATTTTGTTTTCTTCTTGTGAAAATAGATGCAATCTCTTTTTTAGAAAGCTTACTCACAATTTTTGAATCCATAGGTATAGGATCATACTTTTTTATTGGAGTTGCAATAATCGCCTCTTGTTTGGTTACTTGTTTGGATTCTTGTACTTGTTGTTTACAAGCGCATATGGCTAAAAGTAAGAGTAAAAATAAAAATCTCGTCATAATCAAATTGAATTAAAAAAGAAGTTAGTAGTACTTGTTTTTTTACTAAATGTAAAAAATATTTTATAAAGAGAATATGTGTTACGGTATTTTACATCATCCAGCAATCTATTTGATCAGTAAAAATATGCCAAAGTAGTGCTATTCCTATAATTCTGATCTTTGGGAGAAATAACATAAAACCATATACTATCATTGCATAATAACTATGTAATATATGAAAACCAATACTACATCGATTAGGATCAAAAATAGGATTTGCTAGCAAATGATCAATATCGATAAGCATGGCTCCCAAAAAGATGATGTATACTTTTTTCCATTGCTTCGGAAAAAAAAGTAAAGCGATACATAAAGGTACAATCAGGTGAAGTCCATAATGTAGGATAGATCGAATCATTGAAAAATAGCCTGCTTCTCAAGATAAGTCAATGCATTCGTACCTTCATTAAATAATAAATCTAAAATAGAAAGATTCGATATAAACCCATGTTTTTCTGAAAATACCTGGATGTATGACTCTAAATCATAAGGTTCTTTTTTTTTGGCATTTACTAACTCCCTTAGATCATAGATTTCTTTAGGAGTTTTGATATATTCATTTGTTTTGGTGAAAGTAGATTCGAACTGAAGACAGTCAAAAACGGCTTCCATACATTCGTAATTAAAATCCAATAGAAATTTTTTCTTCTTTTCGAATAAATGAGCAAATTCATCTTCGTAATACTCGAAAAACGGAGAAGTTCTATAGGCTGTTTCTAATGATTTCCAATGCAATGCTTGCCACTCAAAATCATTTTCTATACGAACATCTTTATACAATTGTCTACCCACTTTACCGTTATGTTTGATTGGGATAGATAATAAGAGCCTGCCATTAGCCCCATAAATATAGGTACGATTGCGATACGTTTGTTTTTGATAGTTGTCCTGGTTCTCAAAAACAATCGAATCTGATTGTGCAATAGCAATATATTGTGCTATAGACCCAAAGTATGTTGGATGGAGTAGGGTTGTCTTCAATATTATTCTTTGACGTTATGCCGCTTTCTTTCTTTTTCGGTATTGATTATAAACAATCCAGCCCACTAAAAGAATTATAAAGTATTTGAAATAAGAAACGGGTTGGCCATTTCCTCCTACTGTTGTGAACATACGATCCCAACGGATTTTGTTAAACAATCCTTTGGCATTGGTATCCCAACTAAACCATACAAAAACAGGTTTACCTACAATATGATTGGCAGGAACATAACCCCATACCCGGCTATCTTCACTGTTATGACGATTGTCTCCCATCATCCAATAGTAATCTTGTTTAAAAGTATAAGTGTCTATAGGTTTTCCGTTAAGTAGTACTTGCGTGCCATTAACTGTTAATTTGTTTTCAATTCCTAACTCAGAACCTTCGTAGACTTCAATAATTCTTCGGTATAAAGAGAAGCTTTTAAGATCCATCTTTACCGTTTTACCTGCTTCAGGAATATATACAGCACCAAAGTTGTCAGAGTTCCAATTTACCTTTCCATTATTAGGGAAGATATTCGGATCTTTTTGACCTTTTGGCGAAAAAATTCTTTGAATATCTGCTACATTTGGGTGATTTTTAAATCGAGTTGCAGCATCTTCGGTCATACCTTTTATAAAAAAACGTTGTTGATCATATCCAAACTCTTGTTGATCTTTTGCTTTTATTTTATATCGATTATAAAGGTTCTGAAGATTAAAACTCTCACCTTTTGTGCTTCCGGCATGCGTGAATTGTAATTGAGCACGTTCAGGTAATTGATTCTTTTTACCATTAATATGCACATAACCATCGACAACCGATAAAGAGTCTCCGGGGACCCCCACACAACGTTTTACATAATTCGATTTCTTATCGATAGGTTTGTAAAAGCTTTTTTTGGATTTGTCTCTAAAAAAACGAACGGTATCTATAGGCCAGCTAAATACCACAATATCATTACGTTTTATTTTTTGAAAACCTGGTAATCTAAAATATGGATATTGCGGGCTATTGGTGTATGATTTTGTTCTAATTAATGGAATAGTATCATGTACCATTGGAAAGGATACTGCTGTCATAGGAGTTCGTGCACCGTAATGAAACTTACTTACAAATAAGAAGTCACCAACTAATAAAGTTCTTTCTAAAGATCCTGTAGGGATTGTGTAAGGTTGCATGAAGTAGGTATGAACTATTGTAGCGGCAACTACAGCAAATAGGATCGAGCTAATCCATTCTCCTGTTGCTGTTCTAGGTTTTAGACTGCGATCCTGTATATAGTCTAGATCTAACATGTAATTTATATAGAAGATATAAAACCCAAGAGTAACAACAACTAATACAGTATCAGTAGTAGAGTTCTTACCAAAACTTCTAATAGTTTCTACCCAAATAACAGGTAACATAATTACATTGATAACTGGTATAAATAGTAGAATGACCCACCACCATGGACGGTTTATGATTTTCATTAATACCACTGCATTATAAACTGGTATCATGGCTTCCCAAGCCTTTCTACCTGCTTTAACATATAATTTCCAGGTGCCTAGAAAATGAATTACCTGTAGTATCAGGAAAAAAATAAACCATTCTGTTAGTATCATCTCTAATAATTTTTAATATAAGTACTTCTTATGTACAAAGTGTTACATTTTTTATAACCCTAAAACATCTTTCATGCTAAAAACTCCTGTTTTATTAGAAAGCCATTCGGCAGCTACCACAGCACCTAGTGCAAAACCACTTCTGTTATGAGCTGTATGCTTAATTTCTATGTCATCCACCTCAGATGAGTAGGTCACTGTATGAGTGCCTGGGACCTTATCTATTCTTTTTGCAACAATGGGGATTGTGGTTTCATCTCCTTTTTCTAATTGCCAATCATTTTTATCGGTATTTTTTATAATTCCTTCGGCAAGAGTAATGGCGGTGCCGCTTGGCGCGTCTAGTTTTTCGGTATGATGAATTTCTTCCATTGAAATATCGTAACCCTCTAACGGACTCATCATCTTTGCTAGCTTTTTATTGAGTTCAAAAAAAAGATTTACCCCCAAACTGTAATTAGATGAATAAATGAAACTGCCTTTTTTTTCTTTGCATAGATTTACTATCATAGCGTAGTATTCTAACCATCCTGTTGTTCCTGAAACTACAGGAACTCCTGCATTAAAACAATTGGTGATATTATTAACAGCCGCAGCGGGGATACTAAAATCAATGGCAACATCGATATCAGATATATCATAGTCCTTGTCGTCTTTATCTACTTTTAGCGCAATAGTATGACCTCTTTCTATTGCGATTTTCTCTATGGTTTTTCCCATTTTACCATATCCGAGTAGTGCGATTTTCATATTTTGAATACTAATTAGTGTGCTTTGTAAAGTAAACTGTTTTTATCTCTTAAAAACTGTAATTGAGTGATAGCCCATAATTGAGCCCCACATCAAACTCGTTAAAATTTATTTTTGGTTTAAACGAAAGATCTTCGGTAACATTATATTGTTGCAAGTGTGCTGTAACGTTAGCATCTACAATATTCAAAAGGTAAATTCCTACGGTAACTAATAATGATAATTCTTGATCACGTCGATAACGTTCCTGCAATGATATGAGTTGATCATTGGTGATATTTGGGAATTCATCATCGGTAAAACCTGCAAGTCTTCGTTTGAATATATCTCGCACTCGGTTATAATTATCATTGTTTTGAATATAAAAATAAACTCCGGTACCTAATGCTGCGTATACTATTGGTACTTTCCAATATTTTTTTTGGTACGCTTGTCCAAGTCCAGGAAGAACAGCAGAATAAAATGCAGCCCTTGCTGGAGCCAAAGGTTCGTAAGGAGGGACTTTTTTTTCTCTCTTTTTCTTTTTTACAGCAACCTCTTCTGTAGTAACCTTTAATTCTTCATTCTCTTGAGAAAGAATACTTTGAAAGGTAAAAAGTATAAAAAAAGTAATATAATAGCATTTAATCCTCACTATTGATAAGTTTCTTTAAGCGTTTAAAATCTTCTTCTGAAGAAAAGGGTATAATTAGCTTACCGCTTCCTTTTCCAGAAACCTTTATATCAATTTTTGCGCCAAAATACTCAGAGAAGTCTTTAATTCCTTTCGAAATATGTCTTGGTAATTGATTTGGGATCTTGCTCTCAACACTATTTTCTATTGGATCATTTAATGATCTAACTATTTTTTCGGTTTCACGAACAGATAATGATTTCCCAATAACTTTTTCGTAAATATCTAATTGTTGTTGTTGATTATCAATATTGATCAATGCACGACCATGTCCCATTGAGATAAAACCATCTCGCATTCCTGTTTGTACAATAGGGTCAAGTTTTAATAATCTAAGATAGTTAGCTATTGTAGATCTTTTTTTACCAACTCTATCACTTAATTGTTCTTGTGTTAGGCTTATTTCATCAATAAGGCGCTGGTATGATAATGCGATCTCTATAGGATCCAAGTCCTGCCTTTGTATATTCTCTACCAAGGCCATGGTTAATGACTCTTGATCGTTTGCAATACGAATATAGGAAGGTATTGTTTTTAACCCTGCCAATTTTGAGGCACGAAAACGTCGTTCTCCACTTACCAATTGGTAGTTGTTGAAATCTAGTTTTCTAACCGTAATAGGTTGTATTACACCAACTTCTTTTATTGAAGTTGCAAGTTCCCGTAATGTTTCATCATTAAAGCTAGTACGAGGTTGAAATGGATTTACATCTATATTCTCTAGTTCTAACTCAATAATATTACCAACTACTTTATCGGCATTCTTATCCTCTACAGATTTTATGTCATTATCAGGATCTTTGAGCAGTGCCGATAACCCTCTGCCAAGTGCCTGTTTTTTTGTTGCCTTCGCCATGAATCCTTAACTATTTTTTTTAATAATTTCGTGAGCTAAACTTAAGTAATTACTAGCTCCTTTACTTCCTGCATCATAATTTATAATGCTTTCACCATAACTAGGTGCTTCACTTAAACGTATATTTCGTTGAATGATTGTTTTAAATACCATTTCACTAAAATGCTTCTGAACTTCTTCTACCACTTGGTTAGACAATCGTAACCTAGAGTCATACATGGTAAGCAGTAATCCTTCAATATCCAGATCTTTGTTATGCACCTTTTGTACACTTTTTATAGTGTTTAAAAGTTTACCTAGACCTTCTAATGCAAAATATTCACATTGAATAGGTATCATAACAGAATCAGCAGCGGTTAATGCATTTAGCGTTAGTAAACCAAGTGAAGGAGCACAGTCAATAAGAATATAATCATATTCTGATTTAAGCGGGTGAATTGCTTTTTTAAGCATATATTCTCGTTCGTCTTTATCTACTAACTCAATTTCTATAGCCACCAAATCAATATGTGCAGGTATAATATGCACATTAGGTGCGCTGGTTTCTACAATTGCATCTTCGGGTTTTATCGTATGTTCTAAAATTTGATATGAGCCTTTTTCAATACTATCTACATCTAAACCAAGTCCAGAAGTCGCGTTGGCTTGTGGATCAGCATCGATGAGTAATACCTTTTTCTCTAAAACACCTAGAGAAGCTGCTAAATTTACAGAGGTAGTGGTTTTACCTACACCACCTTTTTGATTGGCAATCGCTATTATTTTACCCATGTGGGGAGATTTGGATTTAAGAGGTAAAAATACAATTAATTATATATTATAAAAATGAAAAATGTTAACAGTAGTTAATAAAAAAGACCATCCGCTTTTAGGGATGGTCTAACGTACTTCTATTATTGTTAATAACTACTTATTTCTTGTTTTTAGATCGGATTGAAGCTTCTAGCATATCCCACATTTCTTCGGGAACCTGATCTAACATATTAAACTCTCCAGCGCCTTTCAACCATTCACCACCATCAATTGTAACTACCTCACCATTAACGTAGGCAGAGAAATCTGATACTAGGTACGCAGCTAGGTTAGCAAGCTCTTGATGATTACCAACGCGTCCTAATGGTACTTGCTTGGTAATGTCAAGTTTTTCTTTTAGGTCTCCAGGCATTAATCTATCCCATGCTCCTTTTGTAGGAAAAGGTCCTGGTGCTATTGCATTGAAACGCATCCCGTATTTTGCCCATTCTACAGCTAAAGATCTTGTCATTGCAAGTACACCTGCTTTTGCCGTAGCACTTGGTACTACATAAGCAGATCCTGTCCAGGCATATGTGGTAACAATATTAAGAACCGTTGTGTTTTTGTATTGGATATCGATCCATTTTTTTCCAAAAGCTAAAGTACAGTTTTTGGTTCCTTTTAATACAATATCGATAATGGTATCAAAAGCATTGGCAGATAAACGTTCTGTTGGGGAGATAAAATTACCTGCTGCATTATTAAGTAATACATCTACCGATCCAAATGTTTCGAAAACCTTGTCTCTCATTGCTTCGACTTGATCATAATGACGAACATCACATTGCAATGGTAAACAAGTGCCTCCGGTCTCGGCTTCTAGTTCTTTAGCAGTGTTTTCTAGTTTTTCTAGATTACGAGAAGTAATAGCTACTTTAGCTCCTAGTTCTAGAAAGTATTTAGTCATTGCTTTTCCTAATCCACTACCACCACCAGTAACTACTATGTTTTTTCCTTTTAGTGCCCCATCACGAAGCATTTTTTCTGTATAACTCATATGTGTATTATTATCAATTTGGTGAAAGTTACAATTTATACTTCAAAATACTATGCATGCATAGTATTTTTTTTCTATCCTTTTACTCAAATGCTGAAATCAAAATTTCTAGAATTGTAATTGCTGCATCACTAATCTTTGTCCCTGGGCCAAAAATGGCTACAGCTCCGGCATCGAATAAATAATCATAATCATCAGGAGGAATTACACCGCCAACTATAATCATAATATCTTCTCTACCGTATTTTTTTAATTCTGAAACAATTTGTGGCACTAATGTCTTGTGTCCTCCTGCAAGAGAAGATACACCTACAATATGCACATCATTTTCTACAGCTTGTTTAGCAGCTTCTGCCGGTGTTTGAAAAAGAGGTCCAATATCGACATCAAAACCTACATCAGCATAACTAGTAGCCACCACTTTTGCTCCTCGGTCATGCCCATCTTGTCCCATCTTAGCAATCATTATTCTGGGTCTACGACCTTCTAAATTGGCAAATTGATTTGCTAATTCTCTTGCTTTGTTAAAGGATTGATCATCTTTTATTTCTTTAGCGTACACTCCTGTAAATGATTTGATTTCTGCTTTATATCTTCCAAATTCCTTTTCTAAAGCATCACTAATTTCACCTAAAGTGGCTCTTAGTTTGGCTGCTTCTACTGCTAAAGCTAATAAATTTTCAGAATCATTTGTTGCTGCCTTAGTTAAATTGTGTAGCGCTTCTTTTACGGCTTGATCATCTCTTGATGCTTTTACTTTATTCAGCCCATCTATTTGTTGAGTTCGAACAGCTTGATTATCTACCTTAAGAGTGCTAATAGCTTCTTCTTCTTCAAGTTTAAATTTATTAACCCCTATAATTATATCTTGCTCGCTATCTATCCTGGCTTGCTTACGGGCAGCAGCTTCTTCAATACGCATTTTAGGTATTCCAGCTTCAATTGCTTTGGTCATTCCCCCTAATTCTTCTACTTCTTCAATAAGCTGTAAGGCTTTTTCTGCAATTTGATGGGTTAAAGACTCTACATAGTAGCTTCCTGCCCATGGGTCTACTGTACGTGTAATCTGTGTTTCTTCCTGAAGATAAATTTGCGTGTTTCTAGCAATCCTTGCAGAAAAATCGGTGGGTAGTGCTATAGCTTCATCCAAAGCATTTGTATGCAAACTCTGTGTACCACCAAAAGCGGCAGCACTAGCTTCGATACAAGTACGGGCAACATTATTAAATGGATCTTGAGCAGTTAAACTCCATCCACTAGTCTGGCAGTGTGTACGAAGCATCAAAGATTTAGGGTTTTTAGGATTAAATTGTTTTATCAATTTAGCCCAAAGCATGCGGGCGGCTCGCATTTTAGCAATTTCCATAAAATGATTCATACCGATTGCCCAAAAGAAGGATAAGCGCGGAGCAAATGAATCAATATCTAGCCCAGCATCGATACCTTTTCTAATATATTCTAACCCATCTGCTAAGGTATATGCTAACTCTATATCGCATGTAGCACCAGCTTCCTGCATATGATATCCCGAAATACTAATTGGATTAAATTTTGGCATATTTTTAGAACAATACCTGAAGATATCGCTAATAATACGCATAGATGGAGTGGGTGGGTATATGTATGTATTACGCACCATAAACTCCTTTAAAATATCATTTTGTATCGTGCCCGAAAGTAATTTTTTTTCAACACCTTGTTCTTCGGCTGCTACAATATAAAATGCCATTATTGGTAATACCGCACCATTCATGGTCATAGAAACAGACATTTTATCGAGTGGTATTTGATCAAAAAGCACTTTCATGTCTTCAACGGTATCAATAGCCACCCCAGCCATACCAACATCTCCAAATACTCGCTCGTGATCACTGTCGTATCCACGATGTGTAGCTAGGTCAAAAGCTACAGAAAGTCCTTTTTGCCCAGCAGCAAGATTTCTACGGTAAAATGCATTACTTTCTTCTGCGGTAGAAAATCCGGCATATTGCCTAATGGTCCATGGTCTACGAACATACATTGTTGAGTATGGTCCTCTTAAGTATGGAGGTAATCCAGCAGAAAAATTTAGATGATCCAGATGAGCAATATCATCTTTATTATAAGAAGATTTAATAGGTATACCTTCTGAAGTATTAATAGTTACCGCTTCCTTTTTAGTGCTTGATACGGTGTTCTTTGGCAGTTGTAAATGCTGTAAATCTTTTCTATTCATTACTCAAAATTTCATTTTTCCAATGTACCCATCAAAATTTACTTCAAAAGGAGTGATTAAATTAATCATGAATGTTTGTTTGTTTGCTGAGATAATATAAAAAGTACTAAATGTTTTTATTTTAGAGGCAAGATGATCAACTTCAAATATTGACCTAAACATAGTGAAATCTTTATTTTTTGTATAAGTAGCTGTTAGTTTTTTAAAATTCAGGTTAGTCGAAAAACTTATCTGATTATTTTTTTGTTTTATCATTGAAAGCAGCGTTTTAGCATCATTTTTGCTAAAATTCATGTATGACAAGGTGTTAATGGTATATGTAGACCTGGTATAAGGATCAAAGAATAAGTAAAAAGAACCTTGTATATCCCTCATGCCCTCAAGTCTTTTCATTTCATTGCTTACTTGTTTTTTGGTTAAAGAAGAATCAAGAATTGATCTATATTGTGTAATTGTATATGGTTCAAAACCTTCAGGTAAATACGTTTTAACCAATCCATTTTCTAGAGGAAAGTAATCTCCAATCAAATTATCTGAAGAATTTGTACTTGATTTTTCAATCCAATTATGCGCTTCTTTAATAACAGTGTTGCAAGAAATTAAAAGTAATAAAGTGCTAATAATAAAACCGTGACTTATCTTCATAGAAGAGAAACAATATTAAAAATGTAAAATTACGGTTTTATTGATAATTTATTTTAGAAAACACTAATAAAATTAACTAATAACTGAGATTGTTATAAAAAAACTACCCAAAAGCTTTTTCAATTACCATTAAAATAGAATAGTAAATGTCAAATGCAATAAATTTCTTTATTTCATCAGTACGTAATTCTCTGTCAGATAGGTAATAGAATTTTTGTGACACAAGAGATGTGCTAATGTTTCCATCCTCTTCGAGTTTGTTAATAATATCTCTAAAGTCATCACTCTCACTATTATTTTTTAAACATTGTATAAAGCCACCTCTGTAATTAAAGATTAGAATTTCTTCTTCATTCTTACCCGATGTTGATGGGTGTGACTTTTTTACAGCCTCTTGGTTTTCGTATTCACTTAATTTAACCCATAGAGAGTTTTTATTAGTAGCTATTTTCTTAAATGAACGGGTTAATTGTATAGAATTATTTGATGGAAGTTTTCTTAGATCCAAAGATAAACTGGCAACTTCAGCTAAAAAAGTTCTATAGGTTTTTATAGAATCGTTACCAAACTTATAATAACTAAATAGATCATTCTCAAATGAATCGTAGGCTTTTTTTATAATCCCTGTTTCATCTACATCGAGGCAATAATTACCTGATTGCGGATAGGACGAAGTAATAGATGTTAGTAGAAAAATGGCTAAAATTCCAGATCTAATCTTAAGGGGCATTGATTTAGATTTAGTAATGTTAATGTATAGGCTATATTTTATATTAAATGAGCTGCAAGTTAACAATAAGTTAGCTAATATTAACGTTTTATTGTATTTTTTTATCTACAAACTGACTTAATCGCCTCTTAAGGATAGGTTCGAGTAGGGCTTTTCTTACCTTTTTATTTGGAAATACTTGTTTTTGAAAAGTAGGTGTAATTTCTTCAAGATTTCGATACTTATTAGTCCCGGTTAGTATAATTTCTTCATTATCGAAGAGCTCCTGTTCTTTTGCAGCACTTTCTTTGATCTTTTTCTGTATAGTGCCAGATTTTAATTGATTTAAAAAACCACCTCCTGCTTCAATGTTCTTAAATAAAGACAGTGCTTTATTTGCTAATTGGTCGGTTATTGTCTCTATGTAATATGATCCTGAAGCTGGGTTCTCTACACTATCAAAATAACTTTCGTTTTTCAGAATTAAAAGCTGATTGAGCGAAATCCTGGTGCCAAAATCATTCTCGAGGTTGTAAATATCATCATATGGAAGATTATAAACTGTATCGGCTCCTCCTAGTATAGCGCTCATGCATTCTGTTGTGGTACGCAGCATATTCACGTTATAGTCCAAAATAGTCTTATTGCGATGAGATGGGTATGCGATAATGTGGCATTTTTCGGAAACTTTATATTCTGAAGCCAAAGTGTTCCATAACAATCTAAGTGCTCGTAGTTTTGCAGTCTCAAAAAAATAATTTCCGCCTACAGCAACTTTGAATACTATTATTTGTGATCCTTTAAAAGGATTGGTCTCTTTATCGTTGAAATAATTTAGATATTCATTGGCATGGGCTAATGCATATGCTAATTGTTGAACCATTGTAGCACCTGCATTTTGATATAAATCAATGTCGACACTTATACCACTTTTTAGATATGTACTTTGTTTTGTAAGTTCGGTTAACGAATGATGGTCTTCTTTGAGGTTAGTATACCAATTACCAGTATTTGCTAGGTTACCTATTATGTCTGTAAGGACATAAACATTCAAATCTGAAGTTTTAGAAACCTCATTTATTTTCTTGATGTAAGAAGTCGAAAGAAATTTGGTCTCAATGTATATTGATATCTCAGAAGCAATTCCTTCTATAAGTTCTTTAGGCTCAATAGTATCTTTCTCAATAACAAAATAGATACTTTCGGCACCCTTTTTTATGGCTTCAATAGCTTTTTGATTTCCAGAGGTGGCATCTGCAACTTCAATTTTTAGAGAATTTTTCCAGTCAGAAGGATGAGTAACCGGATTATTAATGTCTAAAAGATCTTCTTGATCATAAAAAGGTTTTACATCAATACCTTCTAAAGATTTAAAAATCAATGCTTCATTATAGTCCGCACCTTTAAGATCAAATTGAATTTTTTGTTTCCATTGCTTAGCAGAAACTTTTTCAAAACTATCAAATAAGGGTTTAGTCATTTTTGTTGTTTTTGGGTATGCTATCATCATATTCGATGATATAAATTTCTTCATCATCTCGTTTCATGAAATATTCTTCACGAGCGAATTTTTCTAGTTCATTACTATCCTTTAAGACTTTTATATCTTTTTGATCTTTGATGATCTCTTTAATATAGTACTCTTTATTATCATCTAATTCTCTTATTTCCTGATCTAGCTCCTTATGAATCAACCAAGAATTAGTATCTAAAAATAACATCCACACCACAAAAAGAAGTACAATTAAGACATATTTATTTAAAAATATGGCAAATATCGGGATTAGTGCCGGTTTGTTTTTTAATTCCTGAAAATAACTTTTAAGCTTCAATCTTAATAAGATTAATGTTGGTTGTAAAGGTACAAAAGTTAATTCAAGCGTTCCTTGATAATGGTACGCACAATATCAACAGCCACATTATTGTAGTGATTATTTGGTATAATAAGATCGGCAAATTCTTTGGTAGGATCAATAAATTGTTGATGCATAGGTTTTAGTGTATTCTGGTATCGATCTAATACTTCATCCATATCACGACCACGTTCTGCAATATCCCGTTTTAATCTTCTAATTAATCGCTCGTCACTATCTGTATGTACATATATCTTGATATCAAGCATATCTCTTATTTCTGGATTTGTAAGAATAAGGATACCCTCAACGATCATTACTTTTCTCGGTTTTGTGCTAATCGTTTCACTTGTGCGGTTATGATCGGCAAAAGAATAAACGGGTTGATCTATGGTTTCGCCTTTACGTAATGTTGCTAAATGCTCTCCTAATAAATCAAAATCAATTGATTGTGGATGATCAAAATTTATTTTTACTCGCTCTTCGTAAGTGAGATGACTAGTATCTTTGTAGTATGAATCCTGAGAAATAACACATACCTCATTTTTGGGTAATTCATTAACGATTTGATTAACCACGGTGGTTTTTCCACAACCAGTTCCTCCAGCAATACCTATAATTAGCATTTTTATTTTTTTTGGCAAATTTAGAAATAGTTATTGAGTTATTTGGTTTTTGAGTAAGCGAGTTTTTTTTGAATATGAACATTCAATACACTAGCTAATTATTATAAACAGAATATAGTTCATTTTTGGGAAGGGTAATAAATTACTCCCGAAGAAGAATCTTTTATAGCTCCAGTTACAGATTTGAGGCAATTTGTTTCATTTTGCTCTCTTAATACTCCCATAAAAGCAAAGATTAAGGCCTCTTTGAAATCAATAATATCCTCAGAAGGAATTACTACTGTGGCAAATCCTGTCAATTTTTGCTGTATCGTTTCGATTAGAAAATCATTTTTTGCCCCACCTCCTGTTATGAATAGAGTTGAATCTTTTTTCTTGGTATTTTTAATATCATTTGCAATTTGAGAAGCGATATGTATAATAGATGTGTACAAAAGGTTCTCAACACTATCTTGAGTATTATCAATGATCGGAATTACTTTTTCAACAAACCATTCATACCCTAATGATTTAGGGTAGGGTAGGTTGTAGTGTTCTAAAGTATTAAGTTTATCTAATAGTGTAGTGTTTATTTTTCCGGTACTTGCAAGTTGCCCACCTTTGTCATATTCGAGATTGATTTTTTGACAAATAAAATTAAGCAACATATTTGCAGGCGAAATATCGTAGGCCATTCTTTGTGCTTTACTATCAAAAGAAATATTGCTAATCCCACCAAGGTTTAGGCAAAAATCATATTCACTAAATAATAATTGATCCCCAATAGGAACGAGTGGTGCTCCCTGGCCACCTAAAGCAACATCATTGGTTCTAAAATCACAAATCACTTTTTGGCCGCTTGCATTTGCTATATGTTGTCCAGAACCAATTTGGTAAGTAAGTCCAACCTCTGGTTGGTGAAAAACAGTATGCCCGTGGCTGGCAATAAAATTTACCTCTAAAGTATATTTTTTGATAAAACGTTTAGTTTGTTCTCCCAACCAGTTTCCATACTCGTTATGAAAAGTTAATAACTTTGAAGCTTCTAGATGTACGGTGTTTTTTAATTGATCCTTGAATGTAGTACTATAATCAACACTTTCAGTCTTTTTTATTGAAAAACTCCAGGTGCCATTTTTGTTTTCAAAATGACAATAAGCAATATCTAAGCCATCCAGAGAGGTTCCAGACATTAGACCAATTACTTTGTATGTTTTTTGTATCATAGACATTTATGACCTCCAAACTAGCAAATTAATTTTAATGAGATTCTTTTTGTGCTATTATATTTTTGTGATGTATTGAAGATCGAGTACTTCTGGATTGATTTCGGGTAAGGATTTTTTATAGTAAAAATCAATAATTTGGTTTTCTAAGTAAGGTTTAATTTTTCCGATATTATTTTCATTATATAGTCTATAGACATGCACAGCTTCTGTTTTTTTGAAAGCTTTCATAAGTTCATCTGGATGCTTAACAATATCGAAGCTTTTATACTTCTCAAACTTTTTCTTCATCCATCGGTGACACAATAATTTGGTTTGACTATCCTGAAGATCCTTTTTTAGTTGATCAAATCTCTCGATGTCTGAAAAATCTTCTTTTAATGCACGATCCAGTGCCACTTTAGCTTTTGTGAATTGTCTTTCAAATTTGAAATCAACTACATGTATATCTTTTTTTACTTTTCTAACCGCTTCATGAAGTGCGTTTTCGTAAACATTGGCAAAATCTTCATAATTATATAATGCGTCTAAGAACGTAATCGCATGTTTTTTATAATATTTGGGTATCGGTTGTTTCTTGGTGGTTACAAAAAGCGAAGTAAGTTCTTCTTCAATGTCTTCAGGGATATCTACAAATTTTGAATCGTTTTTTAATGCTCTTAACTGTCCATTTATCTGAAGTTTGGTCCCTTTATATAATTCTGATTTGTACTTAAATCTATATCTATTAGGAGAATCATTTTCATCATACTGAGCACTACCTTTATGCACCATCATTAGTGTAATAAGGCATAATAAGAAATTTATATGTCGTAATTTGGTAAGCAAAAGCCTTTATTATTTGATTTTATGTGAGTGTAACAAAAATACAATAAAGTAATTTAACGTATTATGTAATAATATTGTTATACAAAACACAAAAAATTGATAATTAGTTACAATAAAGAATTATATTTTTATAGATATTAACCCATTGTGCATTTAGATATTTTTTAACCAAACTCCGTCAATTCGAGTGCTTCGACTTTAGGAGAAGTGTATCGAGAATAGGATTATTGGTTAAAAAAAGCTATTCTCGATACATTTTGTCTTCATTTCATTACGCAAAATACTCGAATTGACGCTTTTTTTGTAATGATTTTCCCAAATGCACAACGGGTAGATATTATTTTTTAATTTCTGCTACTTCTTGAGGTGTTACCATGGTATTCTGGGTATTACCCCAGCTATTCATAATATAATTCATTACGTCCGCAATTTCTTCATCTTCTAATCCAAATGATGTCATGGCACTGTTGTAGGGCTTTCCATTCACTTGTATTGGACCATTTAATCCATATTTAATTGAATGAATACTTTCTTTTCGTTTATCGACTAACCAATTTGATCCGGCTAAAGGAGGGTATATTTTTGGAGTCCCTTTTCCGTCTGGTAAATGGCATTGCATGCAAAAATCGGTATATATTTCTCTTCCTCGGGTTATGCTCTCTGTTAATTTATGATCCTGAATCTCTAAAGCAAGATAAGGTGTGTATTCAGTTTTTGATTTTCCTTTCTGGGCTGTAATAGAAATGCTTATAATTAGTACAGTTATTTCTAATAAAAAGAGGCGTTTTATATGTTTCTTTATTTGCATTGAAAGTGCTGTGTTAGTTAGGAATTATTTTTACAATGCCCATATTTTCAATAGCAACATAGATAAAGCCATCTGGTCCTTGTCTCACATTACGAACTCGCCCCATGCCGTCCAGTAATTTTTTTCTTCCAGTAATTTTGTTGTTAGTCAATTCTACCAATTCGAGGTACTGAAATTTTAACGAACCCACGAGCAGATCGTTTTTCCAATCAGGGTATTTGTTACTGGTTATAAAATCCATTCCACTTGGTGCTATAGATGGAGTCCAGTAATACAAAGGCTGTTCCATACCCTCCTTTTTCGTGATATTTGTTATAGAAGTGCCACTATAATTCAAACCGTATGTTATTATCGGCCATCCATAGTTTGCGCCTTTTTTTATAGAGTTAATTTCATCACCACCTTTGGGGCCATGTTCATGGATCCAAATAGTACCATTGGGATGTATTGCCATTCCTTGTGGATTGCGATGACCATAAGAAAAGATCGCCTTTTTTGCCCCCTTCTTGTCTATAAAAGGATTGTCTTTTGGGATACTACCGTCGTCATTAAGGCGGTATATTTTCCCACCATCTTTAGTAATGTCCTGGGGATTTACATCTCGATTTCCTCGATCTCCGATGCAAAAATAGAGGTGGCCATCCTTATCAAATTCTATCCGAGAACCAAAATGATGACCACGCGTAGTGTTAGGAGTTCCTTTATATAATTTTTCGATGGTTGTTAATGTATTGTTTTCGAGTTTGGCTCTAATCAATGCTGTATTACCACCTTTTTCCATACCTTCTTTTGAAGAATAGGTGATGTAGATCCATCCATTTTCTTTATATTTTGGATGTAGTTCTATATCCAATAACCCACCTTGGTTTCTATTATAAACTTCAGGAACATTTTTTACAAGGGTCTTGTTACCGTTTTTGAAATGAATAAGTTGTCCGCTCTTTTCGGTTATGAGCATACTGTTATCTGGTAACCAAACCATTCCCCATGGAATCTGCAAGTCAGGAACAACCAATTCTGTAGTGTAATTTTTAGGATCGGGTTCTAAAGTGATATCATTTTTCTTTTCTTGAGCACAGGATAGCGTAGTGAAAAAGATTAAAGTCATTGAAAAAATAAAGCGCTTCATGAATCTGATGTTTACATGTGAAAAATACAAAGAAATACGACGTTATATTCTATAATTTATGTTAATCCCAGGATAGGGTTAAAGATGGTTAGCTCAAAAATTATGAGAACATAAATTTGGATATATTGTATAAAGGATAAGGGATTATCGATGCTCAAATCTAATAACGAGTTATATAAGTATCAGATAATGTTTAGCAAATAAAAAATCCAATCACGAAAGTGATTGGATTTTTTTGGTCGGGGTGGCAGGATTCGAACCTGCTACTTTTCCCATATATTTATACTATTATTTGACGTTTTCAGCGCAGCAAATATACAACACATCGGGATTTCTGCAAGTATATCAAGATTTTTTTTAGGTATTTTTTATGACACATTTTAAACTTTTTACTGACTACTACTGACTACTTTATAAAATTTTGATAATCAGTGTTTTAAAATCAATTTTGACTACTTGGGCATAGGGAATCGAGTCTTTAAAGCACTTTCGAATTCCCAAATCTCAAATACATTTTCTAATGAAATATCATAATCTGGATATGCGTAATTATCCATTGAAACTCTTATAAGTTTATTCTCTTCGTCAAACGCTGTTATTCTTCTAAAGATGATCTTATGTTCAAGAACTATAATGTATATTCTGTTTAAATTAAAGAACTGAAAACACATATTACCAGTTTAAAAGCGATATGTGTCATTCATGGGATTGATGATTATCCCGTGTACTTACTTAGGGGGAAAACACTTTTGGTTCTAATGGCTAACGAGTTGCAAGAAGAGAATAAGTTTCGATTGCCATATGGGATGAAACGGAAATTAAAAAAACTTCCTTTAAAAGAAAGGGTTGGGATCGAATCCATTTTGTTTAAAGATACGGATCAAGAACTGAAGGAATTGCTGACCAGAATGAAGAAGCGTAAAAACAAGTTTATATATGGCATTGAAACACAAAGAAATCAAAAAAAGAAAGGGCAAGAAAAGAAACCGATCAGGTCAAAACCCACAACCTCTTAATGATATTACCCAACTCAAAGATTATTTAAATCTACATTACGAAGTACGACACAATAGGCTTACGTATAATATTGAGATCAGATCCTTCGAAGAAAAAACCTTTTTCGAGTTATGGATGATTTTATCTTTAACGATATGTATCTGGACCTACGCGAGAAAGGATACAATTATAGTGCTGCAATGCTAGAACGATTATTAAAATCAAGCTATGCGGTTGCCTATAACCCAGTAAGAGACTATTTTTAAGGATTGCCTGCATACGATGGTAAGGATTATATCAAAGAGCTGGCAGATACTGTTGAAATAGAAGACCTGAGTGCTGACGGGATTCATCTCAAAGATCTTTGGGTTCCCTACCTTAAAAAATGGTTAGTGGCTAGTGTGGCAACCGTACTGGGTAGAGGGAACAATCATACCTGCTTAATTTTGGTAGGAGCTCAGGGAAAAGGAAAAACTACCTGGCTTAACATAGAAACTCACGTTAAATACGTTAATGCTGTATTAGCACTTAAGTCCAAGTTAGTAATATTATTATTAAAACACTCCAATCTGGTTAATGATACAAAATCCTGAATCCCGGTAAGGTCTGAAATCTCATCGAAGACGACCCATAATTCGGTTACTCCTGCAATATTTGCAGTAGGGATTTGTCCATCATTTGCGATGTCGTCATATGCGGCTAAAGCGGCTTCAAAATTTGCATCTGGAATTGCCGTGTATTGGGCATAGGATGAAAACTAAATACTAATAAAAAAACGAAGTAGAATAATCTTATTTTCAATATTTTAGGGGTTTATTAGGTATAGAGCATAATAATACTACAAATATTCGGCTTTACGATAGTTCTATATCTGATTTTAAGATAGTTTTAAGGAGTCATTTTAATAATGATGATGAGATTTATCATGGAAAATAGCTTCAAAAACATTTTGATACACCTTCGTGCCTCACGCCCTCGATGTGACGTAATGTTTATTCAATCACCATTTTTTTGGTATCAAAGTTTTGGCCACCGATATACACGGTATAAAAGTAGGTTCCTTTTGCCAGACCACTACTATTAATATTGATTTCTCCATCTCCACTTTCTTTTAATGATGTAGTAGATACAACCTGACCTAATATATTACTAAATACAATGGATGCATTCGTAATTCCTGCAGGCAAATAATACTTGATGGATGACGTCCCATTAAACGGATTAGGAATGTTTTGATATAAAATTGGAAATTCACCTTTATTGATCTGCCCCACAGCATCATTCTCTAGGGCTTCGATGCGAGTTATTAAATTATCGATCTGCGTTTGTTGGGTTTCGATAAGTGTTTGTTGCGTGAGGTTTTCATCTTGAAGCGGTGCTAGAATTTCGGATAAATCTACCGATACAGAGTTTCCATTTTCGATAGCAATAGTCAACAAATTATTATCCAATGTGGCCGATGTAAGATTTTGACTATCCGTATTGGTGAATGCAGAAAGATTTACCGTATTACCTCCACTAATACTTAAACTTCCGTTATTAAAAGTTAAGGTTTGTGCATCGGTATTATCTAAATAACTCGATAAATCAACTGTGGTAGCATCGTTAGACAAACTTAAAGTATTGCCAGATAGGTCCAAATCCTGATTATCAGTATTATCCAAATAGCCAGAAAGATCGACAGTGGTCCCATCATTTGTCAAGCTTAATGTATTCCCCGTCAAATCCAAATCTTGTGCATCAGTATTATCCAAATATGCTGATAGATCAATAGTATCTGTTCCTCCCGAAATGCTTAATGTATTGGTAGCAAGTGACAACTCCTGATTATCGGTGTTATCCAAATAACCCGATAAATCTACCGTCGTTCCATCATTGGTTAGACTCAACGTATTTCCTGACAAATCCAAATCTTGTGCATCAGTATTGTCCAAATATGCTGATAGATCAATAGTATCTGTTCCTCCCGAAATGCTTAATGTATTGGTAGCAAGTGACAACTCCTGATTATCGGTGTTATCCAAATAACCCGATAAATCTACTGTAGTACCATCATTGGTTAGACTCAACGTATTTCCTGACAAATCCAAATCTTGTGCATCAGTATTGTCTAGATATGTTGAAAGATCAACAGTCGCTGTTCCTCCAGAAATGCTTAATGTATTGGTAGCAAGTGACAACTCCTGATTATCGGTGTTATCCAGATATCCCGATAAATCTACTGTAGTACCATCATTGGTTAAGCTCAACGTATTTCCTGACAAATCCAAATCTTGTGCATCAGTATTGTCCAAATATGCTGATAGATCAATAGTAGCTGTTCCGCCTGAAATGCTTAATGTATTTGTTGCCAATGACAGTTCTTGATTATCGGTTTGTGCTGTCCAGTTTAAAGCTCCAGAACCGTCTGTGGTTAACACTTGCGCCGAAGCACCATCTACAATAGGAAATTCGTATGCCCCCGCAATATTCAAGCTGTTAGCAATTTGCATTTTTCCCTCGGTACTAATTGCGGCCACTGGAGCTGCGTTATAAGGCCCCCATGTCCAACCATTATTAGCAGATGCACTCATAGAAGTTTTAATACTTACTCCTGTAACAGGCCCGTAACCATAGTTTGCACTTTCTCCATACGAAATTTTATATAGATCACCACCATTAAACTCTATTCCATTGGTTTCTCCATTATCAAAACGGATCACATTGTCTGCCATATTAAGCATGGTGGTCGCAGTATGATTCCCCAGATTATCTGCCACTGTGCTATTCCATTGGGTTCCATCCCAGGTTTGTAATGTTTTGAGCTCATTATCATACACCATTATTCCTTCATCAGAAGCAGCTAAACTGCTCCCAAGTGAAGTTCGCTGGGCCGTGGTCATACGGTTGATCAATAGTCCTTTATTGGTTCCGGTAAGATCCAGGGATGCATTAGCACTAGGTGCATCGGTGCCAATACCCACACTCACTGGATTAGTAGCTCCTCCCAATACCATAGTATTGGCAGTAGCTGCAGTTGCTCCATTTCCTATCGCAATGGCGTTATTACCACTTACAATAGCATTATATCCTATGGCAATATTATTGGTCGCTTCTGTAGCCCCAGGTGTAGGACCACCTGGAGAACTATCTACCAGGTCGTTGGACGCTGCCCCGGTTCCTATAACGATAGCACCATCGTTTTGAGCTACCGAATTGGCTCCTATGGCGATAGCTTCGGTATTATCGATATCTACTGCATTCCCGATACCAATGGCAAATGATTGACTGATATTGGTTTCATTACCCAAACCAATAGCATTATCTGCATTGGCATCCATATTAATTAAATGGCCTACTCCAACAGAGCTGGTTCCTCTCATATCATGATTTTGACCAATAGAAATAGAATATTGTCCTTCATTACGTCCATTGTAACCCATCATAATTACATCATTTTGCCCGACATATGAGTTAGCCCCAATAAATGTAGTTCTATATCTTTGTGTGACATTAGAATCATTTCCTTTATAATCTGCAAAGGCACCCATACCCACATTATCTTCGCCCTCTCTGTTTGTAAATCCAGCCCGAAAACCTACATAGGTATTTCTATTTGCATCGTTTGTATTTTCGGTACGATTATTATCCCAACCTGCTTCGGCTCCTATAAAGGTATTATAATCCCCATATTCTGTAGCCGCTCCTGCAGAGGATCCAATCATCGTATTGTAAATCCCATTGCCTATATCAACTCCCGATGAATCCCCAACTGCAGTGTTATGATGTCCTTCTCTGATTTTATGAAGAGATATACTACCTACTCCTGTATTTTTATATCCTCTAGTTCCTGTTCCTCCGACTACATCTCCAACACCTGATCGATTTCCGACAAATGTATTTTCAGAACCCGTTGTATTGCCAAACCCTGCTCGTTCACCAATAAAGACATTTTTAGTCCCTGTGGTATTGTCTTCTCCTGAATTTGCGCCCATAAAGGTATTCTCAGACCCACTGGTATTGGACTTTCCGGATTCTGAACCTGCAAAGGTATTATTATTCCCACTGGTATTGGACGTTCCGGATTCTGAACCTGCAAAGGTATTATTATTCCCACTGGTATTGGACTTTCCGGATTCTGAACCTGCAAAGGTATTCCTAGACCCCCTGGTATTGGACTCTCCGGATTCTCTACCTACAAAAGTATTTCTACTGCCTCTATCATTCACAGTTCCTGCTAAAAAACCAATAAAGGTATTAAAATTTCCTTCAACATTTTTATAACCAGCCCCGGCTCCAATAAAAGTACTTCCAGAAACTAGATTATCTCTTCCTGCACCATACCCGACTAATGTAGTACCGTTCGCGGAGGTGAGTGCAGTTCCTGTACTATCACCATACATTGTATTGAAAATTCCTGTTGTAATGTTGACACCAGATCCAGTACCTGAGGTTTCATTAAAAAGGTCCTGCCCGTGTAAAAAAATGCTACCAAAAAAGAACAAGGTAGCAGTACTCCATAGTAATTTTGTTTTCATATTCTATGAGTTTATTAGGTATAGAGCACAATTATACTACAAATATCTGGCTTTAAGATAGTTCTATATCTGATTTTAAGATAATTTTAAGGTGTCATTTTGAGTAGAGGGATGAGTGGTGAGGGCGCTTCGCTGTGAGGAATGAGGGGGCTATTCTTCGAAAGCTTTGAGAGGTAATATATGTAAATGCTTCGACAGGTCTATATTAAGCTTGCCGAAACGCTCAGCATGACTACAGTAGTTTACTTATGCCAATTCCCGAATATATTTTTCTAGCTCAATTTCTGATCGAACATTCATTTTCTTGCGAATGCGACGACGCATTGATTTTACAGAATCTGAAGATACGTTACGGATAGTCATAATTTCTTTAATTGAAAGATTAAGACGTAAAAACGCACAAACTTCACGTTCGCCCTTGGTCAACTCGGAATAGGATTGTTGTAAGGTTATCAAAGTTTTTGTTTAACCGTCCAACTTTTTGGGTTCAGTACATGACAGAGTGGTTTTATAGTTTAACAGTATCATTAGTTTATACAAACATTATTTAATCACCATCTTTTTTGATCCAATTTTTCGGCTTCCTACATATAATGTATAGAAATAGGTTCCCATTGCAGTCCATCACCGTTAATGTTCAATTCTCCATTGTATGGGGTTTAATTTTTAATGTGCTCAAGGTTATTAGTCATTAGTCAAACACGAAATTTAAATCTAAAGCAGTTCTCAAGTCTTTATAAATCTTTCCGTCTTTACTTACCATTTATAATGTTGAGTCCTTTATTAAAATAACTTTCAGAGGTACTAAAATCCCTGTTTAATTGATACTCCCCTAATGCAAGCAATGTTTTAACCTTGGTGGTGTCTTCAATAGCACTTTCTAATGCTTGATTAAGACATACCCTGGTAGTATCTGCTTCTTGTGCAGTTAAACCGATTGAAAATAAGAACAGAAAAAGGGGTATACGCAGTCACATTGTAAACAAACTTACTTATAAATTTAGATATTTTTTACTATGTATTTAAAATCAAAGTTTACCTCTATTCTAAAAAAAGAAAAACCACTCAAGAAATTGAATGGTTCGCAAAAACGTACTACGGCCCCTTACCTCCGTAATCCTTTGCTAAGTATTGATGGTTATTCAGTTCTAAAATTCCATAACTGGCTCATGCTCGCATTTTGGTTGCTATCTTTAACCACAACTCTCCAGTAATAAATTGTGCTTGGGGATACCGACACCTCTAACTCTGAAGCTGTCATCCCTTCTTCTACTAAAATTGGTGAATCACTCGTACCAAAATAGACATCATAAGTTAAATCATCGCCATCTGCATCGGTGGCATCCCAGTCTAAAGTAATCGATGCTCCAGTTATCCTTGACCCTATCCCTGGACTCACTAATTCTGGAGCGTTGGGTAGGGTGTTTACTGAAGCATCAGGCTCAGTGAAAAACGATTGAGGACTCGAATACGCGCTCTCGTTACCATTACTATCCCTGGCCTTTACACGCCAGAAATACGTAACCCCCTTCTTCAGATCAAAGGTTCTTGTACGCTGGGTTGTAGTTACTGTAAAAGCTACACTCCCAAAACTAGGGTCTGTCGAAATGTCGATCACATAACTGATCGTATCCCCATCTGCATCGGTCGAAACATTCCACGAAAACGCTAAATCAATACCTGTACATGTTAAATTATTCTTTGGAAAGACCAAAACAGGAATCGTAGGATCAACATTCTGCGGTGCACTGCCTCCAGGAGCCTCATTACTACAAGAAAGTAATGCTACCATACTTACTAAAGCTATATATCTCTTTATACTTTTCATCATTTCTTTCTTTTTACTGTTTTACAATCTTAAAGGCGTTTTCTTCTTCTAGTTTTACAAAGTAGACCCCCTGTGGTAATCCTGACATTGGCAATACAACATTGCCTTGTGTTATGCTATATGCTCCTGAAGAAACCTGAATACCCAATCCATTATAAATCGATACATTAATCGTTTGCAATTGAGTACTTGGAAGACTAAGGGTAACATCGCCTCTTGTAGGGTTGGGGACAATACTAACTTCATCCAATACACTTACTTTAGTCGATAGTTTTCCTTCACAAGCCAAGCTCGAGGAAACCTCTAAGGCATCACCATGTTGTACATCTACTGTAAAACTCTTGGTGGTATACACTCCTACTTCTTCATTATTGATCCTTACCGTATACTGTGCTGTTCCGGTTTTAATGTCTACCAGCATCGTATTACTAGAGATATTGGCCTGTAAGCTGGTGGTACCTACAAGACTCTCGGCAGCTTCAATCACTACTTCAAGACATTGTTCGCAATTCGTGAAGCCTTCTACAGTAATGCACACTGGATAGGTGCCTGGCTCTAAATTATCCACTTCCAGAGAAGAAGTAAAACTATAGTCTGTACCATTTATTGTGGTGGTATAGTCCAACTCAGTAGCAGCCGTGATATTGATCCTACCGTTGTTCTTCGCTACACAGGTCTCACTGGACGTAGTGATTGCAAAATTATCGACTGGCAAACTTACTATCGGACAGTTATCAACTACATTCACCGTTCTTGTCACTTCGGCAGCTGCATTTTCTGAAGCATCACTGGCGTTATATGTGATCGTATAACTTCCTACCGCATCCACAAAATCGGAAGTATCAATTACTATAGTGCTTCCATCATCCACAGTAGCGCCTAATTCAGTATAGCCAGCACCTAATTCGATCGTTTGGGGATTAGCACCTGTTAAGGTAATCACCGGTGCAGTAGTGTCTATTACATTTACCGTTCTTGTCACTTCGGCAGCTGCATTTTCTGAAGCATCACTGGCGTTATATGTGATCGTATA
>CANNFM010000012.1 GCA_947503835.1 uncultured Aquimarina sp.
TACTCACAAAAAGTAGGGCTTAGATATCGATTTTATAATCAATCTTGTCCTTTTTAGAGGCTTGTGCAACGGTTACCGGTGTTGTATACTGTTTATTTTTTCTTTTCTAAATCAAGATAAAGCTGTTCAACCTTATCCCTTGCCCATTGTGTTTTTCTTAAAAACTTAAGACTAGACTTAATTGAAGGGTCATTTTTAAAACAATTGATATTAATTTTCATTGCTAATTTTTCCCAACCATAGTGTTCTACTAACAACTCTAGTATCGTTATCAATTTCACCCCGTGCATTGGGTTATTGGGTTGTTCTTTTTGGTGACTATTTTCTTTATCCATTAATAAAATGATTAATCCTGTATAAATTGGCTACAACAATAGTATACTAGCAATAGTTATTCTCCTATTTGCATTCTAAATCTTAGACCGATCAAACATCAACTTCTAAAAATACTGCCCAATTCCGAACACAAATCCATTGGTAGCATCTTCGGTAACACCATAGCCGTAGTCGATTCTAAAGATAGCATTAAATATCTTTTTATGCATAAAACGAAGGCCGGCACCGGGGTATATTCTAAAGTTTTGGGTGTCGCCAAAATCCCCAAAGTCCCCACCTGGGTTACGCCAGCTACCTCCATCTACAAATACGTTGCTTTGCAGTACAAACCAATCTTTCTCGTAGAGTGTATGCCGATATTCTGTATTTAACACAATCACTCCGGTTCCTCTATCAATAGTATTCCCCACACCACGAATATTAAGGTTGTTATCCACCGCAAAGGGTGCAAATGGAGAGTCGTCGTTAGTGGCCAAGCCTAATCGTAATCTCGAGGCCCAATTCCCTTTCTTTCCGATTCTGTGGTAATAGAAAAAGTCATTCCACCCAATAATAAAGTCGGGTAAAACGTCTTCGGTACTAATCACATATTGCAAGTTTAATGTACTCTTAAAGCCCGATACGTATTGAAAATCATAATCGAGATTATTATATTCATAGATCAGTTTATATAATAGCTTATTCACATCAAAATCCTGAGGGATATCTGCTGCAGTAGCCCCCGTTTTGTATTCGTAATCTTCATTAAAATAATTTACACCGGCTTCTATACGGTTCTGAAGATTAAATTGATACAGTCCTAAAATTTCGTACGACGTATTATTGTATTTATAGTCTGCCGTACCGTTATCCAAAAACACAGGTTCCTCTGTAGTAAGGTTACTATAATTAAGGGCTACACCCAGCTTTTTACTAAACAGATAGGGCGCTCTTAGATTTGCGCCATACGAACTATAAATATCGTTTTGATATATGCCACCTAAGGTTATGTTACGTCCCAATAAATTAAACTCATAAAGCCCTAATCGAAACGCAAACTCATCATCATTAGTCGTATAAATATTAGCCGATGGTATGATGGTAAAGTTCTCTTCGATCCCATAAACCACTTGATAGCCTTCGGCTTTTTTATGAACCTGGTAATAGGCATGTGCTACAGAAGGTAATCTTTTTAGTCTTTTTATATCCTGCTCGATCACCAAAGAATCTAAGACTGTTCCTTGTTTGATATTACTAAGTTTTAGCAAGGCCGAGGTTTTCGTTTTATGATTGCCCTGTACTACAATTTCAGAAATCATAGTATCCTGACTAAAACCCAAGTAGGTTCCTAAAAAAAGTAGTAAAAAAATAGGTTTAAGGTTCATTGGTGTGTGTTGAGTAAAATTCTTTTATTAATTTTTCTGAGGGTTTATTCTGTATAGTAAACCTATTATTATCTTTTCCTCCTACTTCGTCATGATTATGAAACCATTTCCAAAGAAAACCGCCAGCAAACCAGGGCTCTTGCCAAAATTCATGATATAAAGCGGTCAATGCGTTCTCTTGTGCTTTTAGATCAACATTACCATGAGCTCTACCAGAATCCCAGGGCTCTTTTCCTGTATAATGAACACTGCGATACCCATACTCGGTAAACAACACAGGTTTCTTTACTTTGTTATGCAGAGCAATAATATCGCCCTTATGCTTTTGCCAACCTTGTTGTAATTCTTCTATAGTTGGGGTCTGGCTTTCTGATACTGGAAAATAAGCATCAATTCCTATATAATCCAGTTGGTCCCAAAACGGTGCTTTGTCAAACTGATCCCAATTTTCGGCATAGGTCAGCTTTCCTTTATATACAGATCTAATGTTCTGAATTAGCTTACTCCAATATTTCGGCCTCATCTGTACGAAAGTATGCAACTCGGTACCAATACAAAAAATGGGCACTTTCATCTCTTTTGCTAATTGGGCGTACAGCATTATAAATTCTTCATACGATTTTTCTAAAACCGTCCAATCCTCTTCAGAATTCATATTTATATTTCCTGTAAACTCTCCTTGCCAAACCCAAATCTGAGGTTTCAGCATTACCTCTATGCCTCTGGCATTTAGCAATTCGATGGTTCGTTTGGCTCCGTCTCTTCGTTCTCCCCACCATTGTCTTTCGATATTAAAAACTACCTTGGGAGCTTCAAGGTTTCTTACAAATCCAAAAGGCATTACTGCAGCCCAATTGGCATTCACTTCTATTACAGGATCTATGGTCTTTGCTGTAATTTCTTTAGGAGAACCTACAAAACTTACCCCATTAATCTTAGGTTGTTGCCCCGAACAGTTGAAAAAAATGGTACTTATACACAGTAGAAAAACCTTTTTCATTTTATTTTTTTACTGCTGAAAATACAATTTTATTAGAATACCGCTCTTAATCCTATATTAAATGTTTCTCCTAATCCCGTATTATCACCATCTACAAAGTTGGTGTATAAGGCTTCTATATTTAACTTTTGGGTAAGCTGATATTTTGCCCCTCCTCCTAATGCCGTAAAGCTCTGATCAAAATCATTTCCTAAGTCAATTAACTCTGAATGTTGAGCCAAAGCTAAAACCGTGAATTTAGAACTTGGAAAATAACTAAAGAATACGCCGGGAGTTAGCCTAAGACTATTATTAGCAAAACTATCTTCTTCTTCGCCAAAATTTAATTCTGAATTGAGTTCCCCAAAGATTTGAAATTTATTACCAGTAAACGTATGATCGTAAAAGAATCTGTTTTGCCAGGTATATCCGTTTTGATCCAGGAAAACACCATTTTCAGATTCGTTATCCACTAATGGAATGAAAAAAGAACTTTGTATAGAGAAATTATTTACACTCTTAAGAGGTACAAACTTTACCGAAGGGGCAAACGATGTAAACCCAGAACGAGCTGTACCACTTTCGCCATCAAATGAAAAGACATCTAAAGCATCTCTATCGGCCACCACATTAGATCTAAACTCTAAAATAACACCAAGGTTCCATCTCCTGTTATTACCAACTCCCGTATACCCTTCGATCGTAGAGGTAAAAAATGTTTGCCTGGGTTCTTCTCCGTCTGAAAAAGTACTTTCAGTTTGTGTGTATAGATTATTGAACCATTTGATATCATACTGTCCTTTGCCTATTAGTTTAGAGGGCGTTAATGTCTGGATTATCGAACCTTGATCTTGGTCTTGATCTTCTTCCTGCGAAAATCCTATCGCCAGAACAAAAAAGCTTAGTATGGCTAATGTTATTTTTTTTGTTTTCATGTTTGTGGTTTTTATTTACATAAGTAACTCCTTAAGTTTTCTTGTAAGAACACTCATGCAGTATTAATTAATATTGAAAAAAATTATTTGATTTGATTTAGACTCCAGTCATACGTATAGTAAGATACTTTAGCATCTGAAGGTATTTTTTCTTTTCTGAAGGTATTCACAAAGTCTACTTCTGAACCATTATGGGTGAAATCAACTTTATACCATTCAAAAATCTGAGACAATTGTACCTTCTTACCTTTAACTCTAATAAACTTTGGATTATTAAGTGCCTTTGTTGTCTGGCGTTGTAATTGACGCTCTAAACTCGAAGGTGTATATGCTGCCGATATTATCGGCGGGCATCCTAATCCCGCACATACTAACACAAAGTGAAAGCGAGCTTCTTTAGGGAAATTTTTACGCAGTATTTTATTTTCTAAATCATTTAGTGTCGTTACTTTGCCTCCTAAATTATAGGTGGTTTTATCAAAGAACCCTTTAATATTTAAAGGTGATTTAATTGGATATTTATTGACAACTCCTTTAATCACGGCCAGGTTATATGCATTTATATAAAAAGCCTGAAAGGTCTTAGGTTTACTTTTTGAGACCCTTATCTTCGAAGCCATATCCAACAAGGTATTCAAAGACGATGGATCTTTCTTAATAGCACCATATTTTACTTTTCCGTTAGAAACATAGGTTTTAAAAAAAGCATCTGCCTGAGTAAAAAAGTCTGTTGTACTCTGAGAAAGACCTATTTGAGCTGTCAGTAGTATTAAGATGATTAGTCCCTTTTTCATAATGTATCTTTTACTAGTTTCGATATAGAAACCGAATTACAATGTATTCTTTAAAATTGTTAAAATTTACCTCGGCAATGGGCATTCAGTCGAACCGTAAATCAGCAACTTACAAACTATTTTACATTTTATGCACTCAAATCAAAAAGAGCAAACTTGTTCGAAAAATACTCTTATCCTTACAGAAAACAATAGTTTTTAGACTGATTCTAAATTAATTCAAGCACATAAGTTCTTATATTTATGTTCGACTTACTGACTGAAGTATTCACTTCTTTGTAAATAATCGACAATCAACAATCATCTTTATGGAACACATTGTAATTATCGGAAATGGAATCTCAGGGGTTACCGCTGCACGACATATCCGAAAAATGTCTGACAAAAAAATCACTATTGTTTCTGCTGAAACTGATTATTTCTTTTCCCGTACAGCATTGATGTATGTGTATATGGGGCATATGAAATTTGAACATACACAACCTTATGAAAACTGGTTTTGGGAAAAGAATAACATCAAACTCAAAACTGGCTTTGTATCTAAAGTAAATCATGAAGGTAGTGAATTGGTATTTGCCAATGGTGAAACCTTAGGGTATGATAAATTAATCATTGCTGTAGGTTCAAAACCTAATAAATTTGGATGGCCAGGTCAGGATTTAGACGGAGTGATGGGCATGTACCATAAACAAGATCTGGAAAACCTGGAAAAACACGCTCCCAATAATAAGGTATGTAAACGAGCTGTAATTGTTGGTGGAGGATTAATTGGTATAGAATTAGCAGAAATGCTAAATTCTCGTAATATACCCGTTACCTTTTTAGTACGAGAAGATAGTTTTTGGGATGCTGTTTTGCCAGCAGGAGAAAGTGGTATGATTAACAGACATATCAAAAATCATCACATAGATCTTCGTTTAGGTGCTAATCTAAAAGAAATCATTGCTGATGATAATGGTAAAGTTAAAGCTGTTGTTGTTCAGGAAACAGGAGAAGTAATTGATTGTAATGTGGTAGGTTTAACACCAGGAGTATCACCCAATGTAGATTTCTTAAAAGATTCTGGTATTGAATTAGGGCGTGGTGTAAAAGTAAATCGATTTCTCGAAACCAACATACCTAACATATATGCCATAGGAGATTGTGCAGAACAGCATGAAGCTATAGGATTGCGCAGACCTATTGAAGCGGTATGGTATACAGGTCGTATGATGGGAGAAACAGTGGCACAAACCATCTGCGGAAACAAAATAGAGTATAAACCCGGACACTGGTTTAATAGTGCAAAATTTTTAGATATCGAATACCAAACCTACGGTTGGGTGTTTGGTCAACCCAAAGAATATGAGCAACAATTTCATTGGATACACGAAGACGACACGAAGTGCATCACTGTATCCTATCACAAAGAAACCCAAGAGTTTTTAGGGATCAACACCTTCGGAATTAGAATGCGTCATGAAGTTTTTGATCGATGGTTAACCGAAAAAAAAGATGTTAATTATGTGATGCAACATTTATCTGAAGCCAATTTTGATCCAGAATTCTATTCGGTGTATGAGTCCGATATTCTTGCCGCTTACAAAAAATCACAACTTCAAACCGCTTAAAACTAAAATGATAAAGACCTCACAGATCTCGAAGGCCTGTGAGGCCTAATCCAAAAATATCTAAAACAATGAGTAATAAATTAGATCATAGTATGTCTCTTGCTAATCCCGAGGCCAATGGGATTTCGACAAAGCAAAAAGTAGCATTGGCAATCGGTTTAGTTGGGCTTTTTATTTTAGCCCTGGCCTTATTGAATACCAACCTCCCAAATCAAGGAACATTTTTAACGGTGTCTTTGGGGTTAATTACGGTGGGCATTATTCTATTTGCAAATGATGCTTATCTTACAAAATTAGAAGGAATCAAAAATGATCAAGTTTGGTTTAAATCTATATCCTCTCGTGGGGTATTAGGATGGCTTACCGGAGTGGGACTAACAACATTCTATATAGTCCTGTATTTTTATGCTGATCTATTGGGCTTGGGAACCAATGGTGAAGCAAATACAGGATTAGTAGCATTATTTGATCCTTTAAGCAAACTATTAAGTGGAAATCCCGCTAGCCAATGGTTTGTTTACGGAACGTTATATACCATTGCCATTATCGCTTTTGGTTATAAGTTTATCCTAAAATACAGACACAATAGATATCAGCAGATTCGTACGGTTTCTGTAATGTTCTTTCAATTAGGGTTTGCTTTTCTTATCCCCGAATTTATGGCTAGATTAAATTCTGATACCTTTAAACTTCCGTATTACGATTTAAAAAATGTTTGGCCGCTTAATTACTATAACTTCGAACAATACAGAATTGATGAGTTTATTAATGCCGGTAATATTGGTTTAGGATTATTAATTTTCGGAATAGCTTCAATTTTTATTATTACTCCGATTCTTACTTACAAATATGGAAAAAGATGGTATTGCTCGTGGGTTTGTGGTTGCGGTGGGTTAGCCGAAACTGCTGGGGATTCATTTAGGCAACTATCTAGCAAAAAATTGAGCGCCTGGAAACTTGAACGCTGGTTGATTCACACTGTACTCGTTTTTGCCGTAGTAATGACCACGGCTGTAGTGTATACCTATCTAGGGTATGACCCTAATAAGTATTGGCTTACCAAAGATGTATTTTTAATGAGTGTGGCTGGATTTCTTACCTTCATTTTTGCCGGAGTAATGATCTTTAAAAGAAAAGAATTAGGTAAAGATGCCAGATATGGTGCCGTTGGATATTTTGTAGTAATCGCCTTATTAATAGGTATTCATGTTTTTGGAGATGGTGGTAAGATCTTCTTTCTAAAAGCCGAAACATTAAGATCTTCATATGGATTTGCCATTGGTTCTATCTTTTCTGGAGTGATTGGCACGGGTTTTTATCCTATCCTGGGAAATAGAGCTTGGTGTAGATTTGGTTGCCCGATGGCAGCAATCCTAGGATTTCAACAACGATTATTCTCTAAATTTAGAATCACCACTAATGGTGGGCAATGTATTTCTTGTGGTAACTGTTCTACCTATTGTGAAATGGGGATTGATGTACGCGCCTATGCTCAGAAAGGTGAAAACATAGTACGATCAAGCTGTGTAGGTTGTGGTATTTGTTCTGCTGTTTGTCCTAGAGGTGTTTTGAAATTAGAAAATGATACATTAGAAGGTAGAATAAGCTCTAACGAAATTTTGCTAGGTAATGATGTAGATTTAATGGATTACGTAAATAAAAAATAACCCTTAAACATTTGAATACTATAACGTAACAAAATGCCATATCTATTCTATAGGTGTGGCATTTTTTAGTTTTTAGCAAGCTTGTTGATTAACAGGAAAATACATGCAAATGGTAGTCCCTTGATTATATTGACTCTGTATCTCGAATATACCGTTTTGTTTTTCGACCAATTTTTTAGAGATGCTTAATCCATAGCCACTGCCTTTTTCATTATCGGTACCTACTGTACTTTCATTTTTATCATTAACAAAAAGCATATTTAACCTTTTCTCACATATCCCTATACCATTGTCTACAATATCAATTCTGATCTGATCACCTACTTTTTCTGATTGTACGATAATTTCAGAACCGGGATGAGAGAATTTGATAGCATTTGCAATTAAATTCCTCATTACAGTTTCCATCATCATGGGATTTATAATAAGTTCTAAATGATCAGGAATGTTATTAATCAATGTAATTTCTTTTTTCTTTCTCTTCACTTCAGAAAAATCAAAAACACGCTTGATTGTAGCACTTAGATATGTTTTTTCTAATGAAATCTCATATTTATGCTGGTACGTATTTCCCCACTGTAGTAGATCTTCTAATAATTGATTTCCTTTATCTGCAGATTCAATCAATAGGGATTTTATTTCTTCTTTTTCAGATTCGTCTTCCACTTCATTTATCATTTCCACTAATGACTTAAGCTGAAAAAAGGGGGTTCGCAGATCATGACCAATAATTCTAAAAAGCTGATCCTTTGCAAGATTCATTTTTTTAAGTTCTTCATTTTGATCTTTTATAAGACTATTAGCTTCCTTTACTTTTTGAGCTAATTTCACAAAGGCGCTTTGACCTGTATACGACATTATACCCGAACCGCATACAATCATACCATGATAAATAAACTTATCGATGGCATAACTATTACCAACCGTAAAATAACAACATACAACTAAAAACAAGTTAAAAATCAATACATTCTTTACCTCTTTATAATGAACCAACATTAATAACGATAAAATCATTTCTGCTTGTAAAAAATTAGGTTCAAATCTAAAATTGGGATCATATGCTCCAATAATAAATGTCGTTCCGACTGCTCCTACTATAGCGTATATTGCTACTGGGAATAAGCTTGATTTCTGTATAAGCGAAAATCTATACAACAATAATCCTATTGCTATAATGGCTAGAGCACATATATCTCTGATAAAGTAGCTACTGAAGCCTCCTTCTAAGAACTCATTAATACTATGAATAAATGTGCCTGGGGCTATAATAAAAATGATAGGACTAAGTACACTATCGAACTTAAAAAAAGGATATTTTTTTCTCATACAAAACATAATTATAACGGTTACAAGCCCATTATATCAATCCATCACTAAATAAGTGATGTTAAACCCCAAAAAACATGTGGCAATTTAACATAAAAATCAAGAAAAAGAAAGAAAGAACTTACTTTTTTAAATTTAAAAACACCTTTATTTCTTATTAAATGCTTTTTATGTCGTTGAAATACACATGTATTCAATCAGAAATAACTCATCATGAATTTAAATTATATCCGAAAAGTCTATTTTTGTGTTAGTAATTATTTCTATTTTCGTCTAAGACACTTTATACAAATTCATTGCTATGATCTATAAGTTGTGTATACTTCTTTTTTTTGTCTCTTTTTCGGAAAACCAAACTATTTCCAATAAAGAATATCATTATGAATATTATACCAATGGAACTCTAAAAGCGGAGGGCTGGAAAATTGGAGAGACTAAAGTTGATTTTTGGCATTTTTATCATGATAACGGAAATATATCACACGAAGGGCATTTTAAAAATAATAAAAAAGATGGGTATTGGTATTTCTATTCTACAAAAGGAAAATTACTCAAAGAAGGTCATTTTATAAACAACAAAGCCGAAAAATGGTGGATTTTTTACGATATTGCCGCTCAAATAACCAGAAAATATCAATATAAAAACAATAAGAAAGAAGGATATTGCTTATTGTACAAAAACAATAAACTTTTTAAAGCTGAAAGATATATCAACAATCAAAAAACCGGTGAATGGACCGATATCTTCAGTTTTAAAAGAGACAACCCTAATGCTTCCCTATAAATGCCTCCTAACATAAACGTTATCATACCCGCTTTTAATGAAGAAGAGTCTATCGCTCATGTAATTAAAGATATCCCAGATATAGTATCTGAGGTAATTGTAGTAAGTAATAATTCTACAGATCACACCGAGAAGGTAGCAAAAAGAGCAGGAGCAACTGTTTTACAAGAAAAACAAAAAGGATATGGTTATGCCTGTTTAAAAGGTATGGAATACATTGCTTCAAAAGACCATAAGCCCGATATTGTTGTTTTTCTAGACGGAGATTATAGTGATTATCCCGAAGAACTCACCCATGTTATCGCTCCAATACTAGACAATGATATTGATTTAGTAATAGGCTCCAGAGTAAAAGAACAGCGTGAATTAGGTTCTATGACTTTTCCTCAAATATTTGGTAATTGGCTAGCTACCAGTCTAATGAAGCTTTTTTTTAATGCAAAATTTACCGATCTTGGACCTTTCAGAGCCATCAAATACAGTACTTTATTAGCACTAGAAATGACTGATAAAACCTATGGATGGACCATAGAGATGCAATTAAAAGTAATACGAAGGAAATATACATATATCGAGGTCCCAGTATCTTACAAAAGGAGAATAGGTGTCTCAAAAGTTTCAGGAACCATAAAAGGTGCTATATTTGCAGGCGTTAAGATTTTAAGTTGGATTTTTAAATATAGCCTTAGATAATGGATGTTGCTATCATCATAACCTACACATTAGCCCTACTAATCATATTTATGTATAGTTTGGCTCAACTGAATCTGCTTGTTAATTACCTGAAATCCCGAAAGCAACCTGATAATTCACCTACTTTTGATTTTTCAAAACAAGAAGAGATTCCGTATGTAACAATTCAGTTACCCGTATATAATGAACTATATGTAATGGATCGTTTGCTCGATAACATTGCTGAATTAGAGTACCCCAAAGATAAATTAGAGATACAAGTATTAGATGATTCTACAGATGAATCTGTGGTCACTACTGCCGCTCATATCGAAAAACTTCAAAAAACCGGTTTAGATATCCAACACATATGCCGTGAGGACAGAACTGGATTTAAAGCAGGAGCTCTAAAAGAAGGGTTAAAGATTGCCAAAGGACAATATATTGCCATTTTTGATGCGGATTTCCTTCCAGGCGAAAAGTGGTTATTACAAACCATTCCTTATTTTAAAGACGAAAACATTGGTGTAGTACAAACCCGATGGGGTCATATCAACAGAGATTATTCTATGCTCACTAAAATCCAGGCATTTGCATTGGATTTCCATTTTACGATGGAGCAAGTAGGGCGTAATTATAAAGACCATTTTATTAATTTCAATGGTACGGCCGGTGTTTGGAGAAAAACATGTATCGAGGATGCAGGAAACTGGCAAGGAGATACCCTTACCGAGGATCTTGATTTAAGCTACCGTGCACAACTAAAAAAATGGAAGTTCAAATATCTTGAAGAAGTTGAAACTCCTGCAGAATTACCTGTTGTTATTAGTGCGGCAAGATCACAACAATTTAGATGGAATAAAGGTGCTGCCGAAAATTTTCAGAAATTATACTGGAAATTACTTAGAGACAAATCGGTACCTTTTAAAACTAAATTTCATAGCTTCTTTCATTTATTGAATAGTAGTATGTTCTTATTGGTACTATTGGTTGCTGTATTAAGTGTACCCGTAATGTATATTAAGAACAGTAATCCAATGTTTAGTTGGTATTTTAATGTTATTGCCTTTTTTGCATTAAGTACTGTTATATTTTTCTTTTGCTATTGGCATACCTTTAAAAAGATACATGGCAAAGGATTTTGGAATTTTATGGAATATATAAAGATGTTCTTTACATTTTTCTCGATCGCTATGGGATTCTCTGTACATAACTCTATGGCAGTTCTAGAAGGACATTTTGGGAAGAAAAGTGAATTTGTTCGTACTCCAAAATTTAATGTTAGTACCTTAAAAGATTCTTGGAAAGGTAATAAATATGTTAGCAAAAATATTTCAGGAAATACCATTATAGAAGCTTTGCTAATGGGGTATTTTGGTTTTGCATTGTATAGTGCATTCATACTGCAGGATTTTGGTTTATTCTTATTTCATATTATGTTATTTATGGGGTTTGGATTCGTATTCTTTAAATCTATTACTTCTAAAATATAATGTTACAGGTATGGAAATATCATAAGTTTTCCATACTCCTTATTGTATTAGGTATACTTTTTTATTGGAGTTTCGCTTTTGAGCTAGAACGAACTGATTTTACTAAGATGATTGCCCTATGGGTTGGATTATTTATCATCGCCTATAAAATTATTCAAACACATCCTAATCATTGGAAACTCCTTGCAGCGGCTGCCTTATTATTTCGTGTCGTATTTCTATTTGCTATTCCAAACCTTTCGCAAGACTTTTATCGTTTTATTTGGGATGGAAGAATGTTACTTGAAGGATTTAATCCGTATCTCTCATTACCCGAAGTATGGGTAGCCCAAGGTAATGCGCCTATTGCTCAAGCCCAGGAATTATATAATGGCATGGGGCAACTAAACGGAAGTCACTACACCAATTATCCTCCCATGAGCCAGTTTTGTTACTTCATTGCTGCGCTATTTGCCAGTAAAAGTATTTTGGGATCTGCAATGGTATTTAGAGTGCTTATTATCTTGGCTGATGTGGGTACTTTTTTCTTCGGAAGAAAGCTATTACAAGCACTCAAACTTCCTGAAAAAAACATCTTTTGGTATATACTGAATCCTTTTATTATTATAGAACTTACCGGCAACCTTCATTTTGAAGCGGTAATGGTATTTTTTATCATCTGGTCATTATATCTATTACATAAAGGATATTGGTATTGGGCAGCAGTTATTTTAGCGCTTTCGGTATCTGTGAAGCTCATCCCTTTGTTATTTTTACCCTTATTTTTCCAGAAATTTGTGATAGGTGAGCGAAAAGGATTCGATAAACTTAGTCTTACGTTGGGATTACCAAAATTAATAGGATTTTACAGTGTTGTTCTTTGTACAGTTTTTCTAACGTTTGCACCCTTCCTTTCGGGAGAGTTCTTTCATAATTTCAAAAGAACAATTACACTCTGGTTTCAGAACTTTGAATTCAATGCCAGTATTTTTTATATCATTCGCTGGATAGGATATCAAATCGTAGGGTGGAATGTTATTGAAACCGCCGGTAAGATTCTACCACTGGTGACCATTACCATTCTTCTTGGGTTAACGTTCTTCAGAAAAAATAAAACTACACCACAACTAATTACTGCCATGGTTTTGGGTATATGCACCTATTACTTTTTATCAACTACCATACATCCCTGGTATATTGCTGTGCCTTTGTCTCTTTGCGTGTTTACCCATTATAAATTTCCAATTGCCTGGTCATTTATGGTGATCCTAAGCTACACAGCATACTTACATCCTGATTTTAAAGAAAACCTGTGGATGGTGGGATTAGAATATGCAGTTGTATTTGTTATTTTTGGTTGGGAAATCTATAAAGTCACAAAAACTGAGATAAAACTCAGCCCTACATCATCTTTAAATTAATCACTTCTTGCTCGGTAAGTATACGCCAATGACCACGTGGTAAATCCTTTTTAGTTAATCCACCAAATATCACCCGATCTAATTTGATCACATTATAGTTAAGATGTTCAAAAATTTTGGTGATAATATTGTTCTTTGCCGATTTCAGTTGTACTCCAATTTCATTTTTCGAGGCACCTTCAATATAGCTTATTTCATCTACCTGAATAAATCCTTCTTGAAGTTTCATTCCTTTCTGAATTTTCTCAAGGTCTTCGAACTTTAAATTACGATCCAATTCTACATGAAATATTTTACGAACCCCACTTTTATGGTGTGTTAACTTTTTTTCTAAATCGACATCGTTGGTAAATAAAAGTAACCCTGTAGTATTACGCTCTAACCTACCCACAGGTTTAAGTGGGTGTTTTGAGGCATTTGCCACCAAATCCATTACTGTTCTAGTTTTTTCAGGACTTGTGCTGGTTACAAAACCTTTTGGTTTATTAAGAAGTACATATTCTTTTTTGTGTGGAGTAATAAGTCTACCGTCAAATTTTACCTCATCGGTTAACTTTACCTTATATCCCATCTCGGTAATTGGTTTCCCATTCACCCATACACTTCCGGTTTGGATATATAAATCAGCTTCTCTTCTAGAACAAACTCCAGAGTTAGCTACAAATCTATTGAGTCTTATCTCATCAGAATTGGATATCTTTTTTGGTCCTTGATTAGTCTTTTTTGCAGGTGCATTACTTCGATCAAAAGACTTACTTTTTGATTTTCCACTTCTTTTTCCTCCTTTGGAATTATCTTCACGACTCATATCTAAAATTTTTGCAAAGATAGTTGATTACTTCATAGGTTCAACAACTATTATTCATCAAACCTAATGGTACTTTGTCGCTTCCTATTTACGTGTAATTGTGTAACATCGGGCCTTGAATAATGCCCAACAGGATCAAAATTTTGACGTTCTTGCAATACCCGATTAAAGTCTAAGGTTGCTACTAGCAATCCTTCTTTATTCAAAACCGGCTCAAGGATCCATTCTCCATCAGGTCCGGCAATACACGAACCGCCATTTCCTAAAATATCAGGTGCATTTTTCAAAATCTCATCAAGATGTGGTGTACTCGCTGGAAAATCATCTTTCCTCATCAAACTAGAAACCGAAATCACGTACGAACGGGATTCTCTTGCAATAAAACGGGTAATATCTTTCGTGTTATAATCACTACCAGGCCATACTGCAATGTGTAAATTTTCTCCCTGACCATATAACGCAGCTCTGGGCAATGGCATCCAATTCTCCCAACAATTTAATCCCCCAACCGTAAATGCTTTTAGAGGATGTACTAACAATCCATTACCATCACCAGGTGACCATGTTAATCGCTCTTCATAGGTAGGTTGCAACTTTCTGTGTACCGATTTAATTTCGCCCATTTGATCAATATATACCAACGATGCATATAAGCTATGCCCACCTCGATCCAATGGTCGTTCTATAATCCCTAAATATATAGCGATATTATACTCAGCAGCAAGATCACATATAGAATCAAGGTCTCCTTTTTCGATGATAATAGCATTCTGGGCATAGTGAGCATGAATTTCTTTTTGAACCGTACTATTAAATTTTGCTCCATTAGTGAGTTCAACCCAAAAGGGATATCCTGGTAGAAGTGCTTCACCAAAAACAAGTAATTCAGCTTTTTTTGAAGCCGCTTCTTTGATTGAGTTTTCAATTTTTTTGAGGGTAGCAACTTTATCTAACCAAACAGGAGAAATCTGTGCAAGTGCGACAGTTAATAATTGATCTTTCATAAAAACGTATTACAAATTAAGTTCTTAAAATTATAAAAGCAGGACCGATACAGCTGCTTTATTTTTTACCACAGAATTCTATCCAAAATCAAATTTACATCGATTAATATGATGCTGAAAGCCCCAAAAACTATAATTAGTTTTAGAATATTATGTAGCCATACATAATGTATCTTTCGCTTAGAAATCCATAATGCAATCAAGAATACGAAAAGCAACGCCAGACACGCATAAAAATATAAGTACATAAATCCTATTTCGTACTTAGTTAATAATAAATACACTGGTATTCCTGAAGCTATAATCAATGCGCTTATTATCTTTTTGGAAGATAGCTCTCCATAAATAACAGGAATGGTTTTATAGTTCTGAGCCATATCCCCTTTCAGATTTTCTAAATCCTTTGCCATCTCTCTTATCATCAACATTAAAAACAGAAAAGTGGCATGTACAAAAATAACCTCGTCAAAATTTTTATAATAAATAAAAACTGCAAAAAATGGTGTTATAGCTAGTATTGAAGCTACGGTATTTCCAATAATTGGATATTTTTTTAATTTATGAGAATAGAACCAGATCGCAAAAATATATACCGAGAAAAAAAGGACAGCTCTAAAGGATACATAGCTAGCAAATACTACCGACAAAAAATTCAGGATAAAATACCCGGTAAGTTTAGTTTGTTGACTCACCAACCGATCGAGCATTGTCTTTTGTGGCCGATTAATTAGATCTTTCTCCCTATCATAAAAATTATTAATAATATACCCTGCGGCAATTACTCCTGCAGATGCTAATACAATTACCAACAAATTTGGATCTAGAATTACGTTTCGTAATCTGATGTGTGGTGCCAAAATAAAGATAGAAGTAAAATATTGAGCCAGTACAATGATAAGAATATTGTACCCTCGAACAACAGAAAATAAACTCAATAGCTTGAGTAAAATGAGCTTATTTTTTCTGGTAAGCATAACCTGCTTATTAGAAATTATAGACTACTTCTAGCTTATAGTCTTTAAGCGAAGCTTGCGCTTTCTCAAAATCTTGTGTAAACCCTAAAATATAACCGCCTCCTCCAGAGCCGCATAGTTTAAGATAATAGTCATTGGTCTCTATACCTTTTTTCCATAGGCTATGAAACTGCTTTGGAATCATGGGTTTAAAATTATCTAAAACGACATGAGAAAGCTCTTTTATATTTGAAAACAAGGATTTAACGTCTCCTTGTAAGAAATCATCAACACAAGCGTCGGTATATTTTACAAATTGGGTTTTAAGCATATTTCGAAAACCTTCCTGCTTCATGCTTTCCATAAAAATACTAACCATAGGAGCAGTTTCGCCTACGATACCGCTATCTAATAAAAAAACCGCGCCTTTTTTGTTCTCTACACTTTGAGAAGGAATCCCTGCCGGCTCAATATTATCTTTAGAATGAATCAGAATCGGAAGACTAAGATAACTATTCAATGGATCTAAACCGGAACTACTACCATGGAAAAAAGATTCCATCAATCCAAAAACTTCTTTAAGCTTTATAAGTTTATCTCGGGTAAGGTTTTCTAATACCGTAATCTTGTCATCGGCATATTTATCATAAATCGCAGCGACCAAAGCACCACTACTTCCTACACCATATCCTTGAGGTATACTACTATCAAAATACATTCCTGAATGTATATCAGCATGAAGTTTTTCGAAATCAAACTTTACCACTCCTTTATCCTGAATCTCTTCAAGATACTTGGCAAAATTTCTAAGATTGTTATTAGATTGTATAGCTTCCTGATCAGGAGTTTCGGATACTTTTAGTGCTCCTTTAAAAAAATTATAAGGTATAGAAAGACCTTTTGAATCTTTTATAATACCATATTCTCCAAACAAAAGTATTTTAGAATAAAATAGTGGTCCTTTCATTATTTTTCTTGTGGTTATATCTAATTTGTATCCCTTATTAGGATAAAGTTACAATAATTCTGCACCCAATCCTATTTTGTCACAAATATACTGCCCATTCTGACAATACGCAACTAACTCACTGGTAATGAAATCTAAAACCTCTTCTTTTTCAGAATCTGGATATAATAAATGCACATTAGCTCCTGCATCTAGTGTAAAACATAATTTAGAACCTGTTTTTTTACGATATTCCCATACTTTATTGATTACCGATAAGGTGTTTGGCTTCATTAAGATAAAATAAGGTAACGAAGTCATCATCATGGCATGTAAGGTCAAGGCTTCGCTTTCTACCACTTCAATAAAAGTATCCAAATCTCCCGAGATTAAAACATCTTTTAATGTAGTAAGGTTATCTGCCGCTTGCTTAAATCGTTCTTGAGCAAATGGATGTCCATGCATTAAGTCATGGCCTACAGTGCTACTTACTTGTTTCTCTCCTTTATCAATTAACAATATCGTATCCTGATAATTTTTAAAGTTATGATGAATTGTATGCGGAAATTTAATTGCAAAAGCATCACTGCTTCCTTCTATATCAGGATGACTACCCCAAACTGTTATGGGGCCTTCTAAACTTCTGCAAGCGCTTCCTGATCCTAACCGAGCTAAGAATGATGTCTTTTTTAGAAGCTCTGCATCTGAAATGTCTTGATTAATTTTTTTCTCTAGTTGCATTAAACAATATGCCAATGCACTCATCCCACTAGCCGAGGAAGCAATCCCGCTACTATGCGGAAATGTATTGCTAGTCTCTATAGTAAACGTATACTGCTTCAGAAAAGGAAGATATTCCTCAATTCTTTCAAAAAAACTTTGAATCTTAGGTTTAAAATCTGATTTTGGTTTTCCTTCAAATAATAAATCAAAATCAAAATCTTTTGACGCTATATTTCGTTTTTTATACGATAAACTTGTTATCGTTTTACAGGTATCGAGTGTAAAACTAATTGAAGCATTTTCAGGAAGTTGCACTGGTTTTTTACCCCAATATTTTACTAGTGCAATATTACTTGGAGCAGTACAAGTAATTTTCCCTTCATTAGGTAAACCCGAAATTTCGGGGGATATAAACTGAGGATAATCCTTCATAGAACAAATAATTTTGAACAAAGATAAGTGCTGTATCATATTTAAAGTACATTGTAGTAAAAATAAATTGCTATTTTAGTACAGCACTAAATCATTTTGATGAAAAAAAAGTTATTTCGCATAGGTATTGCGGTATTATTATGTTTATTAATTGGGTTTTTGAGTAGCATTGCCACTCAAACGTCTATAAATACATGGTATGTAACTTTAAATAAACCTTCTTTTACTCCCCCTAGTTGGATTTTTGCTCCGGTCTGGTTAATTTTATACCTTATGATGGGAATTGCTGCAGGAATTGTATGGAGCAAAGGTTTTTATCATAAATGGGTAAAAACTGCGTTATATCATTTTGGGTTTCAATTGTTACTCAATGCTGCGTGGTCCATATTTTTCTTTGGATTGCAAAATCCATTAATTGCATTACTGGATATAATAGCCCTATTAATCCTATTATTGTTTACCTTTAGATGGTTTAAAGTCGTAAACACTACAGCCGCTTACCTACTTATCCCTTACATTGTTTGGGTTGCTTTTGCAACTGCTTTGAATTTTAGCATATGGCAACTAAATTAAACCAAGAATAAGGAATTTCATTTTTATGAGTAAAAAAGCTATAGTCTTACAGACTACTTTAGAATTAATAACTAAACAAGGTATTGGAGCCACTTCTCTTTCTCAAATTATCAAAGAATCAGGTGTAGCTAATGGTACCGTATATCATCATTTTAAGAATAAAGAAGAAATTATTACAGAATTGTACTTAATGCTGACTCAGGATTTTGGTACTGTGGTTATGCGAAATATTCCTGAGAATGATATCAAAAAGCAGTTCACTATTATGTGGTTAAATCTGTTCTATTATTTTGTCAATAATCCTATCGCCTTTGTTTTTTCAGAACAAATTGCCCGTTCTCCGGAAATTCCACAATCATTAAAAGATCAAGCCAGACAGTATTATAATGATATCGAACAATTCTTTAAAGAAGGAGTTCGACAAAAGGTTTTTAAATCCTACAATACTTTAGTTATGGAAGAACTGTTTTTTGGCAATGTGGTATCTATTGTGAAAATTCATGAAAATGAAACCGTAAAACTTCAGGAAAAGCATATTAATCAAGCCATTGAAATTTCGTGGAGAAGCTTTTTGAAGGATTCAACAATTATTTAGACTACTTGAAAGTTTTATAAAAGAACAAATCCTGCTTTTGGGCAGGATTTGTTTTTCTTATGTTTAAAAACCCCTCTGGTGAGTTTTAAACATAGAGTATAACTTAATTAAATACAATATTTACACAAGAATCCTTATAGAGATCTTTTAGAACAATTTCTATGGCTTTTCTAGCATTTGCACCCCTTCCAATTGCTCCTCCTTTAAATTTTATTTGCCCGGTACTTCTATCCCAATAAAACTCATTACTATCTGTTTTTATAATTCGCTTATCGCCTTTAGTAGTGACCTGAAAAGCATCAAACTCCTGACTATACTCTAAGCCCGAAGGGAAGTATACTTCAGTCACGAATTTTGTAGAACCTTTTTCATATACATAGCACACACATTCGCCAATATCCTTTGCCTCAGAAACTCGTACCATGTTATTTTGTACAATCTTCCAGTCGCCATTTGTTCTAAGAGCCACCACATCCATTAACATAGTCCCTTTCTCGGCTAGTTTTTTATCTATATACGATTCAAAACTAATAACCGCAGAAATAATTCCTGCTCTTTCCTTTTGCGTCTGAAAAACAACTTTATCCAGGATAAGTTTAAATTTGTAATTATTGTCATCTATGATATCATCTAATTGAGAAGAAATATCTTTTTTACTGTAGTCCTTTCTCACTAAAGTCCCTGATAAATTGACATACACTGTGTTACCTCTGTATTTTTCATCAAATAACTCGAGTACGTCTTCTTTATTAGTTCCCTTGTTTAGCGCATTCATTTTGTTAACATAATCCGTCAACAGCTTTTTTATAGGGTCGTTATCATTATATGCATATGAATGGTGCAGCCCGTTAAATAAAAATGTAAAAACAAGAAGGAGAGTAATTTTTTTCATAGTTAATGAGATATTAGTTAAACCCCATTAAGATACAAAATTTTACACAGACCAACTAACTTAAATGCTCTATTTTTTTTAATTATAATTTACTTAATTCCAGTAGTTTAGTTACTGTTTTAAGATTTCTGGTAGTAGCACTACACTTCAGTTTTTTCTCGAAGAAATTATTGTTAAGTTTGGTTCTCCCGTAGCCGTTGGCAGCATAAAAATATACTACACTTTTAGTGATTACGAACTCTTCTGCTTTATAATCCTTAGCGGTAAGCTCGGCTATAGCATCTGGATCTGGTGGTGTCGATAGCAACGTAAAATACATCTTTTTCTCTTCGATTTCTTCTTTTTCGATACGCTTAGAAAATGGATTATCTTGGTAAATAGATGCTAATATTTTATAAGTAAGAACAAGTACTGGGACATCAAATCCAAAACGTTCTTCAATTCCCTTTTTAATCAAATCACTTAAAATATTCGTATTCTCCTCGTTACTTTCAAAAACAACATTACCACTTTGTATATACGTAGTAACAGATCGGAAACCTATACCTTCTAGCATAGTTTTGAGGTCTGCCATTTTAATTTTCTTCTGGCCACTAACGTTAATTCCGCGTAATAAAGCTATGTATGTTTTCATGATTGAAATTTATCTTAAATACCCTTCGACAGGCCCTGTCGAAGGGCTCAGGGTGACATTGGTTTATATTACCATCAACTACAAAAGTTAGTCAGAACCTTCTGAAGACCCAGATGCTATGGCTTGTGCTGCAATAAAAGCACCGGTCCATGCACTCTGAAAATTGAAACCTCCCGTAATCGCATCTATATTTAATACCTCTCCTGCAAAGTACAAATTCTGATATTTTTTACTCTCAAAAGTTTTAAAATTTACTTCTTTGAGATTAATACCCCCAGCGGTAACAAATTCTTCTTTGAAAGTACTTTTACCTTTCACTTTAAAAATGCCTTGGGTAAGTTGTTCTGATAAGTCTTTACTCTGAGATTTATTAAGATCTGCCCAACGTGTATCTTTTTCTATTCCAGAAGCTAAAACCAGGCTTTGCCATAACCTTTTGGGCAATTCAAACTGAGCATACGTAAACACCTGCTGCTTTGGGTTCTTATTTTTTAATTCTTTAATTTCCTCCAGGGCTTCTTCTTGCGAATAGTGCTGAAGCCAATTCACAGTAATCTCAAAATCATATTGAAACGCATTTAACTCTATCGCTCCCCAGGCCGACAATTTTAGAATTGCGGGACCACTCATTCCCCAATGCGTAATCAACAAAGGACCTTCGCTACGTAATTTTGAATTTTCAACTTTTACAGAAGCCTGTGTGACCACTCCCGGCAACTCCTTAATCCTTGGATCTTTAATATTAAAGGTGAATAATGAAGGTACAGGATCGATTGTATCATGCCCTTGTTCGCTAAGTAATTTCCATACTTTAGGATTACTCCCCGTAGCAATCATTAGTTTTGTAGTCCTAAAATCACCTTGACTAGTCTTTACCTTCCATTGATTATTTTCTGTATAAAAATTTTTGACCGAATGATTCGTCAATACTTCTATACCCAGTCGATTTGTTTCTGATAAAAAGCAATCGATGATAGTTTCAGATGAATCTGAGACCGGAAATATCCTACCATCATCTTCAATTTTTAATGCTACACCACGACGATCAAACCACTCCATAGTATCTCCTGTCATAAAAGTATGAAAAGGCCCTTTCAACTCCTTCTCTCCTCTTGGGTAGTTTTTACTCAAGTCATTTGGGACAAATTCTGCATGAGTAACATTACATCGACCACCACCAGATACGCGAACCTTGGATAACACTTCTTTACCTCGCTCTAAAATTGCAATTTTTAAATTTGCGTCATTCTCGGCAACATTGATTGCTGTAAAAAAACCAGCAGCTCCGCCACCAATAACAATTAGATCATAGTTCATTTTGCAAAATTCGGAAAATCTGTGATGATACCCTCAACATTCCATGATTTTGATTGGTCAATCAGTGTTTTGTCATTTACCGTCCATACATACACTTGATATCCTTGTGTATTAGCCAGATCAACCTCATCCTTGGTCAACGTGGTAATCGGCGGGTGAATAGAAAATGCTTCAAGTTCTTTGGCAACCGGTAATACGTGCGTAACATTTTCTTCGGTTAAAACTCCTAATTTAAAGTTTGAGGTTACCGCTTTTATCTGAAACAATTGCGAATGATCAAAACTCGATAAAATAAAATCATCATAATTCCATCTCGATTTTTTAATATGTTTTTCTAAAAGTTCTACGGTTGGTAATGCTGTTCCAATTCCTTTTAATTCTATATTTAAGGTGCATTTTGCCTCTATCAGATCCAATACTTGATCTAATAATGGAATCATGTACCCTTCAGGAGTTCTAAACCTTTTTAATTCTTGCAGGGTATATTCTGAAACTTTTCCTTTGCCATTGGTGGTTCTCTCTAAAGTTTTATCATGAACAACGACCAACTCCCCCGATTTACATCGATGTACATCGATCTCGATACCATCAACACCAAATTCTAGAGCTTTGGTTATAGATTCTAATGTGTTTTCGGCAACCAAGCCTGCTGCCCCTCGATGACCATATATTTTCATAGTTATTATTTCATTGAAGACTGAAGATCATCAGCCCTCGGTTATTCAATATTTTTATCGTATAAATACATGTTATGCTTTACTTATCTCATAAGGTTAGCATATTATGTGGTTCTTTACTATTCTTAAGTGGTTTTACATCCTTCCTATTATATCGTATACTACCCAACGAGTGGTATATCATTACTTATAGACGGTTCTGAAGTGCTTCGAACCTATAGTTAACCGTCTCGAATGGCTCTCAAACCGATTCGAATCGGTTTTGAACCCCTTATAATGACTAACGAACCTCTTTTAGACGGTAAATTACCTATTAGAACCACTTACATAACCAGTTCGAAGGGGTGTAGAACCTCTTATAAACAGTATTGAATAGCTTCGCATAGGTAAAAGACCACCCAGAAGGGGTTCAGAACCTGGTTAGGGGTGGTTCAGAACCACCCCTTTTTAGGTTATTGTATCATCATAATTTATTTGAAAGCCGAAAAACCTGTAATATCCATCCCGGTAATCAACAAATGAATATCATGTGTACCTTCATAAGTGATCACACTCTCTAGGTTCATCATATGACGCATAATACTATACTCGCCAGTAATTCCCATTCCTCCCAGAATTTGTCGTGCTTCTCTGGCAATTTTTATAGCCATATCTACATTATTACGTTTGGCCATTGATATCTGGGCAGAGGTAGCTTTGCCTTCGTTACGTAATACTCCTAATCGCCATGCTAATAATTGAGCTTTGGTAATTTCGGTAATCATTTCGGCCAGTTTCTTTTGTTGCAATTGTGTTGCTCCTATAGGTTTATCAAACTGTATACGTTCTTTTGCATATCGTAATGCCGTATCATAGCAATCCATGGCAGCACCAATTGCCCCCCAGGCTATACCATATCGAGCAGAATCCAAACATCCTAAGGGTGCTCCCAATCCACTTTTATTAGGTAGCAAGTTCTCTTTTGGTACTTTTACGTTATCAAAAATAAGTTCTCCTGTTGCAGAAGCGCGAAGGGACCATTTATTATGGGTTTCGGGTGTAGAAAATCCTTCCATTCCTCGTTCTACAACTAGTCCATGAATTCTTCCTTCTTCATTTTTAGCCCAAACCACTGCAACATCTGCAAAGGGCGCATTAGATATCCATAGTTTAGCCCCATTAAGTAGATAATGATCTCCTTTGTCTTTAAAATTAGTAGTCATTCCTGCAGGATTAGAGCCATGATCAGGTTCTGTAAGTCCAAAACATCCCATAAACTCACCCGACGCAAGTTTAGGAAGGTATTTTTTTCGTTGTTCCTCGTTACCGTATTTCCAGATGGGATACATCACTAAAGAGGATTGTACCGAAGAGGTAGATCGCACACCAGAATCGCCTCGTTCGATCTCTTGCATAATCAATCCATAACTAATTTGATCTAACCCTGCACCACCGTATTCTTCGGGGATATATGGGCCAAATGCTCCTATTTCTGCCAAACCTTTAATGATTTGATTTGGGAACTCTGCCCGTTGTGCATATTCTTCTATAATTGGAGAAACTTCGCGTTTTACCCAGCTTCGGGCAGCATCACGAACCAGTTTATGCTCGTCAGAAAGTAATTCATCTAAATTATAATAATCGGGAGCTTCGAAAAGATCTGGCTTCATTTGGTATATGTCTTTAAAGTATTATCAAAATTATCACACTTTTGTGCTTAACAAATGTAATTAATGGAAAAAGAGCAAGCAATTTTTTTCACATTTTTAAAAACATCGATCATTTATTGCAAATAAACTGAAGTAAGACTATCAAAAACATATTCTATATCACCACCTTTAATAGAAACGAAGAAATTCGCTAAAATCTGTGTATAAATTCCGCATTTCAACCCTTTTTTCTACATAAGGTCTTGTTAATAAAGAATATGTACACGATTCAAAATAAATTTTAACTTACTGTAAATCAGTTTTTTAAATCTATTCCCGATTTCTTAATCCTCTCTGGCATAATTATTCTAATGTATTTGATGTAACAAAATGTAAATCTTAAAAAGAAACACAAAATGAAAAATTTATTTGTATTACCAGTATTAGCTTTTGGATTATTAGTAGGGACTCAAGGGATCAACGCACAAGAAGTAGCCTCAACAGACACTACTGAAATCACTACACCGGCTCAGGATAAATATATAGACCTGGCTGTAGAAAACTTGCCTCAGAAAGTTATTGACGCAGTTGCTAAAGATTTTGCTGGTGCAATAATAGAAAAAGCTGGTGCCAAAGAAGATGCTTCTGAGTTTATGTTGGTATTAAAACAAGGAGAAAAAACGATGGAGGTTTATTGTGATGCAGACGGAAACTGGATCAAGAAATAAATTTTGATTGATAACAAGTAAGAGTCTTAATTTATACTGTAATAAATTAAACTTTGTAGAGTGATTGAATTTCGAAAAGGAGGGTCTGATGATAACCCTCCTTTTTATTTGATTACATTTTCAAATAAAAATCCTTGGTAAGATCTATATATTCCTGTGTATATTGATGGCGAGTGTTTTCTATAATAAGCTCATCAACATCAATACTAGATGTATTATATCCAAACAATAGCATGGTTCTTTTGATATCTGCTATCGGAGCACCTTTAACTCGTGTGATTTTTTTAGGAAACAACCCTACTTGCTGAGCAATATCAATAACTCGTTGCTCTTCTTTATACGGAATAATCATTGCCAATTGTCCTTTATCAGACAATAATCTGGACGCTCCTACGAGTAAATGTTCGAATGGGAGTGCATCCTCAAATCTGGCCATATCACGCTTGGCATCTTTGCTCTTATAATCTTCAGCATAAAATGGAGGATTACTAATCAACATATCATATTGATCATCAATTTCTTCAAAAAATTCCTGAAACGAGGCATGATAGCAAAACAGCCGATCTCCCCATGGCGATGTTTCAAAATTATCTACTGCCTGTTCGTAGGCCTCTGTATCAATCTCGAGAGCATCAACAATCTCGGCATTAGATCGTTGAGCAGCCATTAAGGCAATCACCCCTGTACCCGTTCCTATATCCAGGATCGAATTTACAGTATCATCTATAGGTACCCATGCTCCTAATAAAACTCCATCTGTTCCAATTTTCATGGCACAGCGGTCTTGTTCAACAGTAAATTGTTTGAATTTGAAGGGTTTCATTCTTTAAATTACAATATTTAAATCTCAAATTCCAAATCTGAGAATCTTATGATTTCAATAAAATTGCTGACACTATTTTTCTTAGCTCTTCAACTTCTTGAATAAGTGGATTTATCTATAAGTATAGATCAATCAATCCTTCTGGTGTATTTACGATAACTTGTTTTGTTTCTCGATCTATTTTATCGATAAATTCATCATTCATAGGGATAAGAATTTCGACACCATTACGATCAATTTCGAATAATGCCTGAGCAGTCGAATCATTTATGGATTTAATAATACCTACTTCTCCAAAAGTGTTATCTACAATTGTAAAGCCTATTACTTCGTGGTAATAGAACTGATCACCTTCTAGTTTTGGCAATAATGTGAGTGGAAGATATATTGCAGCCTTCATAAGATCATCTGCATCTTCTTCGGTGTCTACATCTTCAAATTTTACTCTAAGTAAATCACTCTTATGAAGCGAAGCTTTTTCAATGAAAAATGGAACCAGATTATTGTTGTAGTCAACAAATACTGATTCCATTTTTACATAACTTTCGGGTTCATCGGTGTCCAATTTAATCAACACCTCACCTCTAAAACTAAATTTACTTACGATTTTACCTAGATAGAAGCATTCTTCTTTCTTCATCGTCAATAATGCAACTATTCTTCCTCGTTGCTAGCTTCTGGAGTTACTTCTTCTGTTGCAGTTTCTGCTTCAGGTGCTTCTGCCACATCTGCCTCTTCAGTCGTTTCTGCCTCAGCTTCTACTTCTTCTGCATTTGCAGCAGCAGCATCTGCTTCACGTTTAGCATTCACTTCTTTTTCTGCTTCAAGAGCTTTTGCTTTAGCAGCAGCTTCAGCTTTCGCTAATGCATCTTTCTTAGCACCAACAGATCCTTCTTTTTCAGATAACCAAGCTTCAAATTTTTCTGCAGCTTGTTCTTCTGTTAAGGCTCCTTTTCTTACTCCACCAGCAAGGTGATTCTTAAGTAAGGCTCCTTTGTAAGATAAAATAGCTCTTGCAGTATCGGTAGGCTGTGCACCATTCTGTAACCATTTTACAGCACCATCGATATCAAGATCAACGCTTGCTGGGTTAACATTAGGATTATAACTACCTAACTTTTCAAGAAATCTACCATCTCTTTTTGATCTAGCATCTGCTGCTACGATCCAATAAAAAGGTTTCCCTTTTTTACCGTGTCTCTGTAATCTTATTTTAACAGGCATAAAAATTAATTTTTGGGTACGCGACCCTGTTTATAATTAAGGGCGCAAAGATACTTATTTTCTTTTGAAAAAGAATCAATAATTCTAAAAGTTTATTCCTGATAATTAATACGTTGTGTTTTCAAAAATTACATATTGGTCTTATTCGTGTAAATATTTGACTAAAAAATCATACAATCCACCTACTATTTATTAAAAAAAACAACATTTTGTGTATTTCATCGATTAAATATGCTTTTTTTCGATGAAATAATTGTTTTCCTGGTTTTTTCACTTTATGTTTGTAGCGTAAACATATTAAAACGGTAATCCGTAGTCAAATATCGCAAAAGCCCCAAGCCTATGATTAAAACTACTACTCTATTAGCAGTTTTCTGCCTTATCTTTACTTCTTGTTCCACTGATATCGAAATCAATAATCCTGCACTTCAGGCAAAAATTGATGGAGAAATTTTCAGGTCTTCTATTAAGAAAGCTATTATCTATGAAGATGGTACATTAGTAATCTCTGGATCTGCAGACGACAAATCAATCAGTTTTACCACTTCGGCAACAAAAGTTGGCACCTATAAAATGGCGCAACAATCTGTTAACACCGTAAGTTTCAAAAAAAATCAAGAAGAATTTATTTCTAAAGAAGGTGAAACCGATGGCATAGTGAATATTACAGAAATTCATAACAATGAGATTTCTGGGAATTTTTACTTCAATGACCTAAAAGATGAAAATGGAAATAGCATGAACTTTAGTGATGGATGGTTTTACAGAATTCCTTTAGAAAATGGAGTTATCCAGGAAGAGGAAGTAATTACACAAGACATCAACCCTTGTCTATTAAATGCATCCTTAACAGCACTTGTAAATGGCACCGAAATGATTACCGATAATCATTCTGCTGAAATATTTGGTGTAGAAAATGTATCTATACTCATCAAAGCCACTAACGAAGAGGGAGAAATTTCTATAGTATTTCCATCGAACATTACTACAGGAAACTATTCTCTAACAGGATCAGGCGACTATAGTGCCACATACACATCCTCAAATGATAAATCCTCTGCGTTATCAGGAGCACTTACAATCACTAGTCATGATGCAGTAACAAAATGTATTAGCGGAAGCTTCGAGTTTGAAACCAGAAGCGGTGTGCAAGTATCACAAGGTATATTTGAATTTGGTTATTAAAAACCATAACTCAACTTAACCATGAAAGCACTTAATTGTACAATTAAGTGCTTTTTAATTTTCAAGATGGTAAGCTTTCCATATTTTTAATAGTATTCCTTGGGTACAAAAATTCACACTAAGATATTAATTTTAGCCTCCCTGCCCTTCTTAAATGTGTTAGCTATCTAACATTTGCATGTGTCGATACTTCTTTAGTATCGTTGCAATTTTGTTAATTAATTGCCAAATTATAGCTTTTAATGAGCTTCTTCGTGTAATTTCATTAACATTATAAAATACTGCAAATCAACACATTATATAATTATCACTACTATTAAACTCATCGTTTTTATTTATTTCGACATTTTCTCTCTGTAAGCACGAAATACTGCTGTCGTCTGAACAGGTATCAAAACTTAAATATTAGCTTTTGAAACCTAAAGACGATTGGCCGATTGTTTTTTAAAGACACAAAAATTTAAAAAACAAAAACATGAAAAATTTAAAAATAATACTCGTAAGCCTATTTGTAGCTTCAATATTTGTAGCGTGTAGCAATGATGATGCTATAGCAACAGAAGATCAATCTGTGGAGGAAGCAGATGCAAAATCTTTTCAATCTTTTAGAGCTTTAAAAGAAGCTAAACTACTATTAAATAGTATTCGAAGAGATGGAGGAACTCCATATAATGTATTCAACCCTGCACTTCGTTTTACAGCAGAACAGAATGTATTTTTACCAAGTGTATTAGGTATAGATTATCGAATAGATAGATCCGAAGTTCCTGCAGGGCCTACGGCTAGATTTCCTATGTTTCAGGGATGGGAAACTTTACCCGACGGAAGCCGTAGAAAAGGTTATTATGTAATAACTGAAGCATCCAATAAACTAATGGCTAAAAAATTAGGTGTTATTTTCTCTCCTAGAATGGCAGTATCAAAAGGCTCAGGAGGAGAACAAAATGCACATTGGACCCGCAGAGGAAGACTTGTTTTTGAAGGATCAGTCGATTTTTCACCAAAAAGATCTTTAGTCGCCGGAGGAGGATCTGATGATGGATTACTATTTGGTTTTCCCCCAGCAGAGGTGAATCCAGGAGCTATAGCAAGTCCAGAATGGTCTTCTTATGTGGTATTACCTAGTGGAGCTGTAATTAATGCCCAAATGGTAGCTAATAGCACTGGTATTCATGATAGAATTCCACATCCAGATGGAAACAGTCCCGCACAGGAAGACGATTTAAACAATCCAAACCTTGCTATTGATCAAGCATCTGTAGTAATGCAGCTTTTAGATGGATGGCAAGATGGTAGACCCTATTACTTTCACATTGTAACAGATACTTCTGATCCAGGACCAGCTACTATCGAATTAGGAGTATTTGCACCAAGATTGGCAAACTTACCAACATTTGGATTATTCCCGGGAGGTTCTATGTTACCTTTTAGTCCGACTGCTAATGGTAGAACAACAGATACAGATGGATTTGGAGTACAAGGTTTAAATTCAGCTTCCTTAAGTGACCGACAAGTACAGGATCCAACAAACACGTTTCCAATTGATCCCAGAGATACAAGATATGCCCCTATGTGGGATGCACATATTACGGAGTTCACAATTCCTGAATCTGAACGTCCAATTTTACAAAGCTTTGATCAAATAAATGAGCTTTTGGCAGATGGTATTTTAATTCCTTTTAGAGGAAATGCAAATCCAAGCCCATTAGCAAACTCCTTATCAGATTTATTAACCGCAACAGGAGCAATTATTAACTGTCCAGTAATTACGCAACCTTCAGCAAGTGTTATAGGCACTCAAATCGGATCACCTCGTAATAATTAATAAGTACTTAAAAAAGTAAATTAAAATAGAAAGCTTAGAAGCATAGTATGTTTCTAAGCTTTTTTATTTCTGGACTATAAATACTATTACCACCTCAAAAAAGAATACAATATCATATGTTAAAATAAAATGGTTAATAATTCTGGATAACTTTTAGGAAACAGAACCTATGATTTTCTGTATTTTTGAAAGTCTTTTGTAAGGGACAAATTTCTTGAAATACCTCTTTTTATGTACTTAATTTTTGATACTGAAACCACTGGGTTACCCAAACGATGGGATGCTCCTATTAGTGATACCGATAATTGGCCCAGATGTATACAAATAGCATGGCAATTACACGATGATATGGGTAATTGTATTGAGCATCAGGATTACTTGGTAAAACCTGATGGTTTTAATATCCCTTATGATGCAGAGAAGATTCATGGTATTTCTACCGAACTGGCAGAACAAGATGGTATTACACTACAAGAAGTACTTGAAAAATTTAATATTGCTTTATCAAAAACCAAGTTTGTAGTTGGTCAAAATGTAGGCTTTGACGTAAATATTATGGGAGCCGAATTTTATCGTCTAGGATTAGAAAACAATCTACAAGAGTTGCCGGTTCTGGATACATGTACAGAAACTACTGCTACGCTTTGTCAAATACCCGGAGGTCGTGGAGGTAAATATAAACTACCAACCCTTACAGAATTACACCAGCATCTTTTTGGAGTTGCCTTCGGCGAAGCACACAATGCCACAGCCGATGTCGAAGCTACTACTCGTTGTTTCTTTGAATTAATCCGTAAACAGAGCTTTACCATAGAAGAGCTTGATGTAGCCCCTGATTATTTTCAAAACTTCAACGAAGTTAATCAAGATACAATTCAGCTTATAGGGTTAAAACACATTAACCTTAAGAAAGCTTCACAAAAAATACAGCAGCAACTTACAAAAGAGCAAACTTCAGATTTATCTCAGCAAGAAATAGATCAAAACATTGCTGCTCTTGATGAAGTAAACTTTGCCCATTTACATAATCATACTCAATTTTCGGTATTACAATCTACCACCAGTATCCCAGATTTGGTAAAAGTAGCAGCAAGTCATAAAATGAATGCTGTTGCAATGACCGATCATGCTAATATGATGGGTGCCTTTCATTTTGTACAAGCTGTTTCTAACCATAATAAAAGCGTAGAAGCTGCAAATGCTGAAGCTATCAAAAACGGACAAGAACCAGAAGGCATAGCAATGAAACCTATTGTAGGTTGCGAGTTCTTTGTTTGTGAAAATCATAAAGATAAATCCAGAAAAGACAACGGCTATCAAATTGTAATGCTTGCCAAAAACAAGAACGGATATCACAACCTGGCCAAAATGTCTTCTACTGCCTTTGTAGATGGTTTTTACTACCTCCCCAGAATAGATAAAGAAATTGTAAAGCAATACAAAGAAGATATTATTGTATTAACCGGTAATTTATATGGCGAAGTACCCAGCAAAGTGCTAAACATTGGTGAAAAACAAGCGGAAGAAGCTTTGCAATGGTGGCATCAAGAATTTGGAGATGATCTCTATATCGAGGTTATGAGGCATGATCAAGAGGATGAAAATAGAGTAAACCCTGTATTGCTAGATTTAGCCAAGAAATACAACATTAAAACTGTTGCTACCAATAATACCTATTACTGCGAAAAGAAAGATGCTAATGCCCATGACATTTTGTTATGTGTAAAAGATGGAGAAAAACAAGCTACCCCGATAGGTCGCGGAAGAGGGTATCGATACGGTTTACCGAATCAAGAATATTATTTTAAGTCTCAAGAAGAGATGAAAAGTCTCTTTAAGGACTTACCAGAGGCTATTATAAATGTTCAAGAAATTGTAGACAAAATCGAGCCTTTTGTCCTTGCCAGAGATGTATTATTACCAGCATTTGATATTCCCGAAGAGTTTTTATTTGAAGAAGACAAAGTAGATGGAGGAAAACGTGGGGAGAACAAATATTTAAGACATATCACCTATGAAGGCGCAAAAAAACGATATGGCGAAATCACTCCGGAGATTGATGAACGTCTCGATTTTGAATTGAAAGTTATCGAAAAAACAGGATACCCTGGGTACTTTCTAATTGTTGAAGACTTTATTCGTGCTGCTCGTGATATGGATGTATCTGTAGGCCCTGGCCGGGGATCGGCTGCAGGATCTGCTGTAGCGTATTGTCTTTGGATTACGAATCTAGACCCCATAAAGTATGACCTGCTTTTTGAGCGCTTCTTAAATCCAGACCGTGTGAGCATGCCCGATATCGATATTGACTTTGATGATGAAGGACGTAGTCGTGTAATGGATTATGTAATCGAAAAATACGGATCTAACCAAGTAGCACAGATTATTACATACGGTACCATGGCAGCAAAATCATCGATACGCGATACCGCCCGGGTACTTGATCTACCTCTGGGTGATGCAGATCGCATTGCTAAACTGATCCCAAACATGTCTAAGCTGGGCAAGATTTTTGGTGTAGATGAAGCCACGCTGAAGAAAAAATTTAGAAGTGATGAGTTAGAAAAAGTGCATGAACTCCTAAATATTGCCGAAGGTAGCGACCTCGAAGCCGAAACCTTAAACCAAGCACGTGTACTTGAAGGATCTGTGCGTAATACTGGTATTCATGCCTGTGGTGTAATTATTACACCAGATGACATTACAAAATTTGTTCCGGTAGCATTAGCTAAGGATTCAGACATGTATTGTACACAATTTGACAACTCTGTTGTAGAAAGTGCAGGACTTCTAAAAATGGATTTCCTGGGGTTAAAAACCTTGACTCTAATCAAAGATACCGTTAAGATTGTAAAAGCAAAGCATGGTGTTGAGTTAGACCCAGAGAATTTCCCACTGGATGATGAAGAAACATATGCACTCTTCCAGAGAGGTGAAACGGTTGGGGTGTTTCAATATGAATCCCCAGGGATGCAAAAGTACATGAAAGAGCTTAAACCTACAGTTTTTGCCGATCTTATCGCTATGAATGCCTTGTATCGACCTGGGCCGTTAGAATATATACCGAGTTTCATTAACAGAAAACACGGTACCGAAGAAATCATATATGACCTAGAAGCTTGTGAAGAGTACCTGAAAGAAACCTACGGGATCACAGTATACCAGGAGCAAGTAATGTTACTTTCTCAAAAGCTTGCTAATTTTACTAAAGGTGAAGCCGATGTATTGCGTAAAGCAATGGGTAAAAAACAAAAAGCGGTTCTTGACAAGATGAAACCTAAATTTATCAAACAAGCCTCTGAAAAAGGACACGCTGAAGATAAATTAGAAAAAATATGGAAAGACTGGGAAGCCTTTGCTGCCTATGCATTTAATAAATCTCACTCTACCTGTTATGCATGGATTGCCTATCAAACTGCTTATCTGAAAGCTCACTATCCCGCAGAATATATGGCAGCTGTACTTTCTAACAATATGAATGATATCAAACAGGTTACTTTCTTTATGGAAGAATGTAAGCGCATGAAATTAGACGTATTAGGACCCGACGTAAATGAATCCTATCGCAAATTCTCGGTAAACAAAAATGGCGCAGTACGTTTTGGGATGGGCGCCATAAAAGGTGTAGGAACTGGCGCAGTAGCTACCATTGTCGAAAACCGAAAAGAAGAAGGGCCTTACAGGTCTATTTTTGATCTGGCGAAACGAATTGATCTTCGTGCAGCAAACAAGAAAGCCTTTGAAAGTTTAGCTCTCGCCGGTGGTTTTGATTCTTTTACCGAAACACACAGAGGGCAATATTTTCATCAAGAAGGAGATGGTGTTACATTTTTAGAAAAAGCAATGCGCTATGGTTCTAAATATCAGGAAAGTGAAAATTCTTCGCAAGTAAGCCTCTTTGGCGAATCCAGTGATGTGCAAATTCCTGAGCCCGTTGTACCTCCTTGTGAAGAATGGGGAACCATGGAAAAACTAGCTCGCGAAAAAGAAGTAGTGGGGATATACCTATCTGGTCACCCACTGGATGATTTCAAATATGAAATGAAGTATTTCTGCAATGGCACTTTATTGGATTTTGCAGATTTAGAAACCAATGTTAATCGTGAACTCTCTTTTGGAGGTGTTATTACCAATGTTGAACATCGTACATCAAAAAATGGAAAAGGTTGGGCCACGTTTACTGTGGAAGATTATAATACCGCTCATGAATTCAGAATTTTTGGTGAAGAATACCTAAAACATCGTCCGTTTTTGGTAAAAAGCACCTTTGTATACGCCAAAGCTTTCGTAAAAGAAGGCTGGGTAAACCGTGATACTGGTAAAAAAGGAGACCCTAGAATTCAATTTAATAGCTTCCAATTATTACATGATGTAATGGAAAGTTATGCCAAGAAACTAACGATTCAACTTGACATTAATAATCTTTCTGATCAAAGGATTGATAGCTTAAAAGAACTTTTGACAGAACACACAGGAAATCATACATTGAATTTTGTAATATTCGAAATGGCTGAAAAACTAAAATTACACATGCCTAGTAGAAAACAAAAAGTAAATATTTCTCAAGAACTGTTGGAAGCTTTAGAAAATGATTCGGTGTATTACAAACTGAATTAAAAAGAAGGTATACCTTCTCTAATTACCTTATCTTGGTACTAAGATTCGGTTTCTATGCAAAAAAAGTTAATCTATATAGTACTACTATTCGTTACTATCATTGGTTTTCTTACCTATTTTTTGTTTTTTTCAGAAGATACAAATAGCGATTATGTTGCTATTACCCCAATAGCTATTCATAATAACGGTATGGAGTTTATAGATTCTAATATTTGTAGTGAATGTCATAAGAGTATTGTTGAAGATCATTTAAAAACTGCACATTATAACACATTTCGGCCTGCAAATAAAAACTCGATTAAAGGAAGCTTTGTAAAGGAGAAGAATAGTCTTAAACTTAACAACAAAGTAAGCCTTAAAATGGTTGCCCGAGATACGAGTTTTTATCAAGATGCTATAGTTGATCAACAAGAAAAACCTTTTTACAGTGCAAAGATGGATATTGTTATTGGGTCAGGAACCAAAGGGCAGTCATATCTTATGTGGCATCAAGATCGGCTATTCCAATTACAAGCATCATACTTCACCCCCACCAATAGTTGGATCAATAGTCCTGGGGCTCCAAATAAACTAGCTCCAGCACGACCAGTAATCGAACGCTGTCTTGAATGCCATACAACCTATGCACAAAACATATCGGGAAGCAAAAAAGGAAATCAGTTTCACAAAACCAACATTGTATATGGTATCGATTGTCAACGTTGTCATGGCGAAGTAACTAAGCATGTAAAATATCACAGATTAAATCCAGATGAAAAAGTTGGACAACATATAATAAAGTACAGCAATCTAGAAAGACAACAGCGCTTAGACGCTTGTGCATTATGCCATTCTGGGTTACGACAAGAAGTATCAAAAGATGCTTTTGGATTTAATGTTGGCGACACATTAGAAAATTTTTCTATACCTGATTATGATGAAAAAAACTTAAACTCTCTTGATGTTCATGGAAATCAATATGGTTTATTAAAAGCTAGTAAATGTTTTAAAAAAAGTACTGTTTTGGATTGTTCTTCTTGTCATAATCCCCATAAAAAAGAGAGAGGAGAGTTCTCCTCTTTTAATCAAAAATGTATGAATTGCCATAATTCACTAAACAACCCTATAGTTTGTTCTGGGGATAAAGCCGAAACGCAACAAATGAACAATAACTGCGTGCAATGCCATATGCCATTAGTAAATAGTAAGTCTATGAAAATACAAATTGAGGAAAATGATGAAATTTCGGTTAAAGTAAGAACACATCTTATTGGAATTTATAACCATCAGAATTCAAAAGAGTTTGACAATTAATCAAAGAAGCTTCGTGCCCAGTTTTCGGCTTCATCAAGAGATTTAAAGAATGTGAATGCTTCATTCCATAATGGTTGTTCCTGTAAAGCTCTTTTTATCTCCTCGGGATTATTAGAAACAATAGCAAAACCAATCATATTTTTCAAGATTTTCCCTTTATAGACATTTAAATCTATATCGTGAGGGTATTTCCTGTGCGTAATGAAAATAAAATTCTTTCCATTATAATACCCTTCGAGGTATTTAGTAATTTCTCCTGCCGTTTCTATAGTAACGGCAGAGCCATCATGCATTACCAAAATGGCATGAGATTCTTTAAAAGTAAGATTGCAGTATGGTAGTTGGATTTCTTTTATCATGGTTAACGTACTCCTACAAATATAATGTTAATTTTATTTTAACCATATCATCTTATGATTAGAATTTAATACTTATTATTGTTTTTTTTTCAAGGTTTGAATTAGCCACGAATTTTATTATATAATTTGATTTATTACATTGCTATCAGAAAATCAAATGATTCTATAACTAAAAGAAATATTAGGACTGTAAGCTTTCGAAGAATTATTGACTAATTTTGTGAATATTAAAATAAATAAGAATTTTAAATATAAATAACTATGGCACTAGAAATAACAGATGCTACCTTTGATGAAGTAGTACTTAAAAGCGACAAACCGGTATTAGTTGATTTTTGGGCAGCTTGGTGCGGTCCTTGTCGAATGGTAGGCCCTATCATTGAACAAATTAGTGAAGAATATGACGGCAAAGCCGTTGTAGGCAAGGTTGATGTTGATGCTAATCAAGAATTTGCTGCAAAATATGGCGTAAGAAATATTCCAACTGTTTTGGTTTTTCAAAACGGAGAAGTAGTAGGCCGTCAAGTAGGTGTATCGCCAAAGAATGTGTATGCAGAAGCAATAGATTCTCTTTTGTAATAAGACATAAGATAAAAAAACAAAAAAAAGGCTTGACATTATGTTAAGCCTTTTTTTTTGTAAATACTATATTATAATATGTATCTTTCACATTAAAAGTTCACTTCTTTATTGAAGATATTTTGAGAGAATTATGGATATTCAAAATGAAATAAATAAAACCGGTGGGTTTACAAATTTAGAACTGTTAGCTAAACAAGTAGTAGAAGGTTTTATTTCTGGTATGCATAAAAGTCCGTTTCATGGTTTTTCTGCAGAATTTGCAGAGCATAAAGTATACAATAATGGGGAGAGCACGAAACATATCGACTGGAAACTCTATGCCAAAACAGATAAGCTTTTTACAAAAAGGTATGAAGAAGAAACTAATCTAAGATGTCATATAATTATTGACAACTCTTCTTCTATGCATTACCCAAAAGTAAAAGAGCACCATCTGGGTTCTTTAAATAAAATTAGTTTTTCGGTACTTGCAACTGCTTGTTTGATGAACATTCTAAAAAAACAACGAGATGCCATCGGCTTAAGTATTTATAGTGATCAATATGATTATTATGCTCCAGAAAAAGGAAGTGAAAGGCATCATCATATGTTGCTTAACAAACTTAATGAATCAATCACCAATATATCAAACACAAAAAATACAGACACCTTTAGGTTTTTACATCTAATTGCAGAAAAGATACACCGAAGATCATTGATTTTTTTATTTACCGATATGTTTCAGGCCACATCTAGTCCTGATAAATTGTTTGAAGCCCTAAGACATCTTAAGTACAACAAACACGAGGTCATCTTGTTTCATACTTTTGATAGTGAAAAAGAATTGAAGTTTGATTTTGGTAATCGTCCCACTAGGTTTGTTGATGTAGAAACAGGAGAATATATTAGTGTATATGCAGATAATATAAAAGATAATTACCAAAAAGCGGTTTCTTCTTATTTTTATGATTTAAAAATGAAATGTGCTCAATACGGAATTAAGTACGTAGAGGCTGATACCCAAAAAGATTTCGATAAAATTTTGACAACATATCTAGTTGAAAGACAGAAATTTGCTTAATCTATGGTATTTAAATTCAAAAAAAACAAAAAAAATATTTGCGGGTAATAAAATGAGGTGTATATTTGCATCCGCAATAAGGCCTTGGTCTGGTAGTTCAGTTGGTTAGAATACCTGCCTGTCACGCAGGGGGTCGCGGGTTCGAGTCCCGTCCAGACCGCAATCCCGAAGCATCGGGAGCTAAAAAGCTTCAACTATTATTGAAGCTTTTTTTAGCGATAAAATGTTGTGTTGTCTCACGCTTGTCGTGAGTGGTTTAGTAGTAAACCAATGAGAAGCTTTTCCATATAAATTGGAGAGGCTTTTTTTAATTTAGGAAATACTCTAAAGGAGCATTATTCTCCCAATATATCACCCTTAGTACTACTTGCAATCACTATAACTTCATCAATTAAGTTTTGAGTTACATTCAATTCCTGTAATGTAGTTCTCAAATGTCCTATTACAGCATTAAAGTGATCTTCTGTGAGATTCATATGGCTATGGGCATCATGCATGTTTTTCCCTGTATATGAGGTAGGTGCCCCAAATGCATAAGCTAAAAAGGCTTTTTGTTTACCAATTTGTGATTTCATATCTGTCTTAGCGAAAAAATGATTTATTGTTTCATCATTAAGAACTTTCACATAGAAAATATCTACTGCAGCATTTACCGCAGCCATTCCTCCAATTTTGTCGAATAATGTTCTTTCTTTTATCATTGTTATTGGTATTTAAGTTTTTTAATTCTCTTTGGCATATTCAGGATTATGACTACCATGTTTTTCGTATACAAGTACTACCAAATAAACTGTAACTATTTTTCAGTCAGCAATTTACGTAAATGAAATAGAATAACGGGCCCTGTTTTCTCAAAAACAGACTACAAAAAAAAGCCCTGTTTGTTTTAAACAGGGCTACACTACATTACATTATACTTTTTTTATTAATTCTTAAAAGAGGTTTTATCTTCTGGAGCTATATCAGACTTTAGATGTTTTGCAAAAAAGCCCATCATGCTCTTATACAACTCTATTCGATTCTTTTCATGTCCAAACCCATGACCTTCATCATATTTAACCATATATGGAATATCAAACCCTCTTTTTCTTAGATTAGTAACAATTTGGTCTGATTCATTGATATTTACACGCGGATCATTTGCACCTTGTATAACAAAAAGTGGTTTTGTCATTTTATCCACGTTAAGTGCCGGAGAAACTTCTTTCATGATTTGTTGATCCTTAGGATCATTTTCATCATACCATTGTTCGTATACTTGTGCCAAATATGGTTTCCAGTATGGAGGAAAAGATTTAAAAAAAGTGAATAAATTAGATACCCCTACATAATCGACACCGCATCGATACAAATCAGGAGTTTTAACCAAACTACCCAAAGTAGCTAGTCCGCCATAACTACCGCCATAAATAGCGATGTGATTTTCATCAATAAATCCCAGTGATTTTACATAATCAACTCCGTCTTCAAGATCATCAAGCATCTTACGGCCAATCTGTTTGCTTCCTGCTAGATAAAATTTCTTTCCATAACCTCCAGATCCTCGATAATTGATTTGCAATGTTGCATACCCTCTACTGGCAAATAACTGCGTTTCTGGATTAAACTCCCAATAATCTCTTGGTCCATAAGGGCCTCCATGAGGATTTACAATTAAAGGAATCTTTTTTCCTTTAATTGCTTCTTTTGGGATGGTTAAATACCCATACAATGTAAGCCCATCTCTGGATTTAAAAGTAATAGGCCTCATCTCTGCCATATCCTCCTCTTTAAGTTGAGGCATCAAGTTCATAATTTCTTTAAAGCTGTCTTTTTTTGTATCATATAGATAATATATACCATATAATTTGTCGCTATCTACATATAATAAATACTTGTCTTCTTCATCAGTTTTATTGGCGATAGAAAAGTCTTTATCTCCAAATTTTTCTTTAAATTTTTGGTGTAGGTTTTTGTAGGTTTCACTTACAGGAATGGTAACACTTTTTTCTCCTGTAAAATGGTAATAATCTATCTCATAACCACGTTTTCGAGATCGACTCATTCCTTCCATATCGAATATAGGATTGTTATACACTTTTTTCAAAGTTTCTTTTTTTGCCAGATCATAAAGAATAATCTCGTCTGTATCATTGTCGAGGTTACTCATTACAAAGGCATCATGAGGATACTCTGTTGTATAATCAAATCCCATGATATAAAAATTATCTTTCCAGGTGGTGGTAAGAACTTTTTCAAAAGACTGATCCTTTGATGTTCTATAATAAAGAGAATAGTTTGTTCCGTTTTCTTGTTGGCTATATGCTCTTAACACTCCTTCTTTATCAAAATTATACCCAGCTATTGGGTTTTGAACATCTTTATTTTCATACAGTTTTTCTAACGCACCTGTATTAATATTTATCTTATAGGGCTCAAATATCTGCTGATTATCTTTATTCATTGTAATAATCATATAATCGGGTTGTTCTTTTAATTCTGATAAAATATCTACCCGAACACCATCAAATGGTGTAAGATCTTTTGTATTGGCACCATCTAAGTCCACTGCAAAAAGGTGATAATTCTCATCCCCTCCTTGATCCATGACATAGATTAATCGATTATTGTTTGCCCAGCCATACCCACGAATAAGCTCTTCTTTTTCATCGATAACTCGTTTTATATCTCCCGTCTCTGTGTTCTTAACATAGATATGACGCTTACTTTCGCTATCCTTTTCACGGTAAGAAAAATACATCCCGTTTGGTGAGAATTGAAAAGAAGATTGTTTTGGCCTTTCAAAATAATCTTGAACGGCATAAGCAAAATTACCTTTTTCATGATCTGCCAATACTTTAAGTTCTTCTTTTGAAGATGCCAAGGATGGATCTCCTGGTAAACTATCTTTTTTTGTTTGACCCGTAATACCTTGTAAGGTGATAGCCGTTAAAATGGTTAAAAAATAAATTTTCATGATTTGATGATTTGATTGAATATATATTAAACTAATTTTAATCATATGTTTTGTAATTATATAGAAAGCGTGGATGACATTTTGAGTTTCTAAAATAATGTATTCCAATTGTCCCATACTTTGCTAGCAAATAAAAACAAGAATGCAACGGATACGATAAACTTTAGAAAAGTACCCGCTAAAAAACCAATAAATGATCCAAAGGCAGCTTTTAAAGCTTTCGACGAATCGCTACTATTATTAATTATTTCGCCAATAAATGCTCCTGCAAATGGACCTATAATAATCCCAAACGGACCCATAAATATAAGTCCTAAGATAAGCCCGATTGAGCTGCCTACCATACCATATGTTGTGCCTCCAAATTTTTTAGTTCCCAAGGCAGGAACAATATAATCCAATGCCCAAACCAGAATAGAAACTCCTAAGGTGATTCCTAAAAAGGTCCAATCTTGAGGGATAGCATCGGTAAAATGAAGAATTAATAATCCAATCCAGGCAGTAAATGGTCCTGGTAGTACAGGTAGAAAACTTCCAATAATGCCTAAAAGACAAAACAATAAACCAATTATTAATAAGGCAATATCCATGTTTTTTTATTTATATGACGATAATACTTATGATTTGTTACGTATAAAGTTACTCACCACCAACCTCACTATTGCCATAAATAGCTCACAAATATACTTTTTTTCAACTAAAAAATTAGTTTAAACTAAATATTTAGTTATATTTGCTTTCTCAAACTAAAAAACTAGTTCAAAGTTATATGAAACAACTTACTAAAGCCGAAGAAGAGGTAATGCAATTATTATGGAATCTCGATGAAGCAAATGTAGCTTCAATTATTGAAAAAATGCCCGATCCCAAGCCAGCTTACAATACCGTTTCAACTATTATTCGAATTTTAGAAAACAAAGAGTTCGTGTCTCATCGCAAAGTAGGCAAAGGATATATCTACTTTCCTTTGGTAAAAAAAGAAGACTACAGCAGTCAATCTATTACTAAATTGATGAATAACTACTTTAATGGATCTTTTGGAAATATGGTTTCTTTTTTTGTAAAAAAGAATGATATGGATATTAAAGATTTAGAACAAATTTTAAAAGAACTAGATAAAGAAAATTAATTATTATGCTCCACTACCTACTACAAATCCTGATTTTTCAGGTGATTTTTTTAGCCCTTTATGATGTGTTTCATAAGAAAGACACCTTTTTTACCTGGAATAGATTATACCTCATCATTACACCTATACTTTCATTAGTATTACCTTTTATTAAAATAGATGTATTTAGAACGCAAACATCACAAATATATATTACAAAACTCGAGAGAGTAATTACACTTTCTACAGAAAATCTTGTTGTTTTGGGAACCAGTGGGCCAGAACAAAACCCAATAAATTGGTGGCTAGTAGTGTATTATACTGGAGCAGTTGTAAGCTTATTTTTACTAATCTTAAAGCTTTACAAGCTTAAAGTTTTAACGTCTTTTTCTTTTAAATCCACTTTGAGAAATCAAAAAATAGTTACACTTCCTAATAGTACCCAGGCTTTTTCTTTTTGGAATACTATCTACCTTGGAGACGGCTTAAGTGAAGAGGAGAAAAAACAAATCCTAATTCATGAACTCGTACATGTTGAACAAAAACATTCATTAGATCAAATATGGTTTGAGGTCCTTAAAGTAGCTTTATGGTGGAATCCTCTAATTTATAGTAGTCAATCCAGAATAACTGTACTGCACGAATACTTAGCCGATGCAGCTGTAATTACGACAGTGGATAAAAGAAATTATATCGAACAATTATTGAATGCGACTTTTCAAACTCAGGAAATCACATTCGTCAATCAATTTTTTAATCAATCATTAATCAAAAAACGAATTCTTATGTTACAAAAAACCAAATCAAAAACTATTGCAAAATTCAAGTACCTATTGCTGGTCCCTGCCATTATAGGGATTCTTACTTACACTTCATGTAGTGATGAATCTAATCAACTTACTACTAATAAGATTGAGAATTCGAGTAGTCCTAAAAACAGCAATATCTCTGAATTTTCAATAAGCGGAGAACCTGAATGCCCAAATCAAAATGCCTCTTATGATAAAAATCTTGATAATTACCTAAAAATAAGAAATGGCAAAAATTCTAAGGTTATTGTTGACATAGTTTCTATTGAAACTTCACAAAAAATAAGAACGGTATTTATAGCGAACAATACTACTCAATATATTAGAAATATCCCAGAGGGGAAATATCGGCTTAATATCGATTATGGAAACGACTATGCAGAAAAAACAGTAGACGGAACATGTAAAGCTTATTTTAAAAATGAAAAACTAACAGAAACAAGCACTCAGGTACTTGATTTTTATACTACAACAACTAAGGAAGGAAAAAATGTACCTTCATATAATCTAGCTCTTGATTTGGGAGATTCTGATGATAAGGATTCTATTGATACAGTAGATGCAATTGGGCAACAATCAGCGGCAACCTCTAATACTCAGGATGCCGAACCTAAATGCCCAAATCAAAATGCAAAATATGATTATAAATTAGATAATTATCTAAGAGTAACAGTGGGTAAAAGTGCCGATGCCATAATCGAAATCATTTCTCAAGAAAATTCTAAAAATATTCGAACAGCACATATCAAAAGTGATCAAGTGTATTTTGTGAGAAATATCCCAGAAGGTAAATACAAACTTCATATTACTTATGGTGAAGGTTACACAGAAAAAACTGTTGATGGAGTATGTAAAGGGTATTTTAAAAATGAGAAATTAACAGAAACCGGTAATGACGTACTTGATTTTACTTTAGTAAAAACAGATAAAGGTATGAATGTACCTTCTTATAACATAACTCTTGATCTAACAGACGAAGATCTTAAAGATCATGATCATTCTTAATTTTATCAATAGATATAGTTAATTAAAAAAGGTTACCCTCAGCGGGTAACCTTTTTGTATAACATTAATGATTAGATTATTCTTTAACCATTATAATTTTGGTGGTTTTATAACCATCAAAGATATGTACTATATAATACCCAGATGGCAGATCATTTACATCTACCAAACTTCGATTGTCTTTTAAAACAACCTCTTTTTGAAGTATTCCTATAGAATTAAAAATTTTAATTCTGCAACCTTTTGATACTCCTGATACTTTTATCCAATCAATTGCTGGATTTGGATAAACACTGGTTTTATTAGTATCATCTTTTGTATCAACAACAACATTATTACGCTGTACCGATGTACTGGTATACGTAATAACTAACTGAGGAGGAGTGTTATCCCCATTTTCCTTAGAGGCAAGGGCAAAATCATTCCCAGAAGTCATATTAAGTACAAGAGATAATGTATTGCCTGATATTGACCCCGCACTTAAATTCACAGTTTTTGTGTTACCGATGCCGTAGGTCGTATTCATATTACCTAATAATATTCCTACTGAAGGCTTATTGCTATTTGATAAGTTACTTTCTGTCCAGTTATTAGAAGTTCCTTTGTTTACATTAATGTTACCATTACCTGGATCAGAGTTAACTGTAAATTTAAGTTCTGCTTTAGATATTGTTCCATTTATAGAAGAAAGATCATACATTAAATATCCAGTTCTTCTGTTTTGCTCTACCCGTATAATTTCGCTATTAAAACGACTTGAGCCTTGTAAATAAGCATCATGAATAGGAGATAAAACAACAGTTTGTTCGATAGGCGTTGCTGTTTTTATGGCAATTATTTTGTCTATATTAAACAAATATCCTGATTGACCTTTATACGCTAATCTTAGTGTTTTCTCTCCGGCTATAAGCGAAACTTTTATGGTATATTTCTTATAATTATGCCATTGCCCCGTTACCGGAAGCGATATAGAGCCTACCGTTGTTCCTGCTTCGATAATTTCAACTTGTCCGCCTTTGCCCGCGCTCGATGCATAAAACTCAAAAGTATACTCTCCGCTTGATTCTATAGTAACATTATACTCTGTGTAATCTCCATTTTGAATATACCCTAGGTTTTTACCAGAAGTTCCGGGCGTATTTTCGATACGCACACTTCCTGATTTTGTCACATAACTTTCTGCTTCAAAATTACCAGGAATGCTAATAACGTCTGTTGGAGGAGGTGTATCTTCTTCTATTTTAATACTTACACCTTGAGAAGTGGTAACTGCACTAGCATTATCTGTTGCCTTTGCGGTTATAGTATAGTTTCCAGTAGTAGCGATAGTAGTAGTAGTTTCGTACGGAGCAGCATTTTCGGTTGCTACTAAATTTCCGTTTACAAAAAATTCTACTTTCGCAATAGTACCATCACTATCTGATGCCGTAGCAGCTAATGGTATTGTTGCTCCCTGTTGATATACAGCTCCGTTGGCAGGAGAAGTCATCCCAACTTGTGGTGCATTGTTTTCATCACCACAATCTACTAATACCTCGGCAGGACCAGCTCCGGTTGGCTTAGTATAAGCCTTAGATAACACAAATTTATCCATCTCAAATCCATCTTCTCTCATAGAAAATGAAATTGTATGCACTCCTGCACTTGGAACGTTTATGAATATCTTTTCTGCTTCACCACAATGATTAGCGCCTGTACGCTGCTTACTTTCCCAGGTCCATTGATTTTTACCAGCACACCATTGCATTCTGTTTCCCGATGCTGGCCATGTTCCATCGATCCCTACATGTACTCCATTATCTTCTGATCCTGTAGAATATGCTCGTACCCAAACAAAATATTTACCGGGTGTAGTAAACTTTACTTTATAATTCACAATAGTGGTTTCACCGGCTGTATTAGAAAAGTTTTCTCCATTAATCAATGGATCCGAATGGGTAACTCTTGTATCTGGTAGTATTTCTAAATACCCATCACCACTTGCGCCATTTGAATGATCCGGATCTGGATCAGGAGTTGGTGTTGATCCGCTTCCATTAAGTACATACCATTTTCTTTTACCGGTTTTAGATTGACTTGCAAAATGCTCTGCTTCTACCGCAACTATGCCGTTTTGTTCTAAAGCAGCACATTGATCTGGTTCGCCTCCTCCGTTATCTTTCTTTTTAATTAATGCAACCCAATCATTGTTATCTGGTGCTACGAGATTATTTCCTAATGTTGTTTTAGCCGTTAGATTACCTCCAGAACGCGGATTATACCACTGTATATCATATTTATTATTTCCAGAAGGCAAATTAAGCCCAGTAGAACCTCCATTAGGTCTGTATATCGCATATATCTCTCCTGCTTTGGCTAGTACATAATCATTTCCATCCGATGTAACTCCATCTGAAGACACCATACTGGTTACTTTATCTATCAAATAATTATTAAAGAACTGTAATGCTTTACTTGCATCAGAATATTTACGATCTCTTGACCTGTGGTTTTGTGCAGATAGATCGGTTTCACCTGTTTGGTATCCATAGTAATATTCTACACCCATTCCACCAGCCATCAAAGCACCCCATAGTACTTTATGTCTAACAAGCTTATCTTCTTTTCCGTCTTTATCTACACCAATATTGGCGCTCCCTTGTTCATCATTGGCAACTACCCATTTCTTCCCAGCATTACGAGATTTCTCTAACCATCTTTTTACATCATTATGTACTTTATTCTTATCTGTTTGTACAGAAGCACCTGTAAGTTCCGAGTTATTACCCAACAATGGGTTGTATCGTTGGTCTTGTTGTCCTGGATATGTATGAATCACTATATGATGATCATACGGATCCATTTGCTTGATATATGCTGCTGTAGATTTTACTACATTATCTGGTATGGTCGTTTCCTCGGCAAGGTTCCAGTTTAGGGCCAAGTGGTGTCCAAAACGCGCTACCAATTCACGATAATACAGTTTTCTCTGTCTACCGAAACCATTATTATCCATGATATTGTCATTTTCGGTTTCCAGAGTTTTGAAATGCATAAACATTCCTTTCTTGTCTGCATATTCAAATACCTTTTCCCATTGTGCTAACTTAGACACATCAAATCTATCTTTGTGCACTCCCTGGTTCCATTGTTGACTATCATTATATCCATTATAAGTACTTTCATTGACCTTCAATAGATGTGGAAATACATTCTCATCATCTCCATGTAGACTTAATGTTAAGAAAGAAAAAGCATTTAATCCTTTGTTAGAAAGGTATCGCACTACTCCCAATAGTTCAGTCCCTTTTCCTCCATTCCAGGTATAAGCACTTGCCTCTGAAGCCAGATAATCCTGTTGGTGAGGGTTCCAGGATTTACGGCGATTTCCTCTATTTGGTGTAGCATCAAAATCTACATAGGCCAGCGTATTTTCTGGAGCATCAGCTCCTGCTTTTACAAACCAATTTCCATTAGGGTTATTTGGATTAGTCCCAGTATATCGTAGATAATGTTCTCCTACATATCGCAACATCCCTTTATCCTTGGCTCTATGATCTCTTCCTGATTTATCAGACTCTGAAACATTAAAAGATCCCGTACTTCCATCCATAAAACCTGCTCCTGATCCACCACCATTAATGGCTACATTAGATCCTGATTTAAATGATGTTGACCAGTTCCAAGTTCCAGGTTGTTCTGGAGCAAAATGTACTCTCCATTTATTCCCAGAAGCACAGCTATTATTTTCTGCATTCCCACATGCAGCATAATACCCAGGGACTTTGTAACTTCTATTACTCCCTTGATGTGTAAATGTGACTTCTAGTCTAAAATCTGAAAACGGATTAGGGTTTGCTGTTTCAGAGGTATTGGGGCCATTAAATGTTAATGTGACCTTATGCCACCTTTTAAGTTCTCCTTCGGGGGTTTGGGCTTTTGACACTAGCCCAAGAAGGAAAAATGCAATTAAAAAATTGAGTTTGGTAAGTTTCATAATTAAATTAAATTAATTCTAGTTAAACATATATTTATGTGTTAGTAAATTCCCATTATGTATTGAACACAAGCTAACTAGGGGTAGAATATGGAGGTGCCGCCACCTCTTATTTATTATTTATCGGTTAATAAACATTTTCATTGATTTTCTAACTTCTTGAGATATCCTAAATTTCTGATATTGAATACTATTGCAATAGAAGCTTTCAAGATAAGAAGGAAGCCATTATTTAAAAGCCCTGGGCTTCCTTCATATATCGATATGTTTTTAGAATTACTCTTTTATAACTTGCTTTGTTTCTGTTCTTTTATTGTGATAAACTTTCACAAAATAGAGTCCAGGTATGAGATCTGTAGTATTAAGTTCTATCTGTTTCACTTTGGATTGAACATTGATGGTTCTTAGTATTCTTCCGGTTATATCGACCAAATTGATTCTAACACTAGTAAGAAGATCTTTTCCTCTAATCACCAATCTATCCTGAACTGGATTTGGAAATGTTTCTACGCTCAAACCAGCCAACGATGACTGACCTTCCGGCAAATCTTCACAAATTGGTGGTGTGGTGCTATTACTAAAATAAATAGTAAATCCATCAGCTACTGAAACTAAAGCAAAATTATCTCCATCAATAGTTACATAATAGGTTCCATCTAAATTGGGAAACCCAGTTCCAGAAAGTGTAATACTAGGTTGAGCTGAGTTAAAGTTCTGACTTGTAATATTATTTAATAAATTATTCCACCAGCTAGGTATTCCATTATTTGTATTCATAGAGAACTGCCACAATCCATTATTTGTCAAATCCCAATTGATTGTAAAATTGGTTACATTACTTAAATCTGGCCCTCCTGTTCCTAAAACGTAAATTTTGGTATATGACGCATTAGCTATAGTAGCTAATGGATTGGCTAAAGGGGCTCCAAAACTACAATTACCACCTGTAGTAGGTTCTGTAATTGTAATTATCTGTGTAGCAGTATTTGAAGCTCCATCAGCATTTGAAGCCGTTAGCATAACTGTATAATCTCCTGCAATTGTATATTCATGGGCAATGATAATACCTCCTCCGGTAGAACCGTCTCCAAAATCCCAGGTATATGTTAATGCACTTCCGTCTGATATTGTAGAGCCAGAAGCATCAAAATTAATTGTTGCAGGTGCTGTCGCGGTAGTAGTATCTACCGAAATATTTGCAGTTATTGTCGGTGTATTTGTATCATTAACTGTGATGGTTACAGTTTCTGTATCACTTAATTGTCCATCACTTACCGTTAATATTACCTGATATGTTCCAGCTTGTGCGAAAAGATGAGATATCGCACTACCTGTTGCGGTAGAATTATCTCCAAAATTCCAGGAATATGTTAGTGCGTCTGCATCAGGATCTGAAGATGCTGTAGCATCAAACTGCACTGTTAAAGGTGCATCGCCAGAGGTAACTGAGGTTGTAAATGAAGCTACAGGTGGTCGATTTATAGGTCCTGTCCCTCCTACAACATTAGGGATTATCTGCGCAAAATAGGGTTTTAATACATCTAATTTCCATTGATTAACAGACGACCAATCGTCTTGCAAAATCCCACCGGTATCACCAGAATTAGGATTCATACTCCAAAACGTCCAGGAATAAATACCTCCCATAAAATTAGTAAACTCGGTAAACCAAGTAAAGGCGATACCTCCAAAGGCATCCTGATTTTTTATACCAAACTCTCCTACAAATAAGGGAGAAGTTTCTTCTTCATAAAGGTAATGGTAATTATCCCTCCATATCCCTGGCATATTCTGAGGAAAATTAGGAGCATCAAACCAATCTTGAGGAGCAACTTCTGGACCGTACTCGTGTGCAGAATACATCAATTTATTAGGATCGGATAATTGAACGGGATATTTTTTTGCTCCCATAAGTTGTCCACCCCACCAATATGAATTTCCTTCAAACTCACCAACTCCTTCTACAATAATCAACACATTTGGATTTACTTTAAGAATAGCATTCCCACATCGCTCTGCTGCTTTATTCCAGTCGGTAGCAGGGTTGCTATTACCCCAAGATGATCCGTGAGGTTCATTATTAAGATCCATACCTACAACTGCCGAAAAGTCTTTATATCTATTGGCCATAAAAATCCAATCATTGATCCACCTTTCTTCAGAATATTCTGGAGTATACCAGAGCTTCTCATTTAAGAAGCCATCAGCCGCTCTGGAATGGTTATCCAAAACTATTTTCATATCATTTTCCTGGCACCATCTTACAAAAATGTCCATTAATTCGATCGGCTTGGTTACTTTACTTTCTTCTTCATTCATGGGTGATATCCCTGTGTAAGCATCACTACCATATGAAGGTACATTAATGGTTACGCCAGGGTTTAACATTTCATTACACCAAGGCACTCTAATAGTATTAAATCCAAGATCTTTGATCTGTTGCAAGACACTTTTCATATCGCGAGTCCATATCCCATGAGGAAAATAATTTTGCGTTTCAAATCCGAACCAATTCACTCCGGTCAAACGAACTTCTTTCCCCTGAACATCAAATAATTTGTTGCCGGAAACAGATAAAAAATTCTGCTGCTGTGCAGATGTACTAGTAATTAAACTAAATACCAGTAATACCAGTACTATTAGCGTTTGCTTTATATTTATAATTGTATTTTTCATTTCATCTTGAATAGTATAAAAGAGAGAGGTATACGACCTCTCCCTTTTGTTAATTAAAAAACTATCTATTAACTATTACTTTACTTCTAGATATCCCACCAGTGGTTGTATTAGAAACCTCTAGTATATAAATACCTGAAGGCACACCGTCTACAGAAATGCGAGTTTGTACTTGTTGGCTATTTCTTAAGTTTTTAGACCTAACTACATTACCTGTTAAATCAATTAATCGAATTGAAAGGCTATTAGTTTTATTGCTGCTGGTTTTACCAATACTTCCTGATGATGATATATTAATAAAGCTTGCAGCAGGATTAGGACTTACCACAACATCAACCGTACTCGGTACTTGATTAGCCGTTGTAGTCGTTGTTTCACCAAAGAAGAAGCCATATTCTGCATTGGCCAAAGCAACTTCTATCTGTGCCCAACTTCTATGATATCTTTGGGTATACTCTTGTCCCGCATTGTAAGCAGTTTGCAACCTGTCAAACTCTGGATCGTTTTTCAAATCTGATCTGATATCTAAGAATGATACACCAGGCTGTACTACATCACCATTAGGCATTGTACCAGTAAATCCTTGTGGCACATATACTTCCTGTTCAAAAATCCTACTAAAATCTCCTCTTTTTTCTACAGAAGACACTCCTTTATCATCTCTATATGTGGTCCACATTCTATCTAAGACTTCTTTAGCAAGATCTCTGGCATCGGTATCTAGAGTAGCGTGTTTTTGTGTTGCAGCTGCATAATATATTAAAGCCTTTGCCATAGACGAGGCAACTCCAAGGTCTTGACTATAATCAGTTACAGTAACACTAAGATTGCTATTGGTTCCTGGGTTATTTGGATCCCAGGTATCTGGTTCTCCTGTCCATTCTAATGTAGCAGGAATTTCGAAATCATTAGCTCCAATAAGTCTTACTTCACTTTTTACCCAATCTGCCCATTTATCCATAAGATTTTTGGCCATTGCATCATTAGTAATATAATAATACTCTGCTACACGTTCCATAGACCACGCTTGCCATCCAAACCAAGTACCACTTCCTGGGTCTTCATAAACTGGGTTATCATCATAAGCCATATCGTAAAAAGTAGATTTCCCTGCAGGGTAAGGACTATAGTCTCCATTCCAGCTATTGGTAGCTCCACCAGCAATGGCTCCTTCTCTGGATTGTAGCCATGTGTAGAATTCCATTTGTCTCTTGAGACTTTCTGTCCAATCTCTTTTTCCGTTTTGAGATTTTGGTTCAAACTCTTTTACCTGACTCATGGCATATGCTGCCATGGGATTTTGATATCCAAAATGACAATGACTAGATCCTATTCTAAATGCCCATTGCGAAGCAGGGTCAGCAGAACCACCCCATGACATATACCAAGACATTAGGTAATGTGCGCTATTGTATCCTGTTCCTGCTCCACTTGTTGAGCTTTGTACTCCCAGAGGTTTAAAATATTTATCAAACATCGAGAGTCTTAAGAAATCACCCATCTTAGATGCTTTGTCTAGATCTAAACTTGCCAAACTAATTCCTTGTTCTTTGGCATATATTTGTGCCCAATACATTGCTTGAACCGCTCTGGCATCGGCATCTGGGGCACTGGTATACCTCCATTGTTTTGCATAATTCTGATCTTCAATGAAAAGCGGTAAGTAACCATTTGTACCTCCCCAGTCAAAACTTTCCCATGATGGATGAGGAACCGTTTCATAAACAGATTCTTGCGCTCCTCTTTGGAAGGTATTAATATAAGAAGGGGTACTTACTCCATCTCCTCGATTTCCGTATCCATAGAAATTATCATTATCTAACAACCAGTGCATCTGATAAATATCAGCACCGTATGCAGCCGTTAAATCTGGTGAAACCGGATCAGAACCTACCGGAGCATTAAACTCTAATGGCGCTGGATAACCACTTGGTAATGGGAACTCTGCTGCATACGCTGCAGGTGAAGAAGGGTTATACGCAGCATTTGTGGGTTGATCTGCCTTTGTTGGGATAATGAATTGCTCCATTTTATCCCAAACATTGCTTAAAGGAGCCCAATCACCAGTTACTCTACCATTCATTACTTCTAACCATAACCAGTATGAATACAACTCACTTGTTGACTCATGACCATGATCGGGTGCTTCAACAATCAACGTTTCTATAGAGTGATGAGGAGACCCATCTGCACTAAAATATCCATTAGCAGGATCATAGAACTCATTTCTCATTTCGATGAAACGATTTACATATTCGTTATCTCCGGTTGGTGGATTGATAATAATATCTCCGTCTGTTACACGTATTGAAATTACTGCTGTATCCTCTCCTCCGTTTCCGTCTGAAACCGTTAAGTTAACTTCGTAATTTCCTTTGGATGTGAACGTATTATCAATTGTTACACCTGTTCCTGAATTTCCATCTCCAAAATCCCAGTTGTATGTGAGAGCATCTCCATCTGCATCTGTAGATCCTGAAGCGTCAAAGGTTACAACTAATGGTGCTTCTCCGGAAATTGGTGTTGCAGAGATATCCGCTACTGGTAGTGTGTTTCCTGAACCTCCACAAGTTGGAGCAGTTGCAGAAGTACTAAAATAAATAGTAAATCCACCTGTCTTTGATACCATTGCAAAATTGCCCTGATCCTGTGTAACCCAATAAGAACCATCTAAACCTGTAATTCCAGTTCCTGAAAATACTGCTTCTGGATTAGAAGTATTAAAATTATAAGTAAGACTACTTCTTAAATCTACATACCAATTTGGTTGTCCATTATTAGTATTTATAGAAAAAACATATAATCCATTATTTGCCAAATCCCAGTTGATATTAAATTTGGTAACATTATCTAAGTTTGGTCCGCCATTTCCTAAAACATAAACATTTTCGAATTCAGAATTAATAGATGGTAAAGCATTTGCTAATGGTGTTCCGAAAGTACAATCTCCACCTGTTGAAACCGGGTTTCTTACTACTTCTATGCTATTAGACAAATCAAAATCGCCAGATAATATCGATAGATTTGCTCCTGTCGAAAGACCTGTAATAGTCCCATTATAACTTATATTATAAATGAAGCAACTCCCAACTCCGGCACCATCAAAATCAACAGCTTCTGGTGTAGCTGGTAATCCAAGAATTTTACCTTGAGCATCAGTAATAATCCATTGGCTGGTTTCTCCTTCATTTCCGGTTATGGTAACTCCAGATACATTATCTGCAATTCCATCACCAACCGTGAATTCAAAAGGACCTCCTGCAATAGTTCCTCCATCAACAGTCGGATTAGTTATCACTGGGTTTCTTACTACTTCTAAACTATTAGACAAATCAAAATCGCCTGCTAAAGCAGCAAGTGTTCCATCGGCAGCAAGACCCGTAATGGCTCCATTGTAGCTTACATTATAAATAAAGCAGCTTCCTACGCCCGCACTATCAAAATTAACTGCTTCTGGTGTAGGTGGCAATCCCAAAATTTTACCTTGAGCATCGGTGATGATCCACTGACTGGTGTCTCCAATATTTCCGGTTATGGTAACTCCAGATACATTATCCGCAATTCCATCACCAACCGTAAATACGAATGGCCCACCGGCAATGGTTCCTCCATTTACAGAAGGAGTTATTACACCGCAATCAGGTGCATTAGCAGTAGTACTAAAATAAATAGTAAAACCTCCTGTTTGAGATACCAATACGAAATTGCCATTATCTACAGTTGCCCAATATGCTCCATCTAAACCAGTAAATCCAGATCCGGTAATTGTAATTGCAGGTTCTGTAGCATTAAAGTTTTGCGTTACTTTTGGCAAGAAATCATTCCACCAACTAGGAATACCATTATTAGTATTCATTGAGAATTGATATAATCCATTATTGGCTAGATCCCAATTGATGTTAAAATTGGTTACATTATCCAGATTTGGACCCCCATCTCCCAATACAAAAATATTAGTAAACTCTAAGTTAATTGTCGGTAAGGCCTCAGCAGTTGGTGTACCAAAAGTACAGCTTACACTACCATCTGTAGCAATTACAGTCTTTGTTTCCGAACTGCTTCCAACGGAGTTAGTGACAGTAAGAGTAATTGTATATGCTCCTATTTCGGTGAAAGAAGTTGTAGCTGTAGCTCCGGTAGCGGTTAATCCATTTCCGAAATCCCAGGAATATGATAAAGTACCTCCTGTTGGGTCGGTAGAAGCTGACGCGTCAAAAGAAACATCAAAAGGAATTATTCCAGAATCAGTACTACTAGTAAAACTTGCTACAGGACTTCCATCAGTAACATTAATTGTTGTTGTTTTTGTTCCTGTTTTACTTCCGTCACTAACTGTTAATGTTGCAGTAAATTCACCAACTGTACTGTATACATGATTAGCTGTTACTCCAGTCCCTGTATTTCCATCGCCAAAATCCCAAGTATAGGTAAGAGTATCTCCATTTTCATCAGAAGATGTTGATGCGTCAAAACTAACGGTAACAGGTACAATACCAGTTGTTGGAGTTGCTGTGAAATTTGCTACTGGAGCTATATTTCCATCTAATACAGTAATAGTTTTACTAACTTCTGAAGAAATATTTTGCCCATCGCTAACGGTAAGGGTAACTAAATATGAACCAATTTGTGAATACGTAATTACAGGATCTGCTGTTGATGCTGTTTGTCCATTTCCAAAATTCCAATTGTACGATAATACATCTCCATTAGGATCTGTAGATGCTGAAGCATCAAACTGCACATCTAATGGTGCAATACCAGACTCTGGAGTTGCAGTAAATGAAGCTACAGGAGTATTACCCCCATCTGGCTCCTTACCAAATACAAGTACTCCATTATCATATATTGGGATATTAATACTTTCAATTTCTGTTCCTGCTATTCCTTGAGCAGACCAGTCGTTGGTGGTATCATAAGGAACACCATTAGATACCCTAAAATTAAGTTGTGTTTCTCTTCTAAATTGCGGATCTCCAATTGGAGCAATTTGTTCTCCGGCCAGAGAAACTTCTGCATAATAAATATTTCTACTGGCATCCCAGGTTCCTATAGTTATCGTACTAGAACCTTGAACTGCATTTAGAGTTGGTTGATAATCTGCAATTGTTAACCCTTGTGCTACACCTTCAGAAATGTCAAAGAAATATCTATACGATAGTTTATCAGTAACTCTTGCTGGCCATGCTGTTCTATTTTGTACTCGAATTTGAACAGTGCTTCCAGAAGCATTATTACTATTGAATTTTGACATAGTTCTTACTTCTGCACGATTTGGAGTTCCTGCTGAAGCTGGTGGAAAGTTAGCTAATGGCGTTCCTCCAAAATTACCATACATCCAAGCCAGAACACCTGTAATTCCGGCATTGTAATCACAAGCTACTTCGTTAGCAATAAATTCACATCTGTCATCAGCAAAACCATCATTTGCGGGACTTTTAGGTCCTCCAACTACGGCACCGTACAAGATATGACTTGAAGCATCTGGCACTCCAGAACAGTTATTAGTCCAGCCCCCATGGGCACCTCTGTGATGTGGTTTATTTGCAGGGTTATTACCGAAACCTATCATAAAACTTCTATTGATAGGATTGTTTCCTAACGTATAATCAGCCATAAATTTCGCGTAATTTCTATAGGCTGTTTGTTGCGTCGCATTTGCTGAAACCTTGTCGCTATACACTAGAGCTAAGAAGGCTTCGTTATTGGCATATCTAAGGGTTCCCCATTGTCTGATATGAGGAAGACCTCCTGGAGTTGTTGGAACAACGTCTCCATTCACTCCAACACCAGTCCACCAATCTAAGTTTCGCTCTGCATCTTGCTTGTATTTATCTTTACCGGTAAGAATTGACATAAGAACGTAAGTACCATAGGCTTTATCATCCCAAGAGAAAGCTTCTTTATATTTAGCGGTACTACTTTGTCCTTCTCGCTGCATATTGTCATACTCCGCTTCTGCTTTAACAAGATATTTGTTGTCATTTGTCGCTCGATATAACCATGCTGCACCCCATACTATTTCGTCTTCGAAATTACTGAATGAACGGTAAAAACCTGCGGCGTCAGTTATAGAATTGGAATAAGCCTCTCTTACTTGATCAGCATATGCATATAATTCCTCAGCACTTTGTAATAAACGAGCACTATATGCAGGGTCATCATCTTGAAGTAAAATACTTACTGCAGCAAGTGCGGCAGCTGTTTCTCCTGCTAGATCAGATCCACCATTTGCTCCAGAAATTTTAAATGCTTCTCTTGGTTGTGGGTTGACCTCTGCTGGTCCCCACCACGCGTGGTCAATACCACCTGCAGCAACCTGTCCCCAAAGTTCCTGAGGTCCAGTATGGCATTTTAGGAAGTAATCTGTTACAAATCGAAGATTCCTTTTTAAAATATCGTATTGACCCGCTTGTATGTAAGCATCTTTAAATTCGATTCCTCCCCATGCCAGTGTAGTCACTGAATAAGCCATTGGAAAGTTAAATTTCACGTGGTCTCCGGCATCATACCACCCTCCTGTTAGGTCTAGTCCAACATCTGAACCATCATTCAAAGCAGAATCCGCTCTCCATGGGACTCTATTCCAATCTGGTAAAGGTCCAGATTGTTGAGCCTCATAAAAGAAGACAGATTTTTGCAATGCTTCTCCATAATTAAACTGTGCACTTAGATGTGCACAACATAAATACAGTAATAATACGGTGGTTAATTTCATAATTTTTTTCATGATATGCGTGGTTTTAATTTAGTTTCATTGAAGTTATTTGAATATTTTTTTGAATTTTAGGGTGCCTGTCAAGCGCTAACAAACTCAATAACTATGATTGCTATTCAGACACCCATCTCCATCCTTATTCTATGATGAATTTTGTTCTTACTCCTTTTTCTGTATGTAAAAAATAGATTCCACTTGGGAGTTTATCTACGTTTAAAGAATTACCGTTTAATTCTGTTGTGATTACTATCTTCCCATAAAAATCCAACACCTTCACTCTTGTATTTGATTGTATGCCATGAATACGAATTACTTCGGTGGCAGGGTTTGGGTATAGATCAATTTTGTTTTCTTTGGAAGTTTCTTTAGTTACATCTCGACTACCAGATGATAGTGTTATATTCCATTTTTGATTATTGTTTGTAGCACTATATCCCCATGTATGCACATTGGCATTAATTGCCCCAGCTGCTCTATCCAGAGCTACATTCTGACAATGCACAGGTTTAAAGGAATACACACTTCCATTCTTTATAGCTTTCCACTTTTGATGATTTCCACCGGCACTTGTGTAGGTCGCCACATTATTACCGTTACCACATTTGGCATAGGGCACTTCTAAATACCTATTGGTTCCTTTATTTTTTATAGTATATAGATTATCTCCCAGGTGTGTAAAAATCCATTTCTGGTCACTATAATTACCTTGATTATGCATTATCGCATTATGGTTTTCTGGTACTCTCGACAATAATCTTTGATCTGAAGTGATAGAATTGATAAAATAAGTGCCATTAGGAATAAGTTGTCCTCCAGAATCGGAATTAACAACCTTAAAACTTAAGGTCTTAGTCGTTTTTCCGCCTTTATTATCAGTAGCTTCAGTTTTTAAAGTATAGGTTCCGTCTTCAAGGTTTTTAAGTTGCTCATCTTTATTAGCTATGTGCCCCCATTCATATGGAGCAACATTTTCCTGCCTGATGAATTGATTATTGATATACAATTTTACATTAGCAATACTTCCATCAGGATCTGAAGCATTGACTACGGGTTTGATACTGGCTCCTGTTGGTAGCTGTGTTCCATCTGCAATTCCTAAAAAACTCACTATAGGTAATTGATTGTTTCCTCCGTTACCTCCGCTTCGTTTCATGGCATATAGTGTACCATACTTAGGAGGTGTATTGAACATTGGAACTACCTTTCTGTCTCTATTAAATGTATATACCTTCTTGTCTGTATATTTTTTTCCTCTACTACCATCAATAACATCGTTATCATAAAACATATTTCCTTGACCGGGATCACCATGATAACTAGCTCCGGTTCCGATTACATCCCAAAGATGCCAATAAGGTCTATGAAGCTTACTTTTTTCTATCAAATTGAGTCCGAGGTCTCCTTGGTGAAAATTCATATCTGTTTCACTATGGCAATCATATACTACATTATAAATAGCACCTTGTTGAATAGCCCAGTGGCGTACATTTTTGACTGTGTTTTTGACCATTAGCACATACGTCCCTGAACAGTTGATACCATATCCGTGGCCATTGTTTCCCTTTTGAAAAGCTCCGCGAACCAGAGTATTCCGAATAGTAATATGCTTACTTGGATTCGAAATGATCAGGTGCGCAGATCCAGAGTCTCTAAAGTTGCAATTGTCGATCCAACAGTTTTTAGTATTACCATCCATTCTTATGTAGATAACATCTATATTTTTTACCGTATGATATTTGAAATTGGGGCGGTCATGATACACTCTTTCGTTTGGGTAGTTTTGGCTTCTTATTGAATAAGCAGAGAAATAGTTAAATGCCCAGTCATGATCTAGTGGGAACATTTGTTTTCCTTGATAATCGGCATTATAAATCATCGAGAAATCTTCTAGTCCTGCATTTTGAACATTCTTCCAAAAAAAGACTTCCTTTTTCTTGGGCTCAGAAGAGCCTTGAAAACGCATAAATACTTCTAACAAGACTCCATTCTTACTCTCTCCACGAAGAGTGACATTAGATTTCATCATAATTTGACTTCCAATCGGATAGGTTCCGTTTTTAAGCAGTACCACCCCACCACCTGAGTTTGCTACTGTATTTATAGCAGATTGTATGTTATTTCCCATATCTGAATCCCCAGATATTACAGAAAGTGTCTGTTTAATAGGATTACTAGAACGGTAAGGAATCCCCCCTTGTACTCCTGCTTTTGCATACTCTCGCATTGCAGGAAATCGGTTGTCATACTTGCTTTCATCAAAAACCCATCCCGGATCTCCGACCTGTTGTGCCATAGATATATTTGATAATAGCACTATAATTATCGCCACGAAAAAATGATTTTTTGTTTTCATAACTTGTGTGTTTTTAATTAGTATAGGGTGCCTGCTAAGCACTAACAAACTCAACCCGCCATATTTAATCTTCTGTTGGAGCTCAAAAATGACATCTATGATTACTCTTCAGACACCCTTCCTCTGTTTTATTCTATTACAAATTTTGTTCTTACTTCATTTTCTGTATGTAAAAAATAGATTCCACTTGGGAGTTTATCTACGTTTAAAGAATTACCGTTTAATTCTGTTGTGATTACTATCTTCCCATAAAAATCCAACACCTTTACTCTTGTATTTGATTGTACACCATGAATACGAATTACTTCGGTGGCAGGATTTGGATATAGATCAATTTTGTTTTCTTTGGAAGTTTCGGTAGTTACATTTCGACTACCAGATGATAGTGTTATAGTCCATTTTTGATTATTGTTTGTAGCACTATATCCCCATGTATGCACATTGGCATTAATTGCCCCAGCTGCTCTATCCAGAGCTACATTCTGACAATGCACAGGTTTAAAGGAATACACACTTCCATTCTTTATAGCTTTCCACTTTTGATGATTACTTCCGGCACTTGTGTAGGTCGCCACATCATTACCGTTACCACATTTGGCATAGAGCACTTCTAAATACCTATTGGTTCCTTTATTTTTTATAGTATACACATCATCTCCCAGGTGAGTAAAAATCCAACGTTGATCATCATAACTTCCTGGATCATGCATTCTGGCACTATGATTTTCTAACCCTCTGGATAGTAGTCGCTGATCATTTTGACTAGAAGTAATAAAATAAGTACCATCGGTTATTAATTGTCCAGAAGAAGGAGGATTTGTCACTTCCTCAACAATTACATTAGTAACCTCATCGGTATCCAAAGCCTCTTGCCAATTGGTTCCTATTGGGCGAATATGTGATTTATAGGCATATCCATTTCCTGCAGTAGGAAGAGATGGTAAATTTACAGTCACTGCTTTGATACCAGAACCTTCGCTAACTCGCTCTACTTTACTGGCTATCCATGTATTGTTTTTCCAGAAACTTACTGCGATTTCGCGATCAACAGAAGCTGAATATTGCATATTGAATGTATATGATCTTTCGGGGTTTATTGTGGTCGAAGCATTTTTAAAACTCACTTCATCTATGGCAGGTGGTGGTGTACCGTCATTTACAGGTCTATAGGTTCGAACCCAGTCAACGTAATATTTGTTTTTATTTTGATTAGCAAGCTCTGCATCGGTGGCAACGATACCTTGATTTGATCTCCAGGCATGATCCTCTATATCGATAATCATAAACGAATCTCTATTCAGTCCCAATCCTTCTGGATCATTAATACCATTTCGACGAAGCTCATGTACTAGTTTACCATCATAATAAAAATCAACCGTAAATGCATCTTTCCAGTAAGCTCCAAAGGTATGCCAGTCGTTTCTCCAGGGTTCTTGGTTGGGTAAAGTATGATGCTGCTGATCATTTAAATCCTGAAGAATTTGATTATTAGCACCTCGTATAAAAACATGATAGTTTGAAGAAGCACGTGCTGCAAACCAAGTCTGGTTGGGTCTATCACCACCATAAATCTCTAGAATATCAATTTCTCGTTTATCATCGGGGCTTAAAAACCAAAAATTTGATGATAGTACTTGATTGGCTACTTTTGCTCTAACTTCGGTATAAATAGGATATTTTATTGGGGTTTTTGAAGTAATAACTCCGCAATGAACTTTGTTAGTTCCTGGCTTACGTGATGCTTTGATTACCAAATTTCCACCAGTAACATTAGAATTATTAGGAGTCCATTCTGTCAAGCCTGGACCAGACCACCCATTAAAATAAGTATCCTTCCATTTACTAGCGAATTGATTTCCTTTACCATTATAATTGAAATCATCAGAATAGTTTGGTAATAGTTCCCATTTCTTTCCGTTTCCGGCATTTGCTGGAACCGGAATTCCTTGCCAATCCTGACCACCATTAACATTCTCTACCACTACGTTATCAATCTGATCTCTATCAATTGCTTCTCTCCAGGTCGTACCCATGGGTCTAATATGTGTCTTATACATATATCCAGATCCTGCAGTAGACAAAGAGGGTAAAGTAACCGTAATCGATTTTGTACCTTTTCCTTTGACCACTATTTCCTTTTGCTGTGCAATCCAACTGGTAGCAGACCAAAATTCTACAACTATTTCTCTATTATCTGATGCTTCATAATCAATAGTAAAGGTATAGCTGGTTTGTGGATTAATAGTTGTTGGAGCATTTTTAAATACTACTTTGTCTACTCCTCCATTTCCATTATCATCGACTAATTTATACGACCGCACCCAATCGTAATATGTGGTACGATTAGCAGCAGAATCGTTCATTCCATCTTGTCCCGCTTTTGGTGGATTCCAATCATATGTTTCTACTACCATACGCAGATACATTGGCAAATCAAAATCTGCAGGAGGGGTAATTGTATTTACAAGTTTTCCGTCTAAATAAAATAGTACTTCGTTTTTATTTTTCCACCATACTCCATAGGTATGATAGCCCTGCCAGGATTGACCGCCAAGTTCTGCTTTGCCTCCTTGTTGTCCGACCGGTGTACTGTTACAATTGGTATTTCTACTATGTGTATTTGAATTCATACTTTTGATCATTGTATTAATCCAATTAGCATTCCCAGAATTAACCCCAACAGTTTCAGTAATATCCAATTCTGTTGTTCTTATATTACAGCCAGAACCTTCATTTTTTTTATTAATAAGCCAAAAAGTTGAAGACATAAAAGTTTTATTAGCTTTCATTCGTGCCTCATAGTAACCATATAGACTTTTTGTTTTTGATCTTACCAGTCCACCATTATGAGTCCATCCATTGGATGGGTTTGATTTTTTCGAGGCTGAAATTTTAAGGTTTCCGCCTGAAACAGACACCGATGATTCTTCAAACCGAGCAGGTCTTCTACCCTCCCATTGAGGAGAATTTATTGCCCATTTGGCAGTATTAAGAGAGGTGCCATTAAATTCATCTGAAAGTTCATTTACTCTTTCCCATTTTTTTCCATTTGGAGGAATTGGGGTTTGCGCATTTAGATAGGTTATTGCGACACAAAAAATCAGTATCGAAAATAGATTTTTTATACAATTCATGATAGGGTTTGTTTTTATAATATTGGTGATTATCTTTAAAGAAGATTAGTACTCCCTGAGTTTTCAGGCATTCGAAATTGAGCATCATTTAGCGACATAGAATCACAACAATAGATACACATATTGATGAGTAGAATACGATTGAAAATTTATTAATCTAGGAGTTTTGGGCACCGAAGCGCATCGAAGTAGTACTGTTTTCATAATTGAGTTTGCGTTAGTTTGTGTAAAGATGATTTTTGACGATCAAATCAAAAAATCACATTTTTTATTTATCGATATAGATTATTATTAAAATTTTAGCGTTAGTTACATCAATAAAGTTCATGTATTAAAACGAGTAAATTTGTTTTTATCAAGGGTACATTAGGTGTACATTGTGTAAAAAAAGAATACAAACAGCGTACTATTTTTTATTTTAAACCTTGACATGAAATAATACTAACTAACCCCATTTTAATGTGAAATATTTAGCCTACTGGATTATAACATTTACCCTACTGCAAAACCCTAATCTTGCATTTTGCCAAGGTTCGCAGGATTCTGAAAACCAAATTAAATATATCGACAGTTTATTTGAAATTGCCAAAAAAGACCTCATAGGTAATGGAGATTTATTAAAGGAGTTAATAAAACAATCACAAAGTATAAATTATACAAAGGGAAAAGTACGAGGGTATGTCAATCTGGGAATTTATTATACCAACAATTCTATGATCGACAGCGCTAATATTGTTTATGATAAAGGCGAAAAACTTATAAAGCAACATCCAGATTTAGAATATGCCCTGGCCTATATTTACAATAACAAAGCTTCTATTTTAAGTAATCAAGAGTTACATTATCAAGCCTTAAAATATTATCACAAAGCACATAAAATAAATATAAAACAGGAAGACAAAAAATCAACTCTTATTACCAAAATGAATATGTTAAATTGTCATTTGGCTCTTGGTGAACCCGATAAAGTTTTGGCCTATGCAAAAGAACTATTAGATGACTCGACTGTTATTAACCAGGAAGATCTAAAATACCAGCTATATACAAGTCTGGCCACCGCATATTTTGACAAAAAAGAGTACGGAAAAGCAATCAACTGGTGGAATGCAAATTTGGAAAGCATTCAAAACTCAGAAAAAAAAGGTGAAATAAGCCATTTAATCACTTCAATAGCCGATGCGCATAGAAGCCTTGGAAATTATGAAATTGCATTAGAAAAAGCACTTGAAGCAAAGAAAATTGTAGATAACAAACCCGAATTAAGTGCCTATGCCGCAACAAATGCTATGGTATTGGGTAAAATATACAATTCATTAGATAATCCAGAAGAATCCATTCTGCATTTTAAGAATGTAATTCTTCAAAACCCAAATGATCCAATGGATGTAGCCTTCTCTTATAAAAACCTTGGTGCTATATATCAAAGAATGGAATCCTGGGATAATTCGGCGAACTATTACCAAAAACATGGTGCCCTAATCGACAGTCTTTATCATCAACGAAATGAAGATATTTCTAAAATATCTGAAGGAAAAATACAACTGATTGAACAAGAATATAAAAATGACCTTTTAACCAAAGACAACGACATTTTAACCTACAAAACTGAAAAACAGGAACTTTACATTATTTCTCTTGCTATTGGATTTTTTAGTCTATTATTTGTACTACTATCCTTAGTCCTATATAGAAAGTATAACAAAAGTGAGCAGCAAATCGAACTATTAAAAGAGAATGAAAAGAAGATTTTAGAAAATCATTTACAAAGTAGGGAAGAAGAATTTCTAGCTACAATGATATCTGTAAATGAAAGACTAGATAAATTATCATCTATAAAAAAGAATCTTTCTTCCTCTATAAAATATAATAATAGAGAAGAAATGATTGAGGTTGAAAAAAGGTTAGAATGCTTCATCTCTTCTACATCTGATCTTACCATTTTAAAAGATCGTATAGAATCGCAATACCCAGGGATAACTGCTCAAATAAATACTTCTTTTCCCGAATTGTCAACCAACGATATAAGACATTGCCTTTTAATGAAACTCAATTTATCTATTAAAGAATCTGCTCAATTATTAAGCGTTTCTACTCATGCTATAAAAATGGCAAGAAAAAGGTTAAAGAAAAAAATGAATATCCCTGAAGATGTTTCTTTGAAAGATCATCTACAAAACAAAATTGCATAATTTTCATTATTTACTATTTGGAAATCAGTTTTCATGCTCTTAAAAATTTTATGTAGCTTGGCAATTCGAAATTGTTTATGGATCATGAATAATAGAAATTTGTATATCGGATTTTTAGCTTTTACCTTACTTTCTTGTGATGGCTTTATTCTTAAGAAAGAGAATAAAGACGAAATTGTAAAAGAAGAGTTGAGCAAACTCAATAGAAATGAAGTTGAACAACCTCCATTATTCGAAATCTGTAAAGAAAAACCTGAAGAAGAACTGGAGCAATGTTTTCAAAACACAATAACCAGGCATATTCAAGACTATCTTGCAAAATATATTATTAAGATAAAACAACCTATTAATGATACGATTTGGGTTCCATTATTAATTACAAAAGACAGTAAAATTATTTTAGAGGATTTTGAACTGCCAAGTGTTATCGAAATAGAGATCCCAAATTTAAAAGACTCTCTCGCTAAAGGGATTGAAACATTGCCAAAAGTTGAGCCTGCCCATACACGAAGTACTCCTGTGACTGCACGTTATAAACTACCGATTGTAATTAGAATAGAGTAAGCCAATTGCTTAGTTTGATTTATGTAGCTTTGTAATACAAAAAATCCAATCTTGAGCGACGAAAAAATTATATTAGGTATCGACCCGGGTACAACTATTATGGGGTTTGGACTTATCAAAGTTCAGAATAAAAAAATGTCTTTTTTACAGTTAAACGAGCTTCAATTGGGTAAATATGATGATCATTACTTAAAATTAAAACTCATTTTTGAACGTACCATAGAGCTTATCGACACCTATCATCCCGATGAAATTGCGATAGAAGCTCCTTTTTTTGGCAAAAATGTACAATCTATGCTAAAGTTAGGCAGAGCTCAAGGGGTGGCAATGGCTGCCGGGTTAAGTCGAGAAGTGCCGATTACCGAATACTCACCAAAAAAAATCAAAATGGCAATAACAGGTAGTGGTAATGCCAGTAAGGAACAAGTTGCCAAAATGCTTCAAAGTTTATTAAAACTCAAAACACTACCTAAAAACCTGGATTCGACCGATGGATTAGCTGCTGCTGTTTGTCATTTTTATAATATGGGGCGAGCAGATATTGTAGGCAAAAGTTATAGTGGTTGGGGGGCTTTTGTAAAGCAAAATGAGAAACGGGTTAAAAAATAATTACTTATTATTAAAGCTTACAGTTTCTTCTCCATCGAGGGAAAAGGAGCACAAATAAACTTCTAAAACATAGAATTATCAGCGGTATCTACATCCATATCCCTTTTTGTAAGCAAGCATGTCATTATTGCGATTTTCATTTTTCGACTTCGATGAAGAAAAAAGATGAAATGGTTATCGCACTATGTAATGAGATCAAATTAAGGTCTTCTGAAATTGCTAATCAAGAAATAATCCAAACGATTTATTTTGGCGGAGGAACACCATCTGTACTATCTATTGATGAACTTTCACAAATTATAGATATAGTTTATAAAAACTATGCTGTATCAAAGGAAGTAGAAATAACCATCGAAGCAAATCCCGATGATCTCACAAAAGAAAAAATTGAAGCACTTGCCGCAAGTAAAGTGAATCGCTTAAGTATCGGTATTCAGTCTTTTTTTGAAGAAGATCTTAAACTCATGAACAGAGCTCATAATGCTCAAGAAGCAATGAATTGCTTGTCCCTCGCTACTCGACACTTTGATAATATTTCGATCGATTTGATTTACGGTATCCCCAACATGTCTATAGAACGCTGGAAACAAAATATTCAACTCGCCCTGGATGCTGGAGTTCCTCATATTTCTTGTTATGCATTAACAGTTGAGCCTAACACAGCCTTACCCAAGTTAATCGAAAAAGGAGAAATAGCTCCAGTAGATGATGTTTTGGCACAAAAACATTTCGAAATTTTGGTAGAAACTTTAGAAAATGAAAGTTTTATCCATTATGAATTGTCTAATTTTGGTAAAGAAGGATTCTTCAGTAAAAATAATACCGCATATTGGCAAGGTAAACACTATCTGGGAATTGGCCCTTCTGCACATTCTTATAACGGAAAACAACGCAGTTGGAATATCAATAATAACACGAAATACACTAAAGCATTGCTACAAAATGAGCTTCCCAGAGAAATTGAAAACCTAACTATTACCGATCAATATAACGAATATGTTATGACTGGATTGCGAACAATTTGGGGGGTTTCTTTGCAAAAAGTAGAGCAAGAATTTGGAAAAAAATATAAAGAATATCTTCTAAAACAAGCAAAAAAACATCTAGAAGAACACCTTTTATTTTTGAATGACAGCACTTTACTAGTTACCAAAAAAGGAAAATTTTTGAGCGATGGTATTGCAAGTGACCTTTTCTTAGTAAATTTAGAGTGATTTTGATAATAAAAAGGGGCTATGCAAGAAAAATATGATAGTATTGGGGTTGATTACAATACCACCCGAAAAGCTGACCCTTATCTTTTTAGTCGATTGCTGTCTCTACTTAATCCAGTACCCAATGAAACGTACGTAGATATCGGATGTGGAACCGGTAATTATACTTCAGAATTTGCTAAAAAAGGATATCAATTTATTGGTATAGATCCATCCCGTGAGATGCTTGAAAAAGCAAAAAAACAGCATAGCTCAATATCCTGGAAAATCGGTGCAGCCGAAAAAATAGAATTGGCTTCAGAAAGTGTTGACGGGATCATTGCGAGTCTAACACTTCATCATTGGCAAGACCTCAAAAAAGGTTTTTCTGAACTTAATCGAATCTTAAAACCTAAGGGTAACATCGTACTATTTACAGCAACTCCTGATCAAATGAAAGGATACTGGCTCAATCATTATTTTCCTAAAATGCTGTCTGATTCTATGATTCAAATGCCTGCTTACGATATCATCGAATCAAATCTGAAAGAGAATGGCCTAAAAATTGACAATACCGAAAAATATTTTATTCAACCTGATTTAAACGACCTTTTTCTATACTCTGGAAAACATGATCCTAAACTATACTTAGAATCCAAAGTACGGCAGGGAATATCTTCTTTCTCTTCATTAGCCAATGCAGATGAAGTTGAGAAAGGGTTAAAAATTTTAAAAGAAGATATCGCATCTGGAAAGATTACTGATATCATCAAAAAATACGAAAATACAGATGGTGATTATCTTTTTATAATCGTCAAAAAGCGTGATACTATTTTATGATTACAACTTTAGAATACAACAATACATTATACAAAATTGACCTATCTAAGCCTTTAGATATATCTATTCCTTTGCGGGCTTCCAAAGAAAATGTGAACGCGTGGTACATTGATGCTCCTAAAATAGAACCTGTAACGAATGGAGATTGGATAGGAAAAGTTTCTGAAGGAGCTTCGACCAATTTCAATACTATAACATTTAATCCACACGGTCATGGGACACATACAGAATGTGTGGGACATATTACCAGCGAGTTTTATAGCATCAATGACTGTTTAAAGAAGTTCTTTTTTATAGCAGACATCATTACTATTGAACCCAAAAAACAAGGAGATGATTTTGTGATTACTAAAACGTGTATAAAAGATGTAATTACTTCTAAAAATACCGAAGCTTTGGTCATAAGAACATTTCCAAATAAAGAAGATAAACTCAATATGCAGTATTCGCATTCTAATTGGGCATATTTAACCGAAGAAGCGGCCAGGTATATCAGAGAATTAAATATATCCCATTTATTAATTGATCTACCCTCTGTGGATAAAGAAAAAGACAATGGTAAATTATTAGCCCATAAAGCATTCTGGAACTATCCCGAAGCAACACGTTTTGAAGCAACAATAACCGAGATGGTTTATATGCCCGATGAGATCAAAGATGGTCGTTACGTTTTAAATCTTCAGATTGCTTCTTTCGAAAATGATGCAGCCCCTAGTAAACCTGTTTTATATAAAGTTCTGAAATAATGAAAACAACGATACAACTTGAAGAAATTGCAATGTTAGGACTGGGTATTTATTTATTTGGCTTACTCCCCTATCCATGGTGGTTATTTCTTACCTTGTTTTTGGTTCCTGATGTCGGAATGTTGGGGTACGCTTTTAACAAAAAAATTGGAGCATTTATGTATAATATATTTCATCATAAAGGATTAGCAGTTTTGATTTACTTAATAGGAATATATTTGTCCAATGAAATGTTTCAGTTATCCGGAATTATTCTTTTTGCGCACTCATCATTTGATAGACTTCTTGGATATGGCTTGAAATACGAAAAAGGTTTTAAATTTACACACCTTGGTGAAATAGAAAAAAAGAATTAGAATGGAATTATTGTTTATAGGACTTTTGGGAGGTGCCATTTTAGCCTACTTTATTTTTGCAAGATTTAATGCTGTCAAAAATAAGTCGGCCATAAAAACTCAATCAACGGTTCTTATGGAAAAAATTAAAAGCGTTTGTAAACTGGTAACTGTTGAAGGCGATTTTGCCGAGATTTATCATTACGAAAGTGTAAAAGAGAAGTTTTTTAATCTACTTACAGGAACCAAAAAAGCATTGATCTTAATTGATGCTAAAGCTTATGTTGGTTTTGATTTATCTAAAGTAAAGTTAGAAAGTGACACTAAAAAAAAACGCATTATTCTAACTCATTTTCCGCAACCAAAACTCCTTACCATAGAAACCGATTTTAAATACTACGATAAAAAAGAAGGTTGGCTTAACCCCTTTACTTCTTCAGATCTTACCGAGCTTAACAAAGAAGCCAAACAATTTATCAAAGATAAGATCCCACAAAGTGGTTTGATGGAATCGGCAAAACATGAAGCGTTGACTGCTATTTCATTGATGGAAACTCTCGCACAATCTATTGGATGGACATTGGATTATTCTGCTTTAGAACTTGATAACAATAACAAAGACACAAAACAGTTAGAATACTAATGGATGTTGAAACCTATAGGGAATATTGTCTAGCAAAAAAAGGCGTTACAGAGGAGTTTCCTTTTAATGAGACTACACTAGTATTTAAAGTAATGGGTAAAATGTTTGCCCTAACCGGGCTTGATAGAATTCCTTTTAGTGTAAATCTAAAATGTGATCCTGACCGAGCTATAGAACTTCGTGAATATCATCCCGAAATCACTCCTGGATATCACATGAGCAAAATACATTGGAATACTGTTAACTTTTCGGGTACTTTGGCGACTGATATGTTGTGCAAATTGATCGATCATTCTTATGATCTGGTAGTAAGCAGTCTAACCAAAAAACTAAAACAAGAATTAGAAAATCTTTGATTTTTATATGAATAACCCTCATAAGTATTATAGAGAACAAATAGCGCTACATACCCTATCTCTTAAAAAAGTAAAACGTCAGTTAGCTGTTTCAAGTACAGTACGATTATTAGTTTTTCTTGCCGGTAGTATAACACTATACTTTGGCTACCCAAATGCTCAAATTATAATGGCCAGTATCGTATTGGGTAGTATTGCTTTTATTTTTCTGGTAACAAGACACAGTAATCTTACGTATACCAAAAACAAATTAACAAAGCTTATACAGATCAATCAATTAGAGTTAGCCGTTTTTAAAGATGATATCAGTAATCTTGATACCGGAAAAGAATTTATAGATCCATCTCATGCGTATAGTCATGATATAGATTTGTTTGGTCATAAATCTTTCTTTCAGTATGCAAATCGTACCGTTACTCTGGCGGGAAAAAATAAATTAGCTTCAATTCTTACCGCTAATTCAATCCTAGATATTGAACAAAAGCAAGACACGATAAAAAACCTATCAAAATTGCCCGAATGGAGGCAAGAATTTAGTGCTATTGCATCTTTGGTAACTGTATCAGTTTCTATTTCTGTAATCCAAAAGTGGTTTCAAAATTATACATCATGGGTTCCCAAAATGATGCAGATACTCCCTTTTGTTTTTTCAGGAATCTCAGTAGTTATGCTGATATTACTATTTCTAAATAGCATTACATTTAATATGTTCCTAATTTGGCTTTTTATAGGCCTTGGTGTTACTGGGACGCAAATTAAAAAGATTAATGTACTGTATCGCGAATCCAATCAGGTAAAAGATACCTTTGAACAATATTATAAGCTTGTAGACAAAATTGAAAATACGGTTTTTGATGCTCCTTTTTTACAAGAAAAACAACAATTAGTCATTAACGAAAAAGAGAAAGCCTCTGCTATTCTAAAACAATTCGCCAGTATCCTAAATGCTTTTGATCAGCGAAATAATATGCTGTTTGGTATCTTTGCTAATGGATTAATGCTTTGGGATATCCTGCAAAGTTACCGCATAGAACAATGGATTGCCAAAAATCAGGACAAAGTGATGCAATGGTTTGAAGTTATTGCCTTTTTTGATGCATACAATTCATTAGGAAATTTTGCTTTCAACCACCCGGATTATGTGTATCCCAATATTTCATCAGAAAATATCATACTAAAAGCAGAAGAATTAGGACACCCATTGCTTTCTAATCAAAAAAGAATAGATAATGATATTACCATTTCTCGAGAACAGTTCTTTATCATAACCGGAGCTAATATGGCTGGTAAAAGTACTTTTTTACGCACTGTTGCGCTACAAATAGTCATGTCAAATATTGGATTACCTATTTGTGCTAAATCCTGTGAATATCGTCCTATAAAGTTAATCTCAAGCATGCGTACTTCAGATTCGCTAAGCGACGAAGCTTCGTATTTCTTTTCAGAACTGACTCAACTCAAAAAGATTGTAGATAAACTCGAAGATGATGAGTATTTTATTATCCTTGATGAGATTCTAAAAGGTACCAATAGTAAAGATAAAGCTGCCGGTTCACGTAAATTTGTAGAAAAATTAGTTGCAGCCACAGCAACCGGAATTATTGCAACTCATGATTTGAGCCTTTGCGAAATTGCATCAGACTTACCGCAAGTTCAAAATCGATTTTTTGACGCTCAAATTATTAATGATGAACTTTATTTTGATTATAAATTTAAAGATGGAATTTGTCAGAATATGAATGCTTCTTTTTTATTGAAGAAAATGGGGATCGTATAATTTCTTCCTGAATTCTGATGGAGTCATCCCTTTTGTTTCTTTAAATTTTCTATTAAAGTTCGAAAGATTTTTAAAACCACTTTGATAAGCAGCTTCAGATATTGTAATATCTAATTCTCTTGACAATAACCTACAGGTATTCTCGATTCGTACCTCTATCAAAAATTGAAAGAATGTTTTATTCGTTCGTTGCTTAAAATAACGACAAAAAGCATTAGGGGTCATATTGGTCAAACCAGATATCTCTTTTAATGAAAAATCTCTATTAAATTCATTCATTACTACTTGAAAAACCTTAGCCATTCGCTTTCCCTCATTATCAGTATACGCTCTTTTTGAAACAAATGAAGATATCGTTTTCGTTTCTGCTGTTTTTAATATTTTTAAGATCTTCAAAAAGATAGTAAATCGATCTAATCTTTCTTCTTTATCTACTATCTTAAGAAATTGTTTTTTTAACTTACTCTTTTTAGAAAGTACTTTCATTCCATATGTAGAGTTCTTAAAAAAACCCGATAGTTTATGAAATTCAGGAAGTTCAAAAAATAGATTTCCGAAAGAATCTCTGGTAAAAAAAAGGGAAATCATATAAGACATCTCTGATGAGTATGCACTTTTTAACACATGAGGAACATTGCTTCCAAAAATCAAAATATCATCAGCCTTATAATCTGTTATAGTATCACCTACGATCAAACTACCCTCTCCAGATATTATGATTGATATCTGTATCTCCTCGTGTTGATGAAACTTATCGTAAAAGATAATTTCCTTATCTTCTTGAACGATTAATGTATCTGTTGAGGATTTTGGTATTTTAAAAGGTAAAACTTTCATTTTTTAGATCAAACATGAATCAATATTAATCATAATTATAGAAATATCATCTATATAAGGTAATATAGTATCACTATGAGGTAATTTTCAAACAATCCTCTATATAAATTCATAATACCTTTGAACCCATAATCCTCAGGGGGGTATAGAGGATTATTAGTAAAAAAAATAATTAACAAATAATTTAAAAAAATGACAATAGATTGGAAAGGGGTCATGCCAGCAGTGACTACCAAATTTACAGACAAAGATACCCTAGATCTTAAAATGTTTGAAGTAAATATTAATGCTCAATTAGAAGCAGGAGTTCATGGAATTATACTTGGTGGAACTTTAGGTGAAGCTAGTACATTAAGTGATGATGAAAAAAGAATCTTAGTTAGAACCACAGTAGATATTGTTAAAAATAAAGTTCCGGTAATTATTAATATTGCAGAACAAACAACAAAAGGTGCTATTGAAGCTGCAAAAAAAGCTAAAGAAGATGGAGCTAGCGGTTTAATGATGCTTCCACCAATGCGTTACAAAGCGGGAGGCAGAGAAACGGTAATCTATTTTAAAGAAGTAGCCAGAACTACCGATCTACCCATAATGATTTATAATAATCCTGTCGATTATAAGATAGAAGTAACTTTAGATATGTTCGAAGAGTTATTACAATTAGACAATATACAGGCTGTAAAAGAATCTACAAGAGACATTTCTAATGTAACAAGAATCAAAAATCGATTTGGAGATCGATTAAAAATCTTATCCGGAGTAGATACCCTTGCTTTAGAAAGTTTACTAATGGGTGCCGATGGTTGGGTAGCTGGATTAGTCGATGCTTTCCCTGCAGAAACCGTAGCCATTTACGAGCTTCAAAAAGCAGGAAGAATAAAAGAAGCCCTAGAAATTTATCGTTGGTTTTTACCATTGCTAGAGTTAGACATAAATGCTAAATTAGTACAGAATATAAAACTGGCAGAAGTTGCAACAGGAATCGGTACCGAAAATGTACGAGCACCCAGGTTACCTCTTGTTGGAGAAGAACGCAAAAAAGTTCTGGAGATTATTGAAAATGGATTAAAAACCAGACCTTGTTTACCAGATTATAAAAATATTGAACTAATTCATTAATTCATTCTCACATTAAATCATTATCTCATTGACTATGATAACCGGTAAAAATTATATAGGAAATCAACTTTCAGCAAAAGGCAATAAAGCGTATAAAACGTTTAACCCAAAGCTGAATATTGAAAATGAACACATTTTTTATGAGGCTTCAGCAGAAGAAATAGAAAAAGCAGCAACACTAGCCTCTGAAGCTTTTAAAATCTTCAAGAATTGTTCTGGGTCAAAAAAAGCTGAATTTCTGAATGCTATTGCAGATGAAATTCTGGCATTAGATGATATTTTAATTAAAGCATATATATCTGAAACCGGTTTACCCGAAGGTAGAGCAAAAGGAGAACGTGGTAGAACTATCGGCCAACTAAGAACCTTTGCCAATTTGGTTGCAGAAGGTTCCTGGGTAGAAGCCACAATAGATACTGCAGATCTAGACAGAGCTCCTATCCCTAAACAAGACATTAGAAAAATGTTGGTTCCGCTGGGTCCTGTTGTAGTTTTTGGAGCAAGTAATTTTCCTTTGGCATACTCTACTGCTGGTGGTGATACTGCTGCTGCATTTGCAGCTGGATGTCCTGTCATCGTAAAATCACATCCCATGCATGCTGGAACAGGAGAATTAGTCGCTTCTGCAATTCATAAAGCTGCTCAAAAAACAGGAATGCCAGAGGGTGTATTTTCTAATCTAAATAGTGCTGGCATTGACGTCGGTGTACAATTAGTAAAACATCCCAAAATTAAAGCAGTTGGCTTTACAGGAAGTATTCGTGGAGGTAGAGCGTTGTTTGACCTGGCATCACAACGACCAGAACCTATACCCGTATTTGCCGAAATGGGGAGTGTAAATCCAGTAATTCTTCTACCAGAGGCAACAGAAAAAAGAGGAGAAACTCTGGCCAAAACGTATGCACAATCGATAACATTAGGAACAGGGCAATTTTGTACAAATCCCGGTTTGATTTTAGGAATTAAAGGAGAAGCCCTAGATAATTTCATCAATATTCTTTCTGATGAAATCGTCAAAATCGAACCTTCTTGTATGTTACATCCTAATATTATTGGTAATTACGAGAGAAATAGATCTACGGCATTACAGCAAAGGGGTATAAGTATTACGGCCGAGTATGATGGTGATGTAATGGTCAATCATGCCAGGCAAACTGTTACCAAAGTAGAAGGGAAAACATTTTTAGAAAACGCAACCTTACACCAAGAAGTATTTGGTCCATTTTCTATGGTAGTACAATGTGAAAACGCAAAAGAATTAGAAGCAATCATCTCAAATCTAGAAGGACAGCTTACTGGTACTATCCTTGCAGAAGAGAAAGAAGCTTCAACGTATAATTCAGTAATCGAAGCATTACAAAACCGAGTAGGAAGAATCATTTTTAACGGTGTTCCAACCGGGGTAGAAGTTTGCCCTGCAATGCTGCATGGTGGCCCTTATCCTGCTTCTACAGACAGTAGATTTACTGCAGTCGGTATTCATGCTATTAAACGTTGGGTACGACCATTTAGCTACCAAAGTTGGCCTAATGATTTATTACCTGATGAACTTAAAGATGAAAATCCATTAGGGATTTCGAGATTAGTAGATGGTAATCATAGTTATCGCAAAATCTAGGCATTACAATATTAAATTCTAATAGCTACATGAAATGAAAATTGTCAAAATTATTGGGATCATCATCTTATTTTTAAACTTTAGTTGTGCAGAAAAAAGTAAAGAAAAAACGGCTACAGATCATCTTCAGGAAATCATCACCGAAATTGATGAACGAGAAGAATATGATGAAGACAAATATCCTTTAGGTCTTTTCACAAAAGAATACTACAAACAAGAAGCTGATTACGCAAAAGAAAAGATAGAAGAACTTAAAAATATTGATGCAAACCAACTCAAAGAAACTGATAAAATATCTCTGGAATTATTAGAATTTACTTTGCAACAAACCATCGATTTTTACACTTTCGAACGTTATTTAAATCCTTTATTATCAGATTCTGGTTTTCATAGTGACCTTAACTATATGGTGAGACCATTTGCCAATTATGATCAGGTTAAAAAGTACCTTAACAAGCTTAATGCAATACCTGTATTTGTAGATCAGCATTTTGTAAACCTAAGAGAAGGTCTTAAAAAAGGAGTTTCACAACCAAAAGTTATTTTTAAAGGGTATGAATCTACTTATAATGATCATATTGTAAATACTATCGAGGAGAGTTATTTCTATTCTCCTTTTAAAAATTTACCAGAATCTATACATCAATCCCAAAAGGATTCGATACTTAGTGCTGCCAAAGAAGCTATAAAAACTAAAGTAATTCCAGAATTTAAAAGAATAAAAACATTTTTTGAAACTGAATACTTACCAAAAACAAGAACAGCTATAGGTGTATCTCAAACTCCTAATGGAGAAGCTTACTATCAAAATAGAATCAACTTTTATACTACGAGTACAACATATACGGCAGACGATATTCACAACATAGGATTAAAAGAAGTTGCCAGGATAAAAGCACAAATGGAGCAAATCATAAAGGAGCTTAACTTTAAAGGTAGCTTTGCAGATTTTTTAAAATTTCTTCGTACCGACGAGCAATTTTATGCTAAAACTCCAAAGGAATTATTGATGATTGCTCGGGATATGGCAAAACGAGCCGATGAGCAACTACCTCGGTTCTTTAAAACATTACCCCGAAAGCCTTATGGTGTAGCTCCAGTTCCAGACGCTATTGCACCTAAGTATACTGGTGGTCGATATGTAGGAACAGAAGCCGATAGTGATGAACCTGGTTATTATTGGGTAAATACCTATGATTTAAAAAGCAGAACATTGTATACATTACCATCACTAACAGTACACGAAGCTGTTCCTGGGCATCATTTACAAGGTAGCTTAAACAATGAATTGGGTGATAGCATCCCACAGTTCAGAAAAGATTTATATTTATCGGCATACGGAGAAGGATGGGGATTATACTCAGAATTTTTGGCAGAAGAAATGGGAATGTATACCACCCCATATGAGCACTTCGGAAAATTAACTTATGAAATGTGGCGTGCTTGCAGATTGGTGGTAGATACAGGAATACATGCAAAAGGATGGACACGCGATCAGGTCGTTAATTTTATGGCTTCAAATACAGCTTTATCATTGCATGAGATTCATACAGAGACTGATCGATATATTTCTTGGCCAGGACAGGCGTTATCCTATAAAATTGGAGAATTAAAAATAAGAGCGCTTCGTAAAAAGGCCAAAGCGGCATTGGGAAACAAATTCGATATCCGTGAGTTTCATGAAATCATTCTGGAACAAGGAACAGTAACGCTTTCAATTTTAGAAAATAGAATCAACACCTATATCGAAAAGACAAAGAATGGCCAGTAACACCTATACATGTATTGATGCACATACTTGCGGAAACCCAGTAAGAGTAGTTACTACAGGGCATCCTGACCTTATCGGAAAAACGATGAGTGAAAAGCGGCAGCATTTCCTTAGAGCATATGATTGGATTAGAACAGGGTTAATGTTTGAACCTCGTGGACATGATATGATGAGTGGCAGTTTCTTGTTCGAACCGCATGATCCCGAAAATGATTTCGCCATTTTGTTTATAGAAACATCTGGTTGCTTACCCATGTGTGGTCATGGCACTATAGGCACTATCACCATTGCCGTTGAGGAAGGGTTAATACAACCCAAAATTCCGGGAAAAATCAAAATGGAAGCACCAGCTGGCTTAGTAGAAATCGAATATCAGCAAACCGATAAAAAAGTAGATTGGGTAAAACTTAAAAATGTAAAATCTTACCTCGCTGCAGAAGGATTAACTATTGATTGTCCTGACCTGGGAGAAATCGTTTTTGATGTTGCCTACGGCGGAAACTATTATGCTATTGTTGATCCTCAAAAAAACTTTAGTGGAGTGCAAGATTTTACTGCCGGAAAATTGATTCAATACTCTCAAGTAGTACGAGAACGTATCCATAAAAAATACCCTGATCTTTTTATCCATCCCGAAAACGAGACGATAAGAGATGTAAGCCATATGTTATGGACAGGAGACCCGATTGATCCCACCTCATCGGGAAGAAATGCTGTTTTTTATGGTGAAAAAGCAATAGATCGTTCACCTTGCGGAACAGGAACTTCTGCACGAATGGCTCAATTATATGCAAAAGGAAAATTGAAAAAAGGAGATGAATTTATTCATGAAAGTTTTATAGGAAGTAAATTTATAGGACGAATTGAAGAAGAAACCGAATTAGGAGATAAAAAAGCTATTGTGCCTAGCATCCAGGGATGGGCAAAAATCTATGGATATAATACCATTATAATTGACGATCAAGATGATCCATACGCTCATGGGTTTCAGGTGATATAGATGATGAATGTTTTAACGATGTAATGAATGAATTAAAATAGTTTCAAAAGCCAGAAAGAATACATCACTTAATTAAAAATATTATTGCACAAAATCAACCTATATGTATTTAGAGCTTTTTTGCCAAAATCCGTCAATTCGAGTGATTCGGCCTTGGGAGAAGTGTATCGAGAATAGGATTATTGGTAAAAAAAGCTATTCTCGATAGCTCTGCTGAGCCTGTCGAAGTACATTTTGTATTCATTTTATTGCAACAAAATACTCGAATTGACGCTTTTATGTGGCAATTTTCTTAAATACACAACAGGTCAAACCATTGTTTCATTAAAACAGTAAGCAATTGAAAAAAGTAATCATCATCGGAGGAGGAATCATTGGGCTTTGCTCTGCATATTATTTACATAAAGAAGGGCATCAAGTAACTATAATCGATCAATCTACAATGGATTTTGGAGCTTCGTATGTTAACGCAGGATATCTAACACCAAGTCATATTATCCCTTTAGCTGCACCTGGTGTTATGAAAAAAGGACTGAAGTGGATGTTTAACCCTTCTAGTCCATTGTTTATTAAACCTCGTCTTAATGCTGATTTCTTACGCTGGTCATGGGCATTTAACAAATCTTGCTCGGTAAAAAACGTAGAGCGCAGTATTACAGCCATTAAGGACATTAATATCATGGGCAGGGATCTCTATTCTGAAATCAAACAACAGGAAGAATTTAAATTTCAACTAGAACGCAAAGGACTTTTAATGCTTTGCCAGACCGAAAAAATGCTGGAAGAAGAAGTAGGTGTTGCCAAAATTGCTAAAAAAGAAGGATTACCGGTACGAGAACTTTCATTAGATGAGTTAAAACAAATAGAACCTAATGTGCAGTGTAACGCAAAAGGAGCTGTCTTATATGAATGTGATGGCCATACCACTCCCCAGCTATTTATGGAAGAGATGAAAGCATATTTAAAAGCTGCTGGTGTTACTTTTCATAAAAACGAAAAGGTACATGACATTACAATTGACGATGAAAAAATAATAGCCATTCAGACCAAAAACAAAACCTACAAAGCAGATGAATTTGTGTTAGCTGCTGGGTCCTGGTCCAATATTTTGAGTAAAAAATTAGGAATTAAACTATTATTAGAAGCCGGAAAGGGATATAGAATTAATTCTGAAAGAAATCTAGGCATAACCATGCCTACCATATTAGCTGAAGCCAAAGTAGCTATAACACCAATGCAAGGGTTTACAAGATTTGCAGGCACTATGGAAATCGCAGGAATCAATCATAATATTAACAAAGTTAGGGTTGAAGCCATTGCCAATGCAACACACAACTATTACCCAGACATCAAACTCTCTACACAAGAAAAACACGATGCCGCTTGCGGACTAAGACCTGTTTCTCCCGATGGGATGGCATATATTGGTAAGTCTAGCAAATGCAAGAACCTGACTATTGCTACAGGACATGCGATGATGGGATGGAGTATGGGTCCATCTACAGGAAAATTAGTTTCAGAAATTATCTCGAATAAAAAACCATCTCTACATCTTGATGCTTTTCATCCTGACAGGAGGTTTTAAAAATATTTGAGACCTCACAGGTTTTAAAAACCTGTGAGGTCTATTCTATTCTATTATTTACAAAATCCCAGTCTGCCGTTTATAAAAAGCATCTTGCTGTTTTTTCATCATTTCACGAGCAATTTTCTTCTTGTAAGCATATAACTCTTCCTCCTCTGTAAGATCACCATATACTCTGTCATTGATGGTATGATCAGTGTCTAATAATACTCTACGCTGCCCTTCTTTTTGAGCCACCCAGGTTTTTACTTCACCCTCTATATCGTCTAGTTTATAATCATATTCCCCTTTTGGAGCCAGTAGTTTTGCAAAAATAGGAGACGTTTCAATAGCCAAAAACAATAAAAAGATAAAGAATGAAGGTAACCATGGTAACTCATTTAATGCAGTTACTCTAGCCATTAATCCATCAAAATTATCAATTATAGGTTGTGAAGTAACTACTTGGTCTTCATACTCAGCGGTTAATTCTACTTTTTGAGTTTCTAACGCTGTAATTTTATCTGTATTCGTCTTTTTAAGTTCTGCCAATTCTACTAAAGCTGCATCATGCTTTTCGCGTTTTTCTTTATATACAGGGCCTTTTCCTAGTATTTCTGTCCCTTTTCGACCTTCAGCTTCTGCAATATAGGTTTCATACAAAGTATTAACTTCTATTTCTTTAGCCATCACTTCTTGTTTTAATGAAGTAATTTCAGAATCTATCCCGGTAATTACAGGTATATATTGGGTGGCGATCTGTTCCTTATTAGCTAGGGTAAAATCATTCTTTTGTTCGAGTAATACACGATCAATTTCTTTCTCAAAAATCTTCAACTCTAAAGGTTTTGAAATCACCACTGCAATAATTATGGCTAATACTATCCTCGGAGAAGCTTGCAAAAGTTCATCAATAAAGCTATCCTTTTTCTTAATGGTAGATACAATAAATCGATCTAAATTAAAGATTAACACTCCCCAAATCAATCCAAAAAATATGGCACTAAAATAATTATCAAATACGGTATACAAAGCATAGCTCGCAGCAATAAAAGCCATTATGGCGGTAAAGAATACTGTGGCTCCTATACCAACATATTTGTTCTGTTCTCCATTAGAGCTATCTGCCAAAATATCGGCATCTGCTCCGGAGCATAAAATAAAAAAACGTTTTAACATGATCTAAGGGTTTTGATTGACAATAGATTTATAACGCTGATTTACAGCGAAATGTTGTATAAAAAAACTCCCCGAAGGGAGTTTTGGCTATTATAAATTATCAAATAATCGATTGTACGTTAATTTTTTTCTTTTTCAGCTTTCTTTCTTGCTTTTTCTCGTTTTTTCCTAGCTTTTTCCATTTCTTTACGAGCTTCCTTTCTAGCCTCTTCGGCAACTTTACGTGCTTCTTTTCTAATTTTTTGAGTTTCTTCTAAGGCTTCTCGGTGTGCTTTTTCTGCTTGCCTTCTTGCCTGGTCTGCAACAGCTCGTGCTTCTTCTCTTAATTTTTCTCTATCCAGCACTATTATTTGATGTGATTTGTGAGCTTCTTTCATTGCCATGGCTCTTGCATGTTCTGCTTGTTCTCTTGCCATATGTGCCTGTTGCATTGCTTCTTCTCTCGCACGATGAGAATGTTCTCTTGCTCTATGGACTTCCTTCATTGCATGCAATCTTGCCATTTCTGCAGCTTCATGAGCCTGTTCTGCCTGAAGCATTGCCATTTCTCTCATTACTCCAGCCTCTTCCATTCTCCTTTGCACTTCTTCTTTAGCTATAGCTCCTGCTTGCACTGCTGCTTCTCTGGCAAGTCGTATCATTTCATATTCTTGCTCAACTTCTGATTCTAATCTTGCTTGGTCTGCTTCAATTCGTGATTCTTCTATATATTCTTCTATTTCATCAATTTCTACATCAGGATATACAGGTGGAGAAGGTACTTTTGGTGGTGCAGGGGATATAATAACATCCTTTTCTACTTTTACATTAGGTGCTGGAGGTGGAGAAGGGATAACATCCATTTCTATATTTGGAATCTCGGGTATTGGAGGCGCAGGCGGAATTAAATCATGGCCATCTGGGTTGGCATTATATAATCGTGTTTTTCTATATTCATCATTAAGTTTTTCGACAAATCCATCGTCTGATTCTAAAATCTGAATATCAAACTGAAATTCGGTAAGCTCATTGTCTTTCCATTGTTTTGTCTTCTCGTCAATAACACTTGCAAAATTTGCTAAGGTTGTAGCTGTACCATTTAGGGTAATTTGCTCATTTTTAACTCGAATTTTAATTTTTTTATCAGGGTGCGTATCCTGAATCGTTTTAGTATAATTTATACTTTTTTGCTGTGCCACTATTTCATTATTAAATAATAACATACAGCCCAATAAAATAGGGAAGAGCAGCAACACTCTAGCTGCCGCTCTTGTTTTAGAAAATTGTTTCGACATCATAACGATTCGTTTTTTAGTTAATGAATAATTAATAGGACTCGATAACTCAACTTGATTAGAGTTGTTTGGATAGGTAACGAGTAAGTTCATATAGTTTTGTAAAGAAAATTGACGTTTAAGAACGGTTTGGTCTGCTAAAAACTCATGATTTAATTTAATTGATTTCTTAATCCAGAATAATAAAGGATTAAACCAAAATAGTATTTGCAAGATTTCAATAAATAATATATCTAATGTATGTTTTTGAGTCACATGTGTTTTCTCATGAAGCAATACTTCTTTAGGTATATTTTTGTCTTGATATTCTTTTTTAGGTAAGAATATATATTTCAAAAAGGTGTGAGGAACAAATGTATCACTTACCAAAACATTAATATGAGAAGGTTCTTTCAATCGTTCATTAGTATTAATCTTCTTCGTTAAGTTTTTAATATTCTTAACAAATCGAAATCCAAAAATCAATACACCAATACCATATATACTCCACAATACTATAGAAAGATAATCTATTGATGGTGTAACTATTGGAACCTGCTCATATATAGTCATAGGCATAACTAACGGTTCTTGTACTATTTCTGGTCCTACCAGGACAGTAGTTGTGTATGTAAAGGTGATTAGCGGAATAGTACATGCAAAAATCAAGCTAAAAAGCAGATAAAATCTTTTTGTATAATGCATATTCTCTCGCTCTAAAAACAAGATATAAAATCCCCATAGGAGCAACATGCAGAGAGACGATTTTATTAAATAAGCGATCATTGTTTTTGTTTTTTAATTTGTTGATCTACTATCTTTTTGAGTTCTTCTAATTCTGATGTCGACATATTAGTCTCAGAAGTAAAAAACGAAGCAAACTGCGATGTCGAATCGTTAAAAAAGTTCTTGATTAGACCATTTACATGTTTAGAAAAATAGTCTGTCTTCTTTACCAAAGGATAGTACTCTCTTGATTTACCAAAAAGAGTATAATCAATAAAACCTTTATCCTTCATTCTTTTAAGCAATGTAGCCACAGTAGTTGTAGCGGGTTTGGGTTCTGGGAACGCATCAAGGAGATCTTTCATAAATCCTTTCTCTAGTTTCCAGAGATATTTCATGAGTTGTTCTTCGGCTTTTGATAACTGCATTGCTCTACTTAATTAGAATTAACTCTACAAATGTAGAATAAAAATTTATGATTCCAAAAAAATAGTCAAAAAATGATGTTAAAGTAGATAATTATCTGTGTGATTCTTTTGAGGCTGACTTATATAAAATGCAAAAAACTAACTGAAAAACGGGGATGAAGTAAACCTCATCCGAATCCGTTCTTCAATTAGCCTTAATTTATATCCTAAAATTTATTTGTAGTTTATTTTTTCACAATAATATGTACCTCTGTCGCCTTTTTTGAGGTTATCTTCATAAAATAATTACCTTTATTAGTAATTGCTTCTCCAAAACGTAATACTCCTGGATTTCTATCATATTCTTTTTGATAGACTACTCTACCTAACATATCATATACATTTATCGTAAATCTTTCTGTCTTTAATTTTGTTAGATCAACATTTGTAATTGCTGAAAATGAGTTAGGGTATACTTTTACCAGATTTTCTACTCTAGCTCCTACAGTACTCAAGTTTCTTTTGGTTAAAAGACCTTGATTTGGAGTTGTATTATATGCATAATCCGATATCGTATACGATAACCCATTATTAGCTACAGTGGCATAAAACCATCCATAATGGGTATTACCATTAACCTTAAAAGTAAATCCTATATAACCTGATTTTCCATTCCAGTTTGTATATGACGATGAGCTAATAACAAAACTATTAGAGTTTGCTACAAAATTGCTAGATGCACCAACTTCAACTTCTTCTCCAATTAGAGTAACATTACTGGTCGTGCCTTCACACACGATATTTTTAGTATAGGTTACGAATCGTACTGAATTACTAGAAAACCATGCTCCAAATCCATTATCATCTCCTACTTCTATTCTGAAAAAATTCCATGTATCTGATGAACTGGCAGTTACATCATCAATATCTACATAAACTACAGTGCCATTATCTGTACAAGGTGAACAAGAACCACCGCAATCTATTCCTGTTTCATCTCCGTTCTGAATGCCATCATCACAAGTTGGTTCAGAACTACCACTAATATTTATAGTATAATCTTCAACTTCACCATAACTAAAAGATTCACACGGTGATGGTAGACCATTATATTTCATAGATACTCTCATTCTCGTATTTCCATTTTTAGCATTAGATGGAATTGTAAAATCTCCACTTGCCGAGGTATCATTTGATGCTACTTTACTCCATACTTGCTCACCAGAATCTTCAAAATCTCCATCTTGGTTGTAATCAATCCACACCGAAAAAGCTTCATTGTAAACCGTTCCTGTCCAGGTTGGAGTAATTGTAATAGTATCTACAGCTCCTTTAGATACCGTTGTAGATACTGAAGTGTAATCGCCATATCCTCCATTAGAACCAGCTGAAGAATTATCTATTGTATTAAATTGAACTCTACTAATATACTCTCCTACAACACTTCTTCCATTAGAATCACAATACGTAACGGGCACATTACAAGGCTCACAAGATCCGCCACAATCTACACCCGTTTCATCACCGTTTTGGATTCCATCAGTACATGTAGGCGTATTAGGATCTAGTTCTTTGCTTCCTGCCTTAATTGGGCCATTAGGTTTTGTACTATATGCATAGTCTAATACTGTGATTTCTGATCCTTCAGCATTTACTCTAATCCTTAACCACCCGTAATTTGTTTTTCCTGGATACATCTCTAATTGAAACCCAACATATGCCGTTTTTCCCATCCAAGGAGTATAGGTAGAAGATCTAACTTCATGAAGATCTGGATATTTCCCTCCATTAACCCAGTTACTATCATCAGATATTATTTGATCTGCTTCAATAACTGTAGGGTTTCTTGTATCGGACTGACAAACTAATGCTTTTTTATAGGTCTCTAACTTTAAATCGGCATTTTCGTAAAATGCTCCGTACCTATTTTCTATTGCCCCCGCATTGACTTTAAAAGGTTTCCAAACAGCACTTGAAGTAGCTGTCTCATCTGCAATGTCTACATACACTATTTTGTATGGGTCAAAGAATGAGAAGTTATACGTGACTTTATTTGTATTTAGACTAGAGGTTCCTCCTGTGATAGCCGCGTTATTAAATATAATTGTTCCTACTGCATTATTTGCAATAGCATGGTTTGTTGTTTGACCACTAAACTTTACATTTAATTTCTTATTATTTACGACTGTAATTGCTGCAGAATAACCTTGCGGTAAACTGGTTGTAAAATGAGTACCTTCGGTTAATGTCCCATTACTTAGTGCAAATGTACCCTCTTGAATTGTTATATCATACGTTGCATTTGACAAAGTCCCGTTATTATCGTCTGCTTCTTGAACTTTACGATCCTCTGTTACAAGAGACGCACCTGTTAGATTTACTCCGGTCGCGGTTAAGTTTTCTGGTTGCCATAAAGGTTTTCTTGCAGGATGATCTAAAGCAATCATCATTCTTGTTACCTGACCTTGAGTAAACATTTTAGAGCACCCAGCCGCGGCATCATATCCCATGTAATTTTCATAATTAATCAAATTACCGCACTCACTTGCTCCTACCGTACATCCTTTATCACCCCCTGTACTATCTTCTTTTGGAGTATCACTTACAAAATCTCCATTAGCATCATCACATCCACCATTGAAAGTGTGATACAAATTTAACCAGTGACCAAACTCATGTGTTAATTGTGCAAACTCCTTATTAAAATAATTATCATGAAGATATTGACCATTGTATACTACTCTTGCAATATTCTGATCAGACATTGATGTGTCTGGTAACCAAGCTGTACCAGAATTAGTACTTACACCATCATCCTTTGTGTCCCCCATTATATATACATTCATATATTTGTAATTATCCCAGGCGTAATACGCAATTTCACTGTCATAACCAGAACCATTGGCAAAACCTTTTTCTTCTTGATGAAATACTACTCCACTTGTACTACCACCATCAGGGTCAATTTTTGCCAAAGCAAATTTGATGTTCATTTTTGATTTAATACCGTTAAATACTGGATCTACTGTATTATAATCTGCATTCAAGCCGTTAAAATCTTCGTTAACAATAGCAATGGCATTTTTAACTTTTTCATACGTTACCGTTTTTCCCCATTGTGTTTCTCCAAAAACATGAACTACTACCGGTATCGTAACAGTAACCATTGATTTTTGAGCGAATCCTTTATTGTTTTTTTCTACTGCTAGAGAATATTTATTAAAGTTTTCGTGTGCTTTTCTGGCTTCGGGATGTTTATTAAAATAAGCTTCATTTGCTTCTGTTGATATACATCTAGGAGGGTTTTCGTTTACTTCCTGACTAAAAAGAAGTGAAGCATATCCACATAATAGAAATGCCAGAACTATAGTTTTGAGTTTCATAATCCAATTGTTTGTGTTAAATCTTTGTAAAATTAAAGCCAATAAAAAGATTATGATTATTGTATTATACCCTAAAGACGTACTATATTACCATAATTTAATTTTTTTAACATTTTTATTAAGAAAATTAAATTATTTCATTAATTCGAATTGATCAAATCAATGTTTAACATGAAATTTTTGAGATAAGTATAAAGGGGGGTAACCTTATTAAAACTAGAATTTTAAAAAAGTAAAGAGAAAGATATTTTACATTTTCGATAAAAGAAGTAGTATAATTTCTTCGATGTAGGATGTTTAATTCATTATCATCAAACAATGATATGAGTCAATGATATGAATGAGAAGAAAATACCCTGATCTACGATCAGGGTACTATTAATTAACTATTTGTTCAGTTCTGTAAAATATTTATAAAAAAGAGGGATGGTTTCTATTCCTTTTAGATAATTCCATACTCCAAAATGCTCATTTGGCGAGTGGATTGCATCACTATCCAATCCAAATCCCATAAGGATAGTTTTACTTTTCAATTCCTTTTCGAATAAAGAAACTATAGGAATACTTCCGCCACTACGTTGTGGGATAGGAGTTTTACCAAAACTATCCTGATATGCTTTACTAGCGGCCTGATATCCTATATTATCTATCGGAGTTACATATCCTTGCCCACCATGATGTGGTGTTACTTTTACTGTAACTGCTTCTGGCGCTATGTTTTCAAAATGTGTTTTAAACAATTCTGTAATTTCTTCCCAATCTTGGTTGGGCACTAGTCGCATTGATATTTTAGCATAGGCTTTACTGGCAATAACGGTCTTTGCTCCTTCTCCTGTGTACCCTCCCCATATTCCGTTTACATCTAATGTTGGTCTGATAGAATTACGCTCATTGGTAGTATATCCTTCTTCGCCATATACCGCATTGATATCTAATGATTTTTTATACGCATCCAAAGAAAATGGTGCTTTTGCCATTTGTGCTCGCTCATCGTTTGATAAATTCTCAACTTTATCATAAAAACCAGGGATCGTAATATGATTGTTCTCGTCATGCAAAGATGCAATCATTTTGGTAAGAACATTAATAGGGTTTGCAACCGCACCTCCATACAAACCGCTATGCAGATCTCGATTAGGCCCCGTAACCTCTACCTCTACATAACTTAAGCCACGCAATCCTGTGGTAATCGAAGGCACATCCTTGGCAATCATCCCGGTATCACTAATCAAAATTACATCATTAGACAGCTTTTCCTGATTGCGTTCTAAAAACCAGCTTAGGCTTTTACTTCCCACCTCTTCTTCACCTTCGATCATGAATTTTACATTACAAGGCAATTGCCCAGTTTTTGTCATAATCTCCAATGCTTTAACATGCATATACATTTGCCCTTTATCATCACAAGATCCACGTGCAAAAATTGCTCCCTCAGGATGTATATCTGTGGCTTTGATTATGGGTTCAAAAGGTGGACTATCCCAAAGCTCTATTGGATCTGGTGGTTGTACATCATAATGACCATAAACCAATACTGTTGGAAGATTCTTATCGATAATTTTCTCTCCGTAAACAATAGGATATCCCGGAGTTTCGCATATTTCGACCTGATCACAACCTGCCGCTTTAAGGCTTTTAAGCACTTCGTTGGCAGTTTTTATAACATCATCTTTATACGCTGTATCTGCGCTAATAGATGGGATTTTGAGTAGTTCAAGAAGCTCGTTTATAAATCGATCCTTATGTTCTTGAATGTAAGTTTGAATATTTTGCATGAAATGAGTTAATTTGGCATAAAAGTACTAAAAGTTTATATTTTTTTGGTTGGGTCTTTTTATTTTAAAAGTATTGCTTATATTTGCACTCGCTTTTACAAAGAGTCCTAAGTATTGTAAGAGTTTTTAATGCGGGCGTGGTGGAATTGGTAGACACGCTAGACTTAGGATCTAGTGCCGCGAGGTGTGAGAGTTCGAGTCTCTCCGCCCGCACCGAGCTAAAAAGCTTCTCTTAATCGAGAGGCTTTTTTTTATGTCTAATAGCCTGATTTCACTAAGGAGAAACGAGAAGGGATCAAGGATCAAGATCAATTGTTGTGTTTATGCAAATATTCTGGTTAGTCTAAAAAGGAAGAACTAGGCATGAGTCGAAGGGAGTCTCTCCTCCCTTACAGTAAAAGAAAAGCCGAATCAAAAGATTCAGCTTTTTGTTTGGAGTAACACTTTTTATGAACAAAAGAGCTTTACCTCAATATTAAAATCAACTGGTTTCTATTCTCCATTTTTTATAGCATTGGAACTTCAATCAATAATACTTTTGAAGCTTCGCTAGACTCGATTGTAATGGCTTGAGTTCCCCAAACACCAAGTGCATCTCGTTTTTCTAATGTTTGTTCTCCAACTTTTATCTCTCCTTCTAAAACAAATACATAGACACCATTTCCCGATTTTTTTGTTTCATAGGTAATTGAATGCCCTTTCTTAAGGTTTCCCATGTGCATCCAGGCCTCTTGATGAATCCAAACTCCATTATCATTTTTATTTGGCGATAGAATCTGAAAGAATTCATTTTCCAAACTTTTAAAGTCTAATGTAATCTGGTCATATCGTGGTGTTACACCTTCTTTATTGGGAATAATCCAAATTTGCAAAAAGCGTACCTCTTCACCCTCATTCTTATTGTACTCGCTATGCTGAACGCCAGTACCTGCGCTCATCACTTGTACATCACCCTGCTTGATAACAGTGGTGTTCCCCATACTATCTTTATGTTCTAAGTCACCTGATAGAGGAATCGAAATGATTTCCATATCCTTATGTGGGTGTGTCCCAAAACCCATCCCGCCCGAAACGATGTCATCATTCAATACTCTTAAAGCTCCAAAGCCCATCCTATCGGGATTATAATAATTGGCAAAGCTGAAGCTGTGTTTGGAATGTAACCATCCATGATTGGCATCTCCTCTTGTGTCTGCTTTATGTACTACTGTTTGCATCGTTAATTTATTTAAAAATGGTGTCAACGATTTCAGGTTGACCTTCATATATTGTTATTTCTGTGATTTTATCACCTTTTATTTTATAGTCAACCACACGTTGAAATGTGTGCGTTTCACCATCTTTTTCTGCTTGTTCTATGGTAACGAGCATTGCTCTTTCCTTACCTTCGAGCCATTCTACCGTTTCTTTCATTGTATAGGTATAGTTGGTCATTTCCAACATTTTACCAAATGCTCCCATAAACGCATCTTTACCATTGTAGATTCCTGCCAATGCGTTATTACCTCCCATTGATAAGATGATATCATCAGATAAATAGCTTTTAGCTTTTTCTATTTCGTTGCTATAGGCAGCCTTTAAATACTGCTTCGCGATTGTTGTGTTTTTCATTATATATTGTTTTTAGATGTTACTTTATTGAATATTTTAAACCATAGTAAGCCTAGAATTAGAATAGTTGCAATGATCAAAGCTGTCAAAATTCCTACTTTGGCAATTCCTAGTAATTCTTTATCCTCTATGACCAATTCTGCGATAAAAAGATCTTCGGAAGCTATCCTCATCTATTTTTCAAAACTTAAATTCTGCCGTAAAAACAAAATGGAACAAGGTATTATCCAAATCACTTTGCTTTAAAAACGGACCTGGTGTTATGATATTCGTTTCCGCTTCTAAAACAATGAAGGGTGAAGGTTCGTAATTCAATACCACACCATATTGATGCCCAATGAATTTTTCATCGTTCATACTTTCAAAATCAAGATTTAATCCTGCTCCATAAATACCGTCTTCAATGGATGCCCTCCAGAATGCTACATAATCAAGTTCAAGTTTAAAGTCATCGAATTTTAGACCAAATTCAGGATGTATGTCAATTAGATTCGCTGGACCAAATTGTGCTACACGACCAAAATAAGCGCCACGTGGATAAAGAGCGTTAAAGATATTTAAGCGATTATCTGTACTATTTTGGTCACCAGAAACATATTCTGATTTAAACCTTACTTCAGATGGTAACCCTAACAACTCAAACTCGTAACTCGTTTTTAGCGAGGCTGTCCAAGCACTGATAGTAGTATTTCCAAATTCACCAAATTGATAAACGAGTTCCAAATCATAAAAGAAGTTGTTATGGTTACCGAATTGCCGTGTTCCCAAGCTGTGTCTTGTTTCCTCTGAAATCCCAAGTTGATATAGAACTTGGTCTCTGTACTGACCTAGGTAATAAAAGTCAAGGTTATAGTTAAATTTATTCCACTTTAGTGTATTATAAGTACCCCAAACAACTTCATTATTTTGCAATGCTTTATTGTCAAAACCATAGGGTTCAATTTCTACAGGGTAACTTAAAAAAACTTCAAAATCGATAACGTTGGCCTCATAGTAAAGCTTTAGATTATCAAAATATCTTCGCACGTTAGGTCCTTCCCGTAAGGCAAGAAGCCTTCTTGCACCGTAGTTTGGACTTTCACGTCCCACGAGAATACTAAACCTGTTTATATTGTATTTTATAAACAACTGACTTATGGCCAGTTCATCTCGGTCTACGGGTGAAGGGTTATCTTTTGAAAGGATAGAACTACTATTTAATTCGGCATAAATCTGAAGTTTGTCCTTCCAACGAAAGTCTGCGTGAAGCATCAACCTATTTAGAATCCATCCATTAGACTCATCAACTTCAAAACCTTCATTATTGAAATATTCATATTGCCCCCTATAGCTTCCTCCAAAAGACAAATAACTATTATCATTTAATTGCATGTATTTTAATTGGCCATATCCCGATTTATCATCTTTCTTTTTCAAGAATGAGACATCATCTTTTTGTCTCAATAAATCAAACTTATATTTTGAGACGCTCGGTTCTTGCCCAAAAATATTGTACCGTGTAAAAATTGACAAGCAAAGAATAGCCATTATTTTTAATACTAATTTCATGTTAAAATTTCCTAATTAAAACAACTCCTGATATAAGTAGAACAATACCAAGTATTCGTTGCCAATTAATAGAATGTATTGGTGTTCTAAATAGCCCGTAGTGGTCTAGAATGACTGAAAGTGCCATTTGACCAGTAACCACAAGCCCGAAGGTGAGTGCTGTACCTAATTTTGGGATCAGAATAATCACCACCACAACATAAAAAGCACCTAGAATACCAGCCGACCAAACATACCAGTTTACAGCGGTTACAGCCCTTACAGAACCTATATCATATCTGGTAAATAATAGGTAACCAAGCAACCCTATGGTGCCAGTTAGAAAGGAAACGAATCCAGCAAAAATAGGCTCTTTGGCAGCTTTGCCCATTTCTACATTAAAATTGGCTTGAAGTGGTAAAACAACCCCTGCGAGTAACGCTATTAAAAGAAAAATTAAATATTTCATAGTTGAGCTAGCAAGTTTTTGATAGTTTCTTATATATGAGATAGTCTAGGCTGTATTTTCCTGGACCTAAAAAGAATATGACAAGAAATGCAATAAATATGGCACAAACTACATTAGAAAATATGGCGATGATAGTAGCAGTATACCCTCCCATATTGAAAGGGTCAGGTATTGTAAGAATCTCTTCTTGAAAATTGATACTTTTTTTGCTCCGTGTATAATAATAGCAAAGGTAATTAGCAGTCGATGCAACAGCAAAACGACATCGAGTGTTTTTGGTCTAAAATATGTTTGCATTGAGTTTAGCGCTATTTTTTCGATATTAGAATTCATTCTTTTCTATTTTTGCGAAGTATCCTATTTAAAATAGAGGGAAACCTGCTTATGAAGAAGTTTTTGGTTTCCCCCTATTTCCCCTAACCAATATCTATTTTTGACATCTTATTTCTGATAACCCCCATAATATTTTACCGGCGACCAGGATGGAATAGCTTCGGGTAACTTCGGGTTCATTTCATTAAATTCTTCTGATGCATATACAATCTTTCCATTGGTGATGGTCAATACTGAATGTAATCCTGAAATTTTTTCTTCAGGAATTGAGAAATAGTCGTCTGATAGCATGACCAAATCGGCGTACATCCCTTCTTCTAAAGTGCCTTTTACTTTTTCTTCTTGCGAAAACCAAGCACTACCTTTGGTATAGATAGACAATGCTTCTTGTCTTGACAGTATATTAGAATCATCCATATGTTTAAGACCCCCAACAGTCTTTCCTGTAACCAACCAATGCAAAGCAGGCCAAGGATTATAGCTTGCAACCCTTGTACCGTCGGTTCCCGCGCCCAATGGAATACCCGCTTTCAATATTTCTTGTAAGGGAGGAGCGTATTTTGCTTTTTCCACTCCATATCGTTCTACAAAATATTCACCGGCATACGCCATTCTTGCTTGTATGGCGATTCCGCCATTTAAGACCTTAATTCTTTCTAAATCTGGTAATTTTATAGTTTCTGCGTGGTCAAAAGCCCATCGAATCTTAGAAAACCCATTGTTGGTTTCTTGGTTGACCTCTTCAAAGACATCGAGCATACTTGCTATTGTTTCCCCATAGGTGGCATGTACCCTAAAGGGCCATTCTTTAGTGACTAAAAGAGTAACGACTTTCTTGAATTCTTCTCTCCAATTTTCTCTGTCTTCTAACAAGGGCTGTGGTGCTAGAAAGTTTTCAAAGTCACCTGCGCTCCAGGTCAAGAATTCGCCACCGCCTTCTAGTTCATACCCGTGTTCTAAATGCAATGCCCCGTCATGAAAAATTTCATTATTGGACATATAATTTTGAAATTCTGCATACTCTTCCCCAATATTTTGAGGGAATAGATAATAGGACAATCGTAGAGGCATCCCGCCATCATTTGCCAAGGTTTTTGTGCCTGCATAATTTTTTGGAAACTTGTGTCCACCACCACCTGCATCGATGCCACTGGTTAGACCTAGTCTATTTAATTCTCTGTAAAACTGTTTTGTTGAATTTAAAATCTCATTATCTGTCATCGGTGGCAATGCCCCAATTCGAGCATACAAAATACCCGGATTAGGTTCTGCCAAAAGCACACCTGTTAGTTTTCCATCTTCTCCTTTTTCGAATCTGCTACCCGCTGGTGCTTCAGTGTTTTCATCAATTCCCAAGACATCCAAGGCAACTTGATTTAGCCAACCACGGCTATATAAATACAAAACATAAGTGGGAACGTCTCCGGTAGCTTTGTTTATTTCTTCGGGGGTAGGAAAGCGGTTTTCCTCGAACTGAAATGGACTCCAGCCACCAATGACTCGTACCCATTGCCCTTCTGGTGTTCTTTTTGCTTGTTCTTTGAGCATTTCAAGAGCTCTTTTGAGTGTCTTTACACCATCCCATCTCAACTCGGCATTGTAGAAACGTCCTCCTCGTGTAAGGTGCAGATGGGAATCATTTAGACCAGGAATCACCGTTCTTCCTTTTGCATCGATTACTTGTGTTTCTTTCGATTGATATGCTTCTACTTCTTGATTCGTACCGTATCCAAGTACCTTACCATCCTTTATGGCTATTGCTTTTACTATTGAATGATTTTTATCCATTATGGCAACTTTTGCGTTTTGAATAACAAGTTCTGCACTCAGCTTTTCTGATTTTTCCTTGCAACTGGCAAATAGTAGCCCCAATAGGCTAAAGACTAGGATATGTGTTTTATTAATCTTTGTCATTAGTGAAATTTTAATGATTATTAAATAGTGGCGAAGCATCCATTACCATTCTAAAGTTTTTGATTTTACTTTTTCCCAAACGCATAATACTTACAGCAGGAATAACTACAATCTCTCCAGATTTGGTTTTAAAATGAACATTGGCTTCAAACACAGCATTATTATCTCCTAACCAAAGTCCAGTATTATAATGTTCCATACTGTTGATGAGTTGGTAAAAATTGTCCAGTGCTTTTCTTATTTCTTTTGGACCTTGAACAGCATGGGCATTTCCAAACTTGAAAACACTGTCTTCATTGTAATACTGAGTCACCTTTTCGGGAATCATTGTATCTACATCTTCAAAATATTTCCAAACAAAATCTGCGGTGATGCCTTTTCCAAAACCTTGTGGGATTACATCCTTCTTTTTCATTTTTTATGTTCTTTTTCCCATTTGTCCAAGGTCTTCTTATAATCAATTCCTAGACCATAGGCACCTCCCCAACGTTTTGCAAGAGTATTCATAGCTTCGTATTTTTCTGAACGAGCCCAATCACGATGAACTTCCAGAGCATATTGCATAGCAGTCATTGGTTTTATACCTGCTTGTACCATTCTGGCAATTGACATTGCATGTGCTTCCTCTGAAACACCTCCTGAAGCATCAGCAATGACATATACATCATAACTATCTTCTTTAGCAGATAATGCCGCGGACAATACGCAAACTTCTGTCCAAAGACCTGCAATGACCAATTTTGGTTTCTTAAAATCACCTACTGCTTGGACAACTCTTTTATCTTCCCACGAATTCATTGTAGTGCGGTCTATATATTTTTTTTCGTCTGGAAAAAATTCACGGATTTCTGGAAACACTGGTCCGCTAAACGATTTTTCAGCAACTGTAGTTACTACGGTAGGAATTTTATAGATAATTGCCAGATTGGAAATGAGCCCGGTATTGTTTCTAAGTTCCTCAATAGGTTGCGACTCGACGGCAAATGCCATTTGGCTTTCATGGTCTATTAATAGAAGAACATGATTTGTAGGATGAACTAACTCCTTTGAAGCATTGGCAGGATCATTATTTGGATTTGGATTGTACTGGTCCCATTGGGCGTTAAGGTTAAAAGAGATGAGTACGATGAGACAAAGTGTGGCTACTGATTTTTTCATTTTATATGTGCTTTTAATTATTACTCTTGTTTTCCTTAAAATTTTCTATTGTACTAATAGATAATAGCCCAAAAAGATGCCAAGTTTTAAAAAAGTGATTAAATCACTGATAATCAATGATCATGGATGATTTTACATTAATATTATACATAAAAAAAGTCCGATATATCGGACTTTTTAATCTTGAATAATTTGATTTAAGACTTTTTGTATTCAAATAGTATCCTTAGTTTTCTGCTATTTTCTTAGTGTGTTCGACGGCACCTTTTATTAAAGCTGCAACATCATCGGATTCATCATCAAAACCTGGTTTTGGTGTGCTGGATAATATGTATTCTAGATACAGTTTATTATCTTCTTCATAAACTGTATTTGCAACTAATGAGGTTGCCAAAGGGTCTTCTAAACTTTTGAATATTATCGTTAGCGATTTAGGGTCAGACGTGATTATTTCTTTTAATTTTTTGCCGTTACCAAGCACAATTTCTCTAATAATCGTATTGTCATTTATCTGCTCCAAGACCTTGACATTAGTGATGCTCTTTATATACTTCTGAGGGTTCTTGGTTTTATCTAACAATAAATTCCAAAGATTTTCCTTTGTTGTATGAACTTGTACTCTGTGGGATGCTAAAGCCATAGTCTATGCGTTGAATTTGATAGTAACTTCAGCTATTCGCTCTCCAAACGCATTTGCGAAAGCAATATCACCCGCTGGCGGTGTGTTTTCTGGGCTATCATTTTCTGATTGCGCCATAGCGCCAATATAACCCCCAAGTCGATTGGCCACTTCTGGGTCGGGAATGTGAGCTTCTTTATTTTTGCCGGCAAACATTCCCGGTCCTGCCCATATCATACCGTGTTGCATTGCCAAGGTTACAAACTGCAGTAAGGTATTTACCTTGTTACCCGACATTGAGCCAGAATTTGTAAAGCCACCAGCTATTTTGTCCTTCCATAAATGTTGGAACCAAGGTTTTGAAGTGGCATCCTGAAATATTTTAAATGGCCCAGAAGCACTGCCCATATATGTTGGTGCTCCAAAAATAATGGCATCGGCGTCATTTAGTTGTTGCCATTCATTTTCTGTAATGTTCCCATCTTGTTGTATTTTAATAAGTTTAGAAGTAGAGTTTTCCGTTTTTGCTCCTTCGGCAACGGCTTTTGCTATTACTTCTGTATGGCCAAAGCCAGAGTGATAGACTATTGCAATTGTTTTCATAAATTATAAGTGATTTTAATTAGTATCTTTTAAGTATTGACTTATTCTTGTAATTAGTTGATTTCCTTCTGTAATAGCTGCTCCCATTTGAAAAAAGCCGTGAACTTGTCCATCGTAATGCCAATGGGTAACTCTCACTTTGGCTGATTTCAATTTTTGTACGTAAGCTTCCCCTTCTGAATGTAATGGGTCATATCCTCCTGTAATGATTAAAGTTTCGGGCATATTCAAGAGATCATCTGATTTTAAGGGTGATACATATTCGTGATTTATACTTTGGTCATCCGATGTATACATAGCCACATTAGCGTTCATTGCCTTTTTGGTTAAAATGTATCCTTTATCGCCTAATTCCTGCCACGAAGTTGAATCCAAAGTCAAGTCTGTATTGGGATAAATAAGTAATTGCCCTTTTATTGAAGGACCGTTTTTATCCCTGGCCATAAGTGTGGTAACGGTTGCTAGATTTCCACCTGCACTATCCCCGCCAATGTATATTTGCTTAGCAGCGCCGTTAAGCTCTTCTGCATTATCGGATAGCCATTGTAGTACTTCATAGCAATCATTTAGTCCTGCTGGATACGGGTGTTCTGGTGCCAAACGATAATCTATACCAATTACCAAAAAGTCACTTCTGTTTGCCAACGAACGTAACGGTCTATCGTGTGTCTCTAAATTACCGGCGGTAAATCCACCTCCGTGAATATAGAGCAACATCGACAACTTTTTTTTGTCATTAGGTCTGTAAACTCTAATGGGTATTTGATGCCCTTTTTTAGACGCTACGTTTCTATTTTCTATGGTAAAGACTTTTTCAGCTTCTCCTGCCATAGGGATGATGCCTTCATATCCTTTTCTTCCCGCTTCTAATTTTTGAGCATCGCTCATAGTTGCCATTTTATCCGCATTTTCTGCATAGTGTTTCGCCATATTTTCTATGACCGTTTTTGCTTCTTTATCCATAGTCGTTGATTTATTTTGTTGTGTATACCCTTCGGTTATAAACACTAAGAGCGTCAATATTTGTATGATTAGTTTTTTCATATCATTACGTTTTAACTTAATTTTTTTACATCGGCACCTCAATAATTAGAATATCAGAATCCTCAATATTTTTTATCCAAATGGAATCGGCATCTGTAATTTCCAATGCATCTCTTTGCTTCAAAAGTTCGTCTTGAAATTTAATAACTCCATCAATGAGCATTAGAAAAATACCATTGCTTTTTATATTGGTTTTGTACTCTACGAATCTACCTTCATCAAATTTACCTCTTACCACATAAGCATTTTGCCGAATTTTTAAGGGTGTTTTATCAAAATGTGATGGTCCTACCAGCACTTTCCACTCATCCTGCCAATCTTTTGGTTTAAAGTGTGCTATTCTAGACTTAGGAGGGGTATTGAGCATATTCGGTTCTATCCAAATTTGAAATTGTTTTGCCTCCTTTTCGCTAATATTTACATCAGAATGTGTGACTCCCGTGCCTGCCGTTATCGCCTGTACATCATTTGCCCTGATGTTTCGGGTGCCTGAGATGTCTGTATGCTCCAAATCACCTTGGAACTGAATGGTGATGATTTCAAAATTATCGTGAGGGTGTTCAGGGAATCCTTTACCTGGTTCAATTATGCTGTCGTTAAAAACACGTAGTTTGCCAAACCCCATTCGCTGCGGATTGTGATACTGCCCAAAACTGAATGAGTATCGAGCCTTAAACCACCCAAAATTAGCGGTACCGCGTTCGTCTGATTTGCATATAGAATATTTCATCTTGATTTAAATTTCTAAAGGCACATCTATTATTAAAATGTCCGTAAGATTATTGAATTGAATTTCTACTGAATCTGAGCCTACCAAGCCAAAACCATCTCTTCTTCGCAGGCGTTGTTTATTAATTACGATATCACCTTCGATAATAAAAAGATAAACACCGTTCCTTTTTTGCTTTTTGGTATATGTTAGTGATTCATTTTCTTGAAAAGTTCCTCGCCACATCCATACATTTTGACCTATATGCAAACTTTCCTCTTCACCTTTTGGCGAGACCAATAATTGCAGCTTATCTTCTCTAGAAAGAGGGTCGCTTATCATTGTTTGATATTTGGGCGATACATTTCGTTCTCTTGGTAAAAACCAGATTTGTAAATTATCAATAGGTATGTCATCAGAATGATTATATTCGGAATGATGGATTCCAGTTCCTGCGGAAATTAGTTGTATGGCATTCTCAACGTTGACACCTTCGTTGCCAGCAGTGTCAGAATGCACCATAGCACCGCTGATGACAATACTTACTATTTCCATATTATTGTGTGGATGCATTCCAAATCCTTTTCCTCCTGGAGCTATAATGCCATTATCAAGAATAATCATAGCTCCAAAATGCCTTCTATCAGGTGTTGGTGGATTATTTGGATTAAAGGATTGGTACAATTGTATCCAGCCCATATCTCTATGGCTTCTTGTGTGTTGCGGATGGTAAACTGTTTCCATATTGGTGTTAAGGCAGCTGGTTAACATACCCAATTGCCTTTTAGTTTTGTTACTAATTAATGTGTTTCTGCCTTATCTCCCTCAACTAAAGGTGCGAGGATTTCTTCATACATAATACCTTGAATTTTTCTTCCTCTTTCATCGGCCCAATTTGCAGCCAGTTCTGCCATTACTTGATTGGTAGAAGTAATAGTGACTCCTGCCTTTTCCATTCTTCGGATTGCCGTTTCATCGGCCACTTGTGTTGGTGAACCTCCACCATCTACGACTACTTGGACATCATACCCATCTTCTAAGGCACTTATCGCGGGGAAAACGATGCAGACATCGTTAGTAAGCCCACACATTATCAGTTTCTTTTTACCAGTAGCTTCAACTGCTTTTTTGAAATCATCATAATCCCACGCATCAACTATTCCCGGTCGTTTCACACGATTGGCGAATGCCTCTGGTGCGATGTCCTGAATATCCTGTAATAGTGGTCCTTGAAATTCATCTTCCATACTGCTAGTCAGTATTAAGGGCATTCCTGTTTCTACTGCTGTTCTTGCAAGAGCTCTCGTATTTTGAACCAAATCTTTATGAGGTAAATTGATAGCAAGTTTAATTGTTCCTTGTTGATGGTCTATGAGTAGTATCGCTGCATTGTCTACTGTAAATTTATTTTTCATTGTCTTTGTGTTTTATATGAATACAAATTAAAAAGTGAATTTTGATGTGAGTATTAGATAATAAATGTTGTCATTAAAGTTTTCTCGCTTCAGAAAATCTCCAGGTAGAATGATATTAGATTCTAAATCGGTTGCAAAAAATGCGTTCCAGTTGTATTTCAAGTTGAATCCTACTTGATGAGCTACAAATTTTCCATCGTTAACTGAAGGGTAGGCTACTCTCCCTCCTGAAGAATAAATGGCATCTGTATTAGAATATCTCCAAAAAGCATAATATCCTAATTCGGTAGATATTTTTTTGGTATGATATCTAATATTGGTATGAACATCGATTAGATTGTATGGGCCAAATCTTGCAACCCTGCCAAAATATGCTGCGTCTGGATATAACGGATTAAAGGTGTTTAATGTACCATCAGTAGGATTTCTGTCTCCACTAATAACTTCTGTATTGAACTCGTAATCAAAGGAATCACTAATGGGGTGTTTACCACTTACTGATAGTGTCCATGCATTGATATTTTGAACTCCTATAGTTCCGAACTGATATACAAACTCATTATTGAATTTCCATTTTGATAACGAGAAGTCGGTTCTAAATCCGAGACTGTGTCTGGTTTCCTGGCCACTTGCAGCTTCAAAATTTTCAACTTCAGCACGATATCCTAAATAATAGAGCTCTGCATTAAAGCCCATGCTTTTGTAGCGATTATAGCTTCCCCAGATGTAGTTGTTGAATGCATAAAAGTTATTGTCAAATACCCCAATTTCGTTGGCGACGTTTGATAGTAAAAGTGCTTCCGAAGAAAAATTCTTCCATCTATATGTAAAACGAATAGCATCAAACGAGAGTCTTACATTTGGCCCTTCTCTAATAGCAATTAACCTTCTTGAACCGTAATTGAAGTTTTCTCTTCCTATGGCAATTTCATAATTACCATTGTTATAGGTAAAAAAAAGTTGATTAACATAGAGCTTGTCATCATCGACAAGTGATGGTGTTTCTTTTCGTATGCTATGGCTTGTTCCAAATTCTGAAAAAAACTGCCATTTATTAGACCTAACATCTACATGGAAAAGACCGCGACTTAAAAACCAATTATTATCAGGCACACTCTCTTTTTGAAATCGGGGATTATCGAGAACCTCCCATTGAAAACGATAGCTACCTCCAAGCGATAGTGTGAGGCCTTCTGTAATTTCTATATACTTTAGTCTAGAATACAAATTGTTGTCCTTCTTATTACTAAATTGTTTGATAGCATCGTTTTGCCTCAAAAGAGTAAATTTAGTTTTGTCGGCTTGTGCCATTGAGGTCGTAGTTATCATAATTACTATGAAATATGTAATTCTTACACCATACATTATTTTACTTTATGATATATGAATAGAACAGTTTCGGTTTCGTATAATGCTTTAAATTGTTGTATCATATTATTCTCCAGTAAACATTTTTAAAACTTCCGGTGATGGTGAAACATTTCCTTTAACGAGTAAATCACCTTTTCCCCTTAATGCTACGGTTACTCGAGCAATATTTGCACCGTGATGAAATCCGGCTTCGAGCATTTGTTCGGTAAGCTGTTGGGGTTTCATTTTCACACCACCTGTTCGACCGTTGGGTCCCCAATGGCTTCCTGCATAGTCTGCTCCTGGTGTAGTTTTGGGTAGAGGCACCAATATCATACCATTTGCAGCCATAGCTGCAAGGATGCCTAATTGTGCCAGTTCACAGCCAGCCCCATTGTTACCGTGTCCACCTCCAACAGAGAAAACACCACCGACCTTACCAACAAAACGGTCTACAAGCCATCCTTTTTCCCAAACACGTTCTATGTATTCTTTTAACCTCGAATGCATATTGCGATGTTTCATTGGTGTGCCTGCTATAATTCCATCTGCAGCTATAGAATCTTCCATTGTTGCGTCTTTTGCCATTTTTCGAATCACATTGACACCTGCTACGGATTTAACACCTCGTTCAACTGCTTCTGACATTGTTCTTGTAGAACCGAAATCGGTAGTGTAAACAATCAAAACATTGACATTATCTTTATTGCTAAACTGTTCAAAATCACCCAACCCGTTTTCAATAGGATCCAGTTGCATACCATAGAAAGAAGTATGGGCTGTTATAACTAAACCAGTGGTTGCTATTGCTGTTTTTTTAATAAAACCCCTTCGGTTATCTTCTATTTCAATTACAGCTGTTGAATCATTGCTTTTAGTTTCACTGAACTCGTTCATTATTTTACAGAATTTAAAAAATTAATAACATACTGGTAAATCATTGGTTGATACATAATATTTTACGAACAACGTGCCATTTGCACAATAGAGAATTAAAGCACTGTAAAACAATTGATTGAGCTATATTTATGGTTGATATAAAAATTTAATAAAACACGATATATCGTGTTTTTATGATAATTAGTTGTTGTATTTAGGAGTTGTAATTAGTATCTTGTAAGGAAAAAAATTGCTCAGCAACGAACCAAAATAATTTGAACTGATATGAAGTGAAAATAAATATTGGTGAATTCATCTGGCAATGAAAAATTAAATTCAACAGATGAGAAAATATCAAGAAATTCTATTTCTTTTACAATTTATTCTTCTTCCGATATTCCTTCTAGGTCAGTCGAAGCCAGACTTGGAAAAGCTAATACTCGAAAGTGAATCAAATAATGATAGTATTGCCATTTTTGCATTGAACAAAATCAGTTATAGTTATTGGGGTACATCAATAGATTCTTCTCTAATATGGGCACATAAAGCTATAGAGCGCGCAGATAAAAATGGCACCCCAATATTTCAGGCACAAAGTAATTATAACTTGGCCGCAGCTTACGATAAAGCAGGTGATTTTCAAGATGCACTAATATACTACTTGAGAGCCTTAGATTACAGTAAAGATAATAGGATGGGGAGAATTCGCATCCTGAATGGAATAGGGATTCTGTGCAGAAGTATGGGAGAGCCTAAAAAATCTATAGAATATTATTTAAATGCCTTAAAATTGCTGGGTCAAGAAGATAATGATTATGCTACTGCGATGATTACTAATAATCTAGCAAATGCATATTCAGAAATTAATAATAAAGAAAAAGCAGAACAATATCATAGAGATGCGCTATCTGTACGCCAGAGAATTAAGGATTCATTAGGTATAGCGCAAAGTCTAAATAATATTGGGAATATATACTTATTAAAAAAAGAATATATAAAAGCCGTAAAAGAACTAGAATCAGCTGAAGAAATTATTGGGACAAAAAATGTAGGTGATGAATATGTAAACCTACTACTGAATTTGGGGAATACGTATGCTGGAATGAAGTTATATAATAAATCCAAAAAGTATTTGAACAAGGCTCTTTCTTATGGAAAAAAAATAGGTCTAAAAGAAGAGCAAGCAGAAATTTACAGTTCGATGGCCACTTTGGATTCTATATCCGGGGATTTTGTCAATGCTTATCATAATCTTTATTCATATGCAGTACTAAAGGATAGTATCCTAAGCCTTGAAAAAGCAAAAGAAATTAACCGATTAGAAACTCAATATAGAGTAAAAGAAAATGAACGAAAAATAATAGCAGTACAAAAAGAGAATGAGTTAAAATCCATAAAAGAAGCCCAGCAATCCAAAACTATCATTATAGTATCTATAGGTCTTATCATATTCTCGCTTCTAGCTATTTATCTAGCTCATATTTATATTCAGAAGAGAAAAGCAAATAGACTTCTTGCCTTACAAAAAGAACAAATTACTCAAAAGAATAAAGCTATAAATAAAGCACTCCAGGAAAAAGAATTGCTGATACAAGAAATAAATCATAGAGCTAAGAACAACATTTACATTGTAGAAAGATTATTGACGGCGCAACTCAAGGAGGCAAAATTTACAGAGACCAAAACGCTACTCAAAGAGAGTCAAAAGCGTATACAAAGTATTTCACTTTTACACAATCAACTGTCTTCCAAAGAAATGCCTGCGTCCATTAATATGAAGTTATATATAAATGAATTATTGGATGCCTACATATTAGTTGATAAAAATCTTCAAATGTCATCCGAGTTAGAAGCATTGACTATAGATTCTGATAGTGCTTTGGCCTTAGGGCTTATACTAAACGAACTTATTACCAATAGTATTAAACACGCTACAACGGAAACAAAAATCATACATATTTCATTAAAAAAGCAAGATGATCAATTAAAACTAACAGTAAAAGATAATAATAGTGATGTCGACTTGGGCAAAGTTGAAGCCATAGATAAATTGGAGGCTTCTTTTTTTGGCACTGAACTGGTAATGGGACTCGTTAAACAGTTAAAGGGAACTATTGAGCATATGAAAAATTCAGGAATGATTGTTCAAATAACAATTCCTTCTAAAAAGTAGTATTTATGGACAAATTAGAAAACACAGAAAATGTTAATATATCGATGGATAAGAAGGACATCTTAATTGTTGATGACGAATATATCCTTGCTACCGACATCGCAGAAAAAGCATCAAAATTAGGGTATAAAAACTGTACGATAACTACTAGTATTGAAGAAGCAATAAATTACATTTCCGAACACATACCAGATTTGGTCCTTTTAGACATTTCACTAAATGATGGTGACGGAACAGTATTGGCAGAGAATGTTTTAAACCCAAAACAAATCCCGTTTATATATATCACATCGTATGATGAAGGCATCTATTTTGATAAAGCAAAAAAGACCAAACCCTATGGTTTTTTAAGTAAGCCAGCAACGGAAAAAGGGTTGAAAAATGCCATTGAACTGGCACTATACAAGGCAGAAAATGAAGATATAAAAGAGGTTTTAAAGGAAAAGGAAATAGTTTTAAAAATATCGGAAGGAGTCAATAAATTAAGAAGCATTCCCGAATTTTTCTCTTTTGTTGTCAAAGAGTTAAAACCCATTTTTGATTTTCACGATGTAGGAGTGTTTCTCTTAAGCGAAGATGGTAAAGAACACATAGACTTAGCCAGTTTGGATAAGCAAATTTCAGATAGTCAATGGAACCAATTGATTCAGCAAGCAGGCTTAAAAAACATCAAGCATAAGAATTCTGCTGTTGAGTGGATGATGAATGAAATTGAAATAGCTAAAAAACCTGTACTATTTGATTTCAGGGATTTGGCTGCAAAATTTCCTGAGTACCCACAGTTAAAAGTAGCAGATATTCTTTCCTTTGGCTATAGAGATTGTTTGGCGGCCAATTTAAAAGTTGGCGATAAGATTTTTGGGATGTTCTGTCTCAACAAATTGAAAAAAAACGCATTTACTACTACTCAAACTTCTCTATTTGCCAATATAACAGCACCACTTTCAATTGCAGTCGATAATATTATGGCCAATGAAAAGATAACGGAAGAAAAAGAGTTTAAAGAAACCCTCTTGACCATAAGTGATTGTATGAGTTCTATTTTTGAACCTGAAAATTTGCTCAATGAGATTTCCGAAAGCATAAACCCCCTTTTTAATCTCTATGATGTGGGATTATATGTGCTTTCTGAAGATGGTAAAAAAATAACGAATTGGGCTGTAAGACATGCCAATACAATGGACTCAAAGGGTAACGTAATGCTTTTAAAGCACGATATGGCTCAATTTGAGTATAGTACAAGTGTAGTAGAGATTATAAATAAACAGATAATTGATAAGGGAAGCCCAATTATAAAAAAATATGGCAACCGCTACATAGAGGAAGCCAATCGAACCTTTGGGAACACAATATTTCAAAGTGTTATTGAAAAAGTAGGCTACAAAGAATTTATGGCTACCCAACTAAATTGCTATGGTAAGACATTAGGGGTCTTATATTTTAATAGTACAACCGAAAATCATTTCAACGAATCACATTTTAGATTATTTCGGGCAGTGGCCGACCACATCGCTGTTGCAGTAAGTAATATTATTAATCATCAAGAAATCCTTAGACGGGAAAGTAAAAAGGCTTTTCAATTAGAGTTAGGTAAGCAGATGTCAAAGGCTCAAGACTTTCAATCGCTGCTTTCCGTTCTATTTAATAATTTAAATAAATGTATCCCCTTTTCAGGGTTGTCTCTAACCATTTGGAAAAAAGACACATTAATTCAGAGTCAAGTTTTAGAATCTAAAAAAGATGTTGTAAAAGACATCTCAAAAGACTTCAATCAAAGGTTTGAAAAGGTATTTCGAAAATTTAAAGAAGAGAATTTTGAAGCTACTTTAGTTCCGAAGATTTTTACAAAAGATTTAATTGAAAAGAATAAATGCAAATCGACTTTATTAAAAAATTTAGATGATTTTATTGAGTTGAACTCGGCAATGCAGTTTCATAAGAAATTAAATAATGAAACGGATTTTATACTTCAGTTTATAGATAAGGAGAAAACATACACAACCAAAGATTTAAGGGAAATGGAAGAGTATATGTCCCTTATTGACTTATCTATTTCAAATCATCTTGCATTTTTGGATATTGAGGAATTGAATTTCAAAATAAAACAGGAAAAGGAGTACTTAGAAGCGGAGATAGGAACAGATTATAATTTTGGTGAGCTTATAGGTTCTTCATCAAAAATGAAGGAAATATATAGACAAATAAGCCTTGCAGCACCTACCGATGCTACCGTATTGATCACTGGTGAAACTGGTACAGGAAAAGAGTTAGTGGCTAGAGCCATACATAACATATCAAAACGAAAAAATAATTCAATGATAAAGATTAATTGCGCGGCATTGCCGGCAAACCTAATCGAAAGCGAACTATTTGGTCACGAAAAAGGTTCATTTACAGGAGCAACGCAACGCAGAATAGGTAAGTTTGAATTAGCAGATAAAGGCACTATTTTTTTAGATGAAATTGGTGAAATGCCACTTGAAATTCAGGTAAAGCTTTTAAGGGTTTTGCAAGAAAAAGAATTTGAGCGGGTTGGTGGAAACTTAACCATAAAGACAGATGTAAGAGTAATAGCCGCCACAAACAGAAACTTGATGAAAGAGGTTGGAGATAAAAATTTCAGGGAAGATTTGTATTACAGACTTGATGTATTCCCAATTACAATCCCGCCACTTCGAGACCGTAAAGAGGACATTCCAGAACTTGCCTTGCATTTTTTGCAGAAGAAAGGACAGCGATTAGGAAAAAGAATAACATCTATTTCAGACCAAGCATTAAGAGAATTAATGGGTTACGATTTTCCTGGTAATGTGAGGGAACTGGAACATTCCATAGAGCAAGCGCTAATCACTAGCAAAGGAAATTACTTAAAGCTTAATTTAGAAAGTCGACGAAAAAAACGAGCTATTGCAAACGACACGGTTGCCAATGGCCCAGTTTCATTAAAGACTTATGAACAAGGGGAAATAGACCTTATAATGACCACATTAAAGTTCACAGGAGGAAAAGTAAGAGGGATAGGAGGTGCCGCCGAAATATTGGACGTACATCCCAATACGTTAGAAAGTAAAATGAGGCGTATGGGCATAAAAAGAAAACACGTTCTTGAAATTATTGAGAATGATGAACTTTAAATTAGAACCGCATATCGTCTGGATATCTCATTCCAATTGATGATTTCAAAAAAAGCATCAACATACGCACTTCTATTATTTTGATATTGTAGATAATAAGCGTGTTCCCAAACATCAAGACCTAATATTGGTGTTCCCTGTTGAGAAACAACATCCATCAGAGGATTATCTTGATTGGGAGTACTAGATAGAAAGAGCTCTTTATTGGAATTTACAGAAAGCCATATCCAACCTGAGCCAAAATGAGACACTGACAAGTTTTTAAATTCCTCAATAAAATTCTCTTTAGAACCAAATTCATTTTGAAGACTTTCTAAAAGTATTTTAGTTGGTACGTTAGAACCATTCGGAGCAATATTGGTCCAGAACAAGCTGTGGTTGTAAAAGCCGCCCCCGTTGTTCCTAACGGATTCATCGTATTGAGATATATTCTTTAGAATATCTTCGATTGACGTTTCAGCGTCTAGATTATACTTCTTCAGGGCCGAATTCAATTTGTCTGTATACCCTTGATGATGTTTGCTGTGATGGATTCTCATTGTCTCTTCATCAATAAAGGGCTCTATGTCAATATATTGGTAGTTTAGTTCAGGTAGTACATACATATTTTTATTTTAAATTACACTTCAACTCTTATGCTACAATTAGAAGTTATGATAAAATTATACCAACTCTTATGTTTTAAAAACATAACTGAAAATCAAACATTTACGGTATTTTAGGTTCGAGTTGAAGAAAAAAATACTACGAGATATAGTATTTATAAAAGTCGACAAGAGTTTAATACTCAAAAATCAATAACATTATTTAAAGCTTCATCGCCACTTTATGGATAAAATTTGCTTGATAGTTTATTGGTGTAATATATGCAAGACTTAGGATCTAGTGCCGCGAGGTGTGAGAGTTCGAGTCTCTCCGCCCGCACCGAACTAAAAAGCTTCTCTTAATCGAGAGGCTTTTTTTTATCCCTAATAGCCTGATTTCACTAAGGAGAAACGAGAAGTTTATCCTGAGCCCTTCGACATAGCTCAGGATAAAACTAGGCATGAGTCGAAGGGAGTCTCTCCTCCCTTACAGTAAAAGAAAAGCCGAATCAAAAGATTCAGCTTTTTGTTTGAATTAAATCATTAATACGATTTTCTATTCATGATGGTCTTCACTCCCAAATGGTTTTAAAATGATCCCTACACTAAATATAAACCCATCGGTGGGGGCATAAATCTCGGGAAATGTCGGATTATCATGGGGCGGTAATACCAATGGTGAAAATCTGCTTTGCCTTCTATCGGTAAAGTTTTCGAAATTCACAAATGCGCTTCCCCATTTAAAATTGCGCATAGCCAGTACCCCCATAGTCACAAAATCTGTAGTTTCTATTCCGTTTGATAGTAGCTGATTTCCTGTATAATACGTTTCAAAACCTATCCTCCATGCTGAAGTTTCATACATTACTACACTACCGCCATTGTGCTTTGCCGTGAGTGATTTTTGTGGATTACCCGGCAAATAATTTAATCTGGTATCGATAAGCGCATAATTTAAAAACCATCTAAAATCTTTGTATGTAAATTTGATATTGGTTTCTGCGCCTTTACTTATGATATCTCCTTCTGCGTTTTCAAACTGAAATAAACCTGCACTATTATTAGTATTTAATAATAAGCCATCGCGAATTGCAGTTACATAAAATAACTGATTTATAGAAAATCCTATTTTATCTGTTAATTGGGTTTGGTAATTAAAATCCAAATTAACACCATAAGAACGTTCTGCTTTTAAAGCCTCTTTATCGATTGGCTGTACATCTCTAAAATTAACAAACTCGGCTTCTTCGGTAAAAATATCGGGGATTTTATATCCTAAACCACCTCCTAATCGACTGGTAAAAGAGCTATTGGATTTGTATAGTAATGAAACTCTTGGTAAAGCAAAGAATCCCCAATCCTGAGCATAATCTGTTCTAAGCCCAGTTTCTAAAATCCAATGCTCTGAAAAATCATATATATTATTGACAAATAATCCATAGGTAATATCGTTTTGATCTCTCTCAATAGATTGAGAATCTTCGTCAAATGATACAGAATATAGGTTAACACCCAATACCCAATCGGCTTTCTCTCCACGCTTTTGATATGTAGCTTCGGTAAATGTATTCCATTGGCTCCCCTCAAACGTAAGATCAGGTATCGTTAGATTTCTATCAAAATAGGCTACACTATTTTTAACCGTAACCAATTGTTGATCATCTATTTTAGTTTCTAATACTGCCTGTGTACTTAACCGTTTTGATATGTTCTCTTCGGTATACTGATGAATACCATTTTCTCCATCTTCTATCGTTGAAACATCACCCCCTTTTCTATCATCATAGGTTCCGTTAAGACCAAACCATGCTGTAGTTTTTTCGGAAGGGTAATAGAAAAGTTTAGGATTAATAGTAACCGATTTCGTTTCTGGTAAATTGCTAAAACCATCATCTTCTGGATCATAAACTTTTTGGTAATGCCCAGAGCCATATAATGTCCAGCCCCATTTATTTTTACGCTCTGCATAAAAAGTATTAAAAGTACTTCCTAAAGCTTGTGTTTGGGTGAACATGATATCTAATTGTGGATCTTCTTTTGGCGTTTTTGAAACCATATTTACCAATCCGGCAATAGCACCTCCACCATAAAGTGTAGATGAGCTTCCTTTTATAATTTCAAATTGTTTAAGATCTACTGGTGGAATTTGCAATATGCTTAATCCACTAGAAAAACCGCCATATAATGGAAAACCGTCTCTTAATAATTGAGTGTATCTACCGTCTAATCCCTGGATCCTGATATTGGTGTTTCCACTACTCAATGATGTTTGTTGCATTTGGATGCCGGTACTCTCCCTTAATACCATTGCTATATTAGATGCGTTCATTGCTACTTTTTCTCCTAATTCTTCTGCGCCTATAAACTCAATCCGTGTTGGGATCCTTTTTATGGTTCTTGTACTTCTGGTAGATTGCAAAACAATAGCATCCAAAGTATTTGCGCTTCCTTTAAGATAAAAGACCAACGGATCTTTTAAAGGCACTTGTATTGATTGTTCTATTTCCTCATATCCGACAAAGGAAACAGTAACAATATATTCTCCTTTGGGTATACCTTCTATTCGGGCTATCCCATCAAAATCTGTAATCGCACCTTTCTCTAAAGATTTGATATACACAGACGCACCTGGTAATGCTTCTTTTTCTGTTAAAACTTTGATTTCTAGAGTATTTGTTTGGATAGAATCCTGTGCAGAGCTTTGTCGAGGTATTACAGCACAAAGTAGTACTATGCCCCATAGGATTACATGTTGTGTATTCATTTAATAAGTGATTTAATTGATAAAAAATAATTGAAACACAGTATGTTTCTTTATGTATTAACCAATTAATTGAGGTGGTTGTAATATAGGGAGTGCTATATCTTTAATAATCCCTTCGTTTCTAGAGAAAACCTTGGTAGGAATATAAGCTAGTTGTGCTTCAAATTGTACTATATCAAAACTAATTACATGCACATGACAACAATGACATTGACAAAATGGAGAACATTGATCTGATCCATTATGATCATGATATATATCTAAATTTTGAGAAACTTCAACTTGAACATCATCACTACCAGTATATGTGTCTTCACATGGAACAAAATTAAGTCCAAAAAAATATAATGATAATATTATAGTCAAAAATTTCATTGAGTAAAGATAAACGAAATATGATGTATTGTGTTACAAATATTGTTAAGGATTATATAACCATATAAATTTATGTCACCAAATACACACAACTCTTGACTTCTTATTTTTTAATGTCCTGCAAAAGCTTGGTGGCATTTTGCTTATAAATATTGTCGTATGAAATCAACTCTTTTAACAATAGAATGGTTTGATCTTTTTCTTTCATTTTAAGATAGGTCAATGACAAAAACCATTTTGCATCACTGTAATATTTACTTTCTGAAGAAAAATCTTGAAATATTGCTTCTGATTTTGCTAATTGATCTGTGTTCAAATAACTATTACCCAAACATAGCCTTAGTTGTTCGTCATTGGGTTTCTGTTGTATAAAACGCTCAAGAGCTGGAATAACTTTTATATATTCTTTACTCTTATAATCCAATACCATGGTCTTAAAATCATCATCCCCCGAAGTATCGACTCCTCTTTTGATATCCCCAATAGGGTAAGGAGCGTAGTAAGCGGCAAACAAATCTTCTTCTGGATTGTTATTAAACCACAAAAATGTGGTCATCCCAATTAAAACCAGAATCGTGGCCGCAGCTTTCCAATAAGAAAAAGAGAAAGTTCTCTTCTTGGGCGTACTGTTTTGTTCATTCTTAATCTCTTCATTGATTTTCAGAAGTTTTTTTCTAAACTGAAGAGCATCTTTATCTTCGAGAGCTAATTTTATTTCACGATGTTTTTGGATTTCTTTTTGTAATGTTACATCCTTTTTTAGTGCTTCTTCAAAAACGTATAATGCATCGCCCGCCAATTCACCATCTAAATAAGCCTCTATTTGCTCAAATATTTCCTGAGTTCTTTTCATTTTAAAATTATTTAGATGATGCTTTTAACTCTTCATAAATAGGATCATCTTCAACCATCGCCATCAATTTCTTTTTACATTCAAATTTCTTCTTTCGAGCATACTTTTCGGTATATTCTTTCTGCGTTGCGATTTCTTTCATACTGAAGCCTAAAAAAAATAGTTCAAGAATTCCTCTACATCCTTCTCCTAATTTCATGAAATACTTTTGGTATAAAGTATTTCTTTCTTTTTCATGAATTTCTTCTACAATATGGCCTTCATCAACTCCAGAAATGATTAAAACATCATCACTAATAACCATTTTACGATTCTTTCTAAGGCTATTCCTCCACATATTTTTTGAAACCGAATAAATGTACGTTCCCAAAGAGCAATTAAGTTGTAGCGTATCTGATTTTAATTTTTGATATACAAAAACCATAGCATCCTGAAATATATCCTCGGCATCTGTTATCGAGCCAGAATTTGTAACTACATAATTGGTAACTTGTGGTAGATGCTTTTTATAAAATGCTTTTATAATGATATCATCTCCCTCAACAATTCCGTTAATAATAGTATCTTGAGTATTATCGTTCATTGATTAATGTTACGTACGTTCAATATGTTACCTTTTCTAAAAAATTTTTATAAATGTAACATATTTTTTTGAGGTTAATTTTTGATTAAAATCAAGGTGTACAACAAGTAAAAATTACAATATCACAAAAATGTTATTATTAACTATTGCAACATTTTATATTAGAACCGTTTTTAGTAAACAATATTTTACCTGAAAGACTGGTTTAAAATGCAGTTGTTTTATTTTAATTATTTTGTACTCCAGGTAAAAACCTTATAAAATGAAGATAGATTTGAGAATGCTACTTTTTGTTTTAGCTATTATGGCTACTATTGCTTCATACGGTCAGGTTACCAAAGACACCCTAATAGCCCATCAAAACTATATCAAAGGAGACTCTTTATTTAAAGAAGGAAAGTATCGGCAATCTATTCTATCCTATAAAAATGCGGCCCAAGACTTCAAAAACAAATCATATTGGAGAAGACATATACAAGCTCTTAATGAGATTTCTATATTATATTATCGTCTGGGGGACTTTAAAAAATCATCTGAAAATATTCATAAAACCATAAAACTCTGTAAAGAAAAACTAGAAAAAGAAAGTATTGAAGAAAGTAGGGCATTAGGGTTTGAAGCCTTGATCTATAGTAGCCAAAACAATTCCTACAAAGCATTAGAATTTCACAAAAAATCTCTTACCATTGCCGAAAAGAAATTAGATCCTAAAGATGTTAAGATTGCAAGCCTATTCAATAATATAGGTGCCGAATATGACGAGTTAGGTCTGATAGATAAAGCTCAAAAAAATTATGAAAAAGCCTTAAAAATAAATCAATACCTATATGATCAAAAAAAGTATAATGAATTAAATTCGATATATCTCAATTTAGCAGTATTATACAGCAGAAATGCCCTCTACCATAAAGCGATCCCTATTTACGATAAAGCAATAGCTTTAGACAAAGAAGTTTATGGAGAAAAGCATCCATATATTGCCGAAAGTTATTATAATTTAGGACTTAATTATGCCCATATAGGAGAAGCTCATTTATCACTACAATATTTTAGTATGGGGCTAGAGATTTTTAGAAATTCCTATGAAGAAGAAAATGATATTATAGCATCTTCCTATGAAAGTATAGCTACTCAATATATTGAATTAGGGAAACTAGATCAGGCTCTTAAAAACTATGATAAGGCTTTACAGATCTATGCTAAGAACTATGGGTACCAAAATTTTAATACCGCAAATATCCTTACCAATATAGGAGAGGCATATACCCTAAAAGGAGAGTATCCCGAAGCTCTTCGATATCTAGAAAAATCGTATGCAATACATCAAGGTCTTTTCGATAAAGATCATAGAAATATGTTTTTGATACATAATAAACTAGGTCTGCTTCATGAACGTCTACAAAATTATAAATTGGCTAACGAATACTACAATAAAAGTTTAGATATAGCCATTAAAAACTTTGGAAAGAAAAATCAGAATACTGCAGAAAGTTATATAAACATTGCAGATATAGAGTATCTAAACAAAAACTTTTCGGCATCCACTCGGAATTATCATAAGGCGATAGTTGCCGGAACTAAAAGCTTTACCGATACGTCTTTACACTCCTTGCCTAATACCGATGACTATATTAATGTAAATACACTACTTATTGCAGTGTACGGAAAAGCAAAGGCATTGAGAGCATTATCAAAAGAAAATAATAATGAAAAAGATCTTTTATTATCCCTTTCAAACTTTAAGCTATGTGATGCCTTGATAGATAAAACACGTAATTCGTACTTATCTGTAGAAGATAAAACATTGTTGGCTTCTACCTCATCTAAGATCTATAAAGAAGCCATTACCACCACATTATTATTACATCAAAAAACTAAGGATAACTCCTATCTCCAAAGCGCATTTTACTTTTCAGAAAAAAATAGAGCTCGTTTATTAGAGGAACAATTAAGAAAAACAAAAGCACAACAATTTGCTCAAATCCCAAAAGAGAAATTATCTATAATTGAAAATACAAAAGCTAAACTAGCACTGTACAAAACTAGATTATACGAGAATTCGGTCGATGAAGAAATGAAAGATTCAATAACATCGAGCGCCTATACCGACTTAATTTTTTCACTAACTCAAAAAAATGATTCTTTAATGAAAAGACTTGAGTTAGAATACCCAAAATATCACGAACTAAAATATAATAATGCCATAATCTCAATCTCGGATATACGGCAGCAGTTACCCGAAAAAACAACTATACTCGAATATTTTGTAACCGATGATATCATTTATGGTTTTACACTTTCAAAAAATGAATTTGCTGTTCAAGAGATTACTGTTTCAAATCTTGATAAAAAAATAGTACAGCTGCTTAAGGCAATTACTACTAAAGATTTGGATAGCTATAAAAATGTAGCGTATACATTGTATCAACAACTAGTACAACCTTTTACTTTCGAAAAAGATAATCAGAACGTAATCATTATTCCTGATGGTGCTTTATGGCAACTCAATTTTGATTTGCTACTCACCGAAAAATCTGATGCTAAAAATCCGAAGGAGCTGCCGTATCTCATAAAAAAACAAGTGGTGAGTTATGCAAATTCTGTAAACTTGCTTTTTAAAAATAAGACAGAACATCAAAATGTTAGTAAAGAATGTTTAGCATTTTCTTTTTCAGATACTATAAATATAACAACCCAAAAACCCACATCTTTTGCCGTTCTTAGAAGTACAGATGATGATCTGCCTGGTACAAGAAAGGAGATTAAAGCGATTTCTGATATTATCGACGGAGCCTATTTTTATGGGGAAAATGCTATAGAAAAAAACTTCAAGGAGAATGCTCATCGATATGCTTTATTGCACTTGGCGCTACATGGGGAATTGGATAATGAAAACCCCGAAAATTCGAAATTGTACTTTACCCAAGTCAAAGATTCTACTCAAGATAATTATCTATATAATCACGAACTATATGCCTTAGAGATTCCTGCTGAATTAGCCGTATTAAGTGCATGTAATACGGGGTCTGGTAAAATATCTAAAGGAGAAGGCGTTATGAGTCTTGGACGTGCTTTTCAATATGCCGGGACTAAAAGCCTGGTACTTACCAATTGGGAAGTTTCTGATGAGACTACGCCAGAACTCATGAAAAACTTTTATACCAACCTTAAAAAAGGGATGAACAAGGCCCAGGCATTACAACAAGCCAAATTACAATACCTTGAAAATGCAGATGTTTATACATCAAATCCTTTTTATTGGGGTGGGTTTTATTTAATAGGAGACACATCGGCGATCGACTTACAAAATGATAAAACAATATATATATACCTCTGGGTAGTCATTGGGCTACTTCTTCTTTCTGGTTTCATATATATAAAAAAAAGAACACTTAAAAATCAGGCTTAACTCCCTCATAATCATCAACATTACTTCCTTTTGTTTTTTATATACTATATTTGCCGTTTTTTAATTATAAAAAATAAATTAAAAAGAGGGGGTAACATTCTCATAATTACAAACATTAAGGGAAAACAAAATTGGAAAAGATGAAAAATGCAATACTACTTTGCGCGATAATTTTATGTAGCATGCAATGGGCCTTTGCTCAAGTTCATGAAGGTGATCTTAAGCTTTCTGCTCAGGCACAAATAGATGCCTTTGATTATTCAGAGATTAATGGTAGTCTAATTATTCAAGATACTGTAGGAGGTGATATTGTTGATCTTTCTCCATTATACAAATTACAAGTATTGTATGGTGGGTTGACTATAAAGGGAAATACAGCTTTACAAAATCTAGACACCTTCTCTTCGTTAACAACCATTAACGGAACACTTCTAATCGAGGCAAACCCTAATCTAAAAGACCTTTCGGGATTGTCAAATATTCATACCATTTTGGGTAATCTGGCAATCCATAATAACCATAAACTTACTTCAATCGGTACTTTCGGTAATCTTACCACTCTAAATGGTTGGTTAAGTATTCATTGGAACAACAGTCTTTATAGTATAAATGGTTTTTCAAAACTTACCGAATTAGGAGGTAATTTAGCCATTACTTCTAACCCTAAACTAAATAATCTAAATGGTCTTAATACCCTTACCTATATTGGAGGGCATTTAAGAATTATTAACAACAAAAGTCTTCAAGAGATTAGTCCCCTGTCTAAAGTATCAAGTGTTCGAAGTTTAATGATCAAAAAATCAAGCCTTAATAGCTTAGATCATCTATCTAGTTTAACCGAAATCAGAGGAGGGTTATTCATACATAACAACCCATATCTTAACAATATAAGTGGTATCGCTGCTGCAATTAGTGGAGGTTTAGTTTCGCTAGATATTCTTAATAATCCTAATTTAGATACTATTGATGGATTAGAAAACCTTACAAGTGTTGGTATAGGGGTACGTATTATCAATAACCCTAATGTACAGAATCTGGATGCCTTATCTAATTTGATACGCATATATCAATATCTGGACATTAGTAACAATCCTGGTTTACAAAGTGCCTGCGGAATTATACAACTACTAGAAGAACCTAGTGCTGTTGGAGGGTTAATAACATTAAAGAATAATGGTTCTAATGCTAATGATGCCACTACAATCATAAATGACTGTAATAATTGTAGGATTCTAAATAAAGATTTACTACTTAAAAATCAAGCTGAAGTTAATGATTTTAAGTATTGTAAAATTAATGGTGATCTTACCATACAAGAATCATCAACTGCAAGTATTACCAACTTAAACGGACTGGCTAACCTTTCTATAGTAACTGGAGATCTCGTAATCAATAACAATCAAGCTATTAACAATATAGATCCACTCTCTAGTATAAATACCGTAATAGGTGATTTTATAGTAAAAGGAAACAGCAGTCTTACTAGTGTAGGTAACGTTTCAAATCTTACTGCTATAGGTGGTAAACTAAGTATAGAAAACAACCCTGTATTATCTAGCTTATCAGGTTTTTCTGAAGTACATTCTCTTGGAGGGGATATACATATAGAAAACAATCAAGCCTTGACTAATCTTAATGGATTAAATATTTCTGGATTAGATCCATATCGATATTGTGATATTAATATCCATAATAATCCAAACCTTGTCAACATAGATGCACTTTCGAAAATAACTTTCGTTCCGGGGGATGTATCTATTACTTCTAATCCTGCATTACAAAATTTAAACGGACTATCTAACATCGTAGCGATACAGGATAATCTCGTTATAGAGGATAATACTTCTTTAGATGATGCTTGTGGTATACTATCTTTAATCGAAGATAGTAATACTAGTTCATTTTCGTTCTATGGAGTAAGACTAAGTACGACAATTGCAAACAATGGAACCAGCACAAGTACTAAAATAGATATTGTTAATGAATGTAATATCACCTCTTATACAGATGTGACACTTACTTCTCAGGCAGATGTAGATAATTTTGATTATAACATTATTAGAGGAACATTAACCATTTCTGAAGAGGTTCCTGGTAGTATTACTAATTTAGATTCATTAGAAACACTAAAAGAAGTAAACAAAATAAGGATTGTAAATAATACATCACTAAAAACCCTTGGCGGACTTCCTTTTAATCTATCAAAAATAACAGACCCCGTAGATAATTTTATTCTCGAAGACAACCCTTTATTATTTGCAATTGATACAAAACCTCCCGCCAATGTATCTTATGATTACACTAGGATTTACTGGCTCATATGTGATAAGGTTATAAAAGAGGCAAGAATAAGACATGAGTCATCACAAGCTTTTGAAATTATTAGAAATGTGCCTTACCCATGCTTTATCCCAATCCCTGGACAAGGATTATTTAAAACCAGAAAAACCACTGGGTCAAAAACGGCATTACGAGAAACAATGCAAATAATATCTTCAGACAAGTTAACTCTTTACCCGACCATTTCTAATGGCGACCAAGTAACTATTGCAGGATTAAAAACAGATGCTTCTTATACTGTCTATACCATCACAGGAAAACTAATCAAAACCAATACGTTACCGTATACTTCGCAAGAAGAAGTGATCAAGTTTACCTCAACATTAGGATCGGGTATGTATTTTATCAACATACAAGAAAAAGACTCAAGTACTACATTACGATTTATGGTGAGATAAGAAATAATCATAAAATTATACTTTCAAAAAAGCTCCCTGATCAGGGAGCTTTTCTTTTTTTATTACCAATCATGGGTAACATATCGGGTATTAAAAACATTAATAATCGATTTTAAACCAAAAATTAATTGATTATAAAAAGTATAATGAAAAAAAGTATTAAAAAACTGTTACTACTTGCCTTTATAATAGCAGGTGTTTCTTGTGAAAAAGATGATGACGTACATGTATTTATTCAGAAATCAGTAGATGAGCAAACAGATACAAAAACGGCTATTCAAAATGGGGCAATTGTGTTGGGGCAAAAATTAGAAAACCCCTACTCCATAGAAAACATGGTCCAAGCATATCAAAACCTTACTGCTGGCTTAAGAACTACAGCCGAAGCTCCAAGTGCAACACATTATTATGTACGATTTGATCCCAGAACCGAAGAAAAATTAGATCTTCTTAAAGATGATCAAACCCTGGAGTTGTTTTCATATCCTTTGGATTATGAAATTATTGAAGGAGGAGATTATTACCATGATCCACAAATATCACAAGATAAAGTAACATATCAGTATGCTGCTGTTCCTGTGGATTATAAATTTACCAATGTACCTTACCAAATACTAGAAGAACTATATCTTCCCGAAATCAGTTCAGGCTCTGGTAGTGGTGGTAGATCCGATAATTTTGCTAATGCATTAGAAGATGAAGCTTTACGAATCACAGGAAACCTAGATACTATAGAAAAAACAGATGCCCTGGCTAAGAAAAAATTTAGTAAATGGAATCCCGATGGTCATATCATGGTCTGGGATAATACCGCTGGTATTAATCGTTATGTACCTGTTGTTGGAGCTAAAGTAAGAGCAAGACGATGGTACAGAGTAGAAAAAGCAATCACAGACGCCAATGGATACTTTAGAACAGCTTCATTTAGAAGACCTGTTAACTACAGTATAAAATGGGAAAGACATGATTACAGCATCCGATCAGGAAGTTTTGGACAAGCTGTATTAAACGGCCCTAAAAAAAGAGGACGATGGGATGTTAATCTAGGAACTTCTGGAAGTAACTGGGTAGTAGATCCACAGCAGTACTATGCACTAATCCATCAAGCAGCACATGATTATTACTACACAGGTAGATTTGGATTATCCAGCCCTCCTAGAAATGGTGCTTTTAAGCCCCAGATAAAAATTGCTGCTAAATTTAACACCAATAAAGATAGCCATGCCGCAATATACGCTAGGACAGGAGGAATACTGCCTACAACATATATAAGACGCTGGGGTAGATCTCCACAATCCGTATATGGAACCACAATTCATGAACTGGCACATGCAGCACATTGGGATATGGATCGAGATGCTTTCAAACTTCTAGTAATTCCCGCTTTAAAAACGTATACAGGATCAGATGATCCGGTTAGCAGGAGCTTTCATAGAGTTATAGAAAGTTGGCCTACAGGGGTAGAGTGGCAATTTACAACACATAGATATAGACAAACTCTAGGAAATCCGGGATATAACTACGACTCAAATTATCAAGATAGAACTATTCTGGGAAGTCCAAGTTACACCTCGATAGTAGTCGACATGATGGATACAGAAAACCAAAGAGTTACAAGGAGAAATACTAGTCTACCAGTAGACAGAGTATCTGGATATACTATTTTGCAAATCGAACAAGGATTAAGAGGGTCTGTATCATGGAATCATTGGAAAAGTAATATGATGTTACGTCACAATAATTTTAGCGAGATCTTTGTGCCGGAGCTTTTTAATAATTGGGGTGGTGATGGCCCATTACCACAAGTTTTTGAAGACGAATACCTGGTAGGTGACTGGGATGGTGATGGCAAAGACAATATTGCAGTGCGTAGAGGCAATGAGATTATTTTAGATTACAACTTTGATAATGTACCAGACTATTCTTTTTTCTTCGGAAATGGAAATCAAGAAGCAGAGTATTTAGTGGGTGACTGGAATGGAGATGGGAAAGACAACATTGCAGTACGTAGAAGTAATCAAATTATTATGGACTACAATTTTGATGGCAATGCAGATCGATCTTTCTATTATGGCCATGGAGATCGCGAAGCCGAATATCTTGTTCTTGATTGGGACGGTGATGGTAGAGACAATATTGCCGTTAGAAATAGAGGAGGCAATGGAGTTATAATGGATTTTAATTTTGACGGAATTGTCGATCATATACAACATTTCGGGCTTGGTGATCAAGAAGATGAGTACCTGATCAACGATAGAGATGGCGATGGTAAAGATAATATTGGGTTAAGAAAAGGCAACCGATTACTTACTCACAAACCCAACAATTTTGTTGAATACTATTTTGACTTTTTAGGAAACGGAAACTCAGAAGATCAATACTTAATTGGTGACTGGAATGGCGATGGCAAAGACAATCTAGCCATAAGACGGGGTAACCAAATCCTAATGGATTATGATTTTGACAATGATGTAGACTTTTCTTTCGAATACGGATTCGGTACCGAATAAAATCAAAACTATATAGTCGAAAGGGGTAATACAACTGGCTATATCTTTCGTAAAAGCTCTCATATTCTGAGGGCTTTTATTGTGTTATAAACGCAACATATTCATTTACAAATTCAATATACCACTACGAATAATCGTACATCAAAAAGGGGTTTTGTACCCTGCGTAACTCCCTCTTTTTGAAGTAGTTTTGCCACTTCAAATACAGTATTAACCTTTTTAAATTCATACAAATGTCACAAGAAAATCAAATTAGTGTAGAGATTCCTAAAGAAGTAATCAAAAAAGTAACCACCAAATTACAAGAATGTAAAAATGAGTTGGCGCCTTATCTACAGGCATTAACAAAAGATGAACGATCGGGTATTCTTAAAATGGGCGACAAATCATTACCCACAGTTCAAAAAGTAAAGTCTTATATGAAAACCAATCCCGAATTTGTGCCCGGATATATGGATAAAGAGGAGTTTTTAAAAGATGAAGCTGTAGTATCACAACTCACACCAATCAATAATATGGCAGAACAGTTGTACTCTGACATAGATGATACATTGATGTTAGCTGGCAGTGAAGCCCTTGGCGGAGCTCTTTTGTATTATGGACAGGTAAGAGAAGCTGATAATAAAGGGGTTACTAGCGCTAAACCTATATACGATGATTTAAAAAAGAGGTTTTCTAAAAAGAAAACAAAAAAAGCGTAATCTTTATTTTAACCAAAAAGGTTCAAAAAAGAACCTTTTTGGTTCATCGAAGAAGGTTTTAGCTACTTTTTTTAACCTTAAAGCATCTTCGATGAACCTCTGAGGTTAAAATAATAACCTTTTAGGTTCTTTTTATATGCTTTTAGGTCCTTTTAAAAACCTTTAAGCATCTAGGTTGAATGTTTTTGGTGTTATCAAAACCCGAAAGAATCTATATAGATTCTTTCGGGTTTCTTTTTGAGTCTTTTTTACTCGATCAACAGTGTTTTTGATTCAAATCCCAACCTACATCCCTTACCCTTTATTCTAAAATCTTCACAAAATAGGGTAACATTTTCTTAGCTACCCACATTAAGGCTTGTAAACATATAAATCAGTTTTAATAATGAAATTTTTATTCAAATCTAATAAAAGGTTACATGCCTCTTTTGTGGTTTTAATCTTGCTGTCTTTTTTCTTGTTAGTTCCCGGCAATATTTGGTCACAACAAGTAGGAGACAACCCATCTGCAAGTAATGTAAATTATAACGACTTTTTTGTCAAAAACATTGAAGAACCCAATGCTTCTACCTTTAAAGAAGTAAAATTATCAGCCGCTAATCCTTATGTGGGTAGTGCCAATATTAGCATCCCTCTATATGTGATTAAAGAAGGAAACATAAGTGTCCCTATAACACTAAGCTATTTAAGCACAGGGGTAAAAGCAAACAGTGTAGCCTCAAACGTAGGTCTAAACTGGACATTAGATGCAGGAGGAGTTATAAACAAAGTTATCGAAGGATTTGAAGATTTTAATGTAGAATTTAGCAATCCTATACGCTCTATATTTCCAGATGGAACAGACGGGGATTGCAACATGAATCCAATAGTTATAAACTGTGGGTCTGAAAGAAAACTGAGATATGATGACTTTGAACGACCTGCCGATTTTGTAAATGTTTCAGGTTCTGGAAGTATCGGTATAAAAAGCCTTGGTTGGTTTTTAGGTAACGAACCCTTAGGAGTAAAAGAGTTTTTGGATTATCAATCCAGCCATCCAGAAAAAACATTATCTACTGAAGAATTAAATCACTTCAAAATAAAACAGGATGTATATCCCGATTTCTTTTTTGTGAATGCTCCCGGGTTAAGCACTCAGTTTACCCATAGAAAAGATAAAACCCCATTTGAGATTGAAAATTCGGGAAATAAGATTATCACTACAGTTGGTAAAAGTAATGTGATTAACTTTAAATCTGAATTTATTAATGATCAGCTTCATAATCATATTCAAAATTTTTATGGTAGTAAACCAAGGCGTTTAACTTGTATTAATAATATAGAGGTAACCAACACTTCTGGAACGAAGTATACCTTTGGTGAGTTAGATGTAAATCAACATGTTACTAGAGGTTCAGAAATTGGTTTATTAAGTTATCATAAAGCACACTTAAGCTCTCAAGAAGTATCGGCTTATCATTTAAGTACCATTACAGATGCTACAGGTAATAATGTAACTTTTGAATACGAAAAGTATTCTTTACAAAATTTTATACCCTCTAAATCACAAAACTATATAATAAAGAGAGATGAAAATTTTCAACCCACTAGCGAACCTATTCTTACCGAGGTATACTACCCCCAGTTAAACAGGCTAACTAAAATTAACTTTAGTTCTGGTTCTGTAGAATTTAAGTATGATTTAAACAGGAGAGACCAACCCAGTGATAAAGCATTAACAGAGGTAATTGTAAAAGATAAAAATGGAAAAATTATAAAAGGATTTCGATTGAAATACGAGTATTTTTCATCAAATACGAATTGTAATCAACCGTATTGTTTAAGATTAAAGCTTAAATCTATACAAGAGGTTAATAAAGAAAATGAAAGTTTACCTCCTTATTTATTTTTCTATGATGAGACAAAATTACCAGAAATAGGTTCACTAAACGTAGATTATCTTGGGTATGCTAATGGTGTAAAAAGCTCTTACGATAACGACAGACATCCTACTACTTTTATAGTTTCTCCCAGTATCTATTATTCATATGGTAAGGGAAGATTTAGCTTTTCACCTGTCAAAATTTTCAATGATAGCTACCTATTAGCTACTAACGGAAGAAGTCTTGCTCCTAGTTTAAAATATACATCAGCAGGAACTTTAAACCGAATGAAAGAACCTACTGGGGCCGAACGATTTTATACCTATGAATTAAATACATTTTCTACCCCAACGGTAAAAAATGTAACTGCAGCCGGTTTACGACTAAAAAAACAACTCATTAAAGGTGAAAAAGGAGAAATAAAATCATTAGAAACCTATACGTATGAAGATGAGAATGGTAATTCTTCAGGGGTTTTGAATAATCTTCCTTTGTACGGAGATGTCAAAGTTACTAAAGATTATCGTGATAATGCCCGTAATTACAATATTCGTAACGGCATTAGAGATGGAAAACTTTTCTTTAGAACCTATTCTTCTCCCAAGAACAAATTAAAATTGGTACAAGGTAATACTATTGGATACTCTAGAATAATTATTAAAAATGGATTAGATAATGGTGTCCTAGAAAGAAATTATTATACTACAAATGATTATCCAATAGAAGAGCCTAAATTATTAAGAAATGGAAGTAATATACTAAATTCTAGTGATCATGAATTGATAGATGCATATACAAATGGGGGGCATTTCCCATATTACAACAATAATGATGTTTTATTAGGAAAAATGAGGCTAGAAAGAGCCTTTAACGATAATAATGAATTTGTAAGCCAAAAAAAGTTTCAATATCATTATGACCTAATAGAAGAAATGCAGCAGGAGATTACTATTTATAAATCTCAATTAGTACCTAGCTCTGTAAATGAAGCGGATTACGAAATGCAATTCAATCCTAAAATATTTTCTCATAGAAATTTACAACATGTAATTGAAGACAAAACAATATATCCTGATCATGATATAGAACAGGTAACCCATCTTTCTTATCTCGAACAATTTCCTTTTGTAAAAGAAAGTAAAACGATATTTAATACGAATCACAGTATCACTACAAGAAACTATTATGCTTTAGAAATAAATAATGCAAACGTATTAGGTAATATTCCACTCACATCAAATGAGATGGAGTCTATTGCATCATTAAATAGAAAACACCAAATAAACAGCCCAATACAAACTGAAAATTACAGAAATGACAAGCTCACTAATATTCAGAGGACCAGTTTTGAGACATTTCAAAATAATAATACCCTCCCAGGATCTATAGCCTCTGCAAAAGATTCAAGACACTTAGAAAAACAAGTAGAATTTACAGCGTATAATGCTAAAGGAAATCTTGAAGAAGCTAGTAGAACCAATGGTTCTAAAATTAGATATGTTTGGGGGTACCATAAACAGTATATCATTGCCAAAATAGAAGGGTATCAAGATGATTTTACACCTACCCAGATAAGCTTAATTGATAACGCGATTAACCTATCAAACTTAGATAATGATAGAACAGTAGACTATACTGGTAAAGAAGGAGCCTTAAGACAAGCACTTGATCAAATAAAACAGGGGTTTCCAAATGCTTTAGTAACCACCTCTACCTATGACCCATTGATAGGTGTCACTAGTATTACTGATGCCAGAGGAGAAACGATATATTATAACTATGATGATTATAATCGACTGGAGTTTATAAAAGATCATAACAATTATGTGATCACTCAATATTGTTATAACTATAAAGGAGAAAAGAAAAAATGTAATGAAGGAAATGATGACAGTACTCCAGAAAATTTAATTGTTAACGTAGGTGATTTCAAAGAATATATGATCCCTGTGCCGGCAAATTTTAACCTTTTTCCTTACTCCTGGCCAGAGATCGAAGGTCTATCAGCATTTAATTATGAAAATGAAAGTTTTCATCCTATGTTCTACAGACCAAGAGTCTCTCCACATCATCCTGGTGATTTTAACCCCCATCCTATAAGTGAATTAAATACAAGTTTTTATACACTAGGGTATCGTTTTGATGGAGCTACAGGATACATCAAAGTTTTTAGAGATGGGTATGCTTTTTCAATAAGTAATTTAAAAAGTTTAGTAAACATTCCTGAATGTTCCCTTGGTACCGTTCAGAATAGAGTAGCACCAGACTGTGATGTAATACCTAATCCAAATAATGCCATAGAAAACCTAATATTGAAATGGTACATTTTGGTTGATGGAGAAAAATACCCTCTGCTAAAGGCTCCAGAAATTACTACTGTATTTTTTGTTCCTCAATGTTTAGATAACAAAGTAGGTAAAATAGTTTGTGAAATCTTTAGAAAAAATGACCCTAACCCTTCTGAGCCCTATCGTGTTGTAGAAAGTACAGAAATTAATCTTTCTGCAGGATTTGAATCTCTAGACAATAACGGACCTGATAATTGCGGGAGAATCGCAACAGGAATACTACCAAATTTAGATTATGATGTTTTCCAAAACAACTAAAAAAATGATCATGAAATTAAAAATAAGCTTATTAATACTACTCATAACAACTATGGGGTTTTCTCAAATAGGAAATCCATTTGATGATATTCCGATTAATATTTCGGCAAAAGTTTTTGGAAACACAAATGTTTCTAAAGATCAAGTAGAAACATATGCTCTGGTAACAGAGGGCATTAATATATTCAATGGAAATTGGGTGGTAGAAGGTGGAGAAATAATTACTTCAGACACTTTCGGTGTAACTATAAAATGGACCGGAGCAGGAAGTTCTGCAACCCAGAACGAATCTGTAAATTTAGGTAGTATAGGTTATAATGCTACTCAGCCCAATTTTCCTGTTACGGATTTATTGATATCCATTGAAGGTATTGTGGCTTCATCTTACGACGAGAATTATGTACATAATATTGTATATCAAGAGCCTTATAAAGAAAATGAACTAGCTAATGTTGCAAAGGACAAAAAAATAGAGAGTATTACCTATTACGATGCATTGGGTAGGCCTAAACAAACTTTAGAAATACAACATTCTCCCTCTAAAAAAGATATAGTTACGCATATCCAATATGACCTACAAGGTAGACAACCAAAAAAGTATTTACCTTTTGTGGCCAGTAGTAGTGAAGGAGCATTTTTGTTAGGTGATATATCAACCAAGACAAAAGTGTTTTACAAACAGCATTATCAAGAAGATTTTGAAACTCTAGCAATCCCCGATGTCAACGCCTATAGTGAAGCTATGTATGATCAATCGCCTTTAAATAGAATCGTACAACAAACGGCGCCAGGAGCTGCCTGGAAAATGGGTAATGGGCATGAGATAAAATACACATATAACACGAATACTACTGAAAACAAAGTGTATCATTTTATAGCAACCACTACTACTGATGGTGATATCTATAATACCAATTTAAACTTAAGTACACTAAATAGTGGTATTTATGAAGCAGGAGAGCTATATAAAAACACTACAAAAGATGAGAATTGGGTTGCATCTGACGGGGTAAATCGTACTACTGAAGAATTTACTGATGGAGAGGGTCGTATTGTACTAAAAAGAGCATACAATGATAGCAAAAAACATGACACTTATTATGTGTATGATGAGTATGGAAATATCTCCTTTGTGATTCCTCCAAAAGTAAATGTAGCAGATGGAATCTCTGATAGCGAACTTTCTGAACTTTGTTATCAATATAAATACGACAAAAGAAATCGATTGGTAGAGAAAAAAGTACCAAGCAAAGGTAAGGAGTATATTATCTATGATCGTCTTGATCGTCCTGTACTTACTCAAGACACCAAGCAAAGTAGACAAGCTCTTAAAGAATGGTTATTTACAAAATACGATGTATTAGGTAGAGTAGCATACACCGGGATTTTGTACGATAATGAGAATAGAGACAGAAAAACGATGCAGTCTTTTTATGATACTAGTACTGCTCCATTATATGAAAATCGCTTAACTAGTCCTTTAAATTTAGGGGATATAGGTACTCAACTATATTATAGCAATACTGCCCAACCTACTAGTATTCAGAATATTTTAACCATTAACTATTATGACAACTATAATTATGATTTAGCTGGTGCTACGAATCCTGTAACCATTTATAATCAACCCATCACAGCCAATACAAAAGCATTAGCCACCGGAAGCAAAGTGCGTGTATTAGGAACCAAAAAATGGATCACTACAGTCAATTATTATGATCAAAAAGGACGTTCAATTTATGGGTACACCTATAATGAATATCTGGGTACCACTAATACCATTAGTAATAAGCTAGATTTTACCGGTAAAATAATAGAAAGTACAACAAGCCATAAACGTTTTAATACCGCGTCAATTATTACCAAAGACAAATTTACCTATGATCATATAGGTCGATTGCTGACCCATAAACAAACCATTAACAATCAACCCGAAGAACTTATTGTAAGCAATACCTATAATGAATTGGGAATTTTGGTTAAAAAAGTGATTGGAGGAAGTACTGATACCTCTTTACAGCAACCATATACAGATATAGTTAATGTAGAGATCACTGATACTGGAGAGATCAGAAAAAACTACACCGTAGAAACCTGGAATAGTGGTACTGTGACCAGAAAACGAATTGAAGGGGATGGAAAAGTATCATTCCGCGTACTACAAAACAACCAAGCAGTAATGGTTGGATTATCGTATAAAAATGTTAATAATCATCATAACACTATAGATTATGCTATGTACTTACGATCAGATAGTAAGATAGGCATCTATGAAAAAGGTAAAAGTAAAGGTGTATATGGTACTTATTCTACTACCGATATATTAAGTATCGAACGAGTCGGAAACACCATTTACTACCAAAATAATGGGAGTACTTTTTACACCTCTACAATAGCTAGTTATGGCACCCTTATGGGAGATGTCTGTATGTATCATAATCGTGCAGGGATCAAAGATTTTAAAATTGAAGGAGAGTTAAAAGAAGGATTGCAAACTATAAATTATGCCTATAATGTTAGAGGATGGTTAAAACAGATCAATAATCCTGATCAACATCTTACTGATGATTTGTTTGCACTTAAACTGTATTATAATAATCCTCCAGAAACGCCACAGGGAAGAAACCCATTATATAACGGTAATATCTCTGCTATCGCATCACGAACAGCATATGATAACATCAAAAGACGATACACCTTTGAGTATGATGCTTTAAACCGTCTTACCAAAGGGCTGCATAACTCGGGCAAATATAATGTACAAGACCTTAGGTATGATAAAAATGGTAATATCCTTGGGTTAACACGTAGTGGTTGGCAAAATACGAACAACTACAGTAACATGGATCGATTACAGTATAGTTATGATAGTGGAAATAAGCTCTTAAAAGTTACCGATAATGGTAATGACACCTACGGTTTTAAAGATGGTACCAATACTGGTGATGACTACATCTATGATGTAAATGGAAATATGAGGGTTGATCGTAATAAAGGAATTACCAATATCACATATAATCATTTAAACTTACCCACAGTAGTCACTATTAATGGAAAGCATATCAGATATACCTATGACGCTACAGGTGTAAAATTGACCAAATCTGCAGATGGTAAATTTACCCATTATGATGGCGGATATGTCTATGAAGGACCAGAACTGCAATTCTTTAATCAACCTGAAGGGTATGTAGAACCTGTCATTGCGAGCGGTAGTGCGGCAATCTCATCCTTTAACTATATATACCAATACAAAGACCATCTCGATAATATACGCTTAAGTTATAGTGATAACAATAAAGATGGTGTCGTAACCAAAGACGAAATACGAGAAGAAAATAATTATTACCCATTTGGATTAAAACATAAAGGGTATAATACTACTGTTAATGACAAACAGCATCTTTTTATGTATAATGCTGTTGAAATGCAAAAGGATTTGGGATTCAATTTATATACCACATTATTTAGACTTTATGATCCGGCAATTGGGAGGTTTCATCAAATCGACCCTTTAACCGACTTCATTAGTGGAATCACACCATATCAATTCGGGTTTAATAATCCTGTTTATTTTAATGATCCCGATGGTCTTTTATTTGGAAATAAAAATAAAAGAATTGAGCGTAAAAGAAAAAGAAAATTGAGAAAACAATCTAAAAAAATTAAAAGAAACAGAAAGTGGCGCCCTCCTTTCAATAGAAAAAAAGAAAACATAAAACCTCTTAAACCAATTCTGCCCAAAGTGGGAAAAAGCAAAATACCAGAATTTGATCCTATTCCTGTATTTGAAGAAGGTGATATTGAAGACTTAGACTTTAATCCTTTTGGAGGAAACTCTTCAAGTGTTATCGATTATAATCAATTAAATGATTTTTTAAGGCCAATTCGAGATTTTCTTAGACATAATTCAACTATGACTATTAGTATCATTATTAATACCGAAATTAGTGAAGAGCATTTAGAAGGTATTATTAATATGGATGGAGGTACTAATAATGGCACTGCTAAAATTTTGATTACCAAAAGAACAAAGGCCATTCGAGAAGCCTTGTTAAAATTAGGAGTAGACCTTAAACAAATTCGGTTTACGGATCCAAGTTTAGGAGCTGGATCTAGTGATCATAATATTAGTATAGGGTTTAAGAAAAAATAGGAAAACCCTATAACCCAGATTTTCTATCCAAGCTTATTCTAAACACAAAACCAGTTACAAGTATACATTTTGTAACTGGTTTTGTGTTTCCTCTATAAAATAAGGTAACATATATAGCAAACCAGATAGCTCGGAATTGCTAAGTAAAGGCGAAGTTTGCAACTTCGCAGCGTATTAAGTAAGGAGTTACAAAGACTAATCCTGATGGCAAGGATTTGCAATCCGAGTTCGCTCTAAAACAAAACCAGCTATAAGCGCAAACTTATAGCTGGTTTTTTATTACAACATTTCTTCTTAGATAGACATTAAAACCAAATCTTAACATACCTTAAGATTATTATTACGATTAGGGAATAAATATTGATGACAGGTATAGTAACAAAAATGCCCAACTAGTTAACAACTCCCTAAATTGAACTACGATGTTCTCATTTAAAAAAAACTCCAAAAAAACACTGGCCGAGATCGATTCTTTGTATAACACGGTCATTTCGAAACTGCCTAATCCTAATCGCATCCATTACTGTGAATCATTAATCTATAGATCCAAAAAGGATGTATTAAGCACAAAATGCAGGATAAAAAGAAGAAAACTGAAACAACTTTTAAAAGCAGCTACAGATGAAATAAAAAAACTAGAAAGCAATTTTTAATATATCTATAATTCATAATAGCCAACATTTAAATATTCTAAAAAGAATCAATTTCTATTCTAAATTCATTTTATCTTTACCTACATAACAAAATCAACTCATGACATCTGTAGAGCAAGCTATTCAACTCGTAAATAAGTACACAAAACCCACAGAAAAAACTACTACTATTGCTGTATCAGCATCTATAGGTACTGTGTTAGCAAAAGACATCGTATCCCCTATCAATATGCCTCCATTTAGACAATCGGCTATGGATGGCTATGCTTTGGGTTCTGTAGAAGGGAAATCTTTTTCTTTGGTCGGTGAAGTACAAGCAGGTGATGATCGAGATCCAAATATTGCAAAAGGAGAAGCGATTCGAATTTTTACCGGGGCTCCTGTGCCTTCTAGTGCAAAAGCTGTTGTGATGCAAGAAAAAGTCACCGTAGATAATAACACAGTTGTTTTGCAGGAAGTAGCTTCGCTAAATTCAAATATACGTCCCGAAGGGGAACAAATAAAAAAAGGTGAAGTCGCACTCACAAAAGGAACTGTGATTACACCCGCCGGGATAGGATATTTGGCAACTTTGGGGATTACTCATGTCGAAGTGTATCAAAAACCTTCGATTGCCATTATTGCAACAGGAAACGAATTAGTCCCCCCAGGTCAATCCTTACAACACGGCCAGATTTATGAAAGTAATTCTGTAATGTTATCCACAGCACTTAATGCTTCAGGATTTACCCATATTGAATTTTATAAGGTTGAAGACGAATATAACGCAACCAAAACCATACTGGATAAAGCAATACAACAGTATGATGTTGTTCTAATTTCTGGCGGGATATCGGTAGGAGATTATGATTTTGCTGGTAAAGCACTTCGTGATATAGGAGTCGAAGAAATCTTTTATAAGGTGAAGCAAAAACCCGGAAAACCATTATTTTTCGCAAAAAAAGAGAGCACCACAATATTCGCTTTGCCCGGTAATCCAGCCTCATCATTAAGTTGTTTTTATATTTATGTAATCCCTGCATTGCTCAAAATCTCAGGATATGCAGCCTATGGTTTACAACGAAGTACTGCTATTTCTGATTGTACGTACATCAAAAAAGGAGAGCGAGCTGAGTTCTTAAAAGCAACCGTAAAAGACGAAAAAGTTACCATTTTAGATGGTCAGGCATCTTCGATGCTTCGTTCTTTTGCATTAGCTAATACAATCGTATATCTCCCAGAAGAAATCACCGAGGTTGCTCTGGGAGACACCCTACAGATCATTAATTTACCGTAAAAACGGTAAAAGATGATAATTATCATCAAAAAATCTAGCTTCAAAATCTTTATTTGCTAAAATTTAGATAAAGAAAATTTAACCTAAAAAAATCGTTGTATCTTTAAAAACCAAACGGTTATCATGGGCTATAAAATTAAGAGTAGAATCTGGATAGAATCTGAAGATGCAGTTTTCTTAGGCGAAGGAAGAGTTCGTTTATTAAAAGCGATAGCAGAAACAGGATCATTGAGTAAAGCGGCAAGTCTTTTAAAAATGTCCTATAAAAAAGCATGGAATCTACTCGATAGTATGAACAAAACTGCTCAAGAACCTCTTGTTATTACATCAACAGGTGGAAAAGGCGGTGGCGGAGCCTCTCTAACAGTTTATGGAGAGAAAGTGATTAAAACCTTTGATACTATCAATCAAAAATGTTGGGAGTTTTTAGACAATGAGCTACAACAAATTTCTCTATAAAGCTTTTTTTATTTTTAAAATGAATGAAGAAAAAAACATAACCGCAATTATACTCGCAGGAGGAAAAAGCTCAAGAATGAAAAGCGAAAAAGGATTTGTACTACTCGATGGTAAGCCTTTTATTCAACATATCATCAAAGCTATTCAACCTATAGCATCAGAACTAATTATAGTGAGTAGTAATTCGGATTATGATGTATTCGGAATCAAAAGAGTTGAAGATATTATACCAGAATCTGGCCCCATAGCGGGATTGCATTCGGGGTTAACCCATTCAACAACAGAAAACAATTTGGTAGTAAGTTGTGATGTTCCATTGATTACTACTTCATTTTTAAAAAAGTTATTGCACCATGATAAAGAAGATCATGATATCATTCAGTTTGAAGTCGAAGGAAAAACAATGCCGTTAATAGCCGTCTATAAAAAGAGATGTGCAAAAAAATGTCTAGAACTATTGACTAAAGGTGAAAAACGATTACGCATGCTCGTACATGAACTACATGTAAAAACAATTCCTGTTTCAGAAAAAGAACAGTACCTGACCACTAATATTAATACTATCGAAGATTTAAAAGCAATTACTAATGCAATTGACCATTAAATATTTTGGAATGTTGGCCGAAGCCACAACAATTACCGAAGAACAATTCTCTACCGAAAGTTGTTCTGTATCTGAGTTACTGAAAAAATTGAGGACCCAATATCCAGAATTAAGCAAAAAAGATTTTAAGGTGGCTATTAATCAACAATTGGTAGATCATACCTATATTATTAAAACCGAAGCAGAAATTGCATTATTACCTCCGTTTGCAGGAGGATAATTAAAAATGAAATGAAATCAAGCAATCGATATAACAGACAAATTATACTGCCAGAGATAGGTGAATCTGGTCAGGAAAAACTCAATGCATCCAAAGTATTGGTTATAGGAGCAGGTGGATTGGGGTGCCCAGTTTTGCAATACCTTACTGCAGCTGGTATTGGCACTCTTGGCATTATTGATTTTGATGTAGTAGAGGCTTCTAACCTGCATCGCCAGGTGCTGTACGGTGATAACTCTTTGGGAAAAAACAAATCTTTGGCAGCCAAAGCCAGGCTTACTGACCTCAACCCTACAATAACTATCCATGCATATCCAGAGAAACTAACCACAAAAAACGCATTGACTCTTTTTTCTGAATATGACATTATTGTTGATGGGACTGATAATTTCTCTACTCGATATTTGGTGAATGATGCTTGTGTAATTACAGGCAAACCTCTGGTATATGGTGCTATTTTTAAGTATCAAGGTCAAGTCTCTGTATTTAATTATCAAAATGGTCCTTCTTATCGATGCCTTTTCCCCGATCCTCCAAAAGCAGGAAGCGTTCCTTCTTGTGCCGAGATCGGAGTTTTAGGCGTATTGCCAGGAATTATAGGAAGCATGCAGGCTAATGAAGTATTAAAAATAATTTTAAGTCTAGGTAATGTCCTTAACGGGAAACTCTTGATGTATGATAGTCTAACAGCACAATCTTCATCATTTTCTATTAACCGCGTTTCCTCTGAAGTATCAAAAGTGCTTGCTTCTGCAAAAAACTTTGAAACTATAGATTATGATCTTTTTTGTGGTATCAAACAAGTTTCTGAAATTACGGCAAAAGATGTATTCCTGTTAGAAGATGTCCAGTTTATTGATGTTCGAGAAGCTTATGAACAACCAAAAATCGAAAACCTGAACCCTAGTTGTATTCCTTTGGGTAATCTTCAACAGCAAATAAACGATCTAGATAAAGATAAAGAAACCATAGTGTTTTGTCAATCCGGTATTCGAAGTAAAAAAGCGGTAGAAATTCTTTTAGCCAATGGGTTTGAAAATGTATCGCATGTAAAAGGAGGAGCAATTGCTTTAAATAATAGTATACCAGACCTCACAGGTTTTGAAAACCTGTGAGGTCTAAAAAAATAATCATGGAAAAAAAGAAACCAAAAAGCGTATTTAAACAAGGTGCCATTTCATCAGAATTTATTGGTGAATCTATTGCAAAACATCAAACCAAAACCAGTATTGGGGCTCATAATATCTTTTTAGGTCAAGTACGGGCCGATGAGATTGATGGTAAAATTATTACCGCAATCGATTACACCGCTTATGAAGAAATGGCAAATCAAAAGTTTCATGAAATCAGAGAAGCTACATTCGAAAAATTTGACCTCACATGTATGCATATTTATCATAGCTTAGGAAAAGTAAATGCTGGAGAAATTTGCCTGTTTGTTTTTGTGTCATCCCCAAGAAGAAAGGTAGTTTTTGAAGCATTAGAATATGTTGTTGAAGCAATCAAAGCAGACGTTCCTGTTTTTGGAAAAGAAGTTTTCGAAGATCAAACGCATCAATGGAAACAAAATAGCTGAAAAACCCGTTGTGCATTTTGGGAAATATTGTAAAAAAGTGTCAGTTCGAGTGTTTTGTTGTAATGAAATGAAAACAAAATGTATCGAGAACAGCTTTTTTGATCCAAAATCCTATTCTCGATACACTTCGCCCTTCAGTCGAAGTACTCGAATTGACGAATTTTGGATCAAAAAAGTCAAAATTCACAATGAGTTTGAAAAATAATACATCATGTCACACTAAGCCTGTCGAAGTGAAATTGAAAAACAAGATGCAATAGTCTTCGACAAGCTCAGACTGACATCGATTATAAAATTGAATTAAAATACATGGTAGACATCACACATAAAGCATCTACACTAAGAGTAGCCACTGCACAAGCAGTGGTAAAAGTAAGCAAGCCCGAAACTATCGATGCCATACAAAAAGGAACTGTACCCAAAGGGGATGTATTTGCAATGAGTAAAGCCGCCGGACTACTTGGTGTAAAAAAAACACCCGACTTGTTACCAGATTGCCACCCTTTACCTATCGAATATACAGGTATTGATTATAAAATTGAAGGTTTAGATATTACAGTATTGGTGACCATAAAAACGATATATAAAACCGGTGTAGAAGTCGAAGCTATGCATGGTGCAAGTGTAGTGGCCTTAAATATGTATGATATGCTTAAACCCATTGACAAAGGGGTAGAGATTCACCATATTAAATTACTTGAGAAAAAAGGAGGAAAATCAGACTATAAAGATAAATTTAGAAGGGATCTTCAAGCAGCTGTAATTGTATGTTCTGATACTATTTCTGAAGGGAAAAAAGAAGATAAAGCAGGTAAAGCGATTATTGCAAAATTAGAAAACTGCGAAGTTGGTATTTTGGATTACATCATTATTCCTGATGAAGTAGAAATCATTCAGGAAAAAGCGAAATTGTATCAAGAACAAGGAGCCGATTTGATCATTTATACCGGAGGTACGGGTTTATCAAAACGTGATGTAACTCCGGAAGCTATAAAACCTCTTTTAGACAGAACAATCCCCGGTATCGAAGAAGCGATTCGCAAATATGGCCAGGACCGTATGCCTTATGCGATGTTATCAAGAAGTGTGGTGGGAACGATCAAAAACACTTTAGTAATGGCACTCCCCGGATCTACCAACGGAGCCAAAGAATCGATGGAAGCTATTTTTCCTGAAGTACTGCATGTGTATAGAATTTTAAAAGGAGCGAGACATGACTAAATCCAACATACTTACAGATACATTTGGCAGAAAACACAATTACCTTCGTATTTCGCTTACAGAGCGTTGTAATCTGCGCTGCACCTATTGCATGCCGGCAGATGGGATTGTATTATCCCCTAAGGCACATATTATGACCTATGAAGAGATCTACACCATCGCCAAAGAATTTGTGGATCATGGTGTTACAAAAATTCGCTTAACAGGCGGCGAACCATTAATCCGTAAAGATGCCGCTCAGATTATAGAAAAACTCGCTTCGCTACCTGTACAACTTACCTTAACCACTAATGGCGTTATCGTAGATAAGTTTATCGATCTTTTTAAGAAATGTGGCATCAAAACCTTGAATGTAAGCCTAGATTCCTTGGATGCTACGAAAAATAAAGAAATCACGAGAAGAAATTATTTTGATAAAGTGTACCAAAATATTCTGCTGCTGGTTAAAGAAGGGTTTCATGTAAAGGTAAATTGTGTTTTAATGAAGGGCTTCAATGATAATGAGATTATTGATTTTATTAATTTAAGTAAAAACCTACCCTTGCATGTACGGTTTATAGAATTTATGCCTTTTGATGGTAACCAATGGAATATGGATAAACTGGTTTCGCTTAAAGAAATCCTTTCCGAAGTAAATTCAAACTTCAAAGAAAATGAAATCATAAAACTAAAAGATGCTCCTAATGATACTACCAAAAGTTATCAAATAGAGGGCTATCAAGGTACTTTTGCTATCATAAGTTCAGTGACTAATCCATTTTGTGATGGTTGTAATAGAATTCGTCTTACTGCCAATGGGCAAATCAAAAATTGTTTGTTTTCTTCAAAAGAATCAGATTTGCTAACGCCACTTAGAGAAGGAAACTCCATATCGCCTATTATTCAAAAAACTATTCAGTCCAAATTTAAAATTCGTAGTGGGATGGATACTATAGATAAATTCAAAAAAACAGATGGTCATAATAATCGAAGTATGATTACGATTGGAGGATAAATTGTACTATTTTACAATACAAACAGAATTCACATTTCCCTGGGCATCATACTCTTTTACGGTATTGTCAGGGTCTAATATCCATTTATTATCTACTATGTACTTATAATGATACTTGCCTCCAGAAAGCATTAGGGTATCTACCCACCCGCTTTTGGTTTTGGTCATTTTACACTCACTCTCTGACCAATCATTAAATGATCCGGTTAGAATTACCTCTTGTGCCTCTAGATTACCATTAAGTATAAACTCTTTAGGAGCTTTAATATCTATAAAGGAGTTATATTCATTAAATTCATTTCTCTTTTTTAAAGGGTTGTCGGGGTCTTCAATCCACATACCATCAACAATAAATTTATATTCATATTTACCTGGCCTTACTTTTAGAGTCAATGTCCAACAATCTTCGGTCTTGGTCATTCTAAAAAGATCTTCATTCCACTTATTAAAACTACCACTTAGCACTACCCTTCTTGCCTTAGTATAGCCATTAAGTGTGAAAGTAACATTACCCTCTTTGTCAGGATAAGCGGTATACATTTTTAGATTATAGGCGGGTAATGCATGTCCATTCTTAAAAGCTCTAACAGCATTACCATATTCTTTGGCGGGTTCTGCCCAATAGGCATTGTTGATCACAAATTTAAATTCCCAGGAGAACTCATCTGTAAAATCACTTAGTTTTTTCCTAAGTTCATATCGGTTCTCATCAATCTTGGTCATATTCCAGTTATTCTTTGACCAATTATTGAATTCCCCGGCAACTACCACTCTTTTTATATCCAGATCCTCAAAATCGAATACACTGCTAAATTTATCTGCAGTGGCAATTTTATAGTCTCTCTTATCAAAGGTAAAGATTAGCTCATCGCCTTCTATTCTATATCCTTTAAAAGGTTCGGTTTGAGCATAAGAATAACTGCTTGCAAAAGCAAGTATAAAAAGAAAGCTATATAGTATTGTTCTACTCAATTTCGTAATATTGGGTAATCTACAAAGTAAAGCTTTTCTTTTTGATAATTGATAATTGTTCTTTTTTGTCGAAAAAACTCGTATCCCAAAACACCATCCAAATCAGTCCCAAAAGCTTCATTCATCTTATTTAAATTGGTCAATATTGTATTCATAGGCCCAAAATAAACTGTTTCACTTAACCTAACACGATACAATTTTCCTGCCATAACTTCAATCTTGTTATTACTGGCTCCTAATAGTACCAATCGTTTCTTTGGATAAAAATATTTAAGTGTTTTTTTTCTTAATTTTTTATTTATTTGATTAAACTCGGCGGCAGTATCTAATCCAAATTTTACGTGTTGATCTCCAATATATCCTTCTATAACAATCGTATGGGTTTTCAATCTAAAATCAATACTATCAATAATTTTTTCAGCATAGACATTCTGGTCTAATTTAACCCCAAATTTATCAACTTTGGTTAAGGTAATCTGATTTAGATGCATATCTATAAACACTTCATAGTCTCTTAAAATACTATATCCTATAATTCCCAACAAGTGCATTTTTTTTGCTTTCTCGATATGGGATAAATTGACTATGTCTGAAATTTGATTTTTTAGATTAAAATTTTGTAATATAAATTCTTTTACATTTTGCTCAAATGTATCGTCCATCACGGCTATAACACCCGTAGTTTGCTTTCTTTTGGTAAAAAAATGATCTCTTTGCGGAAAATGCACTTCGTTTAGCATCAATGTTTCTGATCCCGTGTCAATTATGAAACTCCCTTTTTTATCATGAAGTTCTGCTTCGACAACAATTAAACGATCGACAAGTTTAAAAGGAATTCGAGCGGTATATTCATTAAGAATTTCAGCTTTAGAAAATACAATACCACTCTCTGATGAGAATATCCAAGGCACATTATCATTTGCCATAGTTGTTGTATTACAAATCAAATACAGTACTATGAATGATAGAATCTTCCCCATGTTGAATAAGACCTTCTCCCATACAGTATGTTACACTTTTTATATGTTTTATTGCCAATTTTAATATAAGATTAAGAAAGTGTATCGTCTACACAGTATGATAAATATCATTGTTATCCTATCGGATCCGGGCTAATTTTAAGGATATTAAAATAGTACAAAATGAAAAATATCCTGCTTCCGACCGATTTTTCTGATAATGCGAAGAATGCCATATACTTTGCCATGGAGTTTTTTAAGAACGAACTCTGCACTTTTCATCTCCTTAATGTTCAAAAAGCATCCAATTATACCACAGATGATCTCATGGTGGCTCCAGCTAATACGTCGATCCATCAATCGGTAATTAGCGAAGCAAAAAAGAAGCTTGCTATCATTATAGAAGATCTAAAATCGGAATATTCAGATCAAAACTATACGTTTCATTCAATAACAGATTATGACCTCTTTACAGATGCTATAAGACAAGCCGTTAGATCCAAAAGTATTGATCTAATTGTTATGGGAACCAATGGTGCTACCGGTGCTTCAGAGGTAGTATTTGGAAGCAATACATTAAATGTTATTCGAAAAATAGATTGTCCAACAATCGCAATACCCCAAAGATATTCATATAAAAATCCAAAAATTGTCTTATTTGCCATTGATTATAGAGATCACTTTACCACAGAAGGTATAGAACCCTTAATGGATACCATAACAAAACATAAGTCTTCATTACGTATACTTAAAATTAAAGAAGATGAAACCGTTACTGTTGCAGAATTTGATGACAAAAAACATATGAAAGAATTCTTTAAAGAAATCAATCATACTTTTCATTCTATAATTAATGTACCTACTGCTTTGGCTATTAATAGTTTCGTACAGATCATGGATGTAGATATGACCGCAATGTTTATCAGAAGAGAAACTTTTATGGAGCGTTTTTTTAAAGGATCTGAGACTTCAAAAATTAGTTACGGGACTAGAGTCCCATTGCTAATAATGCACAGTAAATAGCCCGAATAAAATTTGTGATGAAATGATAATTACCATAGCTATAAGTCTATATCTCTTTATCGGAATCATTATTATCATTAGATTACTTTTAAATGGCATGCGCCCTACTAAAACCCTGGCATGGGTACTGGCAGTATTTACAATACCAGTTGGTGGGATGTTATTATACTTGATGTTAGGTCGAAATAGAAGGAAAAATAAGCTATATAGGCTTAAACGTACTCCCCAAATCATCAATTACATTGAAAAAACTTTAGATCAATATCCATCAATTACTAAAGAAGAATACACAGAACATCATAAAATTATTTCTCTAATCACCAGAAACTCATACTTTGTCCCAAGCACAGGAAATGATTTAAAACTACTTAAAAATGGTGAGGTTACTTTTCGAGCGATATTCGATGCTTTAGAACAAGCTGAACATTTCATCCATTTAGAATATTATATTTTTGAAGAAGGTGAGCTATCAAAAAGCCTTTTTGAGCTTTTTCAAAAAAAAGTGAAAAACGGTGTGAAAATACGTATTCTTTATGATGGTATTGGGAGTATATCATTAAGCAAAAGGTATATTAGAAAACTTAAGCAAATAGGTGTAGAAATTCATAAGTTTCTGCCCATACGATTTGGTAAGTTTTTATCATCAATAAACTACAGAAACCATCGTAAAATTATTGTAATCGATGATAAAATCGCCTTTACAGGAGGTATAAACGTATCTGATAAATATGTTAAAGGTGATCTTAATCTAGGAACCTGGCATGACATGCATCTACAACTTAAAGGTCCAATAGTGCATAGTCTGCAAGCTATTTTCGCAATGGATTGGTATTTGGTAAGTACCGATGATAAAATTTTAGAAACCTCATACTTTCATCCTCATCAAAAAGCAGAGGGGTCTACAGCTCAAATTGTACATAGTGGCCCCGATTCAGATTTTTCTGCCACTCAGCAGATGTATTTCTCTCTCATTAATGAAGCCAAAGACTATGTATATATTACGAATCCTTATATTATTCCTGGAGAATCTATTCTCGATGCCTTAAAAGTAGCATCATTAAGTGGAGTCGATGTGAGATTATTACTTTCAGACAATTCAGATAGTAAAATCGTACGATGGTGTGTGCGCTCTTATTTTGAAAGATTGCTACAGGCCGGAGTAAAAATTTACTTATTCTCTGAAGGGTTTTTGCACAGTAAAACTATTGTAGCCGATGATACGGTATCCTCTGTTGGGACTACCAATCTGGATATTCGAAGTTTTGAACAAAATTATGAAGTTAATGCCGTGGTATATGATGATTCTTTTGCAATAGCTTTAAAAAATGATTTTTTAAATGATTGTGATCAAAGTATTCAGTTAAACTATAATACTTTTGTACAACGACCGTGGCAGGATAAATTAAAAGAAGGTATCGCCAAGATATTTAGTCCGGTTTTATAATATGCAAGCGATGGAAAAATCAAAGAATATTGGGTTAGTGTTATCAGGAGGAGGTTTTAAAGGTGTTGCACATATTGGTGCCATACAAGCTTTTGAAGAAGCCAACATAATTCCCAAGCATGTTTCTGGTACTAGCGCCGGGGCTATCGTGGGCTCTTTATATGCAGGTGGGTATACTCCCGAAGAGATTAAGAGCTTTTTTAAAAAAACTCCAATATTCAAGCTTAATCGATTTACCAGAAAAAAAGCTGGTTTTTTAGATTCAGAAAAATTTCAGGACGATCTTGAAACCTTTTTTCCTGATAATTCATTTGAAGCCTTACAGAAAAAACTGTGTATAACGGCCACGAATCTGGTCGAAGGAACTACAAAAGTATTCAGCACAGGAGAGCTTATCAAACCGATATTAGCTTCGGCAGCATTTCCCGGTGTTTTTACTCCTGTATTGATCGACGGAGAATTGTATGCCGATGGAGGGATTTTGGATAACTTCCCATTACAACCATTGAAGAAAAAATGTGACTTCATTATTGGTATTGATGTATCCCCTATAAAAAAACCGAAGATTACAGATTTTAAGCATTCTTATAATGTAATGCAACGTGCCTATTATCTTAGAGCAATGCCCAATGCCGAAGTGAAATTTAAACAATGTGACATCGTAGTGCAACCAAAAGAGTTGGTAAATTATGGTATCTTTAATAGTAGCAGTTTAGAAAAAGTATATGATATGGGATATCAAGAAGCAAAACAACAAATAGCACTATTTCTAAAAAATCAAGAAAATGATTCAGGAAATAAAAAATAACTATAAAGGTCTTTTTGAAGACGAACTCTTGGAAGAAATTAATCAAGTAGGAACTTTTAAAGAAGTTCCTGAAGGTTTTGAACTAATCAAGCCGGGTAGCTATATAAAATCTATGCCTTTAATTATTAGTGGTGTGATAAAAATACTGCGAGAAGATAATGATGGGGACGAGTTGTTATTATATTTCTTAGAAAAAGGAGATACCTGTGCTATGACATTATCTTGTTGCTTAGGTCTTCATAAAAGTGAAATCAAAGCGATTGCCGAAACCAATGCAAAGCTGATCATGGTGCCCATTGAAAAAATGGAAGAATGGACCACAAAATATAAATCCTGGCGAAACTTTGTGTTCGATAGTTATCATAAACGGCTAATCGAAGCCATAGAAACCATAGACAGTATCGCTTTTCTAAAAATGGACGATCGACTACTAAAATATCTTAAAGACAAGACCAAGGTTACCCAAGATACTATTATCAATAACACACATCAGGAAATAGCCTATGATCTTCATACTTCTCGAGTAGTCATCTCCAGGTTACTTAAAAAACTCGAACAAAATGGTAACGTTAAACTGAATAGAAATAATATTGAAGTCCTACATATTTAGTCTAATGTAACAATTGTTACTGCACTCCCTGTTTCCTAAAGTTATTTTTGGCAAAAAAGTAAGTAATGGAAATAACAGAAATTCTAGGGTACTCTGGAGCACTATGTATAGGAATTGTACTAGGTTTAATTGGTGGGGGTGGCTCAATACTCACAGTTCCCGTATTTGTCTATCTTATGCATATCAACCCAATAACCGCTACGGCTTACTCATTATTTGTAGTAGGAGTTTCGGCCCTTGTAGGTACTGTTAATAATGTAAGAAAAGGGATAGTCGATCTGCGTACTGCTTTTGTTTTTGCTATACCTGCACTTATTGCGGTATACGCCACCAGAAAATATCTTGTCCCGGCAATTCCAGACGAGCTTTTTAGCATTCGGGAGTTCATGATTACCAAAAGTATAGGGATTATGATCTTCTTTGCGATCATAATGTTACTGGCTTCAATTTCTATGATAAAAAACAACAAAAAAGATGTTGAAACAGAAACAAAAGTAATCTATAACTATCCTTTGATCTTGATAGAAGGCCTTGTTGTTGGTGTTTTAACGGGTATTGTTGGTGCCGGCGGAGGGTTTTTGATTATTCCAGCCTTAGTTTTAATGGCAAAATTGCCTATGAAGAAAGCAGTCGCCACGTCGTTATTAATTATCGCTATTAAATCTCTTATTGGATTTATAGGTGATGTAGAAAACATGGAGATCGAATGGAACTTTTTATTGGTTTTTACTGCTATTTCTGTGATCGGAATTTTTATAGGCATGTATTTATCCAACTATATTGAAGGTAAGAAATTAGAGAAAGGATTTGGATGGTTTGTTTTGATCATGGGTATCTACATAATCATTAAAGAACTAACTTAAAGTAAGCTTTGTAACAATTGTTACTGTATTCAAATAATAATTGCCTTATTTTTGACAAATAAATAATAAACATATCGTATTTCTTCTCGAAATTAGAAAATACGTAAAGAATAGAACAAATGAAAATAGAACAAATATATACAGGATGTCTTGCTCAAGGAGCTTATTATATTGAAAGCAATGGTGAAGTAGCGATTATAGATCCTTTGAGAGAAATAAAACCATACCTAGAAAAGGCACAAGAAGATAATGGAAAAATCAAGTACATTTTTGAAACGCATTTTCATGCAGATTTTGTAAGTGGCCATGTAACTTTGGCAAAAGAAACAGGTGCAGATATCATATTTGGCCCTCAGGCAAACCCTTCTTTTGAAGCGATTATTGCAAAAGATGGTCAAGAATTCAAACTTGGTGAGATCACAATAATAGCATTACACACTCCAGGGCATACCATGGAAAGCACGACCTATCTTCTTAGAGATAAAGATGGGAAAGATCATGCAATCTTTAGTGGTGATACCTTATTTTTAGGAGATGTTGGGCGCCCTGATCTTGCGCAGAAAGCGGCGCATATGACTCAGGAAGAGTTGGCAGAGACACTTTTTGACAGCTTACGTAATAAAATAATGCCTCTGGCAGATGATGTTATTGTATATCCCGCGCATGGAGCCGGTTCTGCATGTGGTAAAAACATGATGAAGGAAACCGTAGACACCCTAGGTAACCAGAAGAACATGAATTATGCACTTCGTGCAGATATGACCAAAGCAGAGTTTGTAAAAGAAGTAACCGAGGGTCTACTACCTCCACCTTTATATTTTCCACTTAATGTGAAAATGAACAAAGAAGGATACGCCGATATCGATGAAATTCTTGAACGTGGTGGAAAACCATTATCGCCAGAAAATTTTGAAGCAATAGCCAATGAAACGGGAGCTGTAGTATTAGACGTAAGACATCAGGATGAGTACGTAAAAGGACATATCCCCAGATCTATATTTATAGGAATTGGAGGAGATTTTGCTCCTTGGGTAGGAGCACTGATTGCCGACGTACAACAACCCATTTTATTGGTTGCGCCAGAAGGACGTATCGAAGAAACAATCACACGGCTATCCCGCGTAGGCTTTGACAACACTTTGGGATACTTAGAAGGAGGATTCGAAGCCTGGAAAAAAGCGAGTAAGGACTATGATAGTATATCTTCTATATCGGCTTCAGCCTTTAAAAATGTTCTTGACAAAGAAGAAGTTCCCATTTTTGATGTACGTAAGGAAAGTGAATTTGTTGCAGAACACCTTGAAAAAGCAACTAATTCTCCTCTAAGTTTTATTAATGATTATTTATCAGAATTTCCAGAAGATAAAACTTTTTATGTGCATTGTGCAGGTGGGTACCGTTCTGTAATTGCTGCATCCATTTTAAAAAACCGTGGTATTCACAACTTAATCGATGTTGCTGGTGGTTTTAAGGATATTAAAGAAGTGGGAATCCAAACCACAGATTATGTGTGTCCTTCTACTCTAAAATAAGTTCAATCAAGGATATAATGGAAGATTTTAATCGCAAAAATCATTGGGAAACCGTATACAAAACTAAAGAACTCAAAGAGGTTAGTTGGTATGAAAAAGCACCTAAAACATCTTTGGATTTTATAGCATATTTTAAAGTTCCTAAAACTGCAAAAATCATTGATGTAGGTGGTGGTGATAGTCTTTTGGTAGATCACTTACTTGCTTTAGGGTATAAAGATATTACTGTACTCGATATTTCCGAAACAGCATTGCATAAAGCCAAGGAAAGATTAGGAAATCAAGCCGAAAATGTCAAATGGATTGTAGCCGATGTCGCTAATTTTAAACCCATTGAGAACTATGATGTTTGGCATGATCGTGCTACGTTTCATTTTTTGAATAAGAAAGAAGAAATCAATAATTACTTAGATACAATACAGCACAGTATAACTACAAGAGGAGCTTTGATCATCGGAACTTTTTCTGAAGATGGCCCCACAAAATGCAGTGGTATTGATATCACTCAATATTCTGAAAAGTCAATGAATAATATTATGAAAGATCAGTTTGATAAAGAAAAATGTACATACATAGACCATAGCACCCCTTTTAATACTACTCAAAATTTTATTTTCTGCGGATTTAGAAAAAAATAGTTGTGTAACTTATGTTACTGACCACCCTTTTTAAATTTAGTTACTTTACCTCAAAATAGAATATATGAATTGGATTTATGATCCCTGGCCCTGGTATGTTTCTGGGCCATTAATAACATTAGTAATGTTTTTATTACTAATGATTGGCAAAAGATTTGGCATGTCGTCTAACCTAAGAACGATGTGTACTATTTGTGGTGCCGGAAAAACATCTGACTTTTTCAGATTTGATTGGAAAGCACAACGTTGGAACTTGATTGTAGTCCTGGGGGTAATCATTGGTGGATTTATTACTACCAACTTTTTATCAACAGACACTTCGGTTGATCTCAACCCAATCGTAATTGCTGATCTACAATCCAAAGGTTTCGAAAGTGCAGGAAATGCATATATGCCAGACTTATTGTTCTCTAACCAAGTCTTTAGCGATCCTAAAGGTTTACTTCTATTGATAATTGGAGGTTTACTAGTAGGTTTTGGAGCTAGATATGCCGGCGGATGTACCTCTGGACATGCAATATCAGGATTAAGCGATCTACAATTACCATCACTTATTGCTGTGATTGGTTTTTTTATCGGTGGCCTTGTTATGATTCATTTTATTTTCCCTTTAATATTTTAAAAGTATGCGCTCAATTATATATTTACTCATTGGTATTTTCTTCGGAATTATTTTATTCAAATCTGAAGCAGCTTCTTGGTTTAGAATTTATGAAATGTTTCAGTTTGGATCTTTTCATATGTACGGAATCATTGGCTCTGCAGTTGGATTGGGTATTATCGTTATCCAACTTCTCAAACGATATAAAATGAAATCTTTTTATGGAGAACATATTACTATTGCCCCTAAGGATAAAAGTTTTAGCAGATATCTGTTTGGCGGAATTATTTTTGGATTAGGTTGGGCTCTTGCCGGTGCTTGCCCCGGACCTATGTTTGTACTACTAGGATCTGGATATATGCCAATTATCGTTGTAATTTTGGCCTCTATGCTGGGTACGTTCTTGTATGGAGTGATAAAAGATAAACTACCGCACTAATTCCTTTTGTGTAAGTTCATTTGTACCAGATTCTTGTTGTTGCCAGCAGTTGATATTGTAAAAAGTAGTTTCTGCAATATTAGTAAGAGCTTCTTTGGTAGCAAAGGCCTGATGTGGAGTCAGTAATACATTTGGCAAATTGATCAAACTTTGCAAAAAAGTATCCTTTGGTTTATTTTTAGAATGATCATAGAAAAAGACTCCACTTTCATGCTCATATACATCTGTACCATACCCTGCAATTCTTTTGAATTCTAATGCCTGTATAATATCTTCTGTACATACAACTCCTCCTCTGGCCACATTAATAAGTACTGCGTCTTTTTTCATATGTTGAATCACATCTTTATTTATCATATGATGTGTTTGGGTAGTAAGAGGGATGCTCAAAAAGATGATATCAGATTGCTTACATAAATTCTCTAGGTCTATATAAGAGGTATTGTAGTTCTCTTTTATCTCATGGTCTTCATAAATATCGTAAACAATGATCTTGCAACCAAAACCGTGCATTATTCTGGTGATTACCTTTCCTATTCTACCTGTCCCAATAATCCCTACTGTTTTTTTATTGACATCAAAGCCAACAAGATTACTCAATGAAAAATTGTAATTGCTTACTTGTTCATTAGATTGAATTAATTTACGATTTAAAGCCAATAAAAGAGCCACTGCATGCTCGGCTATAGCATGTGGTGAATACCCTGCAACGTTGGCCACTTTAATTCCTAGTTTTTTTGCCATCACAAGATTTACATTATCATATCCTGTTGAGCGAAGTGTAATATATCTGATTCCAAAGTCTTTTAGCCTTTCTAAAACTGCAGATGATGCATCATCTGCAGAAAAAATAGAAATTATATCAAAGCCTAGTGCCAATCTAGCAGTTTTTAAAGTTAACCTCTCTGGTATATACTTGATTTGATGCCCTGCACTATTTGCCTTTTCAAGAAAAGGAATTTCAAAATCCTTGGCACTATATATCAAGATCTTCATCTGTAAATTCTTCTATGATTAATAATTGTTGCCCTTTTAATGCCCAAATCACTACTTTAACATAGTCATTCACGGCCTTTTTAGTAGTTTCTGGTTCGGTGATATCAATAGATCCTCTCCAAATTAATTCCTTTTCTTTTTCTGGACAAAGACAGTATAATGATGATTCTGCATGAAAAATTTGATACTCTTCATAATACTCTTCATCATGATATATTTCCTGATTTTCGAAATAGTCATCTCTAAAGCTCTTAAACGTTTTATCAAGATTTCTATATGCTTTTACAACGGTTACTCTATCCTCTACCCCTACTACTTTTGAAAGTAAGATAGCATCAAAACCCTGTTCAATCAATTGTTCTTCGAGCGCCATCAATTGTTCTTCGGTTTTGGGTGAAGTAGTGAATTTTTCCTGAAAGAAACCAAGGCTCTTTACTGCATTCACTCCACTCTTTTTCAATTCTGATGCTAGTTTCTTTTCAAATATTTTTCGATTACCATCATCGGGCGTTATGCCAATAACCAAAACTTTTTGAGCTTCAAAAGTGTCAATATCAGGATTCTTCCAGTTCTCAACCAATTCACTAGAGGTACAACTATACAATAACCCAGCAAGGAGTAATAAAAAAATATATGGCTTGTTCATTTCTTATAGTTTATTTAATTATTGTGTTTAATCGTTCTACGACCACACTGGTATAGTATGGTGTTTTTTCTATAATTGATTCGCCGGAGATTACATCCACATCTTCTAAAGCTATATTACTGCTTCCTACTGTAGAAAGAATGATGAGTTTATCTAATCGATCCGGGTAGTTTTTAATAAACTTCTTTACATTACGCGGTGGACTACCATACTCCCAGGAATTAATGATAAGTAAGGCATCCCATTTATCAATATTTACTGTAAACAGGGTGTATACATCAATTACTTTAAAATAAATAGTGTCTTTTTCATAATGTCTTAAAACTCCTTGCACCAATGAATCTTTGAATTTACTGCCCTGTGAGGCTATCAGTACTTTGGTTTCTAAATTAGGGTTATTAACCTCGAAAGGGATTACGGTATCCATAGAGTAGGTATACTCATGCCACCCTAAAAATACTGCAAAGAGTACAATGGCAGAACCTACAACTACTATAAGAATACGTTTCATGGGAATATCTTAATTGAGTAATCGTTTTTGTTTGCCTTCTTTCATTATGGTTTTGATCAACTCAAAAATCTTTCTTTTTGTATCCTTATAGTTATTAAGATATTCACTTACCTTTATTACCAATGCACGGTGATTTTCTTTATATTGTTTTTCTTCGACAGGTTGATCCTCTCCATCCACTAATATGGTGAGTGCATTATGATGATTGATTATTTCTTTTAGCAATGGTTCTAGATCTTTTCTCTCTTCTGCTAAATTATTAACTACCCTTTTACTTTTTTCAAAAATTTTTCCAGAAATAAGCTGTAGCGCGTAATTCTCCATGAGTTCATCCAAAAAATGCTGTTCATCTTTAATGAATTTGAGTTCAGAAACCCAGTTTAGTGAGGTCTCATGTAACTCATCAGGACTTTGCCACTCTACATACTTCATGTTTGGTTCTTTAGCTTTCATAACTTTTAATTTTAAAAGAAAAGGCAGAAAAAATTACCCCCATTTTTCTGCCCCCCTTATGGTTTAAGCTATATCAATCACTCTCTTTGGTGGTTCTTTAGCTTCTTCTCTTTTTAAAAGATTAAGTGTAAGAATTCCGTCTTTATACATAGCTTTAACCTTTTCGTTTTGGTCTACACTGCTTGGCAATTGTAGCTTTCTGTCAAACGAGCTATAATTGAATTCTTTGCGTGTATAATTCTCGTCTTCTTCTACCTCTTCTTTGCTGCTTTTTGCACAAATGTGCAGGATATCATCCTCTATAGTTACTTCGATATCTTTTTTTGAAAAACCAGGAACGGCAAGTTCTATTTCGAAGTCATTCTTGTTTTCTTTGACATTCATTGCAGGAAGATTTTTATCTCTTACGAAGAAATCATCTGCAAAAAAATCATCGGTATCCAACCAACTAGAAACCCTATCATTAATCCAGGGAAATCTATTCTTATTAAATTTAATTATTGACATAATGTTATGGTTTATTAGAGTTATTAATTCATTTATACTTCTAAAATTAAGGTGTCTAAAGGCTGATAAAAATGATAATTATCAGTTTCACTTTATTTTAACTTTGCCTCTTTTCTTTTTCAGAATGTTTCCTGTATAATTGAAGATGTTGGCTTTTAGTTCCCTGAAGTTTTTACAGAAATCATCAAACGTCATTTTCATCAATACATGCTCTTGATAGTAGGAATGATCATAAGAAATAAAATCAAATTCTAGCATACCCCCTAGTACACTTTCATGTTTTCTGATACTTCGGTTTATGTTCTTTATTTCTTCTTCTGCTACTATGATTTGTTCTTTGTATTCTTGTAATCGTTCAAAGAGATTAGGTGTGTTTGGCTCAAACACATAAGAATTAAGTAATTGATTAATAAAGTGAATTTCTCTTTGAATAAATTGAAGGCTGGATTTCCAGTCTAAGATGTCGAGATGAATCTCTTTGAGTTCTTTTTCTAACGAAGGTCTGGCTGCAGTTTTCATTTTTCTTAGTTTTAAGGCTGAAGAGTAATGTACCTAAATACAAGCACTAAAAGAATGATAATTATCAGGTTATAAGGGTTTTTGAAAAGAATTAAAATCTTAAACCTGGATTAAATATGCACCCAACTACACTATGCCCTTTCCCAGCAGATTTTTTTGTCTTCCGTACATAAAAATCAAATGTGTAACGTTTTTTTATCTGTCCCATATTTATATACTTATTTCCTGTAATAGTATATTATTCTCCTGCAATAGTATATTACTCTCCTGCATCTATTTTATGTTTCCTGCATTATTATTATAGTCTCCTGCGACTTTTTTTATGATTCCTGCATATAAATATGAGCGTCCTGCATGGCAGGACGCTCATATTTATATGCAGGAATAGATTTTTTTAATGCAGGAAACATAAAATAGATACAGGAGTAATGATATATACTTCAGAGATATTAAAAATCAAAGCAGGATTTCTATTACTTCATACAATTTTGGAATATGTACCCTCCAGCGATAGGTATCTTGTATTTTTACCCGTAATGTATCGGCAGCCGTGGCTTCACCATGAACCAAAAAGACTTTTTCGGGTATATTCTTGATCTTACTCATCCAGTCTAACAATTCTTGTTGATCTGCATGTGCAGATAGGCTTTCAATTTGATGAATTTTTGCGTTAACGGGATAATATTTTCCAAATAATTTGATTTCATGAGCTCCTTCTTGCAATAATCTTCCTCGGGTTCCTTCGGCCTGAAACCCTACCAGCACTACAGCTGTTGAATTATTGTCTATAAGCTGTTTTAGATAGGTAAGCACTCTGCCTCCTGTAACCATGCCACTACCTGCAATTACGATTTTAGGACGTGGGTTATCAATTACCTCCCAGGTTTCTTTGTATGAAGTTACAATATTGATATGATTGCAAATGGCATAATATTCGTTCATTGATAATTTGTGCCAATCTGGAAAACTCTCAAAAACAGAAAGTACGTTATTACCCATCGGGCTATCTACATATATCGGAATATTAGGGATGCGGTTTTTTTGATACAATTTCCACAATATATACATAAGTACTTGTAATCTCTCTACGGCAAAAGAAGGGATAATCAAAGTGCCTTGTTCATAGAGTGTATTTTTGATTAACTCAATTAATTTTTCTTCTACATCTTCATTGGGATGCAATGTATCACCATACGTACTTTCTACAAAAAGGTAATCTGCCCATTCTGGTTTTTCGGGAGGGCTAAGAAGTACGTCTTCCTTTCTACCTACATCTCCAGAAAACACGAAAACTTTTTCGTAGAGATCTAATTCTATATAGGTAGCTCCTATAATATGCCCATTGTATTTAAATCTATACTTGATGTTTTGGGACAAAGAGATCCAGGTGTCTTTTTCCTGATTTTTAAAATGTCGTATTGTTTTTTCGGCATCCTTTTCGGTATAAAAGGGCAAAGCGGGATCATGTTTTGAGTAGCCTTCTTTATTGGCCCTTTCGGCTTCTTCTTGATGTATTTTTGCACTATCTCTAAGGATAATTTCGGTTATGGCCAGAGTGGGTGCTGTTCCTATAATATCACCAGCAAACCCTTGTTTGATTAATCTTGGTAAATAGCCTGTATGATCTAAATGCCCATGTGTAAGCAATACAACATCAATTGCAGACACATCTATCGGTAAATTCTTCCAGTTTAGTTCTCGAAGTTCTTTGATGCCTTGAAACATACCACAATCGATAAGTATATTTTTATGTGGTGTTTCGATATAAAACTTTGATCCGGTTACGGTCCCAGCGGCACCCAGAAAATGAATTTTAACTGTTGGCATAATGGTTATTTAGATATTACATAACATTTTAATTTCTTCAAGAATATTGTGTTTTCGTTGTTCGGAAACTCCCAAATGGTCAAGATAGAATACATCATTAATAAGCTGCTTGCACAAAACAACATCTCGGCTTAGTAAAAACTGTTTTTCACGACGGGTTAATCGCGTAGAAACGGTTATGGGATACAATCCTAATCGATCAATCCTATCCTTGATACCATTTTCATTAGGGTGGTCCCAACTTAGCAGATACAAGCCTGCACACTCTCCAAACAAAATGGCATCTTTGGTAAAACGTGTATTGGTTACTACCCATCCTTGATCAGGAGTCATTTTGCCATTATTTTGTTCATGATTAAAGGTTATAATATCCTGATACCTTGAATGGATGTATAGAGGAACTTTTACATTACAATTGCGCCCTTCTTCGCTGTGAAATTTACACTCAATCACAAGATAATTATTATTTTTTCTGGCAGTAACGTCGACCTCATGGGATACACATTTACCCTGAAGAATTTGGCCAACCGCTACATCATATCCTGAGTATTTCATAATTGCTGCGACAAACTTCTCAAAGGGGAAACCCGTGGGTCCCAGCTCATAGATTGCTTTTTTGAGCTTATACTTTGATGCAAAAACAGATCTTTTCTTTTTGAGTAAAGCAAAAGCTCGATTGTAAATCTCTTTAGTAGAAATGTCTTGGTACAATTCATCTCTAACGACATTCAGAATTTGTTTAACAGTATCGTCATCTGCACCGCTGCGTAGTAAAGAATTACGAAGCTTATGAATTGAAAACTTAGTTCTTTCTCCCGAAGATTTAATAATATCAAGGTCTTGGTTTTGCATGAGGTAGAAGTTTTACACCTGGAGTAATGAAATAACGCGAGGTTTTATATAAAATTTATTGATACTTAGTTGTTGCAAACTAAAGTAGTCCCTTCTCCCTCTGGGAGAAGTTTAGAGCCTGTGCTGAACTTGATTCAGTAATGAGGGTTTCATAGTATTTCCCTCACCTTAATCCTCTCCCAGAGGGAGAGGAAACTCAAAAGATTAAATTCATTTTATATAAAACCTCGCGTTAACTAGAAATAATCAATCCCATCGAATCGGTGTTCAACCAACTCTCTGCGTATTTGTTTTGAAGTATTCTCTCACCAGAGCCTTTGTTTGATTATCACTCATACTATCGGCTTTAAGTACATCTTTTACCTTCATACTAATGTCCTTGTTATTCTCTTTTAATTCTGTATAGAACTTCTCTCCAGCTTGTGCAGGTCCAAAAATTACAATGCTATCGGCATCTTTAATAAGCGGAATAATCTCAGCAAAATAATTCCTGAACTGGTGTTTTTCGCGTTCTAGAAATTTACTATCATGCACTACATCCTGAGGCCCTCCTTTAAACCGAGTTCCAGATCCACCATGAATACGAAAGTCTTCAATGTTTGATAAAATTGTAATCATGTCTTCCCCATCTTCATTTACAGTAATAATATGGGCTTTTTCTTTATCCATCCAGATTCCTATGTTCTTATTCATCTTCTTTCTTTTTAATTTCTTAAATCGTGTAATGCTAATACCGGCACTTTGGCATATCTCCCTAAACTCTTAACCATCGGCTTAGAAAATATACTACCAAAGAAACTGTGTCTTCTATTAAAAAAAGTGATCATATCACTTTCTCTGCTTTCTACAAAACAGCGTACGGCGGATTGCGGGTCGACATTGCTTACTATATGAAAGGTATGTGGCAATCCATTAAAACTCTCGCTAAGTAACTTTTTATTATTCTCCTGTTCATCATCAAGAGGGTCTCCATCTGAGGCATATAAAACCCGAATTGCCGCAGTGCTCATTTTTGCTGCTTCGATGATATCCTGAAGCTCACGGCGTTTAAAATTCATTCTATAATCGGTAGGAAACACAATCTCTTTAAGATCTTTATAACTGGCTTCTTCGGGTATAGCCATAACCGGACAGTTTCTGGATTTTTCCATAACCATAACGGTATTACTTCCAAAGACAACATCTCTAGCACCAGTAGCTCCTTTTGTTCCCATTATAATCATCTGGATATCTTCTTTGTCTACAAGATCTTTGATAGCATCTAATAAGCTATTAAATTGAGACACCATAAAGAATTTATGATTAGGATTATCATCTCTAAAAGTTAATCGTTCAAGAATTCTACCTAGACCTTTTTCTGATTTCTCTTTGGCTTCTTCGTAAATCTTTTCTCCAGGTTCTGGCACCATCATACTTTCTAAAGCATAACCGGTAGCATTAAATGCATTAAGCACATAAAAATCACATACTTCATTTTTATAAAGCTCTATGGCATATTGAATAGCATTCCAGGCATTTCTTGAGAAATCGGTAGGTAATAAAATCTTCTTTTTCATGAGTCAAATTTTAAAAGTTTATGTGTGATAAATGTACATGTATGTTTGAGTCAGAACAATGATAATTATCAGCTCGCTGTAGGGATTACCAAAAATGGTATCGTTGCCCTAAAGCCTACTTTTTTTACCACTGATGCATGGGTCATGCTTTCTATTAAACTATATCTATAGCGCAACATAGTTAACATATTAATATTCATTTTGTCTATAAACGTATTGATTACTTCGGCTTTATGATTAAACTGTGACACCCAGTGTACACTATATTCAAAACCCTTAAAGTGTTCCTTGAGTTTCTTAAAATTATGCTCTTGTACTTCATCCAATTTTTCGTCTTCATGAATATGCATAATTCTGATATTTGAATCAAATAAAGATACTATCTCCAAAAGCGGGGTTAATTCTTCTTTACTATAAAACCGTCTAAAATCTGTAGCAAAAGCAATCTCTACAGGCTTTTCAAAATCAAACTCATTAGGAACAGAGAGCACAGGACAACTTTTGATTTTCTGAATTACTTTTACCGTATTGCTTCCTATAAAGATTTCTTTAATTCCACTTGCTCCTTTTGTTCCCATAACTACCAGATCTATATCGTTGCTTTTGATCTTTTTATTTATGGTTTCTGACAAATCTTTGGAAACCGAAATGGTTTCAAACGTATGATTAAATTCATCTGTATCTCTTACAATAGCATGAAAAGTCTCGGTTAGTTTGTCTTGTGACTCATTACTCAATTGTTGATACAATAGATCCCCTTTGGTGGTATCTATTCTACTAGTCAAAACCGGAGTATTTACATCAAAGGTATTCAAGATATAAAACTGGCAGTCCTGATTTTGGAATAAGCGCGTAGCATAGAAAAGTGCACTATATGCATTATCCGAAAAATCTGTAGGAACAAGTATTCGTTTCATTGCTTTTGATTTTAATTAGTTAATGTTGTTACATAGAATGTTCTTTAGAAATAGTAGCCTTAAGAGGTTCTTCGAAATTAAATTCATCAGGCACTGCAAGTACCGGGCAGCACTTAATTTTTTGAATTACATTAGAAGTAGTACTACCTATAAAAAACCCTTTGGCTCCTGTAGCTCCTTTGGTACCCATTACTATAAGATCTATGCCTTTATCTTTGACTGTTTTTTCTATAGTTTCTAGTAATTTTTCTGTAGTTGAAATACTCTCGAAAGAATGATCATAATCTTCGGTATCCCTCACTATGGAATGTAGTATTTCTGTTAACTTTTCTTTGGATTCATTGATTAATTGCGAATCTCCATGACCAGATATAATTGCTGGATCTGGATCTAGAGTATTCAAAATAAGAAATCGACATGGTTCATTCTTAAAAAGGCGTGTAGCATAATAAAGAGCGCTATAAGCATTATCCGAAAAATCGGTTGGTACCAGTATGTTTTTCATGATCTTAGTTTTATAAATTATGTAGACAAAACTAGTTTCAAAACATGACTAATACTATGACAATTCTCAGTTATCTGAAGGAATAACCAAAAAAGGAATGGAGGTATGAAATGTAAGTTTTTTGATCACTGCTTCTCTGGTTAATCGCTCAATAAAACTATGTTCATAATTGATCATTACCAGAATATCTATATCTAGTTCTTCTATGAATGCCTGGATAGCCTTTTCTAAAGTAGAGAAATCTTGAATTACATGAAAGTCGTGTTTCACAGTTTTAAAATACTGTTCTAATGCGCTAGAATTATAATGCTGAACTTTATTTAGTTGGGGCTTATCATATACGTGCACCATTCTTACAGTTGCATTCTGACTCTTAGCGAGATTAACTATGGGTTTTATTTCGGATTTATAATACAATCTTTCGAAATTTGTTGCAAAGGCAATTGCTGAAATTTCTTTAAAAAATGATTCATCTGGAACCACCAAAATTGGACAATCATCAATATTTCTTATCACTTTTTGTGTATTACTGCCTAGAAAAATTTCTTTAGCTCCCGTAGCGCCTTTTGTACCTATAATAATCAAATCAAAATGATCATTTTCAACCACTTCTTCCATTATTTTGATGAATTTTCCTGATTTTGAAATGGTCTTAAAAACATGAGCAGGATCTGGTGTAGCATTACTAATATCGTCTAGTATCATTTTTAATCCTTCTAGGGAATCTTCTTTAATGATATCATATAAACGCCCCACCTTTTGAGAGCTTTGAGTGGTTAACAATTGTATTGGTTTTAATTCATGCGTATTTAAAATATGAAACTCACAAGAGATATCCTTATACAGCTCCATGGCATATAATATGGTATTCCATGCATTATCAGAAAAATCGGTCGGAATCAGAATTCGTTTCATTTGTTTTGCTTTTTTTATTATTTCAGACTAATGCATCTTCTTTTCTGAAGGAATGACTAGAAATGGAATATTAGTATGGTATGCGATCTGATTGATTACAGGTTTAAAAAGAAGGTTTTCAAAAAATGAGTGCTTATTATGGATCATGATCAATAAATTAATTTTATATTTTTTCTGAAAATCCTCTACAGCCTCTAATACGTCTACCCCCTCTGCCATATGAAACACATGAGCATTTCCTTTAAAATACTCATCCAAAAAGTTCTTGACTTTTTCTTGTTTATCATTTAATGGAACTCCGTAGTATGCATTTAAAATATTAAGCCGGCATACATGCTTATCGCAGATCTCCTTCACAAAAGGTAAAAAAGGATTATTTGTACTAAGGTTATAATCTGTAGGAAATAATATATCCTTTGGCTCTTCATAGTCAAATCCAGAAGGAACTGCCATCACAGGACATTTCACCTTTTTAATAGTATACATGGTATGCGTACCAATAAAAACTTCTTTGGCACCCGTAGCTCCTTTGGTTCCCATGACCAAAAGATCAATATTGTATTTATCTATAACTTCTTTAACCTCTCCTATTAAGGTGTTAAAAGCCGATAATCTCACAAACTCATGTTTCGGGTTATTAAACTCTTTTTTGATCCTTTCTTCTGTTGCCTCTATTTCTCTTTTCGAATTCATCAAGGCTACGTCTTCTAAACCATAAGGCATAGGCGTTTCTACAAGATATCCCACATTATAAGAAACCGGAGTAAATGTGTTTAACAAATAAAAAGTAGTGTGATCCTGTTTAAAAAAATGCATTGCATATCTAATCGCATTGTATGCATTCTCTGAAAAATCGGTGGGTAATAGTATGCGTTTCATTTCTTTATATTTAATATTCTTAATAGCGTTGTAAATTTTGCATGACTAAAAAAGGGATCCTGATATGCAATCCTATTTTATCAATGGTAGATTGATATAGTATACTTTCTAAATAAGAATGTCTGGAATTTATCATGACCAAAAAATCTATTTCATGCTTCTGTATAAAAGTATTTATAGCACTTGTAAGATCTTCTGCTTCTACGGTATGAAACACAAATTCTGATTCTGATAATCCAGCAGACAAAAAATTCTTATTATCTTCTTGTCTAATAGAAAGCTTATCAAATTTTGAAATATATAAAAAGTCAATCCTAGATCTGAAACTCTTAATCAAGGTGTATAATAACTTTAGTTCTCTTCGTTTAAAAGGTAATAGATAATCTGTGGGGAATAAAACTTTTTTGGGTTGTTGCGTATAAGAATAACCACTTGGGATAGCTAAAACCGGGCATTTTACATATTTAAGTACCTGCAGTGTATTACTTCCAAAACTTAGGTTTCGATCGTTTCTCTTACCTTTGGTGCCCATAACCACGATATCTATATTTTCCTTATCAACCAGATCATTGACCTCATCTATCAGGGTTCCAAATGCAGATTGTATTTTATATTCATGCCTGGGGTTAGGAGATATTTGATGTATTTCTTCTAGTATTTTAGTTAATTGATCCTCTGAATTTTTATGCACCGTTTCTTTTAATTCATCAAAAACCTCTCGAGAAACTAAGGTATTATGATCGTATACTTCATCTGCATAAGCGTGTATGATAAAAAATTCACTTTGTTCATATTTAAAAAGTTCAACGGCGTAGCGTATAGCATTCATTGCATTTTCCGAAAAATCTGTTGGGATTACTATTTTTCTCATCGCTTAGCTGTTTTGATGTGTCATGCTCAAAACTATATAATGACAAGATGAGAAACTATGATTTTTGTCAGTTGAGCAGACTATGACATTTATCATATGATATAACGTGCTACTTTTTAAATTTTGTGTCAAATGAACTAAAGCTATGACAACATCCTCTTGTTTCCATTGTGGAAACGATTGCGGTAAAACGATCATTGATTATGACCAAAAAACATTCTGCTGTAATGGGTGCAAAACTGTATATGATATTTTTTCGTCTCATGATTTATCCTGTTATTACGATCTACAGTCTGCTCCTGGGGCCATTCCTGAAGAAATTGAAGGAAAGTACGATTATCTCGATACTGCTACTATTGCTGAAAAATTAATTGAATTTGATGACGGAAATACTCAAATCATCACATTTTATATTCCTCATATACACTGTAGCTCATGTATCTGGATTTTAGAAAACCTGAATAAGCTTCAACCGGGAATTAGTACTTCTCAAGTTAATTTTCCAAAAAAAACAGTCCGTATTACTTTTAATACAGAAAAAACCTCTCTTAAAGATATAGCTGTATTATTAAGTTCTATTTCTTATGACCCTTACATTAGTCTTGAAGATTATTCAACAGGAAAAAAAGAGATTAATCGAAGCCTCATTTATAAATTGGGTATTGCGGGTTTTGCTTTTGGTAATGTGATGTTTTTATCCTTTCCAGAATATTTTGAAGTATCAGAATATTGGTTAGAGCAATACAAACATATTTTTCGTTGGTTGATGTTTGCTTTTTCATTACCTGTTGTATTGTATGCAGCGCAAGATTATTTTGTTTCGGCATATAAAGGGTTACGATCAAAAATATTGAATATTGATATTCCAATTGCTTTAGGAATCTTAGTCCTATTTTTAAGAAGTACCGCAGAAATTATTTTTGACTGGGGTACTGGTTTCTTTGATAGTCTTACAGGATTGGTATTCTTTTTATTATTAGGAAAGTTTTTTCAGCAAAAAACCTATTCATTTTTGTCTTTTGAGAGAGATTACAAATCGTATTTTCCAATTGCAGTAACCAAAATTTCGGGTAAAAAATATAAAAAAGAAGAAACCATACAGGTCTATGATATTAAAAAAGGAGATCGATTGCTCATTCGAAATGAAGAGTTAATTCCCGTTGATGCTATTCTCATACAAGGCAATGCTCAAATTGATTATAGCTTTGTTACTGGCGAAAGTGAATCTGTTGTCAAAAAATCTGGTGATAAACTTTTTGCAGGAGGGCGACAACAGTATGGAGCAATTGAAATCGAGGCTCTAAAATCGGTAGAACAAAGTTATCTTACTCAATTATGGAGTAACGATGTGTTTAACAAAGATAAATCAACATCTTTTACAAATCTAACTGATACGATTAGTAAATATTTTACGATTATCATATTATGCATTGCTATACTAGCTACCTCTTTTTGGTTATTAATAGATGCAACAAAAGCCATTAATGTATTTACTGCAGTACTTATTATCGCTTGTCCTTGTGCATTAGCATTGGCTAGACCTTTTGCTCTAGGCAATACGCTTAGAATTTTTGGTAAGAACAAATTCTATCTTAAAAATGCAGATGTAATTGAAAAATTGGCTCTAACTGATACTATAATTTTCGACAAAACAGGTACCATAACGACTAATAAAAAAAGTAAGATCGAATACCAAGGCATGGAACTTACGTACGAAGAAGAATCCCTGTTAAAAAATACGCTTCGTTCCTCAAACCATCCTTTGAGTAGAGCTCTTTATGATGTGCTAGCAGAATACAATATCCAAACATTAGACGACTATAAGGAGTATGTTGGAAAAGGAATTGAAGCCAAGTCGGCAAAAAATGTAATCAAAATAGGGTCATCAAGCTTCGCAGGAAACGGAAAAACTTTAGGAGCATTAAATACATCTGTACATATTACTACCAATGATATATATAAAGGCCAATACGTTTTTTATAACCAATATCGAAATGGAGTAAAGCAGGTATTTGACGACTTATCAAAAGTATATAACCTCTCTATCCTATCCGGTGACAATGAAGGTGAAAAAGCATATCTCAAACAAGTACTCCCTAAAAATACTTCTCTACAATTCAATCAAAAACCTGAAAACAAGCTAGAATACATCAAATCAATACAACAAAAGGATCAAAAAGTAGTCATGATAGGTGATGGACTTAATGATGCGGGCGCTTTGGCTCAAAGCGATGTTGGTATTGCTATTTCAGAAAATGTAAATGTATTTTCTCCAGCATGCGATGCCATTTTGGATGCCACAAAATTTGATGATATTTCTACCTATCTTACCATATCCAAAAAGGCAATACAGATTATCAAATCAAGTTTTGTCTTATCGTTTTTATATAATCTTATAGGGTTATATTTTGCAGTTACTGGTCAATTATCACCAATTATTGCGGCAATATTGATGCCTTTAAGTTCTATATCCATAGTTGCATATGTTACAATACTAACCAATGGGTTGGGTAGAAAATTAAATCCTTGAAATATGAGCACTGCAAATGATCATAACCCAATAGAACATTTCCAAAAGTGGTTTCACGAAGTTGATATTGCACATCCCGAAGATGAGGCCAATACGATGTTATTATCGACAATAGGCTTAGATGGTTTTCCAAAAAGTAGAATTGTATTATTAAAGCGTTTCACCTGGGAAGGATTTATCTTTTTTACGAATTATAATAGTGAGAAAGGTAGAGCAATAGCTGAAAATGATAAAGTCTCTGCTTCTTTCCATTGGGAAAAATCTAAACGCGAAGTTCATATTACGGGAAAAGCCGAAAAAATTGCAGAAAACTTGTCCGAAGGATACTTTGACTCTCGTCCTGAAGGCAGTAAACTAAGTGCTTGGGCATCTAATCAAAGTGAAGTAATTTCGTCCAGAAAAATTATTGAAGATCGCTTGAAGACTTTTGAAGCTAAGTTCAAGAATAAAAACATTCCAAAACCCGAATACTGGGGAGGATATATGATTAAACCCAATCTAATAGAATTTACTGAACATGATCCTTTAATTGGTTTAAGTCAAATTACGAAATATAGACTTCAACCAGAGTATAATTGGTCAAAACAAATTTACTTTCAAAAGGGTTAATTTTCAGGGTAAGGAGAAAACAAATCCAATACCATTTGCACTATTTCAGTATTATAAAAAAAATAGGCAAGTATCACTCCCAAACATATTATGAGGACCGCAGTAAGTATTTTTCTTCTCAAATTAACTCTATTCATTGCCTAAAAATTTAAGAGGTTAAAACATCTGCAAAACTCTTAAAGAAATACTAAAAAAAAACTGACATATATCATATTATTCGTAAATTAATAGGGTAACATTTGTAGTCATTAATTCATATTTAACCATCTATGAAACTCATTAGACTAAGTATTGCACTATTCTTCACCTTATTTTTTATAAATATCAATGCTCAGTTAACTATTGACGCCGATCTTAGGTCGCGATTCGAATATCGGCATGGTTTTAACAACTTGTTTCCTGATGACGCCGATCCAGCAGCATTTGTTACCCAACGTTCACGACTCAATTTTGGATACGAACAAGAAAGACTAAAGTTATTCATGAGTGTGCAGGATGTAAGTACTTGGGGCGATACGCGTCAAATATTGCTCAATGATGGCAATGATTCTTTTTCGCTATTTCAGGCTTGGGGACAAATATTTCTTGATCAAAATTGGTCTCTCAAGGCAGGGCGACAGGTAATTTCATACGACGACCAACGTATTTTTGGAGGATTGGATTGGGCGATGCAAGGCCGTTTTCATGATGCGGCATTGATTAAGTATAAAAATGATACATTCAAAGCAGATATCGGAGCTGCTTTTAGTCAAGAAGGGCAACCCAATGAAGGAACAGGATTTAACATCCAGGGATTCTTTACCTATAAAGCTATGCAATATGCATATCTCAAAAAGAACTGGGAAAAAAGTTCAGCTAGCTTTTTGTTTCTTAATACCGGGTTTCAAAAATTTACAGGGGTTAACAATGATGAACCCGACGGGGCTTTCTACCGACAAACCGCTGGTTCTTATTTTACCTTTCCCATTAAAAAAGTCAATCTCGCTGGTAGCGCATACTACCAATTTGGAAAAGCAGATGCCGACACAGATCTAAGTGCGTATCAAGTCTCTTTAGAAGCCACATACAAGCCAGGAAAAATTTTATACGGTTTAGGAATCGAACTTTTAAGTGGTACCGACCAAGATGGCGATGACAAAAACAAATCTTTCTTCCCGCTATATGGTACCAACCATAAATTCAACGGATATATGGATTATTTTTATGTAGGTAATCATGCCAATAATGTGGGATTAAATGATCTATATGCCAAATTTGTTTTTACAACCGGAGAGAAATCTAATCTACTTCTTAAAGGACATTATTTTATGGCCAATGCAGATATAACAGCCGACGAAGATAAATACCTAGGCACAGAAGTAGATGTGGTATTTAAACAACAAATCATAAAAAATGTAAAATTGAACATAGGGTATTCGCACATGTTTGCCTCAGAGAGTATGAGCTTGATTAAAGGAGGAAGGCCTCATGACAATACCAATAACTGGGGTTGGGCTCAGCTGATTATTAACCCAAATCTTTTTACAACAGATTTCAAAAATAATGAAGAATAATCCATATCTTAAATACATGTTTCTGAGACGATTGTCTTTGATAATCATACCCCATATGTTTTTCGAAGAAGGAGATAATAAATACTGATTCGCAATTAGACTACAAAAAGCTTTAAACCAAAAAATATGCCCATTAAAAGTTATTTAGCCCATCCGCATAATGGTAAAAAAGACGAACTCATTGAAGCACTATCTTCTATAGATCAATGTGAAGTCGTGGCAGCCCAGAATAAAAATGTACTGGTTCTTGTTACTGAAACCGAGGATACGACTGAGGAAGCTATTCTAAAAGAAAAACTGGAGACTATTAATAGCCTGAAATTATTGGCTATGGTTTCTGGATTTAATACCCCACAAAACAACTAGGCACATGTATACTTCCATAACCAATAGAAGAAAATTTATAAAGAAAATGGCCGTATTGTCTGCCATGACAGCAGCGGCCACTATGTTCCCTGGGATATTATTTGCCAGCGAACAAGAAGAAGGAATTCCCAAAGGAGCTAATCTTGATTGGAAAAAAGCACCATGCAGATTTTGTGGTGTAGGCTGTGGTATTTTGGTAGGTACCCAAAATGGAAAAGCAGTAGCGGTAAAAGGAGACCCTAACAGTGCAGTTAACAAAGGATTACTTTGTGTAAAAGGATATCATCAAACGATGTGTATTCAATCAAATGATAGGTTAACTCATGCATTAGTAAAGAAAAACGGACAATACGTAAAGACACCTATTCATGAGGCTTTAGATATTGTTGCCAATAAAATGAAGGAAACTATCCAACAGCATGGTAAAGATGCTGTAGCAATGTACACCTCCGGGCAATCAACAATTCCTGAGGGATATGTTGCGTCTAAACTTATGAAAGGTGCCATTGGTACTAATAATTTAGATTGTAATGCCCGTTTATGTATGGCAAGTGCAGTAGCTGGTTTCTTAACCACTTTTGGTGCCGATGAACCTATGGGTTGTTATGAAGATATCGATCATGCAGACTATTTTATCACATGGGGAAACAATATGGCAGAAATGCATCCTGTGCTATTCTCTAGGATGTTAGAACAAAAAAGTAGAAGAGGTGCTAAAATTATTGATTTTGCTACGCGCACAACACGTTCTAGTACTGCTTCTGATAAATCAATATTATTCGAACCTCAAACCGATCTGGCTGTTGCTAATGCTATTTGCTATGAAATTATTAATAACGGATGGGTAAACAAGTCTTTTGTAGAAAAACATTGTAATTTCAGCAAAGGATTGACCAATATGGGATATGGCCTTGAAGATAATTACAAATTTAAGGACAAACCCTCAACAATAGATTTTGAAGCTTACAAAAAGTTCTTAGAAGACTATACTCCAGAAAAGGTAGCAAAATATTCAAAAGTATCGGTAAAAGATATTAAGTATTTAGCGGCTATATATGGTGATCCAAATAAAAAAGTAGTTTCTTATTGGTGTATGGGGATGAACCAACATACCAGAGGAACTTGGATCAATAACCTGGTATATAATATTCATTTACTTACAGGTAAAATTTCGCAGCCGGGTAATGGACCATTCTCATTAACAGGGCAACCTTCTGCTTGTGGTACGGCAAGAGAAGTAGGTACTTTTACCCACAAGTTACCAAAGGGAGTGGTAACAAATGAAAAACACAGACGTTTGGCAGCCAAAATATGGAAAGTGCCTTACGAACGTATTCCTGCTAAACCAACCTATCATGCTACAGAAATGTTTAGAGCCGTTGATCGTGGGGATATTAAATTTATCTGGACACAAGTAACTAACCCATTGGTTTCATTACCTAAAACAAGTCGTTATCGCCCTGGTATGGAAAAAGACTCTTGTTTTGTGGTCGTTTCTGATGTTTTTCCGACACCAACTTCTGATGTCGCAGATGTAATTTTACCTGCATCATGGCATATAGAAAAAAGTGGATTATATGGAAATTCTGAACGAAGAACGCAACATTGGGATAAAATGGTAGAGGGTCCCGGAGAAACAACTCCAGATGCATGGATGACCATTGAAGTTGCAAAACGAATGGGGTATGGTGATTTATTTCCGTATAGTGAAGAAAATCATGTTGAAGAAATTTATAACGAATACAGACAGTTTCATGAAGGAGCAAAACACGGAATGGCTCCTTTAGAAGTTCTTAAGAAAGAATCCGGAGTCATATGGCCTTATGTAAATGGAAAATCTACACAATGGCGCTTTAATGCAAAATATGATCCCGCATGTTCTAATGGTGAAAATTTTCATTTCTATGGAAAACCAGACGGTAAAGCAGTAATATGGCAACGACCATACGAGCCCGCTCCCGAAGTCCCAGATGCAACTTATCCTTTTTGGCTCAATACAGGAAGAGTTATCGAGCATTGGCATACCGGTTCTATGACACGTAGAATCCCAGTATTACATAAAGCAATGCCAAGTGCCTATGCAGAGTTACATCCAGAAGATGCAAAAGCATTGGGAATTAGAAATGGAGAACGTATAAAAGTAACGTCACGAAGAGGATCATGTACATTACCTGCATCAATAAATGAAAGAGGTTTGCCTACCAAAGGACAAGTCTTTGTGCCCTTCTTTGATGAAAATATGATGATTAATGATGTTACCCTAGATGCTTTTTGTCCAATCTCCAAAGAACCTGACTATAAGAAATGTGCTGTTAAAGTCGAAAAAGTATAGGTTATGAAAAAAAGGCTAGGTATCATATCATTATTTGCTCTTTTATTCATTGTTTTTATAGTTATCTGGAATTATAGCTATCAAAAAGGATTTGAAGAAGCATATATTCCTATTACAAATGAAGCTCCTGTTCTTGAAATTCCTTCAGAAAAAGGAGTGTTTACACGTTCTGAATTTGCTTTAGAATATCTTAACATGCCTATTGATGAAGCTCATCAACGAAGCCTAAACACTTATTACGATAACCGAGCATACCCAGGAGCACCGCCAAGTATTCCACATCCTTTACTTAAAGGAGAAAGAGGTATCGGAGGAAATGCTTGCCTACAATGTCACCAAAATGGCGGTTTTGTAGCAAAATTTAATGCCTACGCACCCGTAACACCACATCCCGAAATGATCAATTGCAGACAATGCCACGTTGCTCAAAATACCGAAACACTTTTTACGGCTACGAATCTTGCCAAAGTGCACGCTCCTAAAGTAGGTGTAAATAATGCTTTTCCCGGAAGCCCGCCTATGATTCCTCATCAAATACAAATGCGAGAGAATTGTCTTGCTTGTCATGCAGGACCTGCGGCGCCTAAGGAAATTAGAGTTACCCATCCTGATCGTATTAATTGTCGTCAATGTCATCTTCCTAGTGATAAAGTGGTTACCGATATAGAGGTTTTTACAAGAACTAATAGCAACTATAATGAATAGAAAAAACTATATACATATTCTAGGATGCATTTTTCTCTTTGTATTTTTTTCATGTAAACATAATGAAGGAGAATATCATAGCCTTACCGATAAAATTGAAGGTGAAAGCAAAAACTATCATGGTACTTCGATCTCTTCAGAACAACTTCTAGAAGGAATTGAAACCATAGAATTCAAAGAAGGAGCACATACCTTTTTAATTCCTGAAAGAAAAGGTCAGATAAAATCATATGCCTGTACCGAATGTCATACAAAACCATTGCAAGAATTAAAAAGTAATGATACTATCAAAAAAGCACATTGGGATATAAAGCTGGCACATGCCGATTTAAATACTATGAACTGTATAACCTGTCATAATGGTAACGATATGGATAATTTAAAAAGTTTAACAGGCAGCACCATTGATTTTAATAGAAGTTACCAATTATGTAGCCAATGTCATAGCAAACAGTTTGAGGATTGGAAAGGAGGAGCACATGGTAAAAAAGTAGCAGGTTGGGCCCCACCAAGAGCCTCGATGACCTGTGTAAACTGCCATAATCCACATAAACCCGGTTTTGAAACCAGATGGCCAGCGAGATTTAATACCCAAAAAGCAAAAGAAAGAGAATAATCCAGTATCACTTTACGGTGATTATAATAAAAATTTATGTTATGAGTGGGATTGGAAAATATTTTAAGCTAAATCTAAATAGTACTACTAAGCAGGCTAAAGGAAATTCCTGTGGTTGTGGTAGTACCTCTGGTGGATGTGGTTCTCAGGTAAACGAGCCAGCTCCTGTAAAAACATCTTGCGGCTGCGGGAGTACTTCAGGGAGTTGTGGTTCTCATACTGAATCTGAGATTAGTGATCAAGAATTTTTTGAAGCAGCAGTTGATGCTGCTATTGGTGATGAACGAAAAAAAGACGGTTTTGACCAGGTGTTTGAGGTAAAAATGGATCGTCGTACAGCTTTCAGGAAGTTAACCGCTAGCCTTATGATCGGAGCCGGAGCAGTAAGCACATCTTGTAGTGTCACTACGGGAGAAGATACCAAAGAAAAAGCACAAATAGATTGGGAGGAGCAGTTTAAAGGCAACTATAAATTGATGACTGATGAGGAGCGTAATGCCACTGTAGAACGACTGGTTCGTTCATACCAATTACGAAAAAAGAAAGACATTAAGATGTCTTCTAAAGATGCTGTAAAAGATGTATTGTTTGGATATGCATTTAACATCTCTAAGTGTCAAGGATATATGGATTGTGTAAGCGCTTGTGTCGAAGAGAATAATCAAGATCGAAATTCTCAAATGGAATACATCCGTATTCATGAAATGAAGGATGGAAAAGGTTTTAAGTTTGATGACGCCGATGATAACTATTACCACGAAGTCCCTGCTGAAGGTCATTTTTATATGGGAACGCAGTGTTTTCATTGTGATAATCCTCCTTGTGTAGATGTATGCCCCGTACAAGCTACCTGGAGAGAAGATGACGGATTAGTAGTCATCGATTACGACTGGTGTGTAGGCTGTAGATACTGTATGGCGGCTTGCCCATATGATGGAAGACGGTTTAACTGGAGTACCCCAGAGGTTCCAGAAGAAGAAGTGAATAAAGATCAACACTATTTAGGGAATCGTATGCGCAAAAAAGGTGTGATGGAGAAATGTACCTTTTGTGTGCAACGCTCCAGAGCAGGTAAAAATCCAGCATGTGTTGAGGCATGCCCAACCGGAGCTAGGATTTTTGGAAATTTATTGGATCCTGATAGTACTATTCGATGGGTGTTAGAGAATAAAAAAGTGTTTAGACTAAAAGAAGATCTGGGTACCGAACCAAAGTTCTGGTATTTCATGGATTAATCTAATTGAGCTTAAATTAAAATATTGAAAAAACGTCAATTCGAGTATTTTTTAGTAATGAAATGGAGAAAAAGTGCCCGCCTGTCGGATGGGTAGGTATCGAGAATAGTTTTCGAGCAAAAATCACTATTCTCGATACAATCCTCCCACCGTCGGATCACTCGAATTGACGTGATTTTGTTAACACCCAGAAGTTAACAGAATAAGTGCAACGATGAATGATATATTTATAACGTAATCAAGATGAGAAGACTTAAAGTTTTTAGAAGTTTAGTAATAGATAGTTTGGATACTATTACCCAAGGTTCAAAAAAATATCATGCATGGATGGCATTTCTAACCTTTGTGATGCTAGTTGGAATGTATTGCTATTCTGTTCAGTTAGAATTTGGTTTGAGCGCTACAGGGATGACCGACCGTGTGAGTTGGGGATTATACATTTCTAATTTCACGTTTCTAGTAGGTGTGGCTGCTGCTGCTGTGATGTTGGTAATGCCTACCTATGTTCTAAAAGATATCGATTTTAAGCAAGCCGTACTTATTGGTGAAGGACTCGCCGTAGCTGCACTTATTATGTGTTTAGCTTTTGTGGTTGCTGATATGGGAGGGCCATCTGTATTATGGCATATGATACCAGGAATCGGAGTATTTAATTTTCCAGCCTCTATGCTCACCTGGGATGTGCTTGTTCTTAATGGATATTTATTTTTAAATATTTCTATCCCCTTTTACATACTATTTAGGCGTTATCAAGGTAAAGTACCTAATCCCAAAATATATGTTCCCGGAGCAATTTTATCTGTTTTCTGGGCCGTAGCTATTCACTTGGTTACAGCTTTTTTGTACCAAGGCTTACAAGCTCGTCCTTTTTGGAATAATGCACTCTTAGGACCACGTTTTTTAGCATCAGCATTTGCCGCTGGACCTGCCTTAATTATTTTGGTTTTGGCAATTATCAGAACATTTACAGAATTTAAAATAGAAGACAAAACGATTAAAAAAATAGGGATGATCGTTACCGTAGCTGCACAGATCAACCTGATCATGTTAGTTTCTGAATTATTCAAAGAATTTTATGCCCCTACGCATCATAGTGAAAGTGCCTATTATCTGTTTTTTGGATTACACGGTAAAACTGCATTATTACCATGGATATGGACTGCAATTCCGTTAAACGTCTTGGCAACTATCCTACTTACCTTTGGTAAATTACGTAACAACCTTAAGGTGCTTTATTTTTGTTGCTTCATCTTATTTATTGCCATTTGGATAGAAAAAGGTTTTGGGCTTATTGTACCAGGTTTTATTCCCGGACCTTATGGTAAAATTGCTGAATATACGCCTACGGGTATAGAGATTGGAGTAACATTAGGGATTTGGGCATTAGGTGCATTTGTATTTACTATACTGGCCAAAACTGCCATTAAAATTGAGACCGGAAAAATGCAATTCAAAGCAAAAGCAAAATAGACAATTTTAATTATAACAAATTACAAGCTTAGGTTCAGCAAAAGCCAAAAAACACACCCATAATCCATCTTCTATATTAAAACCTGACAAAAGTCATTTTTTAAGAAATCGTTCACACATACTTTTGACTCATAATCAAAGTAAGTATGGGTGTTATCTATATTCTATTAACGATTAGTATTATCGTCGCAATTATCTTTTTTGTGGTATTTATCCTTTCGGTTAGAAATGGTCAATACGACGATACCTATACTCCTTCTATACGAATGCTTTTTGATGACGAACTCGTGAAAGAGCCCAAAGAAAAATCTTCAGTATCAACTAAAACTAAACAATCATAAATATGGAAATGGAACAATTCTATTACGATAATAAAATCGTAAATAAATTCTTATACGCCACTATGCTCTGGGGTATTGTCGGAATGTCGGTAGGTCTTCTACTGGCTTTTCTATTTTTGTTTCCTAATCTAACTGATGGAATTCCCTGGTTAAGTTTTGGTCGATTGCGACCTTTGCATACCAACGCCGTTATTTTTGCTTTCGTTGGTAATGCCATTTTTGCAGGAGTATATTATTCTACACAGCGACTATTAAAAACTCGTATGTTTAGTGATAAGCTTAGTAGTATTAATTTTTGGGTGTGGCAATTGATTATTGTAGGGGCAGCTATAACGCTTCCTTTAGGATATACCACTTCAAAGGAGTATGCTGAGTTAGAATGGCCATTTGATATTGCAATTGCTGTTATTTGGGTAGTTTTTGGATGGAACCTCATTGGTACGATCTTAAAACGAAGACAACGTCATCTGTATGTAGCTATTTGGTTTTACCTGGCGACTTTTGTTACGGTTGCTGTGCTTCATATTTTTAATAGTCTAGAACTTCCCGTAAGTGCTTTAAAAAGCTATTCTGTATATGCTGGTGTTCAGGATGCCTTGGTTCAATGGTGGTATGGTCATAATGCAGTAGCATTCTTTCTTACTACTCCATTCTTAGGGTTGATGTATTATTTTATTCCTAAGGCAGCAAATAGACCTGTTTATTCATATAGACTATCTATCGTTCACTTCTGGTCTTTAATATTTATATACATCTGGGCAGGGCCTCACCATTTATTATATTCTTCTTTACCAGATTGGGCACAGAATCTTGGTGTAGCATTCTCTGTAATGCTTATTGCACCATCCTGGGGAGGTATGATCAATGGATTACTAACGCTAAGAGGAGCTTGGGATAAGGTTCGTACTGATCCTGTATTAAAATTCATGGTTGTCGCTATCACCGGATATGGTATGGCAACTTTTGAAGGACCTATGCTATCCTTAAAAAATGTAAATGCTATTGCACATTTTAGTGATTGGATCATCGCTCATGTTCATGTAGGTGCTTTGGCCTGGAATGGGTTTCTAACCTTCGGGATGGTCTATTGGCTAGTGCCTAGGCTTACAAAAACAAAATTATGGTCAACAGGACTTGCAAATGTGCATTTCTGGATCGGTACTCTGGGTATTATTATGTATGCACTACCCATGTATGTCGCTGGTTTTGTACAAGCATCAATGTGGAAACAATTTAATCCCGATGGTAGTTTAGTATACGGTAACTTCCTAGAAACTGTAAATGAAATCATCCCAATGTATTGGATGCGTGCTATAGGGGGAAGCATGTATATTCTGGGAGCCTTTGTAATGTTGTATAATATTATTAGAACTATACGCAGTGGTAGTACCGTTAAAGATGAATTAGCTGAAGCTGCTCCTCTTCAAAAAGTGACAAAATTACGAACTGCAAAAGAAGGATACCATACCTGGTTAGAAAGAAGACCTGTAAAGCTTACCATCTTTGCTACCATTGCAATTCTAATTGGAGGTATCGTTCAAATTGTGCCCACATTAATGGTAGAATCTAATATCCCAACTATAACTAGTGTAAAACCATACACCCCTCTTGAGTTAGAAGGAAGAGATATCTATATACGAGAAAGTTGTGTGTCCTGTCATTCTCAAATGATACGACCTTTCCGAAGTGAGGTAGAACGTTATGGAGAGTACTCCAAAGCAGGTGAATATGTGTATGATCATCCTTTTCTTTGGGGAAGTAAACGTACAGGACCAGATCTAATGCGAATAGGTGGTAAATACTCAGACAACTGGCACCTCAATCACTTTTATGATCCACAAAGCACCTCATCAGGATCCATAATGCCAAGTTATAAATGGTTGATCAAAAATGAGTTGGATCGATCACTAACCGAAACCAAAATGGAGGCTATGGTGACTCTTGGAGTGCCATACACTCCCGAAGAAATCACCAAAGCACAACAATGGATGGATGAACAATCCACTAAAATTGAGAAGAATCTATATAGTGATCCTGATTTTGCAAAAACCTACGAAGCCGATAAAAAGTATGCAAAAGAAAATGGATTGGACTTTGTTGAAATGCGAAACAGAGAGGTCGTAGCCTTGATCGCTTATATACAAAGATTAGGAACTGATATAAAAGTGAAAGATGAAACCGTAAGTTCAGAATAAGAATGAGTAATGAATGTTTCCTCTCCCTTGAGGGAGAGGATTAAGGTGAGGGTGTCATCAGAGTGTTCCCCTCATCCTAACCTTCTCCCCAAGGAGAAGGAACTACTTATAATTGTTCTTCAAAAAGAAGTTTAAAAACTAAAAAATAAACGCCATGCTAAAATTTGTAAAAGGCCATATGGAAAGTATAGAAGGAATAGAGATCTATCCAATGATCTCTCTGCTTATCTTTTTCATCTTTTTTGCCGCCCTATTCTGGTGGGTATTTACTGCCAAAAAAGAGCATATAAAAGAAGTAAGCCAAATCCCATTAGAGAACGAAAACGAAACTGACTTATGAGAAGTACCGCATCATACTTAAGAGTGCTTGCCTTTTTAGGTATTGCCTATATTTTATTAGAAGTAACTGTAGAATCAGGAGAACAATCTGCATTTATAACTCAACCTCTTACTTGGCTGGTTTTGGGTATGTTTTTACTTTTTGTAATAGCGCTAGAAATTAGTATCGAAGCCTTACGCAGTGTACTATTTCGCTCACTAAAATCTGATGCCCAGGAACGGTATCTTCTGGCAAAAAAAGCAAGAAAAGAGAATCAATTCAAATGGTTTTGGGATATCTATCTAAAACTATTAGACAGCAAACCTGTTGAAGAAGAAGAAGAGATCATTCTTGATCACAATTATGATGGTATCAAAGAGTTAGACAATAACCTCCCGCCTTGGTGGGTATATGGTTTTTATGCTACCATACTATTTGGAGTAGTATATTTAGCCCGTTTTCATGTGTTTAACGATTACACACAAGCTGAAGAATACGAAACCGAAGTAGCTGAAGCCAAAATTGCTATCGAAGAATACAAAAGGACCGCAAAAGACCTGGTGGATATAAACACAGTAACTTTACTTACTGAGGCTTCAGATATTAGTGCCGGAAAAGCAGTCTTCACTACCAATTGTGTCGCTTGTCATAAAGCAGATGGCGGCGGTGGTATTGGACCCAATCTAACAGATGAGTATTGGATATTAGGAGGTGGAATCAAAAATATCTTTCGTACCATATCTGAAGGAGGACGAGACGGAAAAGGAATGGTGGCTTGGAAGCAAACCTTGAAGCCAGCCGAAATGGCACAAGTAGCGAGCTATGTGATTACACTTGGCGGTACAACTCCTTTAGAACCTAAAGAAGCCCAAGGTGAGATTTGGGTAGATCCAGATGCTTCAAAAGAAGAAGCTCCAAAAGAAGAAATTCCTGAAACAGTTTCTGATTCGACGGCTGTAGTTGTGAATGAATAATGACACAAATTGTTTCCTCTGCCTTAAGGGAGAGGATTAAGGAGAAGGATTTCAAAATTTTTATAAAAGCAAAACCCAATTGGAAACACCCACAAACGAAAAATTCAGAGATTCTATCGGTACTATAAACGAAGAAGGAAAGCGTGCCTGGGTGTATCCTAAAAAACCAAACGGGAAATATTATGAGTACCGTAAATGGGTGAGTTATGGATTATTAATATTTCTATTTTCTGCACCTTTTATCAAAATCAACGGAAATCAGTTCTTACTTTTTAATGTTCTAGAAAGACGTTTCAATATTTTTGGTGCTCCATTTTGGCCACAGGATTTTCATTTATTTGTTATCTCAATGATTATCGGTGTAGTATTTGTGATTTTATTTACGGTTGCATTTGGAAGAATCTTTTGTGGTTGGATATGCCCGCAAACCATCTTTATGGAAATGGTTTTCCGAAGAATAGAATATTGGATTGAAGGTGATCGTGGAAAACAAATACGCCTTGACAAACAGTCATGGAATAGCGAAAAGATAAGAAAACGAGTGACTAAATGGATTATATTCTTCATCATATCTTTCCTTATCGCCAACGTATTTCTTGCATACCTAATTGGCAGTGATCAACTGATTAGATATATAACCGACGGACCATTTAAGCATGTGAGTACATTAATCTCACTCTTCATATTTACTGCTGTTTTTTATTTTGTCTTTGCCTGGTTCAGAGAGCAAGTATGTATTATTGCTTGTCCCTATGGGCGTTTACAAGGAGTACTTCTAGATTCAAAATCAATCGTGGTTGCATATGATTATAAACGAGGAGAAAAAGAAGCTGGTCGAGCTAAATTCAGGAAAAATGAAGACCGCCCATCTACCGGAAAAGGAGATTGTATTGATTGTTTTCAGTGTGTGCATGTTTGCCCTACAGGAATCGACATTCGCAATGGTACACAGTTAGAGTGTGTAAATTGTACCGCGTGTATCGATGCATGCGATCATATGATGGAAAGTGTACATCTTCCCAAGGGATTAATACGATATGCAAGTGAAGAGAATATTGCCAAAAAAGCAAAATTTAAATTCACCCCAAGATTAAAAGGATATAGTGCTGTGTTACTAATTCTAATAGGTATTTTCCTCGGAATGTCATTTTTAAGAAATGATGTCGAAGCTAATATCTTAAGGTTACCTGGTCAATTGTATGAACGAAAAGATAATAACATCATTAGTAATGTATACACTTATAAGTTAGTGAATAAAACTACCTATGCAATTGAAGATGTTCATTTTGAATTATTATCTCACAAAGGAACTATTGAATTAGTAACGCATAAAAATTTCACTGTCCCAAAACAAGGGCTGGCCGAGGGAACATTATTTATCGAAGTAAACGCCTCGGCACTAAGTGGGGATAAAGACAAGGTAAAAATTGGAGTGTACAGTAAGGATAAATTGATTGAAACGACCATTACGGCCTTTTTGGGTCCGAGAAGCTATAGATAAAATTACGTCAGTTCGAGTGATCTGACGTTAGGAAGATTATAACGAGAACAGTAATTTTTCAAGTACTATATTAAAATAGATGTCATTCCAGCGTTTCACATTGAACGTGTCGAAATGTAGGCTGGAATCCATAACAAAAACAAAAATCATGAAAATAAACTGGGGAACCGCTATCGTACTGGTATTTATAGGATTCATCTCCTTTATCATGTACTTCGTTATACGAATGAATACAGAAGAAAAATACTCGCATGATCTAGTCACAGAGGAATATTATAAAGAAGAACTAGCATTTCAGAAAGAAATCGATGCCGAGGAAAATGCAAAAGAACTGAAAAATAATATTCAAGTTGTAAAAACTACCGATGGATTAGTGATTTCTTTTCCGGAAGATAAAAATTATACTAATATCTCTGGAGCCATCTCCATGTATAGACCATCAAATAAAAGATTGGATTTTGAAATTCCTATTTCACTTTCTAACTCAACATTAATAATCAAAGATGAGAATATGATAGAAGGTCGTTGGGACATCAAAATTGATTGGAAATATGAAAATATCTCATATCTATTCAAAAAATCATTCACCTATTAAATGTTAGTATCTGCATTCATATTAGGTCTATTAGGTAGTTTTCACTGCATAGGAATGTGCGGACCTATCGCCTTTGTGTTACCTGTGGATCGATCAAATAACATTAAAAAATTCTTTCAGATATTCTTATATCATTTCGGTCGATTATTAGCCTATAGTAGTATTGGGTTATTCTTCGGGATACTAGGAAAAAGCCTTAACCTTTTTGGAATTCAACAAAAACTATCTATACTAGTCGGAGTATTAATGATTGTTCTAATTTTAATCCCGAATCAAACTCTTAACAAGTACAATTTTTCAAAACCGATTTATAAAGGGGTTTCCAAAGTAAAAAATGCTTTGGGCGCAGCACTCAAAAAGAAAACACCAGACACTTTTCTAACTATTGGTTTTTTAAACGGATTTTTACCTTGTGGCCTGGTTTATATGGCAGTTTTTGGAGCTATTGCCTCTGGTCATATTCTCGAAGGTGGTTTGTATATGTTTCTTTTTGGATTAGGCACTATACCTTTAATGACTATAGCGGTATATGCAGGGAATTTTTTAAAAGGAAAAGCACGCCGGCACATCCAAAAAGCAATCCCTGTTTTTATAGTTGTAATTGGTCTCCTATTTATCATACGGGGTCTAGGGTTAGGAATTCCTTATCTTTCTCCAAAACCTGTTACCGAAACGGTTTCTACTAATTTTGAATGTCATTAGTTATACGTCATGAACTAATCATTTGACTTGTCATTACAGCGTAGGCTGGAATGACAAAAAAACATCTACACCGTCATAGAAAACAAAGTAGTTTCGGGTTTGTTACGTTGTAATCTTAGATCAAAAGCCATACAGATATTACGAACAAACGGTCGCCCTTTTTCTGTAACTTGTATATAGCGGTCATGTATAATCAACAATCCGTCTGTTTCTAGTTCCTTTAAATTCTCTAAAACTTCGGGTAATTCCTTAAAATATAAAATATCATCCTTCCAATCGGTTTTAAAATGGCACATTAGATTTAAGATATGTTTTCTAACAATCTCATCTTCTTTAGTTAACATGTGACCTCGGTATACAGGAATGATTCCTTCATTTACCAAATGTTGGTATTCTTCAATTCCTTTTACATTTTGAGCAAAGCCATACCAACTATCACTAATCGCGGATACCCCTAAACCGATCATCATTTGAGTTTTAGATGCTGTATATCCCATGAAGTTACGATGTAAGATCTGGTTTTCCATAGATTGATATAATGAATCATTCTTTAATGCAAAATGATCCATTCCTATCTCTTCATATCCTACCTCCGACAATAATTTTTTTCCTATCTCGTATTGCTTGCGTTTTTGCGCTGCTGTTGGTAAATCTGAATCATTGAAGCCTCGTTGTCCATTACCTTTTTGCCACGGTACATGTGCATAACTGTAGAATGCCAATCGATCTGGTTTCAATTCTTTTGTTTTCAGAATGGTTTCAATAACGGCTTCTTGCGTTTGAAAGGGTAATCCAAAAATGATATCATGTCCTATCGAAGTAAAACCAATCTCTCTTGCTGTTTCGGTTACATACTTTACATTTTCAAAGGGTTGGATGCGATGAATCGCTTTTTGAACCGTTTCATTATAATCTTGCACGCCAAAACTCACTCTTCTAAAACCTACATCATACAATGCCTGTAAATGTTCTTTGGTTGTATTGTTGGGATGTCCTTCAAAACTAAATTCACAATCCTTTGATTTTTCTACCCCTCTAAAAATAGTATTGATTAAATATTCTAAATTTTCTGGTGAAAAAAAGGTAGGGGTTCCTCCTCCTAAATGCAATTCTTTGATTATGGGTTTAGTATCAAAAAGAGTAAGATATAATTGCCATTCTTTAAGGATGGCATTTATGTACGGAATTTCAACGTCATGTCGTTTGGTAATACGCTTATTACATCCACAAAAAGTACACATACTTTCGCAAAATGGTAAATGAATGTAAAGGCTTATCCCTTCTGAAGTATTACTTTCTATAAATGATCGCTCAACAGATTTTGTCCAATCTTTTAGTGAAAAAGTAGTAATATCCCAATACGGAACCGTGGGATAACTAGTATATCGGGGGCCGGGAATATTGTATTTATGAACTAGGTTTGTACACATTTGATTTGTTTATAGTCATTTGTTTATAATCTAACTCCTTCGTCAGGTCGAGTATCTCCAACTTGCTTGGGGATATATCGAGACCAGCTATAGAACTCTAAATTGCATCTCGATACGCTACGCACTCGATGTGACGCTTATGAGAATCACTCATGCAATACCAAAAAAGGAATGTCAGTATGGTAACTTATTTTTTCAACGGTAGGATGAAACAGAATACGTTGAAAAAAATTGAGATTCTTAGCAATCATCATGATCATATCTATATCTCTACTTTCTACAAAACATTGCACAGCTTCTTCAATATTGGGGTTGGATAAGAAATGGAAACTATGCTCTATATCATCATCGAGATAGTCATGTAGATAGTCTTTGTTCTTTTTTTGTAAATCGGTTAGTTCCTGATCCTTTTTAGCAATATGCAACACCCGTAGGGCTGCATCGTTTTTGGTAATAATATTTGTGATTGTATCTAGCACCCTACTCCTGTAATAAATATTATAGTCTGTAGGAAATGCAATTTCTTTAGGTGTAGAATAGGTCGCTTTTTCTGGAATTACCAAAACCGGGCATTTAACTTTTGTAATTACGTCTCCAGTATTACTACCTATGGTTTTCTCTTTTATTCCAGAAGCCCCTTTGGTACCCATTATGATAAAATCAATATGTTTCTCTGCTACTTGTTTTCTAATTGCATCTACAAAGAAGATATATTCGTTAATTGTAAAAAAACTGTGCTTCGTATTTAATGGTAATTTCTCAATTCTCCTGAGTAACATTTGCATTCGTTCTTTCCTACTATGTGTGATTTTTTCTACAACTGCATCTTTTGAATCATAAAAAAAACCTCCCCCTATCATTTCGTCAATAGGAGAGACATGCAAAAGATAAAAATTACATCTTGTCTTTTTTAAAAACGATAATGCATATAGTATGGCATTCCACGAGTTTTCTGAAAAATCTGTCGGGATCAGGATATTCTTCATCTTAAATACTTTCTAATACAACAAAAGTATTATGATATTAAGATGTAAAGAATGACAAAAATCAGTTTACCTATTTATTCTATCAATTGAAGTCCTGATAGATCCAAAATCTTTATGTTACGACCTTCAATTTCTATAAGTCCGTCTTTTTTAAAACTAGACAATGTTCGAATTAAACTTTCGGTAGCAATACCCGCAACACTAGCCAAATCATTTCGAGATATCTTTATGCTTTCCTCTGGTTTTTTGTTTAACACTTCTGCAAATTGAAGAATAGTTTGCGCCGTTTTTTTGCGTACCGAACTATAGGCCATTTGCAATAACTGCTCTTTTATTTCGGATAAATTATTGGTAAGTAACTCCATTAATTCCAGAGAAATATTTTTGCTTTTTTCGAGTATATCTTTCAGGTTGTTTTTTGATATTCCTGCTATTTCAACATTTTCAACTGCAGTAGCAGATTCCTGATATGTGGTATTGTCAACAAATGAACTGAAACCCAAAAAATCATCTGCTTTATACAGCGCAGTAATTAATTCTTTACCATTTTCATCCATTTTATGAGATTTTACAACCCCTTTTAAAATCAAATATACCTTGTTAGAATGTTCTCCTTCTCTATAAATCAATCCCCCTTTCTGGTATTCAGAAATCTCTCCGTGATCATCAAAGAAGTTTTTGAGTTCGTTAAGATTTCTAAGTCTATCTTCATGTTGGTCTCCTTCTGCTTGTTCAGTTCCTTCTTGAAGAATTTTGGAAATTATTTGTGCTTTAGCCAATCGACTCTCGATAGCACTCAATAAATCATCTTCTTCAAAAGGTTTGGTTAGATAATCATCTGCCCCCAAATCCATTCCCTTTCTTATTTCTTTATGCTCGGTCTTAGCTGATAAAAATATAAATGGTATCTGACTTGTAGTGTTATCATATGACAATGCCTCTAATACACCATAACCATCTACCTCGGGCATCATAATATCGCAAACAATTATATCAGGGTTTTCTTCTTTGGCTTTGGTAATACCTATCTTTCCGTTTGGTGACGTGATCACCTTATAATCAGAAAGCTCTAAAAGCTCAGCGGTGTTCTCCCTTAGTGCCGCATCGTCTTCAATTAATAAAACAGTCTTCATCATTATTTGTGATTATTAGCTATGGGTATTTGAACTTCGAATGTCGAACCTTCATTTTCCTTACTTGTAAAAGTAATAGTACCTCCCAGATTTTCCAAATGACTTTTCACAATGTTTAATCCAATGCCTGTTCCTTGATCCAATAGCGCATTTTCTGCTCTAAAATAACGTTTAAATATAAATTCTTGTTCTTTTTCAGGGATCCCAATCCCTTGGTCAATAATCCTGACTGTAAGCATATCATTTTCAAAACTAACTTGCAAGTCTATTGTTGTGTTCTCTCCTGAATATTTTATCGCATTATGAATGAGGTTAGATAATACAAGCTCTAAGATTTTCTCATCAAATTCTAAGATATAATCATCGATATCATTAGGATAATTAATCCTTTGACCATCTTTGAGTAGCATATTGGCATTATATATCACTTCATTAATAACTTTACTCAGTGGAAAAGTAGTAAACTTATAAGTCGCTTTGCCAGTTTCTAAACGCTCGATAGATAAGAAATCATTAAGAATATTATCCAAATATTTTACCTTATTCTTAATAGTATCAAGGTGCTTTTCTCTTTTATCTTGTTGCTCTTCTTTGGTATATTTTCCTGTAAGTGTAGCCGAAGTAAGGATACCACTTAATGGAGTCTTAAACTCATGTGATACAAGGGACAAAAACTTTGTTTTTAACTCATTAAGGTCTCGTTCTTTCTTTAAAGATTCTTTTGTTTTAGCCTCGGCTTCCCTTCTCCTTTCTACTTCACTCTCTAAGGTAATTACTGTATTTTTAAGCTCTTTGGTACGCTTTTCAACTGTTTTTTCAAGTTTTTCTGTATAATCCTTTCTATCTGTAATATCCAGAATAATAGCAACAAATACAATTGCATCTCCAAGATGTGATAACTGAAGATGAACTTCAACGGGATAGGTGGTACCATCTTTGCGTTGATGAATGGTCTCAAATTCAAGCTTTTCTTCTCTTTTTTCGAGTAAATCTTTAAGCAATTTTCTAAACTGAACTTCAGTATACTTCGGTTTTATCTCCACAGGGCCAAGCTGTCTAAGTTCGTCAAGAGTATATCCTATATTTCTAAGAGCTCCTTTATTAACATTAATAAATTTTAATGTTTCTGTGTCAAATATGTAGATTTCATTGAGTGATTCATCAAAAATAGTCGCCCAATGTTTTAGTTGTTGCTCAGCCTTTTTGCGTTCGGTGATGTCCATAACCAATGCCATTACAAAGGACTTCCCATATATTTCAAAAGGACTTAACCCTGCTTCTACCGGAAAAGGTTTTCCACATTTACGCACTCCACTGATATCTCTACCTCTTCCCATCTGGCGCTTCTCGCTATTCTTCAAAAAACTTTTGAAATGGCCTCCGTGATTTCCGCGATATTGTTGTGGGATTAAAATATTCAAAGGCTGCCCTTTCAGTTCGCCTCTTTCATAGTTAAACATTTCTTCGGCTGCACTATTTGTGGCTACAATAGTTTGATTTTCATCTACAATAATTACACCTTCAGAAATGGCTTCTGCAAGAATATCAAATGTATTTTCGTTAGTAAATGGCATATTTAGGTTCGTCTATATTGAATTTACAGCTGTACTACTAGAATGTAATCTTATGTGGTTGGACCTAGCTTATTCCTACAAATGTACAAGAAAAACACAGAAAGAATGATTTCGGTCATTTATTATTAGCTCCCCTTTAGATACTTTAACCAAAAATTATGAATCATGAAAGGTGTCTTAAATTTAGGTAGGTTATTTAATGTAAATATTGAGATTCATTGGACTTTTATTTTCATTTTGGCCTGGGTTGTATTTTTAGAACTAAAATCAGGAGGAACCTTTTACAATGCAGCAATGAGCACGGTTTTTATAGTGCTCATATTTGTTTGTGTAGTAATGCATGAGTTTGGTCATATCCTTACCGCTCGCAAATTTGGGGTGCGAACCAAAAAAATAACGTTGCTTCCAATTGGCGGTGTTGCTTCTATGGACACTATCCCCGAAAACCCAAAACAAGAATTATTAATTGCCCTTGCAGGGCCAGCAGTAAATATTGCTATAGCAATGGTGCTACTTTTGTTTATTAAGGTATCTTTTTTCTTTGAGCAAGATTCAAATCAATTAGAAAACCTGGTAAGTCATGTCACATCTCAAAATCTATTAATTTATCTTTTTTCTGCAAACATAGCCCTTGCTGTATTTAATTTTATACCTGCATTTCCTATGGATGGTGGACGTGTGCTTAGGGCTATACTTGCTATGAAAATGGATAGGGTAACCGCCACCAATATTGCTTCTGGAATTGGTCAGTTTCTTGCTTTAGTTTTTGTAATTGTAGGAATTCTTTATAATCCTTTTCTAATCATTATTGGTTTGTTCATTTATTTTGGTGCCTACGGAGAAAATAAAATGGTACGACAACTAGCATTACTGAAAGGTCATAAAATAAGCGAAGCCATGCTTACTAATATTTCTGTCCTAAAACCAGATAATACTATCGAGGATGTTATCGAATTATTACTATCAGGAACCGAAAAAAACTTTATAGTCGTACAGGAATCAAAAACTGTAGGTATACTTCATCATAGAGATATTATAAAAAACTCTAAGAACAAAAACTTACTTATAAAAGATGTAATGTCTACATCATTTAAATCCATTGACCTACATGCCGATTTAAAGGATATTTTTAAATTAATCAATACAGAAAAAAGTCACTTTTTTGCCGTCACGAACAATGATAAATTGGTCGGAGCAATAGATCTCACCAATTTGACCGAATTTATGCTAATTCAGGCAAATCTGATTACCAAATAATATTATATTTTATCTTAATTCAACTGATTTTTATCATAAAAAACCTCATGTTGACTTACTAAATTTATACTATGAAGAATTGATAAATATTATAAGACATGAATACAGCTCAAAACATAGGAATTACATTTTATCAAAACCTTGGAAAGCTATTCTATGCAATCGCTGCTTCTGATAAAGTTGTTCGCCCATCTGAATATGAATCTTTACGAAAAATTGTAAAGTCTGAATGGATGAAAGTAGATGACCTAGAAGATGATTTTGGCGTTGATGCAGCTTTTCAGATCGAAATTGTTTTTGACTGGTTGGATTACGAAGAACTGAATGCTGAAGAATCTTTTGCACAATTTGAAGCGTATTTCAAAGAAAATAAATTTCGTTTTACAGATAAATTAAAACAACTGGTTTGGAGTACTTGCAACGCAATTGCCGGAGCTTTTTCTGGTAAAAACAAATCAGAATTGATGATGCTAGGTCGGTTGAAATTGATTTTTGAAAAATAACACCTAATTCTCAATAAAAACATGGAGTTTATTGATTACTATAAAATACTAGGTGTTTCTAAAAATGCTTCAGAGGTTGATATCAAAAAAGCATATCGAAAACTAGCCAGAAAATATCACCCGGATCTCAATCCTAATGATAAGAAAGCAGAACAAAAATTTAAAGAAATCAATGAAGCCAATGAAGTATTAAGCGATCCCGAAAATCGGAAAAAATACGATCAATATGGTAAAGACTGGAAACATGCCGAGGAGTTTGAAAAAGCACGACAATCACAAGGGCAATACAGCAGATCGGGTAGACAACAACAGTCTTATGAAGACTTTTCTCAAGGAGATTTCTCTGATTTCTTCGAATCTATGTTTGGTGGTGCAGGAAGAAGTTATAGTCAGGGTCAAGTAAAATATCGAGGCCAGGATTTTAATGCAGAGTTGCACCTTGACCTAATGGATGTTTATTCGTCTCATAAAAGAACACTCACAGTTAACGGGAAAAATATTAGAATTACTATTCCCGCAGGAGTAGAAAATGGACAAACCATCAAAATAAAAGGTCATGGTGGTCAAGGAATAGGCGGTGGCCCAAAAGGCGATCTGTATATCACCTTTGTTATAGAAAACAAAACACCATTTAGACGGGATAAAAGCGACCTGTATCTAAATAAAGAAATTGAACTATATACTGCAGTTTTAGGTGGAGAAATAATGATTGACACCCTTGACGGAAAAGTCAAACTAAATGTAAAGCCCGAAACTCAGAATGGCGCAAAAGTAAAGCTAAAAGGAAAAGGGTTTCCGGTGTATAAAAAGGAAGGTCTCTTTGGAGATTTATACATCACTTACACCATAAAAATACCTAAAAACCTTTCTCAAAAACAAAAGGAATTATTTAGAGAGTTATCCAAACTTTAAATATCGTGTAATGACCAAAGAACATCTCATACCAGCTACAGAATTTTGTGTAAATCACCAAATTGAATTATCTTTCATCAACTCTTTACATGATTTTGGATTAATTGAAATTATTAGTATTCAACAAACTGCATTTTTAAATCCAGAAGAACTTCCTAAACTAGAGCAAATTTTACTTTTCCATCAGGAATTAGAAATTAATCTTGAAGGGGTCGAAGTAATTATACACTTGCTAGAACGAGTTCGTAAAATTCAACATGAAATGAATATGTTAAGAAACAGATTGGACTTGTATGAAAATCTTTAATTCAAAATTACACCTCAACTGATCAATATCATATTTTCACGTCAAAATCTCGATTACATTTAGTATGTAAAACGTATAAAGATATGCCTCGACCAAAAACCAAGGACGAATTAATTAACCTAAGTAACCAAAACTATAACAAGGTATTAGATTTGGTTGCTTCTTTTCCTGAAGAAAAATTAAACCAAGAATTTCCCAATGGGTACCTCAACAGAAATATTAGAGATGTATTAGCACATCTTCATCATTGGCATTTGATGATGCAAGACTGGTATAGGGTTGGTATGACAGGAAATAAACCCAATATGCCTGCAAAGGGATATACCTGGAAAACAGTTCCTGATCTTAATAGGAAAATTCAAAAGATATATAGTCAAATAGAACTAACCAAAGTAAAAAAACTACTTCAAAACTCATTTAATGAACTTCAAAAAATAATTGACAATCATACAGAAGAAGAGCTCTTTGAAAAGCGACGATTTAAATGGACCGGAACTACCTCATTAGCCTCTTATCTTATTTCTGCCACTTCAAGTCACTATGATTGGGCCTATAAATTAATAAAGAAATGTATGAAATAACTTTACTAATTATTTCATCTTAAACAACAATACTATGAAAACTATAATCGCTTGTCTTCTTTTCTTAAGTTTCATTGCTTGTAAAAAAGAGACATCCCCTCAACAAACTACTAAGGCTAAAGAAATAGAAACTAAACAACAAATACATCAAAACGCAGAAGATACTGTTGTCGTTTTCTCTGAAGAAAAACTGGAACTTAATCAGGAGAAAACAAAATCTATTAAACGAGAAAAGTTAATTGAAGCTAAAGATGATAAAACTCAATTACAGGAGTTGGTGGTGTCAAAAGAATTTTACAAAAAAGAAGATCTCTATATATTAGATTATAAATACCCCTATCTCAATGAGAAAATTGATCCGGGATATTCTGTATTCAATACTTTTATCAAAGAGAACTATTTAAACATTGAAAAAACTGAAAATCAAATTCTTGAAGATAAAGAACTACTTTGTGATACCTTAAAAATTAATAGATTTAGAGATAAAAGGATTATTGATTATAAGATCTATGACGTCAAAAAGGATCTCATTAGTGTAGTGCTTTATAAAGAAAATTATTACTCAGGGATGCGATACTCTACCTATCTTTTTGATTGTGTAAACTTTGATCTTAAGAAACACGATTTTGTCTATTTCAATGATCTTTTTGCGTTAGGGGCAGAAGAAGAAATATTCAAAACTATAAATGATATTATAAAAGAAAATATCCAATCAGGCGAATTATATTATGACTGCTGGGAACTATCTGAAGGAGATTTTAAAGCCTACAAAAACAATTTTGTTGTAAATGATGATGTTGTCGAATTCTATTTTGATGATTGTATAATCTGTCCATCATATACAGGGACGTATGCTATTGAAATTCCTATAAAGAGAATTATGCATTTGCTAAAAAAATATAATAACTCGCCTATAATAAGTTAACCGTTGTGCATTTAGTTTTTTTGACCAAAATTCGTCAGTTCGATTACTTCGACTGGCTCAGCAGAGCTATCGAGAATAGAATTTTGGCTAGAAAAAAGCTATTCTCGATACATTTTGTCTCCATATCATTACAACAAAACACTCGAACTGACGCTTTTTTGTAATAATTTAGTGATTAAAACAATTAGGTAATGAAAAGTAGTTTTAGTAATATTATAAATTCAGAAACACCGGTATTAGTAGACTTTTTTGCCGATTGGTGTGGGCCATGTAAAGTGCTTGCCCCAATTCTAAAACAGGTTAAAGATGAATTAGGCGAAAATATCAAGATTGTAAAAATCGATGTAGATAAAAACCAACCGATAGCAGCAAAATATCAAGTACGTGGTGTACCTACTATGATATTGTTTAAAGAAGGAAAACAACTCTGGCGACAATCTGGAGTGTTACAAAAAAATGATATTGTAACAGTAATTAATTCACACCAATAGTTATGGTACTCAATACCTATATAGATCATACACTACTAAAAGCTAATGCAACCGTTGATGATATCAAAAAACTTTGCACAGAGGCCAAAGAACATGATTTTTATGCCGTTTGTGTAAATAGTTATTATGTAGCATTGGCAGATAGTGAATTAATGCATACAGATATAAAAATTGCTGCGGTTGTAGGGTTTCCTCTTGGTGCCATGCTAACGAGAGCTAAGGTATTTGAAGCGCAGCAATGTATTGATCAGGGAGCTAATGAAATTGACATGGTTATTAATATAGGTTTATTAAAATCCGGATATTACAAAATTGTAGAAGATGAAATCAGAGCCCTCAAAAAAGCAATTGAAGATAAGGTGTTAAAAGTGATTTTTGAAAATTGTTATCTCACCGATGAAGAGAAAAGAATTGCCTGTACACTATCCTTAAACGCCGGAGCAGATTTTATAAAAACCTCTACTGGATTTGGTACAGGAGGCGCTACTCTTGAAGATGTAAAGCTGATGAAAAATGAAGTACAGGATCATGTAAAAATAAAAGCTTCAGGAGGTATTAGAGATGTAGAAACAGCAAAACAATACATTGAGCTGGGGGTTTCAAGAATAGGTACCTCATCGGGAGTAAAGATTGTAACTTCATACTAGGCCATTATAAATTGAATGTGTAAAATTTAGATAGGAATGAAATTGCTTTTTCAAAGCATGATACAAAAGTAGGCAGTGACTACATACTAAAAACTGCTTATTGTTAGTAAACTACCTCGGGGCAAACCCGCGAGGCATTGGTTGGAAAATAATTTTGATTTCGAGGCAAGCCTCGGAGCATTTAAATCTCGATTATCGAGTAAAATTTTTAGAAACTTAAAATTAAGTATCTGGTTTTTTAACTTCAATTGAAATCAATAAAAAATGAGTGTACACATCGCTGCAAAACAAGGAGAAATTGCTGAAACCGTTTTATTACCAGGGGATCCGCTACGTGCCAAATGGATCGCAGAAACTTTTTTAGAAAACCCATTTTGCTATAATGAAATCAGAGGAATGTTTGGCTATACCGGAACGTATAACGGCAAACGTGTTTCGGTACAAGGAACCGGGATGGGAATCCCATCAGCGCTCATATATTGTCATGAGCTTATCAATGACTATGGAGCAAAAAATCTAATCAGAGTGGGTTCTGCCGGATCCTATCAAAAAGATGTGCATATAAGGGATATCGTTATTGCAATGGCAGCTTCGGCTACTTCGGGGATTAATAACTCTAGGTTTATCAACGCAGATTATTCTCCTACGGCCAATTTTGAATTATTCATGAAAGCTGCTCAATATGCAAAGGATAATAACATTCCTATAAAAGCCGGAAATGTTTTATCCTCTGATGAATTCTATGAAGATGATCCCGATTCTTATAAACATTGGGCAGATTTTGGTGTATTATGTGTAGAAATGGAAGCCGCTGGATTATATACCATTGCTGCTAAGTTTAATGTAAAGGCTTTAGCAATTTTAACCATTTCTGATTCTTTAGTCACCAAAGAAAGAACAACTTCAGAAGAACGAGAAACCACCTTTAGTAAAATGATTGAAATTGCTTTATCTACATTATAACCTGAGTTCGACATAAGTTTATACTTGACCAAAAGCCGTCAAATTGAGTGATTTTTCAAAATGAAATGGAGAAAAATTGTATCGAAATCAGGCTTTTAAGCCAAAATTACTTGTTTTCGATACAATTTTGCCATCGCAAAAACACTCAAACTGACATAATTTTGTTATCTCAAACTCAGGTTTACAGAATTCTTATATTTTAAACGTTATCACCGGTATATCGGCATGATTTGCGATATCTTCACCAATACTTCCGCTAAAAAAATGTGCTAATCCACGACGCCCATGCGTAGGGATTGCAATGATATCGGCATCTATTTTTTTGCTATAATTAAACACCCCGCTTTCTACTGTATAATCGCTATAATACACAACCTTATCATACATCTCAAGGTCACCAGAATCTGCTTTAAAAAGAAACTCTTTTACTCTTTCTTCCATTTGACCAGAGCTCTTAAATCTTTCTCCTGGCAGATTTACATACAATAAGTGAACATTGGCTCCTAGTGTATCGAATAATTTCATCGCATTATGATAGGATCGCAGGTTCTCTATTTTAAAATCACAGGCAAATATTACTTCTTTTATCTTAAAATCTTCAATCGGATTTTTGATCACTAATACAGGAATATCAGCAGTACGAACCACCTTCTCTGTATTCGATCCTATGAACACTTCTTCTTTCAAACCAGTGGTGCCATGAGATCCCATTATGATCAGGTCTGCATCATTTTCATGTGCTACTTCATTAACCTCACTAAAGATTTTATAATTCTGCACGGTTTCGCTAACCTTAATTCCTTTTAGATACTCCTTATCCAAAAAAGATTCGAATCTTTTTTCAGCAAGTTTCATATAATACAATGCTTCTGCAACTTCCTGACTTTCATTTTTGGTTAACACGGCTTCAGACAATCCAAGCATATGCAATACTATAATCTCAGCATTTTGTTGTTTCGCTAATAGTGCAGCAGCATGCAATGCATATTCAGAATATTCGGAAAAGTCTACTGGGACAAGAATTTTTTTCATCTCTTTATTATAATTGTTTTATACCCTCAAAATTAGAAGATGTTAAAGCCAATTAATATGATATTTATCATACTAAGGTTTCTTAAAATTTGTGTTATCTTTCTTCTTTACTACATACAACTTATTTCATTTTACAAGAATGATAAAACATTATAACATCACCGTTACAGGAACCGTTCAAGGCGTTTGGTACCGAAAAAGTACTCTAGAAAAAGCGTTAGAACTTGGAATTAACGGATATGTAAAGAATCAATCCAATGGAGATGTGTATATAGAGGCCGAAGGAAGTGAGAGCCAACTCAACTCTTTGTTAACGTGGTGTGCCAAAGGGCCACAATTTGCCAAGGTTGATGATGTTTCTTTTACCGAGGGTGATGTACAGTTTTTTAAGCAGTTTGAAATCTTGCGCTAGACCGTTGCTAGCTTTTATCATACTTCGAATTATCCAGGCATTACTTGTTCTGTTTATATGATATTTCTCATAGTATTCTCTCTATCTCGATGGTATTTTTAAGGCTATAATTCTTAAAATAACCTAACGATGAAAAGCATTCTTTTTTTAACAACAATGTTAATGATGTTCCCTTTTATGGGATCGTCACAAATTATAGAAAACATAGATGAAGTTACTCCTTTTCATGAAGAGCTCGCGGCTATAAGGAAAGCTGAAAAATGGGCTTTTATCAATACAAAAGGTGACATCGTAATCGATTATAGAGAGGATTTGGTAAAGCCCAAAACAGATGCCTCAATACCCTATCCTTATTTTAGTGATGGAAGATGCCTCATCAAAAAAATGAAAGATGGCATTCTTTATTACGGGTATATTGATACCACCGGTAAAGCAGTAATTGAACCCCAATACCTGAGAGCCCTTCCTTTTCATAAAGGACATGCCATCGTATTAAAAATTACTAAAGAAGAACTGGGGAAAAATGACTTACTTGATAAAAAGGTAGTCTCCTACAGTTACGACGAAGTGGTTATAGATCCTAAAGGAGCTATTAAAGCACATTTAGCAGGACCAGAGCATTTGATTTTTACTAAAGAAAAGTTGAAAAAACGCCCCACGATTCAATCTTACTTCTTATCCCCTAATCTTGTAGCTGCCAAAACCAAAAATAATCATTGGAAAATATATGCATTAGATACATCTTCTAATTAATCTAAAAACGATAAAAAATGGAACGATTAAAAGACAAAGTAGCTATTATTACTGGTGGAGCCCAGGGCATAGGAAAAACCACAGCCAAATTATTTCTGGATCACGGTGCAAAAGTGATGCTTGTAGATATTGCAGAAAACGAATTGAAAACTACTATACAAGAGTTTAATACGTCAAATGTAGCCTATTGTGTAGCAGATGTATCCAAAACCAAAGATGTACAGCATTATGTTGCTGAAACGCTTTCGAATTTTGGTACGATTGATATCTTTTTTAATAATGCCGGTATTGAAGGCAACGTATTCCCCATTAGCGATTATCCCGAAGACATTTTTGATCAGATTGTGGCCGTAAATATAAAAGGGGTTTGGCTGGGATGCCAACACGTAATCCCCAAAATGACAGCCGGCGGAAGTGTAATCATCACCTCCTCTGTAGCAGGATTAAAAGGATTCAAAGGTTTAGGCGCTTATGTTGCTAGTAAACATGCCGAGGTCGGGATCATGCGTACCGCCGCGTTAGAATTTGCAGATCGACATATCCGAGTAAATTCTATACATCCCGGGCCGGTGCATACCAGGATGATGCGATCTATTGAAAATGATCTCTCTTCAGAAAACCCAATGGAAGCTCAAAAAGGTTTTGAAGCCATTATTCCTTTTGAAAGGTATGCCGAACCTAAAGAAATTGGAGAATTAGTACTATTTCTAGCCTCTGATGAAAGCAAATATATTACTGGAACCACACAAGTAATTGATGGAGGAATGATTGCATTGTAAACACATTAAAACATCTTATAAAATTAATAATTATGGAAACAACAGAAATAGAAATGAATATCATGCCTCGAATAGGAGATGATGCCCCAGATTTTGAAGCATTAACTACTCATGGAAATCTTAAATTCTCTGAATTTGCAGAAGGTAAATGGGTAGTTCTGTTTTCGCATCCCGCAGATTTTACACCCGTTTGTACTACAGAATTAAGTGGTTTTGCAAAGAGAAAGCAAGAGTTTGAAGCCTTAAATACCAAGCTCATGGGGTTAAGTATTGATAGTATACACTCACATCTGGCCTGGGTAAACAATGTACATGAAAAAACCGGAGTCTATCTCGACTTTCCGATCATTGCAGATATCGATATGAAGGTTGCCAAATTATATGGAATGCTACAGCCTAACGAAAGCGAAACTGCAGCAGTACGAGCTGTGTTTTTTATTGATCCATATCTGAAGATTAGGTTAATAATGTATTACCCCCTAAACGTAGGACGTAATATGAATGAAATCCTGAGAGTCCTTGAAGCACTACAGGTTTCTGACAAACATAAAGTAGCCATGCCTTTGGATTGGAAAAAAGGCGATAAAGTAATCGTTCCACCACCAAAGACTTTAGAAGAAATGGAAAATAGAATCCAGGATGATTCTTGTGAAAAAGTGGATTTTTATCTTGCCAGAAAGGATTTACAACTGAACTGATGAAAATTAATAAGCTTTTTATCGTATTACTTCTAATTGTCGGTGCCTGGACTTTAGAAAGCTGCGGTCCCGTAGTTATTTCTTCAAGACCCGATGTCCCACCACCTGCCTGGTTCTATCCTAATAGAGTCGAGGTGGTGAGATATGTATATTTTCCTGATTATAATATCTACTATGATATCTCTTTACGGAATTACATTTATTTTGAGAATAATGTATGGATTACGATAGATGTGCTTCCTGTTCGTTATCGACATGTCGACCTAAACAGATCCCGGTATGTAAGAATTCGAGATTTTAGAGGAGATCATATTAGTAGTTACCATAGTACCAATAGATATTATAACCCTAGCAGAAGTACACGCAGTAGATATGATAATAGAAGCCGGTCTGACAGAAGCAGAAGCACCAGCACCAGAAGTAGAAGTTCTACTACAAGAAGTAAAAGTACAAGGAGCAATTCTAGCACACGAAGTAGAAGTACCAGAAGTAGAGATAGCATACAATAGGATCGATATGCTACCCAATAAACTATACATGCTGTTTTATTACGCTACTTCTTCTTCATTCTCAAGAGGTATGAACTCTCTTTTGTGATTATTAATATTTAATCTCAAAAGGGAGTCTTTTTGCTGATTCGACAAGCATTTTCATATCGTTTACTCCTATATGAGCGGCGTAAATATTTCTTTCGGCATTCAGTTGTTTTATTTCTTTATACAGCACATCAGGATTGGCATTTGCTGTTTTTTCAAGGGTGTCATAACCTGCTTCGTAAAGAACGTAGGCAAAGGTGTGATTTACCCATCGGATTCTGGAGAGGTCGGTTAACTTCGTTAGTCTTAGAATTTCTTTAGTACTAATTCCTGTTTGTTTAGAAAGTTGTGCTCTATCCGCTTGGGTTATTATTTTTTCAAATAGATGACGCGTATTTTTAATCCCCTTTTTTTCTAATTTCGATATAATTTCTTCTGAAGTTTCTGGGAAATCTTTGATCCTATTGGGTTTTCTAATATATCCGTTAATCATTCTTCGTACAACGTTTAGATACGGTTCTGGCAAACCACTTTGTATAGAGAATTCCAGAAGTTGATCTTTGCGCTTCAGTATTTTTTGTAGCTCCAGCAGGTTATGAATCCCTTGTTTTTTTATAGTATCCAGATGCTCTATATTTTCTTTCAACATCGCCCAACTAGGTATAAGGTGAGAGGATTCTATGATATCCTTATACTCTTCGATACTAATTTTGGATACATCTATATCATATCCCATGGTTTATCTGTTTTGTTTGTCATTTCAAAGAGTAGGAAATTTATTCAGTTAAGCTAGCCATAACTCTTTTCAATTTATCTCTTACGTTTCCGGCAATTTCAATCAAATATTCATTTTCTACGGCAACCATAGAAGCTGCAGGATCTACTACAGACACTTCTATTTTTCCTTTTTCCTTTTCTTGAATGATCACATTACAAGGAAGCATAGTTCCTATTTTGTCTTCAACTTGCAGAGCTTCATAAGCAAAAGGCGGATTGCAAGCACCCAAAATGGTATAGTTGCAAAAATCTACATCCAATTTTCTTTTTAATGTGGCTTTCATATCTATCTCTGTCAATACTCCGAAACCCTCATTTTTAAGCTCATGAGTTACTTTGGCGATAGCTTCTCTAAATGTTACTCCTTTTAGGGTGGTGTTAAAATAATAGCTCATTCTTTTTACAGTTTATATCATTGTAATATTTCCTCTTTAATTGCATAGGTCTCCAGAAGTTTTTGATAGGCTTCTTGCTGTTTGAAGGCTTTCAAATCATCCTGAGTCACCTTATACATCGAACTCTTTTGCTCCTCGTATGTAGGTAGTTTCAGGATCTCAAATTCTATGATTGCCTGCGGCTCATACGTTGCCAATTTTTTTAACTGCTTTGCAATTTTTTCATTTTGTGTCTCTCGCCCTCCACAAAGTGTGATAAACGAATAGTTTTTTAAGTAGGTTTTATTTTTCCTGATAAAGGTTTTCATGGGGTGAGCAATCAGGTAGTTCCATATAGGGGCCATCAACAGGATATGATCATACTGCCCCCAAGGTATTGAGAGCTCATTAATCCTGGGAAAACGATTAAAAAACATGTCTAACATAATCTTAAACATCCCGCGTTTTTTGGGTTCTGTAATCTGTAATACATCTGCCCCCAGATCCATGGCTATAGTATCGGCCAACGCTTTATTATTGCCCGTAAACGAAAAATAAACGATTAGTGTTTTCATAGTCTTCTTGTTTTGGGAGTACACCATTAAAAGTCAGGCTAAATTTCGTTAAGTATTAGGGTAAAAAAAATGATATCGATCAGTCGGAGATAGTTCTTCTGTATGAAGTAATCAGGTTTCTTTAATAATATGACGATGATCATATTATTACTAATCATTGAAATGTACTTTAGTTCTACCTCGAAAATCAAGCTATGATTCCAGAATTCTTGATGTCTTGTAGATGTTCGAGGTTTGGGAGCCATTAAATAATTCTTCAATATTAAAAATTAGATGTCATGAAAGCATTACAGTTTAAAAAATCGAAAATCGCAATTGTACTATTAAGTTTTGTAGTGTCTCTAACGATGAGTGCCCAAATAGGAGGATGGAATCCCGAACTAGAAAACGAGGCTAAAGAAGCGCTGCAAACAATGATCAAAAAAACACCTAAACTCCAGTCTTTTTGTGATCAATCTTATGGATATGCTGTATTTCCGAAGGTTACAAAAGCTGCCATAACCATTGGTGGTGCAATTGGTAGCGGCATTGTCTATAAAAACCACAAGGTTGTTGGGACTTCAAAATTGAAACAAGCATCATTTGGTTTGCAATTTGGAGGACAACAATACAGTGAGCTTATTTTCTTTGAAAATCAGGAATACTTTGAACGTTTTACCAATGGAAAATTAAAGTTTGACGCTCAGGCATCGGCTGTAGTTTTAAAAGAAGGAGCTTCAGTTGATGTTGCCTATCAAGAGGGTGTAGCAGTATTTACATCGACTAAAGGTGGGGTAATGATTGAGGCCTCTATCGGTGGCCAACATTTTAAGTACAAGCCAAAAACTAATCAATGAAAAATTAAAAACTGATGAAAAAATTAATCCTAGTAGGTCTATGTGCCATCGTAACCATACTCAATGCAAACGCACAAGAGGAATTGGAAAGAACAACACCTGAGTATGAGATTAAAGTGATAACAAGTGTAGAGTCTATAGTCCCGCTTGGTTTAGGTCGCTCACGACTCATTTCTGCAAATGTAGAAAGGGATTATAAAGAGTTCTCATCAGAACAAACCGAAGAAGATAATACTCGAAATAAGTCAAAACGAAAAGATATTCGTGTCAAGGATTTTGAAGAAACTAAATTACTTAATTTCTATAATGTTGGAGGGATACGCTTTCAGAATATTGCTGCCAACGATGCCGTGATATCATCAAAGTTAACCTCGATGTTGGCTAATGGCTGGGATTTGATATTTGTTACCAGTGCCGTAGAAAGTGATGCCGGCGAAACCGATGGACAAGGAATATTTATAACACGATATATTTTTAAAAGACAATTATAAGCATTTACTATTTATCATCATATTGTGCGGGTTTGAACCTTAAATCCGTGAATCTAGTCTGTCGTTACCTCCACTCGGAAAATTATTTTAAAAAAATTAGACGAATGTGGAAAGTCGTAATAAAATGTGAGTTGGATTGTTGATCTTTATGGGTATAAAAAATATATAATTACCATGGTAACTATATCCAATTGTTGTGCTTCATTATCAGGAACCGCTAACCAAAAATAAAATTCTTTAGAAAAATTAGATAAAATTTACTCTCAAGAAGTAACATTGGGAAGTATTTTAAATGTGCTGTTGGAGAAATTATTCTTTACTTTTGAATCTGATAAAAAAAGTTTCTAGTCCGTGTCTATTAAACAACTAAACAAAAATAAAGTAAAAACAGTATGGCAAGAATTTCTGAGCAGTTCTACATGGCGTTGGTTACAGAAAGTCATTGTATTAATCATTTTCTCATTAGTCGCAAATCATATAGCAACAAGTGATAATTTTCTAAATAGTGAATCGTATAGATTCCCTCTAGTAGGTTTTCTGTTTACTATTCTTTTTTCTTTTCTCGTTGGAGTTATAGCGCATTTTAATTTTAAATTTTACGAGAAAAAACATTTTTCTAAAAAGATAGGAATTGCCACAATCGTAAGGTTTATGGCTTCTACTTTGGGATATATTGCAATGATTTATATTCCTGTAAATATTATCGTAGTAGGAGTTGCAGATGGAGAGATACAGTTATATTATATATTAATTGGTTTACTAATTACCTTATTAATATGTTTTATTATTATAGCTTTATTGTATGCTCAAGACCTATACAATTTATATAAGTTATCTATAAGAAATGCTGAAATTACTATTGATAACGGCGCGAAAATAAAGAAGCTTGCCTATGAGAATATTGCGTGCTTTTACAGCGAAAACAAAATTGTATATACTGTTCAAAATGATGGCACAACAATTAACACCGATTTTACATTAAATGAGCTCGAAGAAAAAATAAGCGATCAATTGTTTTTTAGAGCCAATCGACAAATTATCATTCACAAAGATACTGTAGACCTCATTGAAAAGATTGAAAATGGCAAGTTGCGTATTCGGTTAAAAGCTTTCATTGAAAACGGTGCGATTGCTGAAATTAATATCAGCCGGTACAAACGAGAAGCATTTCTGAATTGGTTTCAATAAAAGATGCCAAAAACTATCGACTATTTAGTTGCAAATTTCGACCATTCAGTAAAAACATGAATATTTAAAGGGTTTTTTAGAGATTTTGTTCATTATTTCGCTTAGAATTTAAAATCAAAAAACAATGAACAAAATTAACTTACGACAAATTGTAATTCCATTAATTACCACTGCAATCATTTGCTTTTTATGGTTTGGACCAATCCATTTAGGCTTTCTAACACTTATCATTTCTTCAATAGTAATTTTTATGGCCAGTGCTATAGAATATAAAGGAAAAGGGTTTTCAGCACTAGGGTTTCAACGTGAAAAAATCACGATAAAAAACCTCTTAATACATGCTCCTTTAGTTGCATTGGGACTCTTTATTTTTCATGCCTTTGTATTGGTTCCTGTAATTACTAAACTTACAGGAGTTCCAATAGATTTTTCAGGTTTTGATGAACTAAGGGGAAATTTTCCTACCTTTCTAATTACTTTATTATTAGTATTAGCTGGCTCTGGTTTTGGTGAAGAAATCATCTTTCGTGGATATTTTATGCGACAATTTTTAAAATTCTTTGGAGAAAGCAAGATCAGCATTGCATTAAGCATTATTTTAACTACTGGATTTTTTGGTTTTATGCATAGTAGTCAAGGTATTACAGGTCAACTTGCTACTTTTGTTATTGGATCACTTATAGCTTTGATATTCTACTTGCGTAAATATGATTTGTGGTTTGTTTGTGCTGCGCACTGTTTTTTTAACACCCTAGGTTTAACTTGTATTTACTTTGGTTTGATATAGCAATATCAAGTAATAACACTTACACCTTGAATTTATCCAATACAATGTGCCTTTTTTTGCAATGTATTTAACACTTTAAGCTACTAGAAAAACGAATTAAAGAAAATATTTAAAACAATAAGAAATAAAATAACGAAAGCACAACAATGTATAAGAAAACATAGGGGTTTTGGGCTTAATCAGGAGATCTATTTTATTTGTAAAGTCACCAAATATAAAATTTAGTGTTTACAAAAAATGATAAAAACAAAATATTTATATTTGGCTTAATACCAACTCGAAACGTATCGCTAATCACCTGCCCTACGTTTCTTATACGAGACGTTACCCACAATTAGGTACGTTAAAGGCACATCGTTTACAAAGTTAAAGGGACATAGTTTACACTTTTTAAGGTATAATTTGAGATCAAAACCAGATGACGCGGATTTGTAATCCGTATACCTAGTCTGTCGTTACCTCCACTCGGGTTACAAATATGGGCAATCAACAATTGCATTTTGAATGAAGCAATAAACAATAAAAAAGATGTTAGGTTATAGCGTTATAAGAGGTTGCGGCATACAAAATGCTATACAACATCACCCACACCCCTGCGGGAGTTATTTGTATGGTATGCAACGATCTCTCGTCACTGGCAGGAGTTATTTGTATAGTATATAACGATCTCTCGCCACTGGCAGGAGCTATTTACATGTCTGATAATTAGTGTTTTACACAAAAAAGGATTAAATCCTCCCAAGAACCTATTTTTAGTATCCGATGCCGCAGATTTATAATCCGTAGGCCCAGTCTGTTGTTACCTCCACTCGGAAAATTATTTTAAAAAAATTAGACGAATGTGGAAAGTCGTAATAAAATGTGAGTTGGATTGTTGATCTTTATGGGTATAAAAAATATATAATTACCATGGTAACTATATCCAATTGTTAGCGGCAAGCAGAAAGAGAAACTTTGGTTAGGGTGGTAAAAGTCTGAGTATAACTTATGGCTAACATTTGGATAAAAATTAAAGCCAATACTTGTTGGCATAACAATAAAGGACTAATCGTTGGACAAAACAATCTCTCGATGCTCCTTAGCCCAATTATGAATTGCTATAATCACTGGCTCAATACTTTCACCGTGTTGGGTTAGTCCATAAACTACAGAGTTACCCGCAATAGTGCTTTTTTCAGAATACACCATCTTGTTCATCTCAAGATATCTTAATTCCTTGATCAAGATTCTTGGAGTAATTCCTCCAAGTGTATTTTTCAATTCAGAAAAACGCTTAGGAGATTCACATAAATAGGATAAAATTGGTCCACGCCACCTACTTCCAATTAATTCCAGAACATCATTAACATCTCTAATTCTTATTTTTCTTTCTTCTTCTGTCATAATTATATCTTAGAAGGTAATATGATTATTTGAATGTATTTATACCATTTTGAATACTAATGTAGATAATACCCGAGAAAGTTCAAATCAGAAGATCAAAATAAATAGTATCCAAAAAGGTATTAAAATAATTTAAAGAAAATTAGTAGCTTTTTGAATACCATAGTAATTTACGTGCAAAGAAATATAAAAGATGTTCAAAAACGACCTAACAAAAAAATTCAGCAGTGGTACAATAATAACTCATTGGCTGACTGCCGTCCTCATTTTAGCATTATTCCCGATGGGAAAATACATGTCGGATATAGAAACAGCTGAAAAAATGGGGTTAATAAAAATTCATGTCGTACTTGGAATAATTGTGTTCGTTATGACTATCATTAGAAGTTGGCTGTTTTTTAAGGCTCCTAGACCCGAAGATTTAAAAACTGGTTCCAGTTTTAATGACAAATTGGTAATTTGGATACATAATGCTTTTTATTTTCTGCTTTTTGGGATATCCATTTCTGGAATTGGGACTATGATTTTGGGCGGTTATGGGGAAGCACTAATTAACGGGAATCCTAACATAATTCTAAATAAATACGAAGTAATGCCATTAAAAGGTCACGAAATAATGTCATTAATTATGATGATCCTTTTGGTAATGCATATTGTTGGAGTGGTTAAACACTATCTGCTAACAAAGGAAAATACACTTCGAAGGATTTTTTGACATAAAGAAAAGAGATGATTACAACAAAAAGTATCAATCTAAAGTACCTAATCAAATGGTCCTGCGGATCTTTTATATAGCTATTATTGATAATTTCTTGATAAAACTTCTTCCACCTTCCACTAGTTATTAAACCTATCAATGGTGTCGTAAATTGAAATAATCACAGTCTTTAATTATATCTAATAAATTAAAATGAAAGTTTTTGCACAAATCTCAACGCTTCTATTAGGGTTACTAACAGGTGGAATGGTGCTAATGGCATTTGGTTTAGTTCCATATTGGCGTTCATTAGATCCATTAGAGTTTACACGGATGTTTACCAATAGTTTACCGACTGTTGGTAAAACTTTGGTCATTCTTACCATCTCGAGCACTGTATCCGTTATTCTTGCAGCGGGACTGGCTATTTGGAAAAAATTACCCTCACGATATTGGCTAACCGCTGGAGCAGTCACAACTATTATTGTGCTTGCTACTGTGCCGATTTATTTTAGTTCAGCTAATGTTTTACTGTTACACGGGAATTTAAGCAATATAGAAATAACCTCTGAACTCAAAACATGGCAGGAAATACATATGTTTAGAACCATAGTTGTATTCTGGGGCTTTTTTGCGCCATACGTTCTGGATATATCGCGTCTAGAACCACATAATATTGTTAGTAAAATAGAATTACATGGTTTAAGTTCCATATGGAAACTTAATCTCACTAACCAAATACGCAAAATATAAAATGACCAATTTACAATAGTAAATTAAAACCCGATGCCGCAGATTTATAATCCGTATACCTAGTCTGTTGTTACCTCCACTCAGATTATAAATATGAGCGATCAACAATTGCATTTTGAATGGGGTAATAAACAATAGAAAAGATGTTAGGTTATAGCGTTATAAGAGGTTGCGGCATACAAAATGCTATACAACATCGCCCACACCCCTGCGGGAGTTATTTGTATGGTATGTAACGATCTCTCGCCACTGGCAGGAGCTATTTGTATAGTATGCAACGATCTCTCGTCACTGGCAGGAGTTATTTGTATAGTATACAACGAGCTCTCGTCACTGGCAGGAGCTATTTGTATAGTATACAACGAGCTCTCGCCACTGGCAGGAGCTATTTGTATAGTATGCAACGAGCTCTCGCCACTGGCAGGAGCTATTTGTATAGTATGCAACGAGCTCTCGCCACTGGCAGGAGCTATTTGTATAGTATGCAAATAGCTCCTGCCAGTGGCGAGAGCTATTTACATGTCTGATAATTAGTATTTTACATAAAAAAAGGTTAAGTCCTCCCAAGAACCTATTTTTAGTATCCGATGCCGCAGATTTATAATCCGTAGGCCCAGTCTGTTGTTACCTCCACTCAGAAAATTATTTTAAAAAAAATTAGACGAATGTGGAAAGTCGAAATAAAATATGAGTTGGATTGTTGATCTTTATGGGTATAAAAAGTATATAGTTACCTTTTGTAATTATATTTGGGATATATAATTACCATGGTAACTATATCCAATTGTTACCATACATTAAAACCCTATACTTGGACTTGTAGACTAATTGAAAAAGGTTATTCACTCATTCCAGTTTTAGAAAACCGAATTGAAATAATAGTTTTGGATAAATAAATCAATTGAGAACTTGCTAAAGTATATCGGAATGAAAAAAAATACGTTATTACTGGTTACTATACTTATCAGTTTGCACTGTTTTTCACAAGAAAAAAATTTCAATCCAGAGGAATTAGATAGTCTAAATCATAAAAGGATTTACCAAATAAAAATCGGAGAAACTAAAGTTATTGAACTAACCGAAAACCAAAGCTCAGAATATAACGGAACACTTACAAACAAAGTCTGGAAAACTAATCGTAAAGGAGTTCGTAAAAAACAAATTCTAAATACAATCAAAATACCAGATTTAATGGTAAAAAGACTAATGAACAATTTTAAAAAAGATGGAATTACTGAATTAAAAGATTGTACTAAAGTTGGCGATTGTATACGAGGAGCCGACGGAACAACTATAATTTTTAACTCCTTTGAAAATAGATTGATTAAACAGGCTTCTTTTTGGTCATTATTTTCTGATTCTTATTATAAAAAAGAGAATGAGTTATACCAACAGGTTTTAAAAGCAAGAAAAGTATATTCGCATATTAAAGAAGAATTTGACCTACAAAAATTATATAATGATTTTGTAAAAAGACTACCTAGAGGAACTTACTCTTACGGAATGATTAGATTGACAAAAAGATAAAAACGTATGGTAACATTATATATGAAATCAGAGCAATTTAGTGCTTTATCGAAAGGTTATTCCCTTTTTGTCCCGAAGCGTCGGGAGCGCTAGATTTTTATAAATTAAACCTGCCTACCTGGCGGATGGCAGGGATAAATCGATTGGTTCTGGCTTATTTGCCTTGCTCCGATTTATATATTTGGCGTTGTGTCATTACAAACTTAGAAAATTTAGATGCCCGTAGGAGAAGTAATATTTGGAGCAATAGGAGAATTGATTGGCTACATCATAGTCGATGTGATAATTGAGGGAATCGGAAGACTGATTCGGTCTATATATTACGGGATTCGAAAACTTGTTACTGGAAAGGAAAGAGATATTCCTGAGTTGAAGAGAATTGAAAAACGTTACCTATACAAAAAGTTCAGACTGAAAGCGGACTTTAATGGACGAATTCTAAAAGGAACGCGGGGAACCGTAATGGAAATAATTGATGAGCAAGACTTGTACGTTGAATTTGAAGATTTTAATGGAAAGCCGATTTCGGAAGGTGATGAAGAAGTCTTCAAAATTGAAAGAAAAAAAGTTTTGCTCGAAAGAAAAAAACGAACACACAACACTATATATAACAAATAGGGCTGTTTAAGTTGGCTTGAAAAGTTTGTGTTTGTTCGCTGTATCGCCAAATCTTTTGATTTGGCTTTAAAATGAAAAGATAAAACCTGCCTGCCATTCAACAGGTAGGCAGGCAAAATAAAAAGTTTTGGCTAAGTGCTTAATCGAAAGTTTAGTACTTTTAATTCCAGTACTAACCATAGCCGAGCCGTTACCCACAATAGATGAAATCTCTGATAACAATCATAATAAATAATAATGTGAGTGACATCAAGACTGCATTAACAAATGCACTTGAAACGCATAGACTTGATGATGATGACTTAAATTCGATAAAAAATCATCATTGGGATTATTGGTATTTTCCAGAAAGCCCAAATCTGACTGATAATGATATAAAGAATCAATATTCTGAACTTGACCAAGAAATTTTAAGGAATGCTTCCTTTGTTAAAAACTTGCCAACAGATTATTCTACTTCTGGAATAATTGACTTAACAAGTAATTGGATTGACCTTCAAGATTTTGGTTGGAAAATGATTAACGAACCAAGTTCTGAAAATGAAAAAGCACTTCAGAAATGGACGAACGAACAAAAGAAAATTTTTGATGAAAATTCTGAAAATATCTGTGTTCAAGTAATAGTTCATAATTAAAATACCTGTGGCTAATACGGAGTATAAGTAATAGCTATTTAAGTGATAAAACGAAAGTATAACTATAAAATAAAGGTCAATGCAAAACTGAAATGTTAGTGAGTAGAAACCCGCTAACCCGATGACGCGTATTTGTAATCCGTGAATCTAGTCTGCCGTTACCTCCACTCAGAAAATTATTTTAAAAAAAATTAGGCGAATGTGGAAAGTCGTAATAAAATGTGAGTTGGATTGTTGATCTTTATGGGTATAAAAAGTATATAGTTACCTTTTGTAATTATATTTGGGATATATAATTACCATGGTAACTATATCCAATTGTTAGCGATAATTAAAAAAATGCAATTGATAATTAAAATAGCATCTGAATATGTTGAGTCTATGGGAGAAGTTTTCTCAGGATATAAATTTGGATTCGGACAAGCCAAAGAATTTACATCCAAATATTATTTTGATTTCATTTTTCTGACTTTGGACGGAGATACCCCTGAAGAACCTCCTGTTGCGGGTGGTGCTTGTGGGTTTACTATTGACAAAAAAACCATGAAAATAGAAACATTATCATTTGCCGATTTAGGTCTTCTAGAACAAAATGAAAAGGAAATAAATGATGTTTATTATAAGCTTAAAGATCTCAAAGAAAATTCAAAGTCCTTAAATTGGTTGAAATCTAAATATCAACTCTCCTCACCTGAGCTTTTGAAAATAAAAAAAGTATTGACCAAAACTGACATACAAAAAGAGCAAATAATTGATCAACTAAATGAACTAATAACAAAAAATCGCTAACAATTTGTATAATGCATATGCACCCTTTGGGATGCAAACGCATCATACAAGAGACGTTACCTGCAATTAGAAAATAATGAATCCAGAAGAATTTATTAAATCATATGAAAGAGCTTTAGGAACTCAGGATTGGAACGTAGTTGAGCATTTAGTTTCCGAAAATGTAAGTGTTACCTTTTCTAATGGAACGATTCACATTGGAAAAGAAAATGTTCAAAAAGCATTTGAGAAAAATTTTTCTTTAATTAAGAATGAAAAATACGCTGTTGAAAATATTAAATGGTTAGTAAAAGATAAAAAATATGCTGTCTATTTATTCGAATTTAATTGGACTGGAATTATAGATGGAAAATCTGTATCTGGAAATGGAATTGGGACATCTGTTTTAATAAAAGAAAATACGAGGTGGAAATTATTGACTGAACATTTGGGAAGAAAACCAGATTGAATTTGAATAGAAAAAGCAGGTAAGACGTGTATAGCTCATTGCGGCTGAATTCCTTAAACAGAATTTCTTGCAATTTGCTATCTTTCGGATACAGCGGAAAAGTCCATTGGACATTTTCCAGATGACGCGGATTTGTAATCCGTGTACCTAGTCTGCCGTTACCTCTACTCGGAAAATTATTTTAAAAAAATTAGGCGAATTTGGAAAGTCGTAATAAAATGTGAATTGGATTGTTGATCTTTGAAAGATAAGCGATAGGTATACTTTACAAACGTTTATAAATACGTACAAACGGAAACATAATGTAAATAATAGCAATTGCTAGTATACAATTGTTGTAATGCATTAAAATGATTTCCCTAATTAAAAGTATAGTTTCACTCAATACTACTTTTTCAAAATCAAAACTCAAAGTAGTTTAGTATTCAAATTAAACCAACCGATTTTGACAAAAATACTACTTCTACTATTGATATTCTCGAACGGAATTTTATTCAGTCAATCTACTGAATACACTGGAATTGTTAAAAGCAAGAGAGGCAATTTTCCTCTTCCTGGAGTAAATATAATTGTAAAAGGAACTAAAATTGGAGTTCAAACTGACTTTGATGGAAATTTTAAAATTACTGTTCCTGATTCACTAAGAGTTTTATCTTTTTCATACATAGGGTTTCACATTCTAGAATTCAAATTAAAAAATGAACGAAATATAGAAATAGCATTAAAAGAAGATTGTAACATAGACTGGTTTGATGCACAACACATTGGATTTTATTTGAATAGTGGAATAATAAATAATCCTATCGGCGGACAATTTTATTTTACCTTTCCAGCAATTTTCGGACAACCAACTCTCAAAAGTGGAATTGGTTATCAAACTAATTTAGTAGAAAACAGGTTTGTAAATGCTTATTTAAATTTAGAACACCTTTTTGTAAGTTGTGATTTTAATGCAGACATTAATTCCTCTTATAGAAGTTTAGATTTTGACAATAAAATGGACTTATCAGCCTACTCAATTGAAACTAGTCTTAATTTCAAAAAAATAAGTACAATAATAGGTGTAAGTAAAATTGATTTCACAAATACAACTGAAAACAAAATTATCAGTTCAATCGGTCCTACAATTGGACTTAAGACTTGGATTGGAAATCCTTTTTTAATGTCAGTGTCGGCAAAAACGACGATCTACAATAACTTGAGTGAATATCACGCTGAAATAAAAAAAGGTTACAGAGGATTTTACGGATTTATTAAATACTATAAAGTAAATGATTTTAATGAATTAAGTTTGGGTATTGGATTTGAATTCACTTATTATCTAAGAAAAAGAGAAAAATAAAAACGCATTACAACAATTTGTTGCTATAATGCATATGCTTTCTGCGAAAAGCAAACGCAACATACAAGAAACGTTATAAGCAAGGAAAAAACCATATTTACCCCTTCTCTAATCTGGCAAAACCAACTGATTTTCGATAAATATCAGGCGACACTCCAACTTTCTTTTTAAATAGTCGACTAAAATAGAATTCGTCCTGATACCCTAATGAGGCAGCAATTATTTTTACTGATTTTGATGTTAGGTAGAGTTCCCTTTTTGCTTCAACAATAATTCGATTAACGATTAAGTTTGATGTTGTCTGATTGAGGTATTTCTTTACAACTCCTCCTAGTGTTTTCGAACTAACACATAATTTTTCAGCATATTCCTTTGGAGAATGCATAGTACAAAAATTGCCATTTATCAAATCCACTAAATCTTGTAATAATTCAGTTTGTCTATTTCCATGTTTGTTTAAGCTCTCTAGATCAAACGATTTTTTTTGTCGTACAGATTCTATAAGAAACACTTTCAAGAAAGCGACCAAGACTTCATGCTGAGCCAAAGAATTTCTCTCCATTTCTTTGGAAATATGATTTATAAGGCTTGAAAAAATTTCTCCTTCAATGACTTTTAAAAATGGTAATCCACTAAAATTATGAAACAATATCCCTTCTGTTTCAATTTCATTCTGATGCCTGTAGGTACAGAAAAAATCGGGATGAAAATTTAGGAGTATACCTGAACAATTTGATTCGGAGGTTAGCATAAATGGCTGATATGGAGAAATGAAAACCATATATTCTCCTTCAATTTGATGCCGTGAAAAGTCTGTCTGAAGTGTTAGTTTCTCACCATTAATTAAAATAATCGAATAGTAGTTTTTTCTTTGAATGTGATCAAACTGTGAAAGGTCATTAAACCGCTCAAGCCGAAATGCCAATTCACTATTTTGTTTATTTATAATTATTTGTGCCATAAATCTTGTAACTATTTTATTGGTGTTTTGAGCGAAAACCAAAATTGGTAGAAGTTGAGTTCAACTTCTACCAAGATACTTGAATTATTTTGAAGCTAAAATATCTATCATTTGGATAGAAGATGCTTCGAAACCTTCTAAAATTAAAGGAGCATTTTGCATAAGTGCTTCTGCGACTTTGCCATTAAGATGTGCATCTCGTCCTTTGTCATCTGCAAAAGTATCAAATATAGCATACGTGTCTTCCGCAATTTGAAAAGCATACCACGATACTGTTTCTGGCTCGTTCTTAACCAGTTGCTGACCTGCAAGAAGAAAACTTTCAACATCTGCTGATTTACCGGCATTAGCCTTCATAATAACCAGTAGTCCTTTGTTCTCCTGTCCTTTCTTGAATTCAGAAGCAGTCAAATCGACAGCTTGAATATGGACATTTACTTCGAAGTCCACTAAAAGGTCTCCTGCATTTGCTAAAAGAGCTTTCGCTACCTCACCAGATAAATGGGCTTGTCTGCCTTCTTCAGCTTCGAAAGTATCATAAATTCCGAAAGTATTTTCATTAATTTGAAAGGCATACCATGATTGAGTTAATGGTTCTTGATTGACCAATGACAACCCACCTAATAAGAAGTCTTTTACAGCTTGCTCTTTTCCTGATTGAGCTTTCATTGTTACTAATAATCCGATTATTTCTTTTGTTGAATCTTTCATGTTGTTTGTTTTTATTTGTGAAATTGATTGAAATGAAATTCCTAGAATACATACTAGGAACATTAATGCTAAAGGAACTTTCTTTGTCATGATTAATTGTCTTTTTTATTACACTACAAAGTTGCGAACTATAGAAAGGTTGTGGAATGGATATTAATCCATTTAGCATGGACAATTTTCCTTTGATTAAGAAAGACATAGACAACCATGCTCATAGCAACGTATATAAAGAATTGCATTTTGAATGAAGCAATAAATAATAGAAAAGAGGTTAGGCTATAGGGTTATAAGAGGTATTGCGGCATATAAAATGCTATAAAATATCGCCCACACCCCTGCAACAGCTATTTGTATAGTATGTAACGAGCTCTCGCACCCCTGCAGGAGCTATTTGTATAGTATGCAACGAGCTCTCGCACCCCTGCAGGAGCTATTTATATAGTATAAAACGAGCTCTCGCACCCCTGCGAGAGCTATTTACATGTCTGATAATTAGTATTTTATGTGAAAAAGGATTGAATCCTCCCAAGAGCCTGTTTCTAGTATTCGATGACGCAGGTTTGTAACCTCTATACCTAGTCTGCCGTTACCTCTACCCGGATTTGCAAATATGAACGATCAACAAATTGTTGGTTTTTGAAAGTATATCTATGTTACTATACACTATATTTATAATTATAAACGAGTACAAACGGTAGTATACGTAATACGTATATACAGTTGTTGCCAGCAATTAAGCAAAAGACAATATGACATATCAAAACATGATTTCTCGATTTTTCATTATTCTATTCATAGTAACTTCTTATGGCTGCCAACAGAAAAACACTAATAATGGGCTAAAACTATCATCAAAAATTGAATCTGTAAAAACATCAGAAAAAAGAAATCAAAAAAATGGGTCAGAAGAAAATCCCTCTGTTATTTATAGGTCTGAAGATTTAGGTATGACTTGGTCTTCATTTGCTAAAGGAATTCCAGAAGATGCAACATTAAGCGGCATTAAACAACATGGCAATAAAATCTATGTCTCTACAGATTATCATGGAGTTTTTGTTACTACGGATGGTCAAGATAATTGGACGTCACTAAATAATGAACATCTAAAAGGCTTAGACATCAATTGTATTGAGGTTGAATCAAGTAATTTAGTCATAGGTACCTTAAAACAAGGAATACTTATTTCACAGGATGGAGGATTAAGTTGGAATCTACCGAAAGAAAATATCAACTCTCCTGTTAGGGCATTCTTAAAGTCAGAAAACACAATTTATGCCGGAACCGACTCTGGCATATTCGAATCACTTGACAAGGGAGAGACATGGTCACATGTTTTCGGACAGTTACAAATTCTTGGTTTTACGTCATTGAATGAAAAGATTTATGCTGCCACTCAAAGTGGAGCACTTATGTTAGATGGCAATAATACAAATTGGAGGTCTATTTATGAAGATGATGCACTACATGATATAGGAAATGATGGTACATACATTTACGCAATGACTATAGGTCAACAACTACTTAAAACACAAAATGATGGTGAATTATGGGAAAACGCCCAAAGTGGTATAACCCGACCTGCAAATTTTTATACCAACGAATTAAAACATATTGAGAATAAGATTTTTTCTGCTCAATGGGTTGGAATTTATCAATCAGTAGATAATGGTAGAAATTGGCGTATGCTTAATGGGCTACCTCATTCAACAGCATTCTCAACTCTTGAAATCACAGATTATGGAATTATTGCAGGCATATCAATTAGATAAAAAAGCTGATAACAATGTGTAAAATGTTCATAGCTGCTAAGCGCAGCTACGCCATTTACACTAAACGTTGTGTGTCATTCTTGAAATAAATTATGGATGAGTTAAGAAGTTATAAAATTGAGGATTTATCCGGAGAAGGTAAATTGGATGAGTTAAAGAAGTTATTAGACAAAAACTATACTCAACTTGAAATTGACATAGCTCTAGGAAATGCAATTGCTTATTCTCAAATAGAAACAGCTGAATATCTTTTTTCATTAGGTGCTGATTTTTCAAATTATGATTATGACGGAGTTTATTATGCTGTTCATAATGATGAATTAATTGGGCTTAAATATGCTATATCAAAAGGTGTTGACATAAATATTCGAAACGGAATGTTATTAAACACTAGCATCATGACATGCTCAAATACTAAAAATATTGATACGGTTAAATGGTTACTTGAAAACGGAGCAGATTCAAAGTATTTGACTAAAAATTCATTGGAAATCGTAGAACGTTACGGAACTGAGGAACTGAAAGAATTAATAAAAAACTTTTGACTATGTTTAACTCTTACGGATGGATTAAACTTGGAATGAACAGAAAACACCTAGATTTTCTGAATATGGAAGCAGAAATTAAATATGATAAATTAGATAATGAGTTAGACGAAAAAGTAAAATCTAGACTTCAAGAAATTGTTGATACAAATGAAATTATAAGATTCGATTTTATTGGAATGAATAACTTAGAGAGTTTTCTATCAATTCAATTATCTCGGAATCATTTCAATAAAACTTTAAGGGATTTTTATAAATGGATAAGTGAAATATCTGATGGTAGCCACGGAATTCTTTATGAAATGAATGACGAAGACCCCAATTTTAACGATGATAGACCTTATAAAGTTTGGAGGTTAGTAGGAGATGAATTTGAAGAATGCGAAGAGAATATTATTAACGAAAAGTATCATAAAGTAAATTATTAAACGAACATACAAGAGCCGTTGCCAATAATATGACCGATCACATTCTAAATATAATAATTTCATTTTTATTCGTTGGATTAGTTTCCTGTTCACCAATAAAGAAAACGTATTCAGTTAAAGAGGTTAAACATGAACCTTACTTTTGGGGAGAGATTAAAGAAAATAATTTAACAGGAATTGCTGATACTACAATTGTCTCTATACATGGGAATGTAAGTGACTTTGGGTCCGCTGCTGAAAATATTGAATTGAACTTCATGAATAAGAATCAAAACAAAACGTATAAAACAATAACTGACTTTTATGGAGACTTTCAATTAAATATATCAAATGGAATATATAAAATACAGATAAAAAAATCTGAATTTAAAACATTGGAATTTGATGATTTGAGTTTTAAACCTGGAGAATTACGCGAATTGAAAGTTTATACAGAATCAGGTGCAGAATACGTAGGATATGAAACAATCTTTAAGAACAAAAGAGCGTATAAAAAATATAAAAAAGAGCACGAAAAAAATAATACTACTGGCAACAAAGGTAACCGTTGCACAAGCCTCTAAAAAGGACAAGATTGATTATAAAATCGATATCTAAGCCCTACTTTTTGTGAGTA
>CANNFM010000013.1 GCA_947503835.1 uncultured Aquimarina sp.
GTACACCCGGTAATGGTATTGGTGGCGGTAACGATGTATTCTCCTTCTGCGGTTACGTTCACGGGATTTTCACCATCAGTAAACCCAGTCCAGCTAAAAGTGACATTGGGATTAAGTGTTGTGGAAGTTGCCGTTAAGGTTACCTGTGTATTATCACAAGTAATCGTACCATCTGCAGTTGCGGTAAACTCAGGAGTGCTAGTTTCCTGGATCACCGTTACAGTTGCAGATCCTGTACATCCTGTGTCATTCGTTACATTTAATGTATACTCTCCGGGTTCACTCACATTGATTACTGCTGTATTTGCTGTAAAACCATTAGGACCGGTCCAGGCGTAAGTGACATTGCTTGCCGAAGATGTTCCTGTTATGGTTACTGAATTGGTAGTACAGTTAAGTACCCCATCTACAGAAGCAGTCACATCGATACTTGCTTGCTGCGATGTTTCCGTAACCTTTACATCATCAAAATAGTACAACTCGCCAGAAGCTGTAGTTCTGGATTTAACTATGATTTGTAGACTATTCCCATTTAGCGATCCTATCGATACCGTTGCTCCAGCCGTACTGTTGTTATTTATAGATCCGGAATTTTTACTAAAACGAATCTTTTCTCCACCATCTAGTCTATAATACACATCTATAAAGTCAAGTTTTGATCCGCAATTTTCCATATCCCCCTTACTAAAGAGATCCAGGGATATTTTCACATTGTTTTTACCGGAAATATCGATAGACTCAGAGGTCCATATTCCTTTTTTGTCCTTTCCTGTGTTTTCAACGAGAAATCGATTATTGTTAACATGAAAATTCCCCGAACTTGAATTTTGCGTAGTCCAACTTGTCGTCCCTGAATCAGAGGTTGTTCCATCAGGTAAATTAAATTCTTCTAACCAAATATTGGTTTCGATACTATTAGAGGATACTACATTTACCAGAAAGGATGATGTACATCCGTTGTTTGGATCTGTTACCATTAAAGTGTAGCTTCCTGCTTTGTTTACGGTTGGATTTTGCAATGTTGAACTGAAGTTATCGGGTCCTGTCCAGCTATAGGTTACATTTGGTGTGGTAGAATTACCAAATAATGTAACCGAAGCTGTAGAACAACTTAGTGTACCACTCACAGAAGCCGATACATCAGGCAGGGTAGTTTCCTGGATCACAGTTACAGTTGCAGATCCTGTACATCCAGTGTCATTGGTTACATTTAATGTATACTCTCCGGGTTCACTCACATTGATTACTGCTGTATTTGCTGTAAAACCATCGGGGCCTGTCCAGGCATAAGTGACATTGCTTACTGAAGATGCTCCGGTTATGGTTACTGAATTGATAGTGCAGGTAAGTACCCCATCTACTGAAGCGGTTGCATCAATACTACCTTGACGTGTTTCTGTAACTTTTACATCATCAAAATAGTACAACTCGCCAGAAGCTGTAGTTCTGGATTTAACTATGATTTGTAGACTATTCCCATTGAGCGATCCTATCGATACCGTTGCTCCAGCCGTACTGTTGTTATTTATAGATCCGGAATTTTTACTAAAACGAATCTTTTCTCCACCATCTAGTCTATAATACACATCTATAAAGTCAAGTTTTGATCCACTAGTTTCCATATCACCCTTACTGAAGAGATCCAGGGATATTTTCACATTGTTTTTATCGGAAATATCGATAGACTCAGAGGTCCATATTCCTTTTTTGTCCTTTCCTGTGTTTTCAACGAGAAATCGATTATTGTTAACATGAAAATTCCCCGAACTTGAATTTTGCGTAGTCCAACTTGTCGTCCCTGAATCAGAGGTTGTTCCATTAGACAAATTAAATTCTTCTAGCCAAATATTGGTTTCGGCACTACTAGAGGATACTACATTTACCAGAAAAGATGATGTACATCCGGTGTTTGGATCTGTTACCACTAAAGTGTAGCTTCCTGCCTTGTTTACGGTTGGATTTTGCAATGTTGAGCTAAAGTTATCGGGTCCTGTCCAGCTATAGGTTACATTTGGTGTGGTAGAATTACCAGATAACGTGACCGAAGCTGTAGAACAATTTAATGTACCACTCACAGAAGCCGATATATCAGGCGGGGTAGTTTCCTGGATCACAGTTACAGTTGTAGATCCTTTACATTCTGTATTATTAGTTACATGTAATATGTACTCCCCGGGGTCACTTACATTGATTACAGCTGTATTTGCTGTAAAATCATTAGGGCCGGTCCAGGAATAAGTGACATTGCTTGCTGAAGATGCTCCGGTTACGGTTACTGAATTGATAGTACAGGTAAGCACCTCATTTACTGAAGCGGTTGCATCAATACTTCCCCGACGTGTTTCTGCAACCTTTACATTATCAAAATAATAGAATTCACCAGAAGCTGTTGTTCTGGATTTAACTATGATTTGTAAACTATTCCCATTGAGCGATCCTATTGATACTGTTGCACCAGCCGTACTGTTGTTATTTATGGATCCGGAATTTTTACTAAAACGAATCTTTTCTTCACCATCTAATTTGTAATACACGTCTATGAAGTCGAGATTAGATCCACTAGTTTCCATATCGCCTTTACTGAAGAGATCCAGGGATATTTTTACATCGTTTTTACCGGAAATATTGATGGCTTCAGAGGTCCATATTCCTTTTTTATCTTTTCCGGTGTCCTCAACGAGAAATCGATTATTGTTGACATGAAAATTCCCCGAACTTGAATTTTGTGTAGTCCAACTTGTGGTTCCTGAATCAGAGGTTGTTCCATTAGACAAATTAAATCTTTCTAACCAAATATTGGTTTCAATGCTATCTGAGGATACTACATTTACCAGATAGGATGATGTACATCCGTTCGGATTTGCTACCACTAATTTGTAGCTTCCTGCTTTATTTACGGTTGGGTTTTGTGATGTTGAGCTGAAGTTATCGGGTCCTGTCCAGCGATAGGTTACATTTGGTGTGGTAGAATTACCCAATAATGTGACCGAAGCTGTAGAACAACTTAGCGGACCACTCACAGAAGCTGATACATTGGGTGGATTAGTTTCCGCGGTAACCTTTACATTATCAAAATAGTAAAACTCACCAGAAGCTGTTGTTCTGGATTTAACTATGATTTGTAGATTATTCCCATTGAGCGAGCCCTTCGATACCGTGGCTCCAGAACTACTGTTGTCATTTATGGATCCGGAATTTTTACTAAAACGAATTTTTTCTCCACCATCTAGTCTATAATAGACATCTATAAAGTCAAGATTAGATCCACTAGTTTCCATATCGCCCTTACTGAAGAGGTCCAGTGATATTTTTACATTATTTTTACCGGAAATATCGATAGCTTCAGAGGTCCATATTCCTTTTTTATCTTTTCCTGTATTTTCAACGAGAAATCGATTATTGTTGACATGAAAATTCCCCGAACTTGAATTTTGTGTAGTCCAACTTGTGGTTCCTGAATCTGATGTTGTTCCATTGGACCAATTAAATTTTTCCAGCCATATGGTCTCCGTACAGTTTGTAGTTAAAAAAATCTTGGAAAGGCGTATTTTTTCGTTTCCAATATTCTCTGTAAGCTGGTTATGGGTCGACTTTATATAAAAAAAATCCTTATTACTATCATTATGATACCAGCTCATGTCGCTTGAATAAGAAGTAGTTTCATCTATCAATCCGTGAAAATTCTCTTTAATTATTAAATATTCAGGATTTGCCTTCGTTTGAATAGTCAATAGCCATATGGCTATTGATAGTGTAAGTGGTTTTAGGTAATTTGTTATCATTTTTGTTGGGTTGTTTAGTTTAGAAAAAAATTGATGTTAATAGTATCTTACATTTGCCAAGTTATTTGTAATGTTTTTTTAGATTAAAATTCCAAGATCAAAATGAAATGGAATAAATATTTGTCTGTATCTACTTCATAAATAGTTGGTTTTGATGTTTTTATTTACGAACTCACCCTCCATGAAGACAAGCTTTACATACTAATCTATCCTGTCTGATCACCAGGTAGGCTGGTTGTAGACAAGTTTTGCTGTTTTTTACTACTGTAGCTAGGGCTATGCTATAAATGGCTTCATTATTATGCAAAAGCACTCCCGGTAGCTATTAGGATCGACTGAAAACAAAAGGTCAAGAGGAGTTCAGTATTACTCGATAATAATAAATTCACTTCTCCTGTTTTTTTGATGCTCTTCTTCTGTACAAGGAATACCATCTCCACAATCATTGAATAATCTTCTTTCTCCATAAGCTTTACCTCTTATACGTCGCCAGTTAATACCTCCTTTTTCTGTAATATACCGTAGCGTAGCTCTCATTCTTCTTACACTTAATAGTTTGTTGTACCAATAACTGGATCTACTATCGGCGTGCCCATGAGTTTCCATTTTCATAGTTGGATAAATATTCATTAGTTCTATGACTTTTGCTAAACCTGTTTCCACTTCTGGTTGTATTTCTTCAGAGTTTAGCTTAAAGTGAATTGGCATTGGGACTACCATCATTAACCTAAGTTTTTCTTCTCTTTTTACAGCTTCCTTAGGTACTCCTTCAGCACTCAATTGGTATTCAGGAATTCCATTATCAATAAAATATTGCTTGATTACTTCTGCCCGGTTTTTGGATAATTCAATAGCATCACTATCCACATAGGACTTTATATCTGTATGCACTCTTGGATATCGTTTCATTAAAGAGATTATTTTATCCAATCCATCCTTCGATTTTGGTAAAATTCTAGTAGAGGCATCATCAAAATGTATAGGATCTACTATCATTTCAAAATCGAAAGCATTTTCGAATACGACAGGGGCTTTATATTCTTTTTCAAGTGTAATGGGTTTTTCATATACCTCGGCAAACTCTGCCTTGTCTATAATATGCTCATAAGGCTTGTATCCGGTTTTATTTACTTTAATTATATATGCATTTTTTAATTCTTTATTAGACGAAAAAAGATAATTGCCTTTATCGTATGAAGTCTCCTCTTGAATAATATTGTTTTCACTATCATAAATGGTTATTGTAGCATCATTTATGGCTTCATATGTATTATTGTCTTTGATCGTGCCCAATACAGTAGTCAAGTCAAAACTTTTTATGGGTATTAATTCATGTAAACTATAAATATCGTCGCTTCCTTTTCCTCCATCTCTATTAGAGGAAAAATATCCCTTTTCAGTTTCTGTATTAATTATAAAAGCAAAATCGTCTTTAGGGCTATTTATTGGTCTACCTACGTTTATTATTTCTAAAGGTGAAGTGGTTATTTTTGTAACAAAAATGTCTAATCCTCCTAACCCGGGATGTCCATTAGAGGCAAAATATAATTCATCATAAGTTATAAATGGAAACGTTTCTTTTCCCTCGGTATTAATCTCGTTACCCAAATTAATTGGTGCACCAAAACTTCCGTCCTCATATATTGTAACAGAATAAATATCAGACATCCCAAACCCTCCTGGCATATCAGAAGAAAAGTATAAGGTTTTTCCATCGGGGCTTATTGATGGGTGAGAAGTGGAATAGTTGTTATCGTTAAAAGGCAAATCTTCAGGAGGTGTCCAGTTTCCTTCGGAATTTTTGAAGGATCGATATATTTTTAACCGGACCATTCTACTTTTATTGTCAATGTCATGGTTTCGTGTAAAGTAGATGGTGTTTCCGTCATTAGTGAATGCCGGTGTAGCTTCATGAAACTTTGTGCTTAATTCTTTTGAAAACTGTTTTGGATCGGATATGCTGTTTGTTTCTGGGTCGTATTTTGCCTGATATAGTTGTAAGAATGATTCTTCGGTCCATTTGTGTATTCTTTTATTAAAAAGTAAGGTGTCTCTTGAAGAACTAAAGACGATAAAGTCTTGGTAGAATGCTGCTCCAAAATCAGTGAAATTAGAATTGATAGGTGAATTTTCTATTTCATATCTTCCAGATTGGTATTCAATTCGCTTGAGATAATCTCTTTTATTATCAAATAGATTGGCACGTTGATCGTTTGGTTTTGCGAGCAGGAGCTGATCCATATAGTTGTTAGATCCAGTATAATCTTGTATAGATTTCAGACATAGAGCATACCTGAAAAAATATTCGGACTCTACCTGATTGGGATAAGATTCTATAAATTCTTTATACCATTTTTCAGCATTTTCTGGCTGTCCATTAAGATAATAGCTATCTCCCAGGTTTTTCAAAGTTTCTGCATTTCGATACTTTCGTTCTATTACTTTAAGGTATGCATCCTGAGCACTAACATATTTATGTTGATCAAACATCTTATTAGCAATATTTAGTATTCTTTGTTGCGCTAGTCCAGGCCATCCTGAAAGGGATATAATCAAAACAATAATTGAGGTATGTACTATTTTTTTCATCTGTTTATCGAATTAATTAAAAGAATCTCGGGGTTATAAATTGATGATAAATACTTTTTAACTCAAAACGTAGTATCGCTTCATAAGATCCATTATTAAAGCGTGTTTGTCCTAGTTCAGTAATTTCGTGGTCATAAGAAAAACCTATCATCAAACCTTCTGTAATCTGAAATCCTGCAATAGCACTAAAAGCTTCACTCCATCGATAAGCTGCTCCCAGCGTAAATTTGTCATTGAATAGAAAATTGGCAGATACGTCAAGCTGTATTGGACTTCCCGAAATATATTTTGTTAATAGTGCAGGTTTAAATTTTATAAATGGCATCATTTCGAAGACATAACCCATTATTATATAATAATTAATACGTTCTTTTGCGAGAACACTTACCTGATTATCAATGCTTGATAATAGTTTTTTATTAAAATGGTTGGTTTCTAGTAGATTAGGAGTGCTAATACCTGTGTAAAAGCGATTTGTACGATAATAAAATCCTAATCCTACATTAGGGCTAAATCTATTATTAATATCATTTTCAAGTAAAGAATCATCAGCATTAAACCTTCTTAAGGTTACTAAATCTACATTTAGTAAGTTACCCCCGGCATTTAATCCAAAACTTAATTTGCCAACATCAGATAAGGGGATTGTATAGGAAACACTTGCATTAAAATTGGTTTCATTAATTGCTCCAATGGCGTCATTTATAATAGATAACCCTAAACCTAGTCTATTCTTTTCGTTTATTGGAGAATTTAGTGTAAGTGTTTGTGTGCTGGGAGCGCCGTCTAGTCCTACCCATTGGGTACGATATAGTCCCATAATACTTAGCACCCCTCTGCTACCAGCATAGGCAGGGTTGAAACTAATTGTATTATACATGTATTGTGTATACTGACTGTCTTGTTGTCCATAATTTAAAAAAGGAATAAAACAAGTAATTATGGATATGAGGAGTAATAATTTTTTCATAGACTATTATTGTTGTTTGTGTGATACCAGAAAAAATATGTGGAAGACATATTTTTTTAGTTGATATGTAGATATCCAGATTTATAGGTTAAGGCTCCAATTGCGTTTTGGTATTGTAAAGTAAAAAAATAGGCTCCCGTGGGTAGTACTTCCTTTTTACCCTTAGCAATTCCTTTAAATAAAGGAACCCCTGTTTGTTCATAGCTGTCTGTTTCAAAAACTTTAGCACCCCAACGATTATAGATAATAATAGTATTGTTTGGGAATTTTGCTAGTCCAGAAATTCTAAATTCATCATTCTGCCCATCTCCATTTGGAGTGATCACCTCATAAATTATCAATTCATCTTCATTTATAAGCTCGGTGATTGTGGGATCTTCACCATCACCATCACCATCATCATCAATATTGAGGTCATTATTAGGGTCATCAGAAAAATCAATGATCTCCATATCCATAGGGTCTAGACCAGTAACAAAGGCCTGATTTGTAACACTACCCGTTAGAATATCATTTTCAGTCAATTCATATATTGCTGTGAATGTTGAGTCATCTATTTCACCTGAAGCAAGATCAATTGATTCTCCATTTAGAACAATCCCCGGCAGAGGATCAGTAAGGGTGATATTTCTAATGGTTTCACTACCATTATTTTCAATACTGAATGTATATAGTATTTGATCTCCTGTATTTAATGTACCATCATTATTTGTATCCTCATACGTACCGATTTTTGACAATGCCAAATTAGGATTTGGCGCAACATCATCATCAGTTATGTTGGCGGTAGCTGAATTATTTGATACATTGATGCTCCCGATATTTGGTGCCGATATGGTGGCAATGATTGTTTCCAGGGGTTCTACTTCGGTATCGTCGATTACCGGAATGGTCACTACCACATTGGTGCCTCCATTGGCTATGGAGAATGTAGTTACATTAGTATAATCTATTCCGTTTGTGGCAGTACCGGTAAGCGTTATTGTTCCTGTAATGGGAGCTCCTGTCTGATTGGTTACCCCATTATCTAAACTTACCGTAAAAGCTGCATCCGAAGTTCCTTCGATTGCATCTACCGGCGATCCAATAGAAATGGTTAATGATGCACCGTCATCATCGGTTATGGTGGCCGTATCAAGATTATTTGTTATGTTGATACCTCCAATACTTGGTGCCGATATGGTGGCAATGATTGTTTCCAGGGGTTCTACTTCGGTATCATCGATTACCTGAATGGTTACTACCACATTGGTAGCTCCATTGGCTATTGAAAATGTAGTTACATTGGTATAATCTGTTCCGTTGGTTGCAGTACCGGTAAGTATAAGTGTTCCAGTAATGGGGGATCCTGTCTGATTTGTTACCCCATTATCTAGACTTACTGTAAAAGCTGCATCCGAAGTTCCTTCGACTGCATCTACCGGCGACCCAATAGAAATGGTTAACGATGCACTGTCGTCATCTGTTATGGTTGCTGTATCAGCATTATTTGTAGTATTTATGCTCCCGATACTTGGTGCCGATATGGTAGCGATAACCGTTTCTAGCAGTTCTACCTCGGTATCGTCAAGTACTGGAATGGTCACTACCACATTGGTATCTCCATTGGCTATGGAGAATGTAGTCACATTGGTATAATCTGCGCCGTTTGTGGCTGTACCGGTAAGCGTGATTGTTCCTGTAATGGGCGCTCCGGTGGTATTGATTGTTCCTCCATCAATACTTACAGTAAATGTAGCATTAGAAGTTCCTTCGATAGCGTCTGTTGTCTTGCTAATGGAATAGGTGAGTGCTGCACCGTCATCATCGGTTATGGTCGCAGTATCAGCATTATTTGTTGCATTGATGCTCCCAATACTTGGTACCGATATGGTGGCAATGATTGTTTCCAGGGGTTCTATCTCGGTATCGTCTAATACTGGGATGATTACTACAACATTACTATTTCCATTTGCTATAGAGAATGTAGTTACATCGGTATAATCTGCTCCGTTGGTAGCGGTACCGGTAAGTGTGAGTGTTCCGGTAATAGGGGCTCCCGTCGCATTGGTCAACCCATTATCTAAACTTATTGTAAAAGCTGCATCAGAAGTTCCTTCGACAGCATCTACAGCCGATCCAATAGAAATGGTTAACGATGCACTATCATCATCAGTTATGGTTGCAGTATCAGCATTATTTGCTGCATTGATGTCTCCTGTATTTGGTGCCGATATGGTGGCAATGATAGTTTCTAATAGTTCTACTTCGGTATCGTCAAGTACCGGAATGGTCACTACCACATTGTTATCCCCATTAGCGATGGAAAATGTAGTTACATTGGTATAATCTGCGCCGTTGGTGGCAGTACCGGTAAGCGTTATTGTTCCTGTAATGGGCGCTCCGGTGGTATTGATTGTTCCTCCATCAATACTAACGGTAAATGTAGCATTAGAAGTTCCTTCGATAGCATCTGTTGTTTTGGTAATGGAATAGGCCAGCAATGACGAACAGCCCAGCATATCTCCATTAATAGTCCATAAATCGGTATTTATTAACTCGTTTCGCTCATTTCCGGCCAAACAGTACGTCAATCCATCGGCTCCTAAGGTAACTCCACTTATTACATTTTGACTTTCCCATCCTATTAATGTGGCATCATAGTTTTGTGTTGATAAACCAGAATTAGATAGGGCATCTACCATTGATGATACCAAACTGATATCCCAACCTCCAATATTTTGATTGAATGCAATTGCATTGTTAAACATATTGGACATATTGATTACAGCACTGGTATTCCAGTTACTAATATTTTGATTAAATAGGGTTGCATTATTAAACATTGCACTCATATCTGTTACAGTACTAGTATCCCAACTAGTAACCGAACTGCTAATATTCTGATTGAATGCCACTGCATCGCTAAACATGTTCGACATATTGAGCACGTTGCTGGTATTCCAATTACTGATATTCTGATTAAATACGGTGGCATTGTTAAACATAGCACTCATATTGGTCACATTACTGGTATTCCAGGTACTGATGTCCCCATTAAAAGCTATTGCACCACTAAAGGCTCCATTCATACTTTGTATAGTAGATACATTCCACCCGGAGAGGTCGGAATTTACCGTAGAGGCACCGTTAAACAAATTGTCAAAAGAGGTTACATTGGATAGATCTGGAGTGTCTGTTGCGTTGATTTTAAAATTAGCTGTATCCATGAAGTTAAGCTTTGAAACGGCCAGATCTCCCCATTGCTCCACAGATAAGATGTTGGCTGCATTTACAGGGACAGCCTCAAAATCAAAACTTTCGAATTGCCCGTCGATACGTACGGTATAAACACCAGGTGTTATATAAGTATGTGTCATATTTGGAGTAGTGATCCCGGTTTCAATAGGTGATCCGTCTCCCCAGTCAACACTAAAATTATATTGTAACGATCCGCTGCCAATATCATTGGGTAATGTGATGATTTCATTTGCGGCACTAGTTTCCCAGGTAGTAATAAACAATGCTGAACAATTTAAACCACTATCGTTTATTGTCCAAGAGTTAGGTGCATTTAATAGTACAGTACGAGCTGCATCACTTAAACAATATGTTAATCCATCGGCGCCCAAAGTAAGCCCAGGTTGTACTGTTTGACTTGCCCATCCTATTAACGTTGCATCATAATTTAGAGTTGATAAACCAGAGTTGGATAACACATTTGTTAATGATGCTACGTTAATAATATTCCAATCTCCTAGACTTTGGTTGAATGCCGTAGCACTACTAAACATGAATGACATGCTTCCTACATTACTTGTGTCCCAGCCACTAATATTTTGATTAAACGCTCTGGCATTGGCAAACATAAATGCCATAGTGTTTACTTTACTGGTATTCCATCCTCCAATATTTTGATTGAATCCTGAATTACCAGAAAACATACTACTCATGTTAGTCACTTCACTAGTATCCCAACCCCCAATATCCTGATTAAATGAGTCTGCACTGGCAAACATAAAGTTCATGTTGGTCACTATACTTGTATTCCACCCACCAATATCCTGATTGAATGCTGTAGCATTGAAAAACATCGTTAGCATATTGGTCACTTTGCTTGTATTCCAACTTCCAATATCCCGATTGAATGTAGTGGCGCTATTAAACATTCCCTCCATAACGATTACTTCACCGGTATCCCAACCTCCGATATCCTGATTGAATGTTGTAGCATTAGAAAACATAGTAGACATATCGGTTACTTTGCTGGTAACCCAACCTCCAATATTCTGATTAAATACTGAGGCACCGGAAAACATATCTCTCATGCTGGTCACTTCACTAGTATTCCATGTGCTGATATCTCCATTGAATGCTATTGCATCCTGAAAAGTACCTACCATACTTGTAATTGTGATAGTGTTCCAGCCGGAAAGATCAGCATTTACCGTAGATGCACCATTAAATAGATTATCAAAAGAAGTTACATTGGTCAAATCTGGTACATCGGTCGCTAAAATTTGAAACTGAGTAGCACCAGTAAAGCTAAGTCTTGATACAGCTAAACTTCCCCATTGATCGACTGATATTAGTTTATTGGCATCGGGACTTGTTGGAGTGCCTGTAAAGTCGAATTCTTCAAACTGTCCGCTTATGCTTACAATATACGTGCCCGGAATAGTATAGGTGTGTTGTGTACCTGAAGTAGTAACATTATTTTCAATGACTCCATCTCCCCAGTTAACAGTAAAGTTGTAGCCAGTTGCTGCTCCACTATTGGGTAAAGTGATGGTTTCATTTGCGGTTGTGGTTTCCCAAGTGGTAATGAAATCCTGAGCATTAATGGATAAACCAATTAAGAAAAAGAGGCAAAAAGTTATTTTGAATTTTCCTTGTATATGCGATACAGCCCTTATATCCTGTACTGCATGAGGAATTTTTGGATAATACTTAAATAGTGTAATAAGGGTTAAGAGTAATTTTTTCATCATATATTTTCGGTTTAACAGAGGTTTTAAAACAAAATATGTATCCCATACAGTTATATGATGGTGACAATGTGAACGACCAGGCTATTTCTCTAAAATGATAGAGTTATAGCAAGATTGCGCTCCACTATGCAGGTAATACAATTATTTTATTTGTAGTAGTTTCTCAAGTATGGACAAAATCTTGAGTGTCAGCTCGTGAGCCTTTTTTTTAAAAAGTAGATAGTAATTCTGTGTTTTCTTTGCAGTATCGATACAATACTTAGATCATGTGTTTACAAGAGAACTTTAGTTATAATACTTAAATTTTAAAGGCTTAATGAGTATTTTTTCGTCATATATTGTTGGTTTAACGGGGTTTGTCATATAGGAACATGCATCTCTAACAAATACAAGAAGTATGTACAATGTTTTTGATTAGTCGGTCTCTACAATTAATAATGAAGTTGTAGGTAGTTGTCGCTACACTATTTGGTAATAAGACGACTTTATCTAGAGTAGTAGTTTTCCAATTACATGTAGTATCCTGAATTTTAACTAATAGGCCTTTTAAGAAAAAAAGGTAAATAACTAATTTTGGCGTTCTTGATGTAATTGTAATATTTAGATCTTGTATTGCAAAAGAACTTTGATAACAATACTTGAATTTTATAGGTTTAATGAGTAGTTTTTTCGTCATATATTATTGGTTTAACGGGGTTTTTTAAAACAAAATATGTGTACTAGATGGATAAAACTATACGTTTATCGGTTTACAACCTAATAATCTCCGGGTTTTATCGTGTTTTTAACTTTTTTTTAATATAATTAATTGAAGATGAATTGATTTGTAAGGAATATTGTATTGTTTTAACAAACTAATGATTTTAGATTTCTTGCTTATACTATTGGTTATAGAAATCTCGAAAAACAGTCACCTTAAAAATAAATTACATTGGTTAAATTCAATAATAACGGCATGTTTTGGTATTAAGGAGCTTATAGGTATTTGTTTATTGTTGTCTTAATTATCTATAGTGTTAAAAATACAAGAATGTATTAGTAGGAAGAAAGTATAGATGTTGCGTATTTTATGTGAACTATTTTTAACAATTAATTAAGATTATTAACCTTCAAAATAATGGTTTTAAAGCTTGTAAAAGTCGAGTTTTTTATCAATTTGCATTCATTTTTTGTAGCTTTTATCTTACTTTTTTTGAATATAGTGTATGATCTAATTAAAAAATAAAGAGTGTTTTTTGTAAAATGCCTAACAAAGGCAACTAAAGGTATATCAAAGGCAAGAAAATCTATTTCCCGATACAATATGTGAGAAACCCTTATACATAAGAGGGGGGTGAGTATGAGGTGTATTAATGGAGGAAGCTTTTGTTTGCTTTTGATAGGATTTTATAAGTTTAATTTCATTTCTATGATGGTCTCGCCTTTAAATTTTTTGTGATATTTATCTTCATTTATTAATGTGCACTCAACAGAAAATCCATTTTTTTCTAAAACCCTTCGTGAAGCCAAATTTCTTGCTAATACTCCGGTTTTGAGTAGTTTAAGATTCAATTCGATTTTGGCATAATCAATTAATTTTGAAAGCACCAGTGAGGCAATGCCTTGGTTCCAAAACTCGGGGACAATCCAATAGTCAACTTTTGCAGTTTCACCTTGAACATTACACAGCGTACATATACCCGCAAATTGATTAGTATGTAGTATAGCAAACGAAAAACGTTCGCCTCGCTGTCCGGCTACATTTTCTTCCATTACATAGTTTTTGGCATCTTCTAAGGTATATAAAGAAGACACAGGATAGGTATCGGTTAATCTGGTATCATTCATACATCTATGTATTAAGTTTGTATGAGTATCGTTTACCAGATGTAACACGATATGTTTTCCTGTGTCCCTATGTAAATCCAAAGGCTGCATAATCATGTTATGTTTACTTATTTTTTTTAGAAAATTGTATTCAATATTTTTTAAATACCTGTCTTTAGTAATAGTTGTAAAGAAAATTTTGCTCTTGCTGCAGTATCTCATAATATTATTGAAATTAACACTTTGTAATTTGGGACCGTGAAACAAGTTCTGTGTGATATAGCGTGTTTTTATTTGTAGTGTATATCATAAATACATTTTCTTGATTTCACTATAAAAAAGTACTCAATTTGATAACTTTGTTGGCGAGTTTTTACATTGAATTTAGGCTCTAAAATTCCCCCATCCATGCATGATCCTTCCCTATTGATACCCAACCTGATAAACTAACTTTTGTAATTTTGATTTCCTTTTTTTTTAAATCACACAATTCAGAAAGCATAACTGGCCCAGAATACTCGGTCGTTATTTTATACCGAGGATTCCAACAAACTTTTCCTTGTTTATTAAAATCTGGTCTTTTCTGTAAATCACCTAGTTTTACGGGTGGGAAAATTCGTTGAAGTTCGTGGAGTGAAATCTCATCTTCGATTTTCTCTAGAATAATATTCCATGCACTTGATAATGAATTTATTTCATTTAAAAATTCTTTCTGGTTTTTTAAAATGGGTCTTGAAGATTGAATTTTTTTGGCTTCGATTTTTAATAAATTGATCTGCTTTTCTATGTCTTTTGATATTATCTTAGACTTTTTAGTGCATTTAAGTTTATATGTCATAAAAGCTAAAATCAGAATGAAGATATTATCATCCTTTGTTCCGACGAGATACGAGTTTCCAAATCCTTTCTCGTAACCCAATTCCCCTTTTTTAATGATCCATTTATTAGGAACTCCTAATTTTTCATTGTAATTTTTCGATGGAGTATTATCACAATCCATATAAACACCACCAAACTTATATAAAGCAACCATCCTATATATATCACTAGAAATACCATAATTACGACCCTCGTAAGTGCTTAAATGATTATTGATAGCGTGTTTGCACATCCCTTCCCAATCTTTATCAGTTAGATGAAACTCTTTATCAAGATCTTTTTTTTGTTCCCCTATCTTTTTAAGAATTGAATCTAGATTATTGATGTTACTTACTTTGATTGTTTCTACATCTTTTAAAAGCACTTTTTTTATTGTTTCCTCTACCTCATCAGTCCAGATAATTATTTGGTATTTTCTATTTTTTAATAAGAATTCTAGCTTTTTATTCCAATCGAAAATATTTTTTAATAGACGATCGTCTATTACTCGACCTACCCATATAAAATGCATTGTATCTATTTTGTTCGTTTCTGTCTCTTCTTTCATGATATCTAATATTAATTTTCTTACTCTATTTAAAACAGGTTTTTCGGATTACGCCTTTGTAAATAAAAACTTGATCTTAGCTATTCATTTTGACTAGCATATCATTTTTTTACTCCTCATCACTTTCACTTTCGGGTTCAGCGCTTTTTTCACTGTCCTCCCCATCGGTATTAAGGTGTTGTGCTATTTTAGAAACATCTTTGTTAAATTTTTTAAACTCATTTACAAAGTATTCTAGCACAGCAACTAGAGATTGTTCACTACGATCTTTTTCTCTCATGATATTGATTATTAAGTTTTCTTGCTGTATTTATAACAGGTTTTTTGGATTCTGCCTTTGTCATCCACTGTTAACGCGAACGTGTTTTATTAAAATACCGTACGCTACGAGTTTTGTTGGATTCTAAATGGTTATTTCATATATTCTATGAGCGATAAAAAAAGGTTTATATCATTCTTTTTTATCGATGCATTAATTGCACATAATTCTAGACTAGTCTTTGTTATTTTATATTTGATGACACAATGATCTCTATATGTCTCCATAAAACTTTTTGAATTTATAACATTACTATAGAACCTTGGTTCCTGTTTTTTGTAATTGTTTTCTACTTTTTTCTTTAACATATTTGGAGGAATCTCAAATAATTCCTTTGTAAGGCCTAAATAATCTTTTTTATTGTCATTAGGTAAACTTGCTAATAGATCTGTAATTTGCGAAGTTTTTATCTTAGACTTTATGTCTTTTCCTGCCTGATGAAGGTAACTTGTCTCTTCTTTCATGATATAGAATTTTAAATTTTCCTACTCTATTTAAAACAGGCTTTTCGGATTACGCCTTTGTAATCCATAGAAATGATAGTAGCTACTCAATCGAATACTTTTCTTTTGATTACACTACAAATTTGGGAGATTAATAAAGAGGGTTTTGATAAAATAGCATGAGTGGTTATAATAGGAATAGTAGCGGTCAAATAACCGATAGGAGTGGAAGAATGCAGTGGTAAGAGGTAAAAGTTTAAATTGTCATCAAAGAAATTGATAATAAAAAGATCGAATTAATTGATCACCTTTTGATTCTTGATAAACATGTTTTTATACCTTCTGCTTAATATGATTTTTTGATCTCCAGTAAGGATTATTAGATTATCATTAAGATAAATGCTTTCAATCTTTTTTGAGTTTACTACATAATTTCTGTGCGTTTGTAGAAATTGAGATGCTGGCAACTCATTTTTAAGGGTGTTAAGTGATGTATGTAAAAGATACTTTGCTTTGTCTGTCATTAATTCGCAATAAGCACCGTCAACCTTGATGTAGGAGATATCATCTACAGCAATTTTGATAAGTGACTCTTTGTCTCTTATATAAAAATTATCACTAATGCATAGCGGTTTTTTTTGAAGTAAAGCCCCTTCTTTAGAGGCGAATTTTTCTATGGCTAACTCTATTGCAAACTGTAACTCTAGACTATTATAAGGTTTAATCAAATAATGGTATGGTTGTGTGAGTTTAGCCTGATCAAAAATATTTTTATCTACCGATCCGGTCAAAAAAATAAATGGTTTTTGTTTTACAAAGTGGCTAATTTGATTGGCAAAGAAGATGCCATCAGATTCACCATCGATAAAAATATCTATGATGGCAATATCAAAATCTATCGTGTTATATAATTCAATGGCTTGTTTTATATTTTTTGCTATTGCCGCGATTTCAAAATTCTCCTGAGACAGAGCTTCAGAAAATTCCTGAATATCCTCATCGCTATCCTCAAGTAATAAAATTTTAATTTTAGTTTCCATTTTTAGTCAGTATTTACATTAAGAAGTATAGAAACTGTAGTTCCTTTGTCGGGTTCGCTTTGGATTTTAAATTCTCCTTTATTCTTTTTGATAAGATCCCGACTTAAACGCAGTCCTAGTTTGGTACTAGATGGGGATTGTCTTATTGGAGATGCTATTTTTTCTTTTCTTGGAGTATCCAAACAAAAACCAACACCATGATCAATGATTTGCAACTCGCAAATCGAATTTTGATTATGTACATTAATGAATATGGCTCCTTCTGGATGCGAAAACTTTATGGCATTATCGAGTATGTTTCTCAATACAATTTTTAAGGAATTAAGATCTGCATTTACAAAAATGGTATCATCTGCATGTTTTTTTAGGTAAACTTTTTTGTCCTCTATAACTGGGATATAGTCATACACTACTTGGTCAATGACAGAACTTAGATGAAGCTTTTCAATATTGAAAATCAGCTGGTTTTTATCCCCCAAAATCCAATGGAGTGTATTCTCTATTTGTAGTATTGTGTTTTTTGATATTTGATAACTTTCGGTCACCAGTTTTGAATACTTTGTGTTACGTAAAGATGTAAATGTTTTACCATTTCGTATGTTTAATAGTTTTTTATTTAAAACATACATTGGTGTTTTTAGGTCGTGGGTTAATAACGAAAAGAGCTTGTCTTTTGTAGTGTTTAGATCATTAAGATGTTCTTTTTGTTTTGAAATGATCCTATTTTGCCGAATTGTTTTATAGTATAGATAGCCCCCTGTAAGTAAGAGTACCAAAAAAATTATCGATATACCTATAAAAAGATCTTTTTTCCATTTCTCGGCATTCAGTTTTTCTTGCCTGGCAGCAATTCCAATTTCTTTATCTTTTTTAGCAAGCTCCCAAATTTTTTCCTTATTCCAAATACTATCTTTTATTTTTTCATAGTCTTTTCTATAGATCAAAGATTTTGAAAACGCTTTGTTATTTTCTTCTACTATAGCCAAGTTTAAATAGGCGTTTTGTAAAATGAGTAAATCATTAGCTTTTTTTGCATATTCAAGCCCTTTTTCAAAATAGGTTAAGGCTATTTCATCTTTATATTGTACATAATATAAATTGGCGATATCCAGACTAGAACGGGCTAACCCCAATGTGTCTTTGGCTTTTTCATTTAATTCATAGCTTATATATAAGTTTTCTTCGGCTTTAGAATAATTTTTTATATGCAAATAACACAACCCCAAGTTATGGAATACAGCACTACTGTTTTCAGAATCGTTATCGGCATAATTCATTTTCCAATCTTCAAGAATAGTGATCCCTTTTTGATAGTCTTTTTTTTCTAAATAGATTCTTCCTAAAATGGCATAAATATTTATAATATATGGGCTATCTACCTCTTTTCCATATTCAATAGCTGTAGTTAGATTTTTAATAGCATCGTCAAAGAGTAATTTATCATTTAAGATACGTCCTTTTATGACATATAATAGGTATACTATACTAGGGTCTTTTATTTCATTCTCTTCAATTAGTCGTGATACATAAACATAAGAGGAGTCGGTTTTTCCTTCTTCAAAAAGGAGATGAGACTTATGAAATTTCTCATGCTTTTTTTTATTAAGAAAACGCTTGTCTTTTTTGCAGATAGGGCATATAGATAACACTTCTTCATCAAAAGCTATAATGTTTTTATCATTGTTTTGTGAAATACCATGATAAGCTATAAGAAAAAGGATTAGAGTGATAATGCATTTTGATGCGCTCAATAGTATTGTTTTAGTAATTAGTTTTTTTATGAATATTCTCTTACTAAAAAGACGTTTATGTAGGATTTGCAGATGTAGTTACAGTTCCTCTACTAGTTTCTGGGTCCTGGGTGATATTATTATATAAAACAAAAATACATTCATCAGATGAGTCTTTTTTCGAATTTAAATATGACGTTGTAAATAGATATAAGTCATAACTAGAATTACTATCGATAGGACAGTATGTTTCAATAGTTATAGTTCGAGCCAATATGTTCCCTAAAAGTGTATTTACTGATTGCTTTTCTGAAGTAATGTAGATTTTAAATGACTTTTCATTCTTTTTTTTTACAGGAATATAAGCTAATATTTGTATATCATATGAAAGACTATTTTTATCTTCATTTTTATCTTCACTTTTAGTGAAAGTTACAAAAGGCTCAAGAATATTAGGTCGATCTAATCCATGGCTAATTAACTTTCCGGGTATTTCATAATTATCAATCATATTCTATTAAGGTTTTTATTTAGGTTAGGTTTATTTATGTAATAATGCTTGTATACCGGTCGTGTTCTCCAAGTTACCGATTATCCCTTAAAAGTTACCGTTCGATGTATTTTTTTTAACATACGGTGTTATAAGATAGATCTTTATAAAACAAAACAAGCGGAATCCGAAAAGCTATTAAGAGTAGGAAAAACTAAAAAATTTAAAGATATGCCGTCATCAATTCCATACGATCCCTCATTAGTTTTGGGGAATTTAGTAAGCCAGGACAGGCTAGACAATTTAACAAAAATAAGTGAATTTCAATCTGTACCAGATGCAGCAGAAGACACTTTGAACTCGTACATAGCTATGAAAAGAAGCATAGATATGACTGTGCAAGAACTTATTAATATGCAGATAGACGCTACAGATCTTATAAAAGAAAGTCAAACAGTTGGCGAGAGCGTACAAGAATCTGCTATAGCCTATGCAAAAGCAAAACTAGATGCAGAAAAAAGTATTAGACCTTTAAAAGGGAAGATTCAAGGGGTTCATGATGATATTGAAAGCCCTATTGATTATAACAGAACCGGCATAAAGAAAATGCCACTATCTGCAGATTCATTAAAAATGAATGTACAATATTTTGCTGTAGACCAAAATGAAGAAGGTTCTAATACACATGCAGCTACTATTAAGTCTTTTGTGAGCGGTGAAGTGGATTTTTTCGGTGATTCATTTAAATCACAAGCTACGGCTTCAGTACAATCACAAGTTAATAGTCAAACATCAAAACATGATATAGCAGGAACACTGGTAATCAGTATTTCATGTACGCATAAAGACGCTATGCTTTTGGCTCCATTCATTTTAGATGTAGATAAAGCTATTCGTGTTTGGAATCGTGTTTTTCCAGACGATGCAGATAAAATTAAAACAGATAGTATTTCGAATGTTTCAAAAATTGCCAAAGAGGCAGATACTGCCAAGGAGAAATCTTTAACACTATTGTCTGGCTCTACCTATGGCTCTTCTTTTATAGGGATGGTACATATCTTAAACTCTACATCTACAAAAAGTAGCGAAGCTATGTATTCATTAGCAAGTAGTATGCAAGGACAGTTTGAAGTGGGAGGATGGTTTGCAAGTGCTAAAGGAGGGTTTGGAGTCGATAGTAGTTTTTCTAATGATGTGAAAAATCTATTGAGTACTCAAAATATTTCATCTCACTGCACATTAGTTGCCATGGGTTCGATTCCTTCAATCAAATCGAATCAAGTACAATTAGGGGTAAAAGGTTTTGCAGATGATGATGGTGCTAAATCAATGGCTGCACTGCAAAAAATTCAAAATGCTACAGCTACAGATCAAGAATCTGTTAGCCAGGCGGCATCTGCGGCAAGAACAGGTAGCCAAATGATAGCACTTCAAACGGCAAAAGTAGAGTCTGCTCTTAGTGCACTTGCTAAGATAGATGACGGAAATAATAAAATGTTGGATATCAATTCTATGATGGATGCTATGGATGATTACATTCAAAAATGTATAGCGGGCAATATTGGTATACCCATTAACTATTATCTAAAACCAATTACAAAATCACAATTAGCACAAATGTGGATGGCAAAATATTACCCTAATAAATACCTCTCTATTTCTGGAGATGATTCTGGCAACAAGGAGGATACTACAAATGGGAATAATGAATAAATAATCTTTAAAAATTGGAAGGCGAAGGTCTGAACGAGTAATCAAATTAAAATTAAATATCATGAAAGAAGATAAAACAATAGAGAAGGGAATACCAAAAGAAAAAGCAGGCAAATTTAGAGGATATACTTTGGGAAGAGATGAACCTACTTTATATTTTGAAAAAGGACGATATACTCAAGAGTATCCAGAGGATGCTAATATAGGATGGCATCCCAATAGCCAACATTATAGAGGTTCAAATATTAACAAAGACGCATATGATCTAATTATGAGTATTCCAGTCGAAAGCCCACCTAGTATTGAGGAAGTTGAATTTATCAATAAATTTTTAAAGGGAGATTATGATTCAGATGCAGCTGATGCTAAATTTTTTGAATGCCAGTCTAAAGATGGAAAAGTATGGAGCGCACATCCATCCAGTTCAAAGCTTATTAAAACAACTGATCTATTATTTGATGAGACCTATGATGATACTTATGTAGATACTGTTCTTGAAAACGGTGTTCTTGCGCCAAATGAATGTCGTTAAGGTCATTATCGAGCAGATCCTGTAATTGTTGATTTCTCTACATCTAACCATGTTAGACTTCCTATTGGTAAGAATTTATATAAACCAAAAGAAGAGAGAAATCAACAATTAGATAAAACAAAATTAAAAAATATCAAGAATAATTAAAATCTGTATACTATGGCAACTTCTATTCCTTACGATCATCCTTCCTTAGTTTTAGGAAACATTGTAGATACTAGGGTTCTTGGTTTTTTGCATACTATAGCTGGACTGCAAAATAAGATTGATGCATCTCATGATAAGCTAAACTCTCATATAGCCTTAAAAAGAAGTCTTACAATGACGATAAGCGAATTAATGAGCTTGGAGGTGGATACTACTGCGATAAACGAAAAAATAAATGAGATCGATACTTCTATTACTAAAGCTGCTCAAAATTATTTGGATACTCGGTTAAAGGGTGAAGACGATATCTTAAATATGAGAGAACAAATGTCTCAGTTAGAGGTCGAAGAAACAATGGAAAGCCCATTGGATTATAGTAGTGCCAAAGTAAAAAACCTTCCGCTATCCTCAGAATCGTTGAAACTAGATGCGCAATACTTTTCTTATGAGCAAAATAAGGATGCGCTATCCAATATTGAAAATTACGTTAGAGAAAGTACCGGTGATTTAGGCTCAAAATCAACCAAATTAGCAAAAGCAGCATCTGCACAGGTATATCAGCAACAAAAAAGTCATAATCTTTCTGGAACACTAGTTATTACCGCAAGTTGTACACATAAAAATGTAGCCATCATAGAGCCTTTTAACATAGATGTTGATAAGGCAATTGATTTATGGAATAGTAGTAAAACAAAAAAAATTAATACGAATATCCAAAGTATGATGGTTCTTGAGTCACAAACTACTACCAAAGACCAAGAATCTATAAGTGTTATTTCTGGAGCGGCATATGGTTCTAGTTTTGTAGGTATGGTGCATGTTTTAAGTAGTGAAACAGCTGCTATTAATCCATCAGAAGAGGTAATGAAAAACTTACAAGAAAAAATTAAACTTGGTGGTTGGATCGAAAACATGACCGGAGGGTTTGGGGTAGAAAGTTCAGTTTTAGAAGATATAAAGAGAGTATTGAATACACATAATATAAACTCGCACATTAGTCTTATAGTTATGGGAGCAGTACCTTCGATAGCTTCAAATAACCTAATGTCTGGTTTTAAAGAACTAGCAAAACCCAATGATTCAAAACAGTTTGACACATCGTATTCTACACAAAATCGTGTAACCAAAGAAACGAGCTCCAAAGCACTAACAAAATATAGGAGACAATCTCAAAGAGAAAACAAAAAGGATGAGAACTTAATACATACACTAGGATCATTAGATAGCAAAACTAATATGGTTATGGATATTAATTCTTTAATGACAGCATTTAATAACTACTTGAATGCTATACAAGAAAAAGAAATAATAGTAGGTACTCCAATACATTTTTATCTTAAAAAAATCACAGCCCAACAGGTTGCTAGATTATGGATAGCTAAGCATTATCCTAAGGGGGAGAATGATATTAAAACTGTTAGTAAAGACAAGCCTAAGTAGTCATTTTTAAAATGACAATGATTTAAATAATTTAAGAGAATAAGAACATGAAATCTATCAATACAAAAGAAAAAGCTCTTATTAACACCATGATTTCGATGGTGTCAAAGGGTAGTGTCTCCTTACAGGAACTGCTTGAAAAGATGTTTTTTCATGAAAATGAAGGTAGAGCACTGATCATTCAGACCGTTGATCATTATTCGGTATTTTATTTAAAGAATAATTTGTTTGATGATGCAGAATTAAAGAAAGAACAGTTAGTAGATTTTTTAGAATTAATGTCTTTATTAAACTACCTGGCTACCAATAATTATCTCTATTTTTTGCCAAAGGATCACAATAAGGGAGATAAAATGTATTTTATTCAAGATGCATTTAATAATCCTGAGGCTGGTGATGGACCTATAATTTTGAATACTAAAGGGGACTACACATTACATCCAACGAGTATTTCAGATAAAAATGATGATATCATATACAAAGGCATATTTCTTGACAACGATACCAGTATTTTTTTAGAAACGCATGCTAAAGAGGTTTTATTTCTTACTGAACAACTCAAAGGTTTATTAGTAGATGTAGCTCCTAAAAAGGAATCAAGAACAAAATTTCATCAAAAATGGTGGCGATGGTCAATTATTTTAAATATCATTACTATGCTAAAGGTTGGAGCCGCGATATTTTTTTTCTGGAATGAATTGCAAAACTATAACCCAGATTTAAGTGCAATAGAAGCATATAATACAGAAATCAGCACTAAAATTGATTCCATTAAGGCTAAATTAGATAATGTTATTAATGAAAATACAGAAAAAAAGACGGTCGAGAAAGAATCTGAAAAGACAGTTTTTTATGGGATGGATATTTCTCATTATAATAAAGCTGTTGTAGATGAAATAAAATCTTTTGACAGTATATCATTTGTAATATGCAAAGCTACTGAAGGTCTACATTTTAGAGATTCTTATTTTGATTATAATTGGAAAACATTAAAAGAAAAATCAATTATTAGAGGAGCTTATCACTTCTATCATATTAATTCTAATCCAATACAGCAAGCAAAGCATTATATTTCTGTAGTAAAAGAGTGGGAGGATACAGATATTACTCCAATTGTTGATATTGAAGGCCAAAGCTTGCCTTCAAATAAAAAAAGTATCAATAAAGAAAAACTACAAAAAAACCTTTTAAAATTTCTAGATTATATAGAAAACAAAACTAAAAGAAAGCCTATGATTTACGTTAGTACAAGTTTTGCAGACAGATATTTACAAAAAAAAGAGTTTTCAGAATACCCTTTATGGATAGCCGATTATGATAGTGAAAAGGCTCCCCATCTTCCAAAGATCTGGAAAAAAGCTGGGTTTAAAATTTGGCAAAAAAGTAATAACTATCATTTTAAATCAACTAGAGATGATTTGGATGTTTTCTATGGGAAATTGACAGATATTTATAAATGAAATATTCTTATTCTCTAGAATAATATGGATTGAAGCTCCTAAAAGTGTTTAAAATAGATACAAGGCAAGAAAATCTACTTCCCGATACAATATGTAACAAATCCTTGTAAATAAAGAGATAGGAGAGTAGAAGGTGTACTCGTGGTGAGAGCTTTTGTTTGCTTTTGGTGGGATGTTGTTTGCTATTTTAGTGGATTTATCTTTAAAAACTTATGCTTTTCATATAATTCTTTTGCTTTGATTCTGTCTCGTTCTTCCATAACATCTCCAAACTCGCAATAGTTTGATACTAATTTGGCATCTTTCCTACTTAGTCCAATAGATAAGTATTTTCTGTAAATATATGCTCCAGGGCAAATACAACCTTCAACACCCCAATCTTCATCTGTAAGTTTACAATCAAAGAAGTGTTTTTTTGGAGAGGTACTTTTTTCCGCTTCAGAAAATATTTTATCAATAATACTTTCTTTTTTGCCATTATCACTCTCGGGTTTTGGAGAAAGTATTTCTTGTAATTCGTTTTCTTCCTTTTCTAATAAATCCAGAATTTGTCTATAGGCAATTTTTTGCGAAACTAAATAACCAATAGGGTGGCTTAATCCGGTAGCCACATCTAGAATATTTTTAATACCGTATTCTATGTTTCCCGAAAGTGAGTATTCATCAGCTGGAGTTTGAAGTACTTTATCTAAACGCTTTTGATAATCCTTAATTTCTTTATCCAAATCAAAACTAGATAGTTTATGTTCAATTACTTTTTTAAGAAGTGTTAGTTTATCTGAATTCATTTTATTTCTGCTCCTGGAAATTTGATGTCTAAATGATTAAAAAGTTGTCTTACTTTAGAACGCCAACTAATCCTTGCCGCTTGCCAGGATCTAGAATTTGGAATAATATCAATCCTATCTTGTAGGTGAAAAGGTCGAGATCTGTTGTTTGATCTTGAATCGTCAAAGGACAATAATAGTTCGGGTTTGTCTATTGGACTTACTTCATTATCCAAATCAAATATGGTGCGATGTTCGGGTAAATTGAATTTTTCTATCTTGTTTTTTAGCAACGTATATAGTTTAATCAGGTTAGTAGTATCTGTAATGAAATCCAGATCATAAATATCTTTTTTTGAAGCTCTGTTTGCAGCACTACTAAGTTTATATAAACCAATATCATTTATTGATAATAATCTAATATTGTCTAATTGTTCTGGTGCTTCTAGGTTTTTAAAATTTTGAAGTAATTCTACCTTAATCATTTCATCATTCTTTTGTAGAAAAAATCGCATAAAGCAAAATTGATCATCGATATTACATGGATAACTAAGTCCGGTTATTCGTTCACCATAAAACTGACTTATTTCTTGTTCTATGGCATAAAACCCTTTTTTACCAATGATATCCGGACAGAATAAATCTATATCAATAGACTTTCTATGATTATACCTAAGAGCGATATTTGTTCCTCCACCTAATAAGAAATTGTTAAGGTTATTAAGGTTCTGTAATTCGCAAATAGATTCTAGAATTTCAGCAGAAACAGCATTCATAGACTAAAACGCTTGAATGGTTTAGCGTTATATCTTCTGGTAATTAAATCACAAACCACATTACTAATCCTTTCTTTAGTATGTTGAAGGTGAAAAAGTATCTGCTCTTTATTATAGAGTTTTTCCAGTGTAGTAATGTCTTTAAGAAAGGTTTGTTCGGTTGTGGCAAATAAAGCTCTAGGGATAATAATATCCTTGTCTCTTTGAAAGTCAAGTCTATCCATATCCATATCCCAGAATAAATGTTTTGGGAAAAAACTTGATATGCTTTTTGTTTTTACCATAGTACAAAGGTAATTAATATTTTTTAGGGTTCAAGATAAGGGATTATTAAAACAGTTTTTCTTCCAATTGATCTCTCCAAAGAATAAACCCTTTCTTGTCATTTGAATAATCATGAATTATTCGGTTAAAATTAACTGGTTGGCTTTCCAGATAAATTTGTCTTCCCTCATTTTTGATGATATTTAATTCTTTATTAACCTTTTCAAGATTATCTTTTAGAGTATCGGTATCTTTTTCAATATGCCATACATAGGTAGCTTCTTCCGTATCCAAAGTTTCCAAAATAAGATGAAATTGATTTTCTCCTGATAGTAAAAAGACAAACGAAAATGGATTTAAGACATATCTGAGTTTTAAGATCGTATTCATATGATTAGCTGCTAAATATTGTAACTGTTGATAGTGCTTTACACTTTTGTTTTTAAGAATGTCTTCTAATAATTCTTCGGTTGATTGATATAGACCGGCATTACTTTCTTGATTTTTCTCTTTGGTTAAATTTTGAATCTCAGAAGATTTATTTCCAAAAAGAGTTTTTTCTATGAATGTAAATCGGACTGTTTCAATAATCTCTCTATTAATAGCTTCTAAATCATTAGAAGTGGCTAATTGAGAGATTAACGTATTATTTTCAATTTCAGCATGGATATGGACTTCTACTTTTTTACTACCTATTATTTTTGAAAAATAAGGTTTCAAAACATCAAATTCTGGTCGTATATAATTATTCTCAATTTCAAACTCAAATTCATCAGAAAAAGAGCCGTCTTTATATTTAAAAGCAATGGTTCCATATCTAAAATCAAGTTGGTCTATGGATACCCTTATCAGTTTATTTATGATTGAACCTTTTTGAGATACTTTTGTGGATTCTAATGGGTCATCAAATAATGTAGCTTGTTTATAAAGGTTTCTATAATAGGTATTTCTTTTTAGAAATAATCTGTCTAGATATTCAATTTTATGATCTCGATAATCATAGATAATGGGGGTTATTTCTGATCGCTGAACTCTTCCTATATATTGAATTAGTTTACCTTTAAATGAAAAAGGATATACCAAAAATAGGCAAGTTGCATTTTTTAGATCTGTACCTTCTCCAAAAAATTGACCAGTAGTGATTAAAATCTGATAATTACCTTCTTTTAGGGATTTCCATTTTAAATTTCTATCACTTTCCGAATCTTCACCATTTAAGGTGATTACTTCATAAGTTTGTTTCAGAAACTGATATAAAGCAATAATATGCTCCTTCCTTTCCGTAATTACTACTACTTTTTTTCCATTATCTGTTTCTCTACAGATATCAGTTAGAATAAGTTTATTTCTAATAGAATCATGGATTAATATTTTGGACAAAGTTTCAAAAACATCTGTCTTTGAATTGAAAGGAACATTTAAACTCGTATTTCTAATAACAACTTGTGCTCTTTTGAAAGTTTCGATATCTTTTGATTTGATTTCGATTATAGGATCACCTAAATAGGCGAAAATAAGCTTTCCATCATTGTATTTTCTAAAAGGAGTAGCAGTAAGACCGTACTGATAATAAGGGAAGAGTTTTGAGACCGTATTTATATATGAAGCTGCAGGAATATGGTGACACTCATCGATAATTATTGTTTTGAATATTTTTGATATATCATTATCATCTATTCTTTTTGCTAAACTTTGAATCATAGCAATAGTGATCTTTTTACCAATTTTTACTTTTCCGTTACCTATTTTTCCAATTTCAGTTTTAGGGACTTTTAAAAAATTCTCAATTCGTTCAATCCATTGATCCAACAATTGTTTTCTATGAACAATTATTAGTGCAGATTGTTGTTTATCTGCAATGATTTTTAGACCAATAATAGTTTTGCCGGAACCAGGAGGAGCTACAACAACTCCATAATCTTTTTTCTCAATCGAAGCTGTGATTTCTTGTTGATGTTTAAGTAAAGAAGCATTAAATTCGAAATTGATAGCTTCTTCTTTTTTACGATTATCCTGAAAATCAAATTCTATTTTTTGTTGTCTACAAAATCGAATTAGTTTTCCTATTGCCCCTCTTGGAAGTATAATCTCGGTATCTGTTTCCCTTATTAGATTAAAATACTTATCAGTATTCCAAGTATTTCGATTCATTTTCTTTTTGATAAAGTATTCAGAATTCGGAAGGTTATACGTAGATTTAAGGAAGTTTATTAATGATAGTGTCAAACCTGTTCTGTTTATTCTTATTGACCTATCCAGCGCAATAATCAATTTACCATTATTCGTAGAAGATGTTGAGGGAATCACCTCTTGTTGGATTGAATTGTACAGATTATCTAGTTGATCAGTTTTTATTCTCTGTATTTGACGTAAAAAAATCCATTGATCATCATAAGGCTCGAAAGTATCAGGATTAATGAAACAGCTATTTCCTTTTTCTACATTAGGTTCATGTAATGGTAATGCGATTAGATTTCCCAAACCTTTCCCAGAGAGATAGTCTTGATTAGGAAATAATCTGTCAAAACTTGCTGTTTTATCAAAAATAGAGAAAGAACCACTTTCTTCTAATAAGGATTTAAAGATTGTTCTACTTTTTATAGCAGGATATGGTCTTTCAAAAAAAATCCAAATATGACCTCCGTTTCCTGATTGAGATCGCTCCAAATAAACTGGTATGTTTTGTTTATGGCATATAGTAATAAAGTCTTTGCACTCTTTTTTCCAACCAGATTTGTCAAAATCAGCAACAATAAACCAAGATGTGTTATCCTTAAGTAATGGATAAATACCGATTAATCGTTCACCTTTAAGATGTTTTAGGATTTGTTCATCTTTTAACTCTAAGTATTTCTTTTCTTTAAAATCCTTAAAACTTCCACCTCTCATCTGATGGGCTTTGTATCGATATGGGTCATAAAAATAAGCTGGCATATATCCATTTTTGTTTCCTTTTTCCCATCGTTTGGCAAAAACATCATTACGACCATTGAACAATGATCTAAACAGAATAATGTGTTCTTCGATATTAGTAATTGAGCCCATTTTTTAATTAACCAGAAATTAAGGTAAAAAAGCTTAAAATTTAGTAGTAATAAAGGAAAGAAAAGACCCATAAAAAGCAAAAACAAATGTTGTTTTTTATAAAAGGTCCAACAAAGGAAAACAAAAGTATACTAAAGGCAAGAAAATCTATTTTCCGATACAATATGTAACGAACCCTTATATACAAAGGGATAGAAGAGTAGTAGGTGTACTTATGGTGGGAGTTTTTGTTTGCTTTTGGTGGGGTTTTGTTTGACTTTTAATAGTATAATGACGTAAAAATTCTTATATTTTCTCTGATTTTAAGAATTTTTACTCCACGATTCTTATTCCACATTCGTCATTATTTACCCCGTATTTTTTATATAAATAGAATAGCAAAGGTTAAAAATATACCTGTCTTTGGGTATGTTTTTGAATTCTATAGACTTATAACTTTAAAACTTGTTCTAATACTTAATATATGTAAAATGGGAATATATATAATCAGCAATAGATCAGTTGACTCAACGGGAAAGAAGTTCTTAAATAACGGTAAAGAAAAAGCTAGACCATCTTTTCGAATAGCAAAGGTTAATAATCCTGAATCAAAAAGGTTATCATACAAAATTCTATTAGATAACTATCCAGAAGGATATAAAAAGGTTGTAGAAAAACTAGAAAGTAAGGAACCTGATAAAATAATTTTAGCAGGTTCCGAATCTATGTTTTATGATTTATATACGGACACAATTTGTTATAAACATGATTTACAAAAAGAAGGGGGTAAAAAAAAGATAGTAAAAAACGATATACTTTTTTTCATACATGGATTTAGTACAGGTTTTAAATCATCCTTAAACCATGCAAAAAAATTATATGAACTTTATGTAAAAAATGATCAATCTCCAATCAGACATATTGTTTACTTATCTTGGCCAAGTCGAAACAGTAAACTATTTACGTATGGAGGAGATCAGGACGACGCTAGAGATACAGGAGCTATACTTGCTAGAATATTTAGGAAAACGCAGAATTTCTATCAAGAGCTTTTTGATTTAGCTAACAAAGAATATTGTTTAGGAAGAATTCATATGATGGCTCATTCCATGGGATGTCAAGTTCTTGAAACTTTTATGCAAACAATTGCAAAAGAAAAATATCTACCTATAATATCAGAAGTTTTATTACTTCATGCGGATGTTCAAGATAATATTTTTGAGAAGGGGGAATCATTTTCTTATTTAAAAAATATTAGCAGAAGAGTTCATATTTATATTCATAATGGTGATGATGCTTTGAGGATTTCCAGGTTTACTAAAAATGGTACAAAAAGACTTGGACAGCGAGGCCCCAGAGATATTTCAATTTTAAATGATGAAACCTTTATTGTTGATGTATCGGATAATGACGAATCTGTATCATTGTATGAAGAGATAATAGATCATTGGGGTTATCTTGAAAGAGATCTTGAAATAGAAGACATAATAAATGTTTTAAATGGTAAACGAGAAAATTTCATAAGTACTCGTAAAAAAGATATTCACGGAAGAAAGAACTATTTTTTAATTAACTAAAGTAAGCTTCCATAAATGAAATTTATCGATAGACTTTTTATACTTCCACATTTGTCTTTGGTGATCTTTTCAATGATTTTGTATTGTTTGGTTGTAACAGTTTGTTTTTCGATGATAAGTGGTACATCAAAATCAAGTGTTCAAGAAGTACAAAAACTAAGCGCCAGTCAGTTAACACAAAATTCCGAGAAAGGTTTTTTTACTACAAAAGATACATTTAATTATATTCTTAAAGACTATAAGGAAAACTTGAACCTACTTGACAATAACTTGAAGTTACAAGCTTTGATGATAATTATTGCTTTTCTTCTTGTTCTAAGAAATTCTGATACGTTATCATTTTTTTCTAATGATGTTCCACTTCGTTGGTTACATCTTTTTGTCCCTCTTCTTCTAATTTATTTTTGGTTAAAATTTGGGTTTTTGTTGGATAATTTAATAGAAGGAAGGGTAGAAGCAATCGAATTAGTGAAGAAAGTTAAACTTAGTTCCGAAAACTTAGAAGCTATTAAAACTTTGTTTAGTGATGCAGGTTTTATAGATGGTTGGATGATATCCTTTATTGATGGTAGTTCTGGAGATTATTCAGGAATAAGTAATAACTCAAAAGGATCTACTAGGTTTTTCTTAATAGCTACAATGGGTTTGTTTGTTAGTACTGGACATGCTTGTATATTAGCAATTACTATAATTGGTTTTAGGAGGTATACTAATTTAAAATATAAGAACTGGTTAACAGGTTATTATCTAGTGCCACTTTTACCTCTTAGTCTATTATTAGCATCTCATTTACAATTTGTGTATGGTGGTATAAACGATCCATCTATTCAAATTTTCACTTCTGTATCAGTCTGGCCAATATTATTTTTTTTACAATGGATTTCCGTTAGAATTGACGAAAAACAAAACCCTTCTAGCATAAACTACCTCAGAAGAAAAAGAATGATGATAAACTTTGGTCCTGTTTTGAATCTAAATGGCAAACAAAATGAGCTTAGATCTATCGCATTAATAGGGGATAGCTTGAGTACTAGTTTTCAAGTTAATTCTACATTTAAAATGTTAGTGAGTATATGGAGAGATTGGAGTAACAGTTGGTTTATTAATGGTTTAACGTCAAAGTTTAATATAAAAAGCGTATTTGAGAGGTTAGGAAAGTACTCTCATTTTGTAGCATACCAACATGCTTGTGCAACAGCAAAAATTGACAGAAATATTAAAAGAAATTTTAAAGATATTCTTACTGATACTTGGCATTTCTCGGATCAAGTTAGTGAAGTTTTAATTGGAGAGTTTCCTCAAATTGTTATAGTATGGATCGGTCATAATGCTTTAAATTGGAAAGATTACGAAAATCTAACTTTTAACGAACTAACTAAAGAATTTATAGATTCCTATGAAATTCAATTAGAGCGCCTTTTGAATGGTGCATTACTTAGTGATCAAAAATGTGTAGTTTATATATTTGGTTTGATAAACTTTGAGTCATTCTTCAAGGCAAGATGTGAAACTGAAAGTTTGAAAAAAAATAATTCAAATTTATATCCTTATCTAGAAAAGAGTTATGATTATTTTGTGTCGATGAAACCTGAATTTCGAAATAAAATGATAGAATTGTCCAAGCTATATAATCAGGAATTAAAGAAACTATGTGAAAAATTTGGAAAAAAGATTGAGAATACCAAAGTTAAGTTAATCTATTCAGATGTTTTAACTAAAATTAATATTGATACAGCTGATCATTTAAGTGAAATAGATGCTTGGCATCCGTCTATAAAAGGACATAAAATAATAGCTGAAACAGCCTCAAATGAGATTCTAAAAAGTTTTCCTTATTTAGATTGGTGCAGTACTAGTGAAATTATAAGAGGATTTTAACTAAAAATGATATACAATTTTGATAATCAGGAAGTGTAATTATAACCCTGAGACAGGGTTATAATTACACTTCCTCACTATATTTCTTTGAGTCTTTTTGATATTTGTTCCTCTATTATTGAAACATAACTGTTCAAATCTTTTTTTATTTTTTTTGTCCAAAAACGCAAAACAATCCAGCCTTGAGATAATAGTTCGGTGTTTACCTCAATATCCCTTTCTTTATTACGCTCAATCTTTTTATGCCAAAATTCTTTGTTTGTCTTTATTCTATGCTTCTGTGTATCCCAATCTTTACCATGAAAAAATTCACTATCAACAAAAATTGCAATCTTTAAATTTTTAAAAGTAAGATCTGGTTTGCCAAATACAGATTTGTTGTTTTTTCTATAGCGATACCCTTTATGCCACAAAGCTTTTGCCAGGCGAACTTCATCTTTCGTACCTGAGCTTTTAATAGCACGCATATTTTTTGATCTTTGTTCTTTATTATGAACATCCATTTTAAAAACTAGTAATTCCTATTCTTGAAACATGGTTCGCATACCTATTCCCAATCATATCAATTATTTCTTTTTTTAGAATGAATTTAGGTTTTCCAATAAAGTTCAATTCACTATCTGAGAAAACGAAGTTTAAATTTAAATAAATTGAATATTCTTTTTCGTTATAATAGAAATTTGGAATCTCCTTATAAAGTAGGGATTTACTAATGCTTTTTAAATCCAATTTACTAAGTTCAATGGATGGAGTGAGTATACCTAAAATGAATTTGTTATTTCTCATTTTATCTTGAGAATAATCACATGAAGCGCTAATTTCTACGGCAATAAATTCAATTTCAGATTTAATTTTGGCTGCTTCATCTTCTTGTAATGTAGAATTTAGTCTAAAAAACAATTCTGAATTAAATTTTTCTAGTCTTTTAAAGTATTCACCTAAACTAAAATGATAACTAGGTTTAAACTCATCTGATTTTAAACTATCTAATTTTATTTCAAATACACCTCCTCTTTCCGAAGTATTGAATTCGATAGATTCTTCAATATGGAATATTGTATTTAATTTAGTTGCGATAATTTTATCGGGAAATTCAATTTCTTTTTGCTCTTTAGAATCAAGTAAAGAAGACATTAACTCTTTTGGCTCGATATATTTTTTTGAATCAAGAAATTCTTTTAAAACTAACTGACTTAAGCCTTCATAAACTCCTTTTATAGGTCTTTCTTTAGCATAATCATACCCTAAAACATTAACTGCTATTTTTGATAAAACTTTGTCAATATTCTGAAAATATTCCATATTCTGACTCCATTTTCCGTCTTTGGGAATAATACTATGAAGTTTTTCAATTGCGGTAGATCCTGCCAATCTAGCATTCTCTTCTAACTCGAAATAAAACTTTATTTTATCATTAATGAATAACTCATCTAATTTTGGCAAAACATTAGATGTTTCATTAAGGTCATTTTTATCAAAACATTCTATTAAATATGGTTTCGCAGTATCAGAATAACCACGGTCAGGGTTGTCTACATAATTTTTAAACCCATCAATTAGAGGTCTGTTTTTTGTCCAAAATATCAATGCATAAGGGCCATTGTCTTTAGATATATATTGATTTATTGCATATGCTAAATCATTATATATTGAGGTTGCTGCAGCTTCAATTTCTTCCTGATTTAGACCTGATGTATCGATACCTTTTTCACCGAGATCAACATCAAAAAAAGCCAAGCGAACCCTATTTAAGGGTTGATCGTATAATTTATCATATTCGAATGTCCTACAACCTAAGCCGTTTTTCAAAAAAGCATTCGCTAACCTTTGTAATTCTTCAAATTGATCATCAACAATAATAATTCTATTTTGAGGTGTAATCATATTTTATGCTTTTGGAAAAACTAAGGCTAAACAAGCCCCATCATAAACTTTTGGAATCTCTAGATCATTAACATCAGGAAATATTAATCTACCTCCAGACATCTTCATAACTAAATCAACAAAATATAAACCAAGACCAATACCATTATCCTTCTTAGTTTTGAATGGTTGAGTTAAATATTCTGGTTCCATATGAAAACCTAAGCCATTATCGGCAATTATAATAGCAGGCGAATCATAAGTTATTATATCTGTTGTAATAATTATTCCAGGCTTGAAATTACCTCCCTCTAAATCTTTTTTTGCGGAAGTCCAATAGATACTGTTATCTATAATATTTCCTAAGGCTCCAATTAATAAATTTGTTGCGCCCTTTATATTAAAGTCATTCGACTCTTTTGTAAGTGGCGGTGAAGAAAAAATGATATCGTGATAATTAAATCTATTTTGATTCATTTTTTTAGCCGTTTCAATTAAATTAACGGCTGAAGTTTTGGTTTCTTTATTTTTTCTTAAAAGAGGGGAAAGGCTCTCCAGAATTCTTAATAGATTAGAAATTCTATTTTTAATTTCATTTACCTCAATTCTATCTGCTTGTAAATCTTTACTGATATATTTAACTTCTCTTTCAACTTCATGAAAAGCGACACCAAGGTTTAATCCTGTCATTCCAGAATTAACCATAACATCTCTCATATTATTATAATCTTTTTCAATTTTTTTAATAATGGGAGAGATTTCTTTCTCTATATTTTTTTCCTTAACAATATCTTCTAACTCCTTGATTGTATCTCCAAACCCTACTTTTTTTATAGGCTTTGTACCTTCAATAAATTCGTCTATTAGTTCTTTATCTTTTAAAGCCGTTTTTTCAAAAAATCCGAAAATATTTTTTGTTAGTAATTGAAACTTATTAAATGTATAATTTTCAATAAAGCCTTCTCTATTTGTTTTTTCAATTAACCCATTCTCGCTCAGGGCTAGGTCTAACTCAATATATCCAATTGTAACTTTTTTGCCAAAATGATCTCCAGCTCTTTGTATTTTCGTGTAATCTAAATCTAACCAATCATCATATGATTCCCCATAATTATATACTCTTATATTATCTCTAAAAATCCGTACTCCTTTATTTTCTTTGATAAAATTTTTAATCGCATTTATTTGACCAGGAAAAAAACCTTCAAGTATAGATGTATTTTGATTGTAAACAAAAAATTCACCTTTTATAGTACCAATATTGTTTAAGTCCTTGTTTTTTAGGTATTTATTAAAGAGAGGTCTTTTTTCATCATCTAAACCATCTAGATCTTTATATAAATCACCGATTAGATAGTTACTCTCTTTTACATCCTTTTCATTGTTATTAATAGGAATATTAAGAGAATTATGAGGGTTAAATTCATAACTCCAAATTAATTGAGCAAATTCATCATCTTCTGCGCTGGATTGAGATACCTCAAATTTGAATTTATAAAGACTGTTTTTTAGAGATTCACTGGGCTCTACTATGTCTTCTATCCAGGCACTATGACTATCATTACATTCAATCATAACACTAAAATCATTGTTGATTTTTTTGAATGGATTTTGAATATTCTTAATTTTTCTAATTAAATCCCGAAATGCTTTTTTTGACCATTTTTTTGTAGTTAATTGACTTAGTGTAATTCTTGTACCCTGTCCTTTCTCAAAATTTAAATTAGGTATTGTCTCTACCTCGACTTCTAATTCTTGAATGAATTCTTTAGAATTAATTAATTCAGCCCAATTAATTTTAAATTTATTAGAAAACATCTGCCCACTCTGCTGAGTTTCTAACTCTATTTCTTTTGCTAGTTTATGCACAGCTAATCTTCCAACACCTTTATTTCCAAATGAAACCCTATTATACTTTTTACTTACTTTTCTGTTTTTCCCTCTTTTAAAATCAGTCCCAATGGTTAGCCATACATCTTCAATAATCTTCGGAGACATTCCTGAACCGTCATCTTCTATAATTATTTTCTGATTTTCTGAATTTAAATCAAGAAATTTAACGGTTACATTTTCGGCATCGGCATCGTATGAATTTTTAACTAACTCAAATATTGCTAAACTATCACTACCTATTAATTCTTCACCTAATAAACTAAGTATGTGACTTTTTGCTTTTATGTTATGCTTTTGCTTATCGTTCACAGGTTTATTCGAATTTGATTTGCAATTTCATTTGCCATTAAAGGAGGTACAGCATTACCAATCTGCCTAAAAGCTGCCGTTCTCCCTCCTTCAAAATAAAAGTTATCCGGGAATGATTGTATTCTTGCTGCTTCTCTTACTGATAATGATCTGACTTGTTTTTTATCTGGATAGATATAGTGGTGACCATCTTTTGCTATATGCGCTACCATGGTATGAGAATGGCTATTGGCGTCTACAACTTTATATCTATCTAAAAAAGACGTTTTATTTTTATGAGTTGTTAAGTGTTCTGGTAAATCTGAATATTTTAACCTTTCACCTTTTTCCCATTTTCTAATTGCTCTTTTATAAATTTCTAAATCTCTTTTGTTATGCGGTCTAGCAATATGTTGTGTTACAAAATCAACACCATTTCTTAATGCAAATTCTGATAAATAATTAGTTGTGTCAGTTTTATATTTTGTAACATTATTTTGTTCACCAGGTTGTAATTTCTTTAAATCTGACAACAAATTATTTACTGTCCAGTTGTTTTCTATTTTATTAAATTTTGGTAGCTGAAAATCAATATCTTTTCTCCAACCAATCAATATAATTCTTTTTCTTTTTTGTAAAACTCCATAGTCTGATGAAGTTTCAATAGAATAATTTAATTCATAGCCAATTCTTTTAAAATAGGCTTTCATATTGGTGAAAAATTTACCACCATTAGCGGTAACAAGCCCTAAAACATTCTCAAAAACAAATATTTTCGGTCTATATTCTTTTAGAAATTTTGCATATTCTTTATACAGATAATTCCTAGAGTCATCTTTCATTCCATTTTTATCTCTAGCTCTGCCTATTAGTGAATAGGCTTGGCATGGCGGGCCACCAACTACCAAATCTATTTCTTGGTTATTAGCTAAAATATTTATTTGGTTGAAAATATCATTATTATTAGCGCCACCAATAGCTGTGTTAATAACCGAATTTGAAATCTCAATATTTCCAAATTTGGAAATGAATTTCTCTCTTGAAAATTTTCCTAAAAGGTAATCGTAGTAAAAGTCTAGTTTGTTTTCCTTATTGAGTTTATGAAAAACGAGTCTAGTTTCTAATGTTTTACATGCATTAGAATCTATCTCTACGTGTGCTATAGGATTAAACCCTGCTTCGATAAAACCTTCAGATAACCCCCCTGCACCAGAAAATAAATCTATAAAATTCATATTAATGACTCAATAAAAAGTAAAAATATAAATTATAGCTACTAATAGCACTATACTCATTGTAAATTATTTTTCAAAATCATTTGTACTTCCTCATAAGAAATAGGGTAGAAGTTATGGCAATCAACACCCACGTCTAAAGCCGATTTTCTATTAAATCTGGTCAGTTTTCCGTGGGAATGACCGAAAAGATGGTATGAGCCACTATATTTTCCTTTCCAGGTCATTAATGGATAATGTATCATCACAATCAATTGATTATTCACTGAATTGGGATCTGGTAATTTCAATTCATGATAGTCTTTGATCCATTCAAATCGATCTTTGTAATTCCGATGTAAATCATCATGATTTCCTTTGATTAAATGAATCTTTCCATTCAACCGTTCCAGAATCTCAGCTAGTTTCCTTGGTGCCATTAAACCGATATCGCCTAGATGATATACAATATCATTATTTTTAACCTTTTCATTCCATCTTAGGATCATAGTTTCGTTCATTTCTTCAACTGATCGAAAAGGACGTTTGGCATGTTTGATTATTCCTTTATGTCCAAAATGATGATCCGAGGTAAAAAATATTGTGCTCATAATGATTAAGATTCTTGCTTGATAGGTGATGATTTAATTTTCCCATTTAATTTATTCTTAGGGTTATCTTTGCAGCTACCTATATGATTTCGGTAAGCACTAACAGATTTCTGCAATTTTCCACAATGGGGACAGGTAAGTTTTTCGTTAGCCTCTTCCAGACCGCTTATAGCCATTTGTAGGCTTTCTTTAGTCTTGGATAGTTCCTGTTTGGACTGTTGTAGGACTGTACTAGACTTATTTAATTCCTCTGTAAGACTTCGATTTTTATCTTTTAGGTTTTCATAGTCCAATTGCTGTTGTTCGAGGTTGTTGATTTGATTGTACTTCTTTACAAATAGATCTGCATATAAGTAATCAATCAATCCCAAAAGTAAACACATAAATACCGTAGTTAAATACCAGTTAAATGGTTTTGTCTCTGCAGAAAAAACATCAAAGAATAACAAAGTCATAAAGAAGCTGCAGAAACCAAAGATTTCGGGGAAACCTACTTTGTACTTATGTTTTAATAAATTAGAATTTACACTTGTTAGTAATAAAGGAAAGGCTACAGCAACCCCTAACATTATAGAAGCAAATAGCTTTAAGTTTTCATTCATATACTCAGGCAATACTCGATAGAATAATACTCCTGCATCAACAATAAATGCAATGAGCAATATGAGCATCGGTATTAATATGGCTTCTAATGAGTTTAAGAATTTTGCGATCATTTTTTGAATTTTAGTTTTTTCCCTTTTGTTTATATTGCAGTGTTAACGTTTTTCGGAAGTATGGAGAAATTCGCTAACTCTGCACTACTTTTGATCAGCTCTTTGGATTCATCGAGGTACGAATGAATGCAATGTGCTGATTAAAAACATCAATACTCTAAATTTTGCTTAGCGAAGTGAAACGAACAAAGATTTCTGGTAAGTGCCTGTATAGGCCTTAACAGTAATTTTGTGAAGTTGATCGAGATAAGTGAAATTTAGATTCCTATTTTAAATTATTGAATAACTATTCTTGGTAATCAACTGATATGGATTTTTCATAAGTAGCTCCATTGGAATCTCTAAAATGGAATGTTACCACACCACTTCTGGGAGAAACAACACCAAATTGTATTAGTTTCCCTCCATTGGAAATTCTATTTCCTATACTCCATTCAAACCCCTGTCCTACAACAGCTTCGCTTCCACTAATATTATAAGCCAAACGTCCAAGTCCAACGGATGTGATATATAAATAATATTCTATTTCTTGTTCTAAATCATCTGGTCGCTTAATGAAATATGTGAAGAGTAAATCAGATAAATAAGGTCCAATCATTGGTTCTGGTGTCATTACAACTTCAAAATCTGTCAGTAATGTTTTAAAATTGACTATTTGAGATTTCGTAATACCATTAGAAGCTTCAATAATAAATTCGATATTACCTTCTTGAACAAATGTCCCTTTGAAACTTCCAAAACTTACACCTTCGGTGATATCAAACATTTTATTTTGAAGGATAGATTCTGTCTGATCATCCAATATTATTTCTCCTTCTATATTTTTAAAATAGGCTTTAAAAGTCAGAGGTTCTGAACCTCTCTTTTCGAGATTTATGTTGAATTCAGTTTTTTCGTTTATATAATTTTCGTTCTTGTCAAAAAGGACTTCAAAATCGAAATCTGTCTTTTTTATAGAAATAGGAACGGAAGTACTTTTTATTAGATCATTAGAAGAAGTAACCTGGAAAGTAACAGTTCCAGAACCTATTTCATTTCCTATGTAATCAATAACTGTTGTTCCTGGTGATATTCCTGAAATGATTTCATCTTCTTGATATGCAATTCCGTTTATTGAAAGTTCACCACCGACACCAGTATTGAAAAATTTTAGTGAATAGTCAAGTTCTTCGGTAATTGGAGCAATAGCTTCAATGAATAAGTTGAATTCAAATTTTTCATTTATAGCCAAGGATTCTTGATTAACGTTTGCGGTAATACTAAAATCTGTAGGGTTTTCTTTTTGGATGTCTACCTCGATTTCTTCGCAAGACAAGATAGATATTGCTAAACTGATAAATATGATTATTTTTTTCATTTTGTGATATTTTAAAATTTGAAATTAAGACCTAGTGCGATTAAGAATTTTGTTTTACCTATTTCACTTTTAGGATGATGGAAATGGGTATACCTAACTATTGCTGATAGGTGTTTAAAGAGTTTTATTTCAGATTTCATCGCTCCATAGAAACCATATACAGCACCGTCTTTTGTAGATATGGATTCTAATCTGTCTAATTGAATTTCTGAATCTCTAATGGATTCATTTCCTATAGTTCCACCGGCTCCTATAGAAAAACGAAACGCATCATTGTTGCTACTGAAAAAGGGAACTCCAATGAAATAGCCTACGTTTAGAGAATATAATTCTACTGGAATATTATATCCTGTTTTTCTTTCTTCCATATAGCTTAAATAACCTCCTATTTCAAAATGTCGATTGATGTTTTTGTTTGGATAATATTGGAGATTAGCCATAGCTCCATAACCGTTTTCAGAATATCCTACTATTGCGGATATTCCATTCTTCATTTTTGGTTTTTCGGTTAATACGTTCTGATTAGCTTTTCCCAACTTAATGGTAAGGTTATTTGCTTTTTTTTCTAATTCATCAAGCTTTAATAAAACTTCTTCTGAAGTTTGACTTGTTATGCTTGTTATACAAAGCATACAGAGCAATAAACTGAGTGTATTTCTCATTGTTAAAGGTTTTTAATTAAAGTTTATTTCATTTGAATTGATACAATAGTATCCTGTGTAGGCTTTCTATCTTATAGACTGCCTACGCTTGTGTGAAGCGTTATGTCATTGATTTTTGTTTTAGGTAAGTATTATGTTGAAATCTTCAGAACTATCAAGATCATTAGGGTTCTCACCTGTGATGGTTTTAATATCATTATAGATTTTTTTGAAAACCTGATCGGGAAGTATAGCTTGTTCCTTGCTTTCAAATTCTTTTTTCGAATCGGGCACTTGTTTTAATTGAACTCCTATTAGTTCGGTCATATTTCCTTCAGCTATGGTACCATAGAATTTTCCTGCAGATAGATTTATAATTTCAGAAACTTTTACCCGTTCTCTTTGCTGAACAGATTGCGATACCGAGGTATTATTACTTTCTGAAAAATGACCACTTAAAAAACCTCCTGAACTAGACCCTGAACTTGTAGACGTTGAATTATATGTCACATCGTGTTTTCCAAATAATTTTACAATCATATCTGCGGTTTTTTCATTAACTGTTCTTCCATAGAATTGATTTCCCAAATTACTGATCATTACCTGAGCTTTGTCTGCTCCATACTTATCAACCATTTGTGAATAGTCTTGTAATCCAAATACAGTAGCAACCTTGTTGCTTCTGGCTGTAGCAGGAATTTGTTCGAAGCCGTCTATAAAGACGGTTGGCGCTTCATCAAGTATGATTGTACTTTTATGCTTGTTTGGTTGATTCATTTGCCTAGCACAAGTCCCTATAATTAATGAAATAGCAGGGGCATAGGTGTTTGATAATGTACTGTCGTTTCCTATTGCTAGGAATGTTGGATTTTCTTTATTATTTAGATCAAGATTAATTTCATCCTTTGATAATAGATAAAATATTTCTGGAATATTTAACTGTGCCAGAGCATTTTTGACAGTTCCAACACTTCCTGCGATTTGTTTTTCTGCATTCATTTCGTGTGCTTCTTTCAAACTGGATATCATGCCAGATGTTTCTATATCTGAACTCAGCAAGGAGATTAAATGAACAGAAGGGAAAAAAAGAATCATGGCAATAAGGTGTGGTAAGGAACAAAGCCCAGGGTGATTATTGCGCAGGTACCATATAGCTCCTGCAATTACTGAAATGGAACTTCTAGTCCAATAATCTTTCTTTTTGATACTCTCAGGAAGTAAATTGTTTATCAGAATCGTTGCCATTTCAAAGGCAATAGCTTGCTTGGTAAGGTACTTTGGAGATAACGGATTTACTCTTACAGAATTCGAAGTATCCTTAAAGTTCAGGAAAGCAAACTTTACCTTGTTATCCGGATTATAGAATGAGTAGGCAAATTCAGATAATTCAGGAGATTTAAAATCATAAAGAATACCTGAAAAGTCATTCTCAACAAACTGTTTTATTATAGGATAAAATAAAGATCTGGATTTCCCAGACCCTGCCGATCCACTAATAAGGCATCCCCTCCAAGGATTTGCGATTTCTACAATACCTTTTTCGCTATCCAAATAAATACTATCTGGATTATCTCTTGTAATTTCTTCTTCAATCTCCTTCTCTTTTTCTTTTTTGAAATATTTATAAAGCTTTATGCTGTTAATTACTATAAATACTAATCCAATAATAATCAACGCAGGGGCTATTAAGAACAGGAGTGCTAATGAAAGAATAAAGGTTAAAATTATACTGTAGACCATTCCAATCTCAGTTCGCAGCCATTGATAAATTTGAGCCATTGCTAACAAGTTTATTAGTATGATTACCAATTCAATTCCAGAGTGGATTTTTAAGAATACGTGTAACATAATTCTATTTTTTTAATGATTTGATTTACATTTCCAATTCATTATGTTTTTTAATGATTGGTTCTACCTTTTGGGAGAGTTCTTTGTCCTTATCTACATATGAATTCCTAAAATCATATTGATGGATAAGAGTCTTTTCTAATTCTTTTTTTTTATTGGATCCCGAGTAATTTTAATTTCTGAAGCTTTTATGGGGTTTTTATCTGCTTCGATCTGATACTCTACTTTTTCATTAAGTGGTCTGGGATAATTATAGGCTCTATCAAATAGTTTTTCAGCTTTAATGGTAAAGAGGTTTCTGTCAAAACCACGTTTTACATTTTTACCATTTATTTTGTGATTGTTTTTTCTCCCCTTATCCTTTGTCAGTGGAGATAGTTTATATTTTTGTTCTATATCTTTTCTGCTAACTATAATATGAATATGTGTGTTTAGACCTTTTTTTTCAGAGCCACTTGTAATTAAACCTTTCTTAACTTCTTGGTCAGTTCCTTTATGAAAGCGTTGGTGTTCTACTTTTCCATACCAAACTAATTGAGATCCCGATTTTAAACTTTCTCTACCAAAATGAGATGCATATTCATCCATTGTTTTTCTGACATATCGCATTAATATTTTTTCATAAGCTCTGCGCTCAACTCTTCTAAGTTCTGATACAGAATTTATTTCTTTACCCGATATGTGTTTCAATAAATATTTCTGTTCGTTTTCACTTGGAGAAATTGTTATCGCATAGAATTTCGCATCATTCTTACCTAGAGCTTTTTTATTAGTATCAATGCTCTTTACTACCTCATTTTTGAATATTCCAGATTCTGAATGGTTAAAAAAACCTGTTCTTGGTTCTGGAAATTCATTTTTTTCGAAAGATTTGTTTTCGTTACTGATATCTTCTTTTTCTAAATATGAAGCCAATGCATTAACACTGCCTTTATTGCCATTTGCTTTTTCTGATGTTTGAATCTTTATGTGCATTGTTTTAGTTTTTTCTTAGTTTATCTATAATTGCCTGAGCAAGTTTTTCCATGTATTTTCTAGTAATTACTTCTTCATCTAGATGGTTCATGAATCGATCGATCAATAGATCTTGTTTTTTGATTAGAGGATTTAATTTTTCACTCTCTTGTGTTCGAATAAATGATATAAGCTTATTGCTTAATTTTTTGACATGAGAAGTCATATCTGTAGGGTCATTTGGATCAATTCCTGTTTTCAAAAAATAGGTACACATCGATTCTGTAAGTTCTGTTTTAGTAATGGCATATTTTTCACAAAGCTTTTCTAGCCCATTAAAAGTGTGATCATATATTCTTATCGTTTTATACTTCATTATGCAATAGTTTATGCATTGATTATCAATATTTATAGTCCTTTCAAGAGATATTGCATATAACAATGCATAATATTCTTAAATGATTTTTTGATTTAATCTTCTGAAAAACAAAAGTTTATAAGCCCCGCAGGGCAAGCCTAATCGGACATAGTACGATTACGGCTTGCTTCGTAATACGAACATCAACGTCGGCATTTTCCGTACATAGGAAGGATATTAAACATCCCATAAATTCGATCTTCAATTCTCTTGTGTCCTGGTTTAGAACCTTTGTCATATTTAGCTACTAATTCATCGATTGTATGATTAGTAGAGCAAAATGTTTTTGTTCCTAAAGCTTTAAATCTGTTATACCTTAATTCTAAAACCTCACGCATTAATTCTTTTTTAATCCCATAATCATTTACCATATTTTCACTTCCTAAATCATCGAAGCAAACTTTCCCCTTTGTGTAATAATCAATGACACTTTCTCCTGAAGAAATCTTATTTTGTTTTGTGAATTCTGTTGCTACAGTATGGGAAGAAACATGACCAAACCATAGTTGAGGAATATTATATTTTCTTCCGATTTGTTGGATGATATCAAAGATTGAAGATTTGCCTGTTCCGCAGTTTGAAATCAGCATCAATCCTTTGCGTAATTCTCCATTTTCAACAATCTCTTCAAAGGATGAGTCATTGGCAAAATATCTGCAGATGATATCAAGAATGATTCTATTGTCATCATCCACAACAAATCTTTTTTTCTCCTTAAGAATATAAGTTTTAGCAGTTTTATAAAATTCCTTTTTCATCCAGTCTATAGGAATTATAATATTCTTAGATTGCCTTGGTTCTTTTTTCTGGTGTAGTTCCTTGAAATATTGAATTGCTTTTGCATTTTCTTTTTTTTCTCGCGTAACTCTTTTTTTTCTTTCTTTTGGAGTTTCTAGACCCATTTTAATCTTTACTATATTTCCTAGTGAATTTGGATTTTTGTTTTTCATTTCTTTCTGGGATTTGCGTTGATTTTTTTTGATTTTTCTCTTTTATAAAAAGATGTATTATTACTATGTATTATTATGTTGTCACTTTCCGCACTTCGCGAATCCTGTATTTGCGAAGTGCGGACTGCCAGATTCTGGGAGTGCGCAATAGCAGTTTTCAGGTAGTGCGAAACATTCAAATATCTGACAGAACCATTCTGTGTTCTAACCACTTTTCTAGTAATCATTTTTTTGTTTACCAGTGTTTTAATGATATCTGAAACCCTACTTTCTGATAAGCCGAAGAAGTCAGAGAAATATTTATTTCCTGCATAGCATCCACCTTTAACGTGATCTTCCAGGCTATCAATTTCTACGATAAATATTTTTTCTTGAAGAGATAGCTCCTTGCTAAGCCAGATTTCTTTAGGTATCCATATTCCTTTGAATGACCTATTCATTATATTCTCTTTTTACTACTGATATATTTGGTAGCAGCTTTCTCAATCTCTTGATTAGATTTTCTTCCGTTTTGCAATAACCATTGATCTAATTTTTCTTTTTCAAAGAATATGACTTTACCATTTGGTTTGCTGTGTGGAATGTTTTGAGAACCAGTTAGTTTGTACATGTAGCTCCTTGAAATTCCTGTATAATCACAAGCTTCATCAAAAGTGAGTACTTTTTTTGATCCAAGAAGTAGTTTTTCTATACGCTCTAGGCGTTCATCTAGTTTAATATTGTTCATTATCATATGAGTTAAATTAGTAATGAACAATTAGCTGCTAATTGCTTTTATTAGGTGAATTCAGGAGTAAAGCTAATATTAGCAGACAAAGAGAAAGTATATTTTGTACTTGATATGTACAAAATTTAAGAAAATATGTACAATTATAGCTGTGAAAAAACTGCTTTAAGTTCTTTTGAATATTTAGATTCTAAACCTCTATTTCTAGCTTTGGTGATGGTATTATATTTGTATAATTCACCATTAGATTTGCGTATCACTTTAGACTTTTCAATGAAGTTTATTAGTTTTAATGAATTGGAAGGAAAATTTTGGTCCAGTAAGTCATAAAATTCTTTCACTTCAGGACCTTTAAATTTAAAATAAATTGAGTCATCGTGGTTATTCCAGTCTTCTTTAAAAACATTCCTAAAAGAGGCAAAAGAATTCTTTTCTTCATCGATGAAATCATATTTGATTAAATTATTAAATAATGATTTAAGTTGTTGTTCAGAAATGGACAAATTAAAATTGTTAGCTTGCTTTAGTTTTGCCTTAGCCCTGGGAATGAATGTTTTTTTGAACCATTTAGTCCAAGTAGAATAACATATAACTGAACCAGTTATAAATAAAAGCCAACTTGCAAGATTATTTATCACATCTTCTATAGAATCTAGTCCTAAATTTTCTGAAAATTTGTAGAATGAAATTAAAATCATAAATGAACCAAATTGATAAAAAAGTAATCTTGGTTTTTCAATATTTTTATTCCAATCTGTTTTTTCATTAAACATAAATGCGATATAAAATCGTAAGTATGGTTTTGAAATTCTTAAAACAAGATATATTATCACAAGACTTCTAATTATATACGTGGAATAAATATATATGTTTTTCATACCTCAATCTTTAATTCTGGAATTATATTAGCAGCTTCTTTCATTTTTTTATCTATGATCTTAGCATATATTTCCGTAGTTCTTAGTTCTTTATGTCCAAGCCTTTTGGAAACTGTATAAATGTCCGCACCATTTTCTAAAAGCAATACTGCATTAGTATGCCTGGCACTATGAAATGTAATATGCTTGGTGATTCCGGCGCGCATGCACCAACGTAATATTTCAGCATTAAAATGTGCTCCGTATTTTAATCCAACAAACACTCGCTCACTTTCATTTTCTCGTTCTCCCAATAAGATCCGAGCTTGCTCGGAGATATAGAGGTACTCTAAACCATCTGTTTTCTTTTGTCTGAATATAACTCTGGATCCGTGATCTTCGTCGCGTACCTCCGACCATACCATTTTATTAATATCAGACCAACGTAAACCGGTTAAACAACTAAAAAGAAACGCATTTTTAAGAATTGGGTATTTGCACTTGGCGGTTGCCATTGCCTGTAGTTCTGAATGGGTAAGATACTCTCGTTTTGATTCCCCTTGTTCAAACCCTTTAACTGATTTGATTACATTCGTATCAATATACCCTTGCTCGTAAGCTTCTCGCAAAGCTGCACGTAGCTTATTAAAATAAGTGTATTTTGAGTTTTGAGATAGGGGAGTGTCGCTCTTTGTTCTCGCTTTAGTATTCAAATGTTTTTTGAATCCTTTTACAAAATCCTCGTCAATATCTCTCAGCATTTTTTGTGGAGGACAATAACGCTCTATATGCTTATAAGCAGCATCCCAATTATCATAATTGCCTTTACTTTCGTATCGTTCTTCCTTTAGCTTATTGTAATACTCTAGGAATAATGTTTTACTCTTTTCATTATCCTTGATATTGTATTTTCCTTTAATATGATCGGCTTGCCGTATAGTCAGTATTTTTTCAGCTAGCTGTAAGGTTTCTTTGTTTTCCTTTTTCTCTGTAGCGTTATTCGGATCTTGATATAAATATAGTTTTAGATATTCAAAATCTCGGTTATGTTTTTTCTTTCCATTACCATCAATAGAATACCCTTTATAGAATTCTAAATATAAACTTAGCTTTCCATTTTTGAGTTTTCGTTTTTTTAAACTAATTTTCAAAATAAATTTATTTACGGTGTAATTTTTACATCTTGATAATTGTGATTTGTAAATGATGTAAAAATGTGGTAATAAATTTACTAAAAAAGGTGTAATAAAAGAAATGAAAAGCAAACTAAATGTTTGTTAAATCAATGTATATCAGCTAAAAGAAGCTAAAAGTGTATCAAAGGAAAATATAATTACTTCCCGATACAGAAATTAGCAAAGATATTACCTAGCAGGTCATCACTGGTTATTTCACCAGTAATTTCACCAAAGTGATAAAGCGCCTGGCGAATATCAATTGCCATTAAATCACCAGAAATTCCAGAATCTAGCCCATATTGTACTTTTTGTATTTCTTCTAAAGCTTTTAATAATGCATCATAATGGCGCGTGTTAGTTACAATAGTTTCGTTATTGCGTAACGCACCTGTATTTACAAATTCAAGAAGTTTGTTTTGTAGTTCTTCGACCCCAATATTTTGTTTTGCAGAAAGTAAATGAATATTCTCAATTTCAGATTTCAGATTTTCGATTTCAAAGTTTTCTAACTTATCTACCTTGTTGGCAACAATAATTAGAGGTTTTTGAGGATATTTGTTCTTTATTTTCCCTATTTCTGTTTTTAATTCTTGAAGCCTGTCTTTAGTTAATTGTGAGCTATCTACTAAATAAATAACCACTTGTGCTTGTTCTATCTTCTCAAAAGTTTTTTTAATACCAATACTTTCAACCACATCTTTAGTATCTCGTATCCCTGCAGTATCGATAAACCGAAAGCCAATACCGCCAATATTGATTTCATCTTCGATAGTGTCACGAGTAGTTCCTGCGATAGCAGACACGATAGCTCTTTCTTCATTAAGCAAGGCGTTTAATAGTGTTGACTTCCCTACATTAGGCTCACCTACTATAGCAACTGGGATACCGTTCTTGATTACATTTCCGACAGCAAAAGAATCAATAAGTCGTTTCAGAACATTAGTAATTCGAGAAACCAAGTCTTTAAATTGAGTACGATCGGCAAATTCTACATCTTCTTCGGCAAAATCAAGTTCAAGTTCGATGAGGGATGCAAAATTTAGTAACTCATCTCTTAATTTCTTTATTTCATTAGAGAAACCACCACGCATTTGTTGCATGGCTATTTGATGAGATGCTTCAGAATCTGAAGCAATAAGATCGGCAACAGCTTCAGCTTGCGAAAGATCTAATTTTCCATTTATAAAGGCACGCAAAGTAAACTCACCTGCATTGGCCATTCTACACTTTTTGCGTAGTAATAGCTGAATAATTTCTTGTTGTATATAGGTAGAACCATGGCATGAAATTTCTACAGTAGGTTCTCCTGTATATGAATTTGTACCTTTAAAAAGAGAAACCAATACTTCATCTAATACACGCTCTCCATCAATAATGTGCCCCAGGTGGATCGTATGACTCTTTTGAAGGCTCAATTCTTTTCCACGAACAGAGCGAAATAATGGAGAGCAGATTTTAATAGCATCCATCCCCGAAACCCGGATTACGGCAATAGCTCCTGCACCAGATGGTGTTGCTAGGGCTACTATAGTATCTTGTGAAATCATATTTTTCTTACTGAATCGCAAAAATAGAGATTAATATACTCACTTTAAGTACGCACAATCAAACTTTTTTTGAGGAGTTGTTTTTCTTTTGTTATCTTGTGCTACGGAAAAATTAAATACTTCATTATTAGGACGCTGTTGTCTTAAAATAGTAGAGTAAGAGAGAATTGGTTATTGGATACGACACGTTATAATTGACTTTATAACACTATTTGTATAAAATAAATTTAATGTCAAACCAATAAATAATTAATTCTTATTCTTATGAATGTGAAACACACAAACTCAACAAAATTTAAATTAGGGCATTGCATACAAAAGCTTAGTTGGCTTTTTTGTATGACACTTATGTTATTACCTGCCACTAATTTTGCGCAAACAGACCCATTACCAAAACATAAAACTACACTAGGTCTCGAAATAAAATCTGATATCAAGAAAAGTAGTAGCCCTCAGGTTATTACAGAAACGGTTTCAGAAAATGGAGCAATATGGCTACGTCTGTTTTTTAAAGATGTAAACCTTGGAAACAAAAGTACGCTAACTATTACATCAGATTTAGATGGAGCTACCCAGGTATTAACAGCTAAAACAATTAAGACCTGGAATAATTCTAGTGCTTATTTTAATGGAGATAAGGTTACAGTTAAATTAACAGTTGCCGCAGGAGAGAGTGCTGTTGGACTTAATATAAGCGAGCTAAGTGTAGGTGATCATGACCCTACAACCAAATCACAATGTGGATCAACCGATGATAGAGTAGACTCTGCCGATAATGCAATCGGAAGAATAGTACCTATCGGTTGTACAGGGTGGATTATTACAAATGGTAAGTTAGTAACTGCTGGTCACTGTGTAGGTAGCAGAGCTCAGATCATAGAATTTAATGTACCAAAATCTAATCCAGACAGAAGTATTGTACATCCTGGTCCAGAGGATCAGTATCCAATTGGTAATTTTGTATCACCATATCCTGGTAACGCATCTCAAGCTAATGATTGGGGAGTATTTACGGCTAGTGCTAACTCACAAACTGGTCTAACACCTATACAAGCTCAAGGTAAATCTTTTAATGTGGTACAAAGTGCTCCAGTTGGTAATATTACCATTACTGGGTTTGGTACAGATACAGGAATCGATAACCAAACTCAGCAAACTCATACAGGTCCTTTGACTTCTGCAAATAATACATTTGTGAGGTATAGAACTGATACAACTGGGGGTAACTCAGGAAGCCCAATAATTGACGGAGCTGGTAATGCCGTAGGAGTTCATGCTTATGGTGGTTGCTCAGGTTCTGGAGGATCAAACTCAGGAGAAAGAGCAACAATACCTGCTTTTTGGGATGCTATGGGACTTGATGGAGGACCTGGCCCAGGACCTGGAACAGAAGAATGTTCTGGAGATGTTTCTTCATTTCCATTTGCTGAAAGTTTTGAAACTAACCTTGGACAATGGAAGAACACTACAATTGGAGATGATATAGATTGGACCAGAAATTCGGGAACTACTCCTTCTAGTGAAACAGGACCTAGTAGTGCAGCAGATGGATCAACTTATATCTATGTAGAAGCTTCAGGAAATGGAACAGGATATCCTAATAAGAGAGCTTTATTAAACTCTCCTTGTTTAAACTTTAACAACTTAACCACGCCTAGACTTACTTTTCAATATCATATGTTTGGTAGTGCTATCAATAGCTTAGCTGTTGAAGCTAGAACTGATAATACCGGAAACTGGACAAGTGTATTTAGTAGAAATGGTGCACAAGGAAACAACTGGAATGCAGCAGATATAGATCTTGCAGCGTATGCAGGAGAGGCTAGTGTACAATTACGATTTAATGTAGTTACTGGTACTGGTGGTAGTGGATGGCAAAGTGATATAGCAATAGATGCTGTATCTATCCAGAATGGATCAGGTGGTCCGGGTCCAGATCCAGGATGTGATGCATTAAGCTTTAATGATTTCCAAATCAATCCTTTCTCTAATCAAGATAGAGGTGGTAGTGCTACTGTTGTAAATGCAGGAGCTGGATTATCAATGAGTGGTAATACTTGGAAAGAAATTGCTCTTGCTTATAATGTAACTGCTAATACGGTGATAGAATTTGATTTCAGTAGTACAGCTCAAGGAGAAATCCATGCTGTTGGATTCGAAGATGATGATGCATTAACACCTACTAGATATTTCAAAGTTCATGGTACTCAAAATTACGGAGTAACCAACTATGACAATTATGCTGGTGGTACTACAACGTATGTTATTCCTGTTGGTAATTTCTATACTGGTGGTATGAATAGATTAGTATTCATTAATGATAATGATGCTGGATCAGGAAATACTTCTACATTCTCTAATGTGAAGCTTTACGAAGGATCTTGTGGGCAATCTGCTCTTGCAGAAAGTGTAACGAGAGAACAAAGATCAGTAACTCCTATACTAGGGACAGATGATGAAAACGACTTTAGAATGAGTATATATCCTAACCCTGCTAAAAATGTGTTCTCAATATATATAGGTAATAGCATTAAAGGCGATGCAAATGTTACTATTCATAATATATTAGGACAGAAAAAAGCTCAAATAAAGCTTAATCCAGGAGTAAATACGATATCTGCTCAGAGTCTATCTTTAGGAAAAGGGATATATCTTTTGACACTAGATACCGGAGAAGGAAAACCAGCCAATATTCAAAAAGTGATCATTAATTAGGTGATATAAAACCTGCTTACAAGACATTAAATTTATTACTAATAGGCACCTCCAAAAAGTGGAGGTGCTTTTTTGTATACTTGATTGTAACAAAATACTATTTTTTTCGTCATATAAGTATATTGCTAATAATATTAGCAATTCATCAATCATCAATCAAAAAACAAAGAAATCATGAAACAAGACAAATCAGTATTAGTCATTACACATTTATCGCAATTATTAGACCTTATCACTGGATTTGGAGGTTTTGTTGTACCACTAATATTATGGTTAACACAAAGAGACCGAATTTCAGAAATGGATGAACATGGCAAGTCTATTATGAATTTTCAAATCAGTATGTTTATCTATGCTCTCATTTGTGTTCCATTAACCTTCTTATTTGGGTTAGGAGTAATAGGGCTGGCTATTATCGCAGTACTGTGCTTTGTTTTTCCTATTATTAACGCCATTAAAGTAAATAAAGGTGAGCAACCATCATATCCTTTATCTTTTCAAATTATTAAATAATAAAAAAACCGGGTGATTTTAAAATCACCCGGTTTTATGGTAAAACACTATTTAAGTTCTAGTGTTGGTTAAGTCTAAAATCAGGATATGCATCCATTCCGTGTTCATGGTTATCTAGTCCATCTATCTCTTCTTTTTCAGAAACTCGGATACCGATAGTTTTCTTAAGAGCAAATATGATTAAGAAAGAAGTTACTACGCAAAATCCTCCTGCTGCTAATACGCCAACTCCTTGTACAAGGAATTGATCAAAGCCAGCTTTAGCTCCAAAAATCCCTACGGCTAATGTTCCCCAGATACCACATATCAAGTGTACTGCAATAGCACCTACAGGATCATCTAGTTTTAGTTTGTCAATTAAAGCTACTCCGAATACTATAATTGCACCCGCAATAACACCAATCAAAACAGCATCGGTAGGAGACATTTGATCTGCACCTGCTGTAATTCCCACTAATCCACCAAGGATCCCATTTAAGAACATGGTTAAATCATAGTTTTTATACATTAGAGTAGATACCAAGAATGCAGTCACTCCACCAGCAGCAGCAGCTAGGGATGTAGTAACTAGAGTAAGTGAAGTTCCTGCTGCATCTGCAGAAAGAACAGATCCCCCATTAAATCCAAACCATCCTAACCAAAGAATAAGCACACCTGCAGCCGCAAGAGGTATATTGTGACCTGGGATCGCTTGTGGTTTACCTTCAGAGCTAAATTTTCCTATTCTAGATCCAAGTAGATATACAGCTACTAGTGCTGCCCATCCTCCTACAGAATGTACTAATGTCGAACCTGCAAAATCATAAAACCCTTCAGCTTCGCCAATGGTAAGAGTAGATAAAAATCCACCTCCCCATTGCCAAGAACCAACAATTGGATATACTAACCCCACATAAATAATAGTAAAGATCATAAATGCTCCAATTTTAATACGTTCTGCAACAGCTCCTGACACAATAGTAGCGGCTGTGGCTGCAAACATCCCTTGAAATAAGAAATCTGTCCAGTAAGTATATCCTTCATTATACGCAAGATCTAAACCACCTTCAGTGGTAAGTGGAGCGTCTAGCCCAAAACCGGCAAAACCTAGAAATCCGGTAGCCCCTTCTTCAAAGCCAGGGTACATTAAATTGAAACCTACAAGACAATAGAGGAGTAGACCTACACAGATAATAAATACGTTTTTAAATAATATGTTGATTGTGTTTTTTTGACGAGTTAATCCAATTTCTAAAAAAGAAAACCCTAAGTGCATGAAAAATACCAGTGCAGTACACACCATCATCCATACATTGTTTATCGTTAACATTTCCATTATATAAATACTATTAAAATTATTTTTTTGTTTTCAGTTGGTAATTTTTAATATTAGTAAAGTGGTAAAACATTAACTTAATGTTCCTCCACCTTTTTCAGAAGTACGAATTCTATATGCTTCTTGTATATCTGAAACAAAGATTTTACCATCCCCGACTTCTCCTGTTTTTCCAGCTTCAAGAATTGCAGCAATTGCAGCTTCTTCAAAGTCATCATTTACAACTATTGATAAATAACGTCTTTGAATATCGGTAGTGCTATAGGATACTCCACGATATACACTTCCTTTTTGTTCGTTTCCTACTCCGGTTACATCCCAATACGAGAAAAATGTGATCCCTTTTTCGTGTAAAGCTTCTTTTACAACTCTATATTTAGATCTCCTGATTATTGCTTCTATTTTCTTCATAAAGAATAAAAAGTTAAAATTAATGTTAAATTCGAATCAAAAATATGTGAATTTATGTTTTGTATCCAAATTTTATAGGGTAATCACATAATTTTTATCATTTTATGGTATTTACCCCCTAAAAAATTAGGGGTATATATTTTTTCTATTAAAAAATGATGATTTCGCACTTGCAGAATTCAATTTTTTTACGAAAACGTTTTCATTTGAATTTATGGATAGTCAGATAACTACGATTTTATGTAAAACCCTTATTTTATTAGGGTTTTTAACAAAAAGTGCGTTGTCATATTCGTAATGAGAAGTCGTTATTTTGTGATTATTTTATCCAATTGGCTATTTTTTTACGCAGCTCAGAAAAGTGAAGTGTAATGCTTCTGTTTTCTTTCTTGTTCCTTAATGATTTGTTAATTTCATACACTTGAAACATAAAACTGATCTTAAACTTTTGTTATTACAAAAAACTAAGAAGAGTTCACAATTAAGTCGGAAAACGTTATGAAGAAACAAGGAATGTATCTACCAGAATTTGAGCACGACGCATGTGGTGCAGGATTCATATGTAGCTTAGAAGGTAAGAAGTCAAATGATATTATTCATAAAGCATTAGAAATTCTTGAGAAGTTAGAGCATCGTGGTGCGGTAAGCTCAGACGGAAAGACAGGAGATGGTGCTGGTATATTAATTGATATTCCTCATGATTTTTTTGTAGAGCATTGTGATTTTGATCTACCTGCAGCAGGAGAATATGCAGTAAGTAATGTTTTCCTTCCTAAAAAAGAAAACCAAAGAAAATTCTGTATCGATACATTCGAAAAGAATATAGCAGATCAGGGCCTTGTATTATTAGGTTGGAGAGATGTACCTGTTGACCATATTCACCTAGGAGAGATAGCCGCTACAACAGAACCTTTTATTAAACAATTATTTATAGGTAAAGAAAACGAAGATCAGAGCTATTTTGATTTTAATCTGAAGTTATTTACAGCAAGAAAAGTAACAGAACATACTATATATGAATCTAAACTCTCTGAGAGTAGATTCTTCTACTTACCAAGCTTATCTACCAAAACCTTAATATTTAAAGGACTTTTAATGCCAGAAGATATTAAGTTGTACTATACAGATCTTATGGATCCACAAGTAGTGACAAGGTTAGCTTTGGTACATCAGCGTTTCTCAACCAATACTTTTCCAACCTGGGATCTTGCACAGCCTTTTAGATACATGTGTCATAATGGGGAGATCAATACCTTAAGAGGTAATGTTACCAGAATGCGTTCTCGAGAAGAATTATTAGAAAGTGATTGGTTCGGAGAAGATATTAAAAAAATACTTCCTGTAGTTTTAAAAGGGAAGTCTGATTCTGCCTCTATGGATATGGTTGTAGAGTTGTTATTGATGACTGGTAGATCGCTTCCAGAGGTAATGATGATGATGGTACCAGAGGCATGGGAGAAAAACCCTGAAATGTCTGAAGTTAAGAAAGCATTCTATGAATATAATTCTTGTGCGATGGAGCCTTGGGATGGCCCGGCTTCTATTCCGTTTACAGATGGTAATTATATAGGAGCAGTGTTAGACAGAAATGGTTTAAGACCTTCTCGTTATAGTGTTACCAAAGATGGATACGTTATTATGTCTTCAGAAACTGGTGTGGTTGATCTTGAACCAAGTAATATTGAGTTTCATGGTCGATTAGAACCAGGGAAGATGTTTCTGGTTGATATGAGCGAAGGAAGAATTATCAATGACGAAGAGATTAAAGAAAAAATTGCTTCACAACATCCATATAGAGAATGGTTAGATAATAACCTGGTTCACTTAAAAGACATTCCTTATAATGATTGCCCTTTGTTTTTGGGTGAAGAAACGGTTGCAAAACGTAAAGCCGTATTTGGGTACACACAAGAAGATATTGATACAATTATATCCCCAATGGGACAGTTGGGTAAAGAACCTATCGGATCTATGGGATCAGATACCCCAATTGCTGTGCTTTCTGAACGTCCTCAATTAGTCTATAATTATTTTAAGCAATTATTTGCCCAGGTAACCAATCCACCGTTGGATGGTATACGTGAAGAATTGATTACGGATATCAGTCTGACTTTAGGATCTGATCACAATATTTTTGATATAAATGAGAAGCATTGTAATAAATTAAAAATCCAGAATCCCGTAATATCAAAAGAAGATCTCGATAAGATAAAAACATTTACAGGTAAAGGATTCAAAGTAACCTCTATACCAATGTTGTATAACATTAATAGAGGACTTAATGGCCTTGAAGATGCTTTAGAAGTAATGCTAAAAGAGGTGTCTGATGTGATTGATGAAGGAACAAATGTGGTCATACTATCAGATAGAAACGTTAGTAAACACAGAGCACCGATTCCTGCTTTGTTAGCATGTTCTTATGTAAATAGCGGACTGCAAAGGTTAGGAAAACGTTCTAGAGTAAGTATTATTATCGAATCTGCAGAACCAAGAGAAGTGCATCATTTTGCATTACTATTTGGATATGGTGCAAGTGCCATTAATCCATATATGGTAAATGAAATTATAGGAGAGCAGATCGAAGAAAGTAATATCACAGGAATCGAATTTGATGAAGCTATAAAAAATTACAATAAAGCAGTAGGTAAAGGAGTGCTGAAGGTGATGAACAAAATCGGAATCTCTACTTTAAATTCGTATAGAAGTTCTCAACTGTTTGAATGTATTGGTATTAATACCAAAGTAGTTGATCAATATTTCCCCAATACGGCAACACGTATTGAGGGGATAGGGTTATATGAAATCGAAAAAGAGATTGCAAAGCGTCATAAAAGAGCATATTTAGAGCAAGAAGTAGCAGCCAGTTTAGATTTAGAAATTGGAGGGCAGTACAGATGGAGACGTAACGGAGAAAAACATCAGTTTAATCCTTTATCGGTTGCAAAACTTCAAAAATCTGTTCGAGATAACGATCCTAATACATATAAAGAATATGCAGACTTGATCAATGAGCAATCCAAAAACTTAATGACGATTCGTGGATTATTAGAGTTTTCTAACTACGATCCGATTTCGATAGATGAGGTAGAGCCTTGGACAGAAATTGTAAAACGTTTCAAAACTGGTGCAATGTCTTATGGGTCTATTAGTAAAGAAGCCCATGAGAATCTTGCCGTTGCGATGAACCGTATCGGAGGAAAAAGTAACTCTGGAGAAGGAGGAGAAAATCCACTTCGCTTTTATAAAGATGTAAATGGAGATTGGAAAAATAGTGCAATTAAACAAGTGGCTTCGGGTCGTTTCGGGGTATCTTCAAATTATTTGACCAGTGCTTCCGAAATTCAGATAAAAATGGCTCAGGGAGCTAAACCAGGTGAAGGAGGACAGTTACCAGGACCGAAAGTAAATCCTGAGATTGCAAAAACCCGTAATTCTACACCGTATGTAGGATTAATTTCGCCACCACCACATCACGATATTTACTCTATCGAGGATTTATCACAGTTGATCTATGATTTAAAATCAGCCAACAGACAAGCAAGAATTAATGTAAAATTAGTTTCTGAAGTAGGAGTAGGAACTGTTGCTGCTGGGGTTGCTAAGGCAAAAGCAGATGTTGTATTGATCTCTGGTTTTGATGGAGGTACAGGGGCTTCGCCATTAACATCACTAAAGCATGCGGGATTACCATGGGAACTAGGTATTGCAGAAGCACAACAAACATTAGTGGGTAATAACCTACGTAGTCGTATTGTGTTAGAATGTGACGGGCAATTAAAAACAGGTCGTGATGTTGCAGTAGCATGTTTGTTAGGAGCAGAAGAGTTTGGTTTTGCAACTGCGCCGCTTGTCGCTTCGGGATGTATTATGATGCGTGTATGTCATTTAAATACATGTCCGGTTGGGATTGCTACGCAAAACCCTGAGTTACGTAAGAAATTTAAAGGTAAACCAGAACATGTTGTAAATTATATGTATTTCGTAGCACAGGAGTTACGTGAGATTATGGCACAGTTAGGTTTCCGTACAGTAAATGAGATGATAGGGCAGGTAAATAAGCTAAACCACAATAAAGCTATAGAACATTATAAAGCTGCCGGAATAGATCTTACTCCAATTCTTCATCAGGTAGAAGCACCAGAAGGTGTTGAAATCTATAATACAGAGGAACAAGATCATTGTTTAGGTAAATCTATAGATTTTGAAATTATAGAACAGGCACACCCTGCGCTTTTCCGTAAAGAAAAAATTACATTAGATTTTGATGTGTGTAACACAGATAGAGCAGTAGGAGCGATCCTTAGTAATGAGATTTCTAAAATATACGGAGCTCAAGGATTACCAGATAATACATTGAAATTGAACTTTACCGGAGCTGCAGGACAGAGTTTTGGGGCCTTTGCAACCAAAGGATTAACTATGATAGTTAATGGAAATACTAATGATTACCTCGGAAAAGGGCTTTCGGGAGCAAAACTAGTTATAAAAGTTCCTGAAGAAGCTACGCTAATCCCTGAAGAAAATGTAATCACTGGTAATGTAACTTTATATGGAGCTACCGCCGGAGAAGTATACATCAACGGAAAAGCAGGTGAACGATTCTGTGTACGTAACTCTGGAGCTAAAGCGGTGGTAGAAGGAATAGGAGATCACGGTTGTGAGTATATGACTGGTGGTGTTGCCGTTATTCTTGGAGAAGTAGGAAGAAACTTCGGAGCCGGAATGTCTGGTGGTATTGCTTATATCTATGATGATAAAAATACGTTTGAGGCACATTGCAACAAAGAGGCTCTTAATCTTGATCCGGTTGTAGAACAGCAGGATATAGATGAGTTAAAAACATTAATAGAGAATCATTACAATGCTACTTTAAGTCCGTTAGCACAAAGAATCCTCGAAAACTGGGAGAAAGAAGTTTCAAAATTTATTAAAATCTTCCCAGAAGAGTATAAGCAGGCATTGAAAAGATTAGAAGAAGAGAAGTTAGAAGTTAGAAGTTAGAAGTTATGAGTTTTATGACTACTTAAAATTAGAAATATATAATTCATTAAGAAGTACATAAAAAACACATGACCATAATATAGTTGATAGTGATAATAAATAAGTTTCTTAATATAAATAGCAAATTTCAGAAAAGAACTGAAGCTTAGATTCTTTGCTACTTTGGGACTTAGCAACTTAGAGAACAAACATGGGAAAGATAACTGGATTTTTAGAATTTGAAAGAGAGATCGAACAGTACGAGCCTGTTAAAGATCGTATAAAAGATTATAAAGAGTTTACGAAGGCGATGCCAGAGAAAAAACTCAAGGATCAAGGAGCACGTTGTATGGATTGCGGTATTCCGTTTTGCCATAGTGGATGCCCACTAGGGAATTTGATTCCTGATTTTAACGATGCTGTATATCGTGGTAAATGGGAAAAAGCAGCAAGTATACTGCATTCTACTAATAATTTCCCTGAGTTTACGGGTCGATTATGCCCAGCACCTTGCGAAGAAGCTTGTGTGTTAGGTATTAATGAAGATCCTGTAACCATAGAGAATATAGAAAAAAATATCGTAGAAGAGGCTTTTAAAAATGGTTGGGTTAAAGCCAATCCACCAAGAGAAAGAACGGGTAAAACAGTAGCGGTAATTGGATCTGGTCCTGCTGGATTAGCAACTGCACAACAATTAAATCGTGCGGGACATTTGGTAACTGTTTTTGAAAGAGATGAGAAAGTTGGGGGGTTACTTCGTTATGGTATTCCTGATTTTAAGATGGAAAAACATGTGATAGATCGTCGAGTTGCTGTTTTAGAAGAAGAAGGTATTGTTTTTAAAACGAATAGTCATATAGGAAAAGAGATCAAAGCAGATCAATTAAAAGAAGAATTTGATGCCGTGGTTTTATGTACAGGAGCAACAGTTCGTCGTAATTTACCCGTTAAGGGATCTGATCTGAAAGGTGTGGTGCAAGCTATGGACTTTTTACCTCAGAATAACCGTAGAGTAGATGGTATAAAAGATCTAGGCGAAGAAATTATGGCTACAGATAAAAATGTGATCGTAATTGGTGGTGGAGATACAGGATCAGATTGTATTGGTACATCTGTACGTCATGGTGCAACTTCGGTGACCAATTTTGAGATTATGGGTAAAGGAACCATAGAACGTCCTGCAAATCAACCTTGGCCATTTTGGCCGATGCGTTTGCGTACAAGTTCTTCGCATCAAGAAGGAGTAGAACGTAATTGGAGTATCTCTACCAAAGAATTTTTAGGAGACGATAATGGAAATCTAAAAGGTTTGATCACTACACAAGTAGAATGGGTTAAAGAAAATGGACGTTTTACACTAAAAGAAGTTCCTGATACCGAGAAAGAATGGAAGTGTGAGCTGGCATTATTGGCACTTGGATTTACAGGATCAGAACCTACTATTGCAGAGCAACTAGGTATCGATATGGATGCCAGAACCAATATCAAAGCAACCGAAGATAATTATGCGACCAATGTGAAAGGTGTTTTTGCAGCGGGAGATACCCGTAGAGGGCAATCTTTAATTGTTTGGGCTATCGCCGAAGGTAGACAAGCAGCACATCATGTAGACACCTATTTGATGGGGTCATCTAATCTTCCACTTAAGGGTGAAGGAGATTTACCTAGAGTTTAATTAGTTAATGTGTGATCTAATATTTAATATTAGTGTTAAGAAAAAAGCTGCTAATTCTCATATTAGCAGCTTTTCTTTTTTGGTATTCTGAACATTGTCAAAAACCTTGTAAAGAAAGTGTTTGACATATTAGTAATGTTATTACCGTATGGATCTACCATAGTTTATGTGTAATATTTCGTCAATGATATCGATATATTGTTAATTATATAACATTTTAAGAATCAGTTATTTAAACTGGAATATTTTGTATTAGGATGTGTTAATATAGTATTGTTGAAACTTTAAATTATTAGATAATTTTCTACATAACTAAAAAAACTAATAGTATGTTACAACACAAATTCAAGCTCATTTTATTTTTGACAACTGTCTTATTATGTTATGGTTGTCAGAATGAAGATTTAGATCAGGAAGGTTTAATTCAAGAAGGACAGACGTTAACTAAAGAAGCAAAAGCTACTTTAGAATTTTTGAAGGAACAAGGATATTCTACAAATGACCTTACGCCAAATTTTGATAGTAAAACATTTATTTATGGTGGTGATATTGCATTTCCTTTTGAACTTAAAGGTAATCTGGATAAAAGTCAACTAAAAAAGGTAGGTACCGATGAAAAAAATCAATGGTATCGTGTAGGAAATGGAGTTTATTATAGCAATTCCAGAGATATTACATATTATATAGAAAGAAATTTTCCAAGACAGTTTGAGTACGAATTTTCTTGGGCTGCTTATCATTGGAGTCGTGCAAGTCCTAATATTAATATAAGACGAACATATACCAGATCTCAAGCAGATATCCTTGTTGGCACTTGGTATAGTACTAGTGATCGTGCATGGGCAAGAGCGGCATTACCAAGTGGTAGAGGAAATGTTGGTTCATGGCTAAACATAAATACAGCTAAAGATCATGAAGGTTCTTCTTCTGAGTCAACAATGGCTTTACTAATACATGAACTAGGGCATAATCTTGGTTATTTGCATTCTGATCAAACAGAAGGAGATTTTATACCTGGTACCAGAGGTCCAGGGTATCATGCAGCAAACAATTGTGGTTCTGTTATGAAAAGTAGTGTATATGTATGTAATTGGAGAATAAGCTCAACACCAGGTTGGTCAAGTGATGATAGGAGAGCAATCGATTGGGCGTATGATTTATATTAATTTTTTTCATAACAAGTATAATTAACCGATTGTTGAAAAGCTGCTAATTCTAATATTAGCAGCTTTTCTTTTTTATTAGAATACCGGTTATAAATTCTGATCCCTGTTCTGTTTCGCTGGTAATACATCCGGCAGGCGGGCATTTTGTCTTCTGTCATCTCGAGCGAAGTCGAGAGGTCATTACGCAAAATACTCGAATTGACGCTTTTTTTGTAATGATTTTCCTAAACACACAATGGGTTAAAATACTTTCGTTCGTTATAATTTAGAAATGAAGTAAACATTTTTTAAATTGTAATGTTTATTAACCAAACACTCACTAAATGGGATACACACTTGCCCAGCAATTAGAACCATTAGCTATTGATTTTGAAACATTACATAAGAAATATCATCCTATGCTTTCATTGGTTAATGAATTGATAGGAGTGATACCTAATTGTGATCCAATTCTTGAAATATGGCCTACAGGATTTCGTACGTACAACCTTTTAGTTCCTAACTTATTAGATTTACCCAATTCTTTATGGAAAGGAGAGTCTTTAAAACAATTAATGGGGTTAGCGATGTATACCTCTAGTAGAACTGCTGAATGCCCGTATTGTTCTGCACATACATGCTCTTTTGCTTTAAGAAGAGGGCTGGATCCAAAAGTGATATCCGGAGAACAAAAAAAAACAAAGGTAGAAGAGGCTGTTGCCGCATTGGCCGAAGGAATGTCAAAAATTCCTTCGCAATTAACAAGAAAGCACTATACCGATTTGACTTCATATATATCAGAAGAGGAAATTGAGAAGATTATATTGTCTGTTGGACTAATGGGATTTCTTAATAAATTTATGGATGCAGTAGGGATTCAACTTGAAAAAGAATCATTACAAGATGTCGGAGAATTACTCTCATCTGCAGGATGGAAACCTGGAAAACATGTGAAGAATGATCTTGATTTTTCTGAAATTTTATCGAAGCCAATTAAAAAAGATAGTGTTTGGACATACTTGCGCATTATAAAACATGCACCCAAAGCTATTCTTATGGAAAAAAGATGGACAAAGGGAGTACCAGATAATTATTTACAAGCAAGAGTGTATCTTGAAAAGCATACAGGATATGCATTTCCAATCTTGGAAAACATAAAAAATAAACGAATTACCAAAACAGTAACGGCTGTATTAAAAGATAACCTCAATCCAATTACTAGTCAGTTAGGAATAAGGGTTAAGCATCTTGCAAGTCTTGTCTACCATACAGCAGTTAATAATATTGTACTTGCCAAAGAAGCAGAAGTAATCATAAAAGAACTAACTCCGGATATAGATGTTACGACGATTGAAAAGATAAAAAAGATAGGGGTACAATCTACACCTACAGATGTATCTTTTTGTAAAAAGATGCTTGCAGATTTGATTGCTATTAATCTAACAAAAGAAGAAGCTGCGGCTGTACTATTAGCTAGAGCGATATCAAATAGCCCGGCAGAGGTTAATACAACTATTTTAGAAGAAGTTACAACTCACATGCGACCAGAGAGCACAGTCGAATTAGGAGTTTGGATATCTATACAGCAGTTGTTACATAGATTGAGTAGTTATTATGAGGTGGTTAAAGATTAAAAATACGTTAAGTTGTATGTCGAATAAGTCTTTAGGTATGTTTTTATCTTCAAAATGGTAAGTGCTCTACATCTACATTTCCGCCAGATAAAATGATTCCAACTTTTTTAGTTTTGAAATATTCCTTTTCTCGAAGTAAAGCCGCAAAAGGAACTGCACAGGAAGGTTCGATAATGATTTTCATGCGTTCCCAGATCAATCGCATAGCCGATATGATTTCATCTTCTTCAACCCGAATGATTTCTGAAACATGTTTTTGTATGATAGGAAAATTAATATCCCCCAATTGGGTTTTAAGCCCATCTGCAATAGTATTGGTCGTTGTATTCGTTTCTATTTTGCCCGATTGCAGGGAACGAAAGGCGTCATCAACCTCAAAAGGTTCGCCACCAATTACTTTGCAGTTGTTACCATAAAAATGAGCGGCCAGAGCAGTACCTGCAATCAATCCACCACCACCTATCGGAGTAAAGATATAATCAAGATCAGAATGATCCTCTAGTAATTCTATAGCAGCGGTTCCTTGCCCCAGGATCACATCCAGATCATTAGAAGGATGTAAAAAAGTAGGGCCTTTTTCTTTTTGAATTTGAGCCGCAGTTTGTTCACGATCTTCTAGAGTAGGAGGGCATTCGATGATTATGCCTCCATAACCTTTTACGGCATCTTTTTTTACTTGTGGTGCGGTAGAAGGCATCACAATGTAAGCTTTTACTCCCAAGCTTTGTGCTGCTAATGATAAGGCCTGTGCAAAATTACCAGAAGAATGCGTAACAACACCCTTGGCTTGTTGATCTTTTGATAATTGTAAAATGGCATTGGCGGCCCCTCTCATTTTAAAAGCACCCATGCGCTGAAAATTCTCACATTTAAAGTATATCTCAGTTCCTGAAATATTGTTTAGTAAACGAGAGGTCAATACCGGTGTTTTGTGAATATATGGTTTGATCCTATCGTGACAGTTTTTTAACTCTTGTTTTGTCATCCAGGTAATTAAATTGCAATTCCCTAAAATTAATACTTTTTTACATTACCAATTTCATGGTTATGTTTTATTTTGGATCCATGGAGCATATTGATACTCTTTGGTTTTTGAAGCAGTCTCCCTGTTTTTTAAATGTAAGTGATTCTCGTCGAATTGTTTACTTCTATATCCTAAAAGATGAAAGAATTGTCTGGTAAAAAACCGAGCAATTTTTAGATTTACGGTTAGTACATCTTTTTTGTCAGAACTCCATCGTACGCCTGGTAATAGCGGTAAAACACGATCAAAGCCAATATTGCGTAAAATTGCTGATACATTGAGGAAGAATCTAGAGGTTCTTTTGATAAGAAAAAAACCGTCATCACCTTGTTTTTGGTATAATGGCATAAATATTTTCCCATGTTTACGAGAAATGATTGTTTTACCATTGCTTGTTGCTAACTCTTGGTACTTTTCAATCTTTTGAAAATTTATGAATCCAGGTTTCATATTGAAAGTATTTCCATTTTGGATCTCATGTCGCGAAAAGATCTCATAAACATGCTTATAATCCAAAGAGTTATTAGATAATGTCTGATAATGATGTTCATAATCGATATCAGCTTTAGCAATACTACCTGCAAAAACTAAGGTGAGATAGATAAAGGATATGTGATTTTGGATAGAAGCTATATCATCATGTTGACCTGCTTCAAAACCAAATGCTACGTAACCTAATTCATTAATATAGCTAAGCAAAGGTCCTTCTAGATATTCTTCGATACCGAGAATCATGGGTAAAGGATATTGCATGGTAAATTTTCGATTTAATAAACTATCATTTACCGTAAGAAAAGGTACCGTCCTACTAGAAGTCGAATGAAGATCCATGAAGTAAAATGGGCCACTTTCAATTTCAAAAATTTTAAGGATTGTGGTATAGATATCTTTTTGCTGAGCAATATCTTCATTATCGTTAGGGTGAATTTCAATAAGTCTTTTTATGTTTTTAGGAGTCCATAATCGATTCAGGTCTTGTTTGTCATATCGTTTACCTTTTTCTAGTGCCCAAAGATTACCACTTATGGCATAGATACTTCCTAGAATAAGGGTGTTTTGTTCTCGCAATTCACTTAAGACTTTATGCAGTGCGAATACTCCAGAGGGTTCATTACCGTGAATACCCCCGATAAAAATTAGGGTAGGGCCTTCTTGAGATCCTTTAATGTGACCTATTAATCGTTTTACTTCTAGTGTTTTATTTAATGCTTTACTATAGACTTTAATCATGATCAAATGCAATTACATCCTTTATTGTAATTATACCTACCAGATCCTGTTCTTGTAGTACAGGCAGACAACCAATTTCGTGCTTTTTCATTGTCTCTATTGCTTTTTTTATTGTAGTTCTTGGTTGTACAGTGATTACTTTTTTTACCATGATATCGGATACAATACGACTATCGCTGTTTTTTTCTTGATTCTGAATATTTTTTACATGATTCCATGTTAACAAACCAGAGAGTTTGCCTGATTCACTTTCAACAGGAACATGATGAATATTTTTCCATTTCATGATACTCGTTGCAAGACTTGCCAAATCGTATTCATCTACTGTAAATAAATTAGTAGACATGATGTGACCCACTAAAGATGCATCGTCTACAATTTCAGGAATACTTTTGATCATAGGCCAATCATGACCGGGTAATCTATTTTGTTGGTTTTGGTACATGGCTTTAGTTATTGCTCGCAATGCATTATCTTTTTTCAGGTTTTTCCGAAGAAAACTATAGTTTTTGACAATCCATTCGTTTGGAGTACTACCTTTTGTTCGGTTTTCAATGATTTTCAGTAATCTTTCTATATCATTTTGATCGATGTTTGCTTTTTCTAATCCGATGTAAGCAATTGGCAAGAGTTCTTTCAAGACTAGATCTTGAACAGAAATCGATTTCCCCATCCATTGTAGCATAGTGCCTTTGCCCATTCTGGCGGCTTTAACAAAGTTTCCTTTTACATCTCTGAAATCCATGCAATCTGGCATATTGTCAAATTTTGAGGGGCGTCCGATCATTAATCCTACCCAAAATGCAAAATTTGCTACTTCATCAAGACTAGTAGGACCCGATGGGATATAGCGATTTTCAATTCTAACATGTGGTTTTCCTTCACTAATACCATAACATGGTCGGTTCCATCGATACACAGTTCCATTATGTAAGTTGAGAGCTTGTAACTTTGGGGTGTAGCCTTTTTTTAGTTCTGAAAGTGAACTTGTAGTAATATCTCGAGATAAAACAATCTTGTGATGTGCAATATCATTTTTAAAAATCTCCACAACAGAGCCTGATGCCCATTGATTACTAAAACTAACCCTGGCTCTGCGATCTTTAAGAGCATAGGACGTTCTGCGTATATCTAAACTCTGCCTGAATAAGGCAATACGGGTTTCACTCCATAATTCTCTGCCAAATAACAAGGGTGAATTAGCACATATTCCTAAAACCGGAGCTGATATTGCCTGTGCCCAATTATAGCTAGAAACAAAATCTTGAGGAGGAATTTGTAAATGCATTTGAAAACTAGTGTTACAAGCTTCAAAAAGTACATTTTGGTGATGTATGCTTAATTCGTCCACTCCTCTGATATGAAGTTCGAAATCTGTGCCTCTTTGCGCTCTTAATATTTCATTAAGTATATGATACCTTGGATTAGGCGTCATATATTCTAGTTCGAGATGACGTTTTCTGATAGTGGGTAGAATACCGGTAAGTAAAACTTTGGTATCTAATTTTTCTGCTACTGTTTTGGCTTTGTTTAATAAACGGTTTAATTCTTTTTCAACTTTTGAGAAGCAATTTGTTTTTAACTCCAGGGGATCTAAGTTAATCTCTAGATTATATTTGGCTAATTCTGTAGTAAAGTGATGATCGGTAAGTTGTTTTAATATTGCTTCAGCATTTTTTGCGGGCCTCCATTTAGTATTGACCAAACAAAATTCTTGCTCTGCACCAATACGAATGATGTCATCTTCGATTAAGCCTTCTTCTAACATGATTTCTAAGGCTTTTATATCATCAAGCAAATGTTCAATAAATTTGGCTCGACCTTTTTGATTTGTGCTACGTTTTACATTGTGTTCACCCATAAGTACTACTATTAAAAATCGTACAGACTCATAAAGAGCTATACTCACTTTAAAAATATTAGCTTTTTAAGTCAGAAAGAATGCTATTTGTCATAGTTATTGAATTTTTTATGACTAATTCATTTGTTATGGGTAAGAAAGCTGAATTTCTGGATTACTTCTTTTTTCCAATTAAAAGCGTGTTTACACCTTCTACATGATCATATTGAGTCCATGTTATTTTTGACTCTAATGTAGATTTTAATTTTTCGATCTTATCTGGGTCTTTAAGAAGAATTCCAGCATTAAAGAGAACATAACCACCAGATTGCAGTAGTTGAAGTATGTGAGTCCAAAACTTTTCTTTATAAAAAGGTTCAGGAACAGTTTGATCAAGAAAAATATCAATGATTATTAAATCGTAGTGTTTTTTACAGTTTTCAACATAATGTAACGCATCATCATTAATAATGCTTAAATGCGTATTCTCTTTTATCTCAAATTCATTTTTTGCGATTTGAATTACGGTATCATCAATCTCTACAGCGGTAATTTGACCTTTGTAATTAAACCGATTGTTTAGTGATTGGATTACACTACCACCACCAAGTCCAAGTAATAAGATTTCAGTTGTGTTCTGAATTTCAATTTTAGAAAGCCCAAAATCTAAAACCTTTTGTAAAGAACCATAAGAGTAGTTAGCATTTTGGCTGTCAAGAACTTTCTTTCCATTAACCCACAGAACTTCTAATGTTCCATTTATTTGGGAAGTTATTCTTTTTGTTAAGGGCCATATATGACTTACTACCTTTTTCATATACTTTTTTCTTTAAAAAAAATCCCGGTTGTCATTTATTATTAATAACACCGGGATAGTAATTTATTCAGAAATACGATTATAATGCCAAAGCTCCGGCTTCTGCAACAGCGTGATCATTCTCTACACTGCTTCCGCTTACGCCAATGGCACCGATAATTTCACCTTGTTTATTTTTAATCGGCACACCGCCAGGAAAAGTAATTAAACCACCATTAGAATGTTCTATATTGTATAGTGCGCCGCCGGGTTGCGAAAGCCCTCCGATGACTCCTGTGTTCATATCAAAAAAGCGAGCCGTTTTAGCTTTTTTCAGAGAAATATCGGCAGATCCTAACCAGGCTCCATCCATACGTACAAATGCTAAAAGATTAGCTCCTGCATCTACTACAGATATATTCATTTTGGTATCTAATGAAATTGATTTTTCTTTTGCAACAGCAATAATTTTTTCAGCTTGTTCTAGAGTAATGTTCATGATTTTTTGTGTTTAAAATAAATTGAATCCAAAAGTAGCGTTTAATGTTCAATTCCATGACAAATTTTTACGTTCTATCCAATAATGTTTTGGATCTGATTTTAGGGTGTACAATGCCTCAATTTCTTCTAAGTTTAATTGAAAAGTACCCGTTTTAAGGTTGTCGCCAATATGTTTTTGATTAGCAGCTCCGCTAAGTATTTTGTATGGTTGTAGACTATCTAAACAGAATTGCATAGCAATAGCATCTATGCCCACCTGATATTTACCCGCTAGCTTTTGTAAAGCAGTATATAGTTCTTGGTATTTCGGGTATTCTTGATTTGGGAATAACCTTCCGTTTGCTAAAGCTTCTTTTATAATAATTTTTTTCTTTTGCTCCTTTAAGATGTTTGCAATGTCTGCTATACTTTGATCCAGGATATTGTAGGTAACCTGAAAAGCATCAAATAATAGATCACCATTTACTTCAATCTCTAAGGCTTTTTTAATGACATCTACCTGGTTGTGGCCACTTGTTGTGATCCCAATTTCAATTTTGTGCTCTTGTTTTAATTCTAATAATCTATGAAGCACTGCTTCATTTTCTAGTACTCCAGATTCAAAAGTTGCAGAATGTATCTGATAAATTTTAAGGTTAGGAAGTAGTCGTTGGGATGTTTGCCATTGTTCATTTAATTTAGATATGCTATGTTCTTTAATCTCATGCACAGTAGCTTTAGGGTCAAAATTTGCAGTATAGGTATATCCCCATTTAGTAGCAACTTCTATAGTTGGGTCGTTTTTAAATAGTACCCAATCGATAAGTAATTCTTCGGCCAATCCATATCCGGGTGCTGTATCAAAATATCGAACTCCTTGGTTATAGGCATATTCTAATGTCTGCCAACCTCTTTCACGAAAACCCTCTAAAGAGATGGATTCATTTTCTTCTTTTCTAATATTAATATATTGTGGTCGCCCGATTGCAGCAGTACCTAATCCTATCATAAGAAGTAGTTTTTTTGCATTGTTTTCTTTGATGTAAGATATGAATATTTATGTGTTTACTATGTGATTGGTTAGGGCTATTTAATAGTATTGTACTACACTAAATAGTGTCAAACCATTTTAAGGTTTTTATCCAAAGAGGATCTTTAAGCTTTCGACTAAAAAAACCAAAATGACCAATTTTATGAGTAGGAACCGAAGCTAATTTGATCATTTCTAATTCTTTGTCTGATTTTTCGAATAAATCATGTATCCTTTTGATGGCTTTTTCTGTTCCGATGGGATCATCTTCAATCCCTAGAGTTAATAATTTGGCTGTACAATCATCGTAAAAGAATTGCATTCCAGTAGCTTCCATCTGTATTTTCATATCTGTTTGCTTTCTCCTGGTGTGCCATTGATCAATAACTCCTTTTGGTATATCTTCAAGCATTCCGAGGCTTTTTCCAGGGAAATAACCATACAATTTTGTGATCATCGGAAAAACAATATGCCATAAAAAGTAAATTTTGGTTTTCTGGTCTTTTGACCAATCTTTATAATATGCAGTTTGCGCAGCAATATTTATAATGCCACTAATCTCATTGTTTCTTTCCGTCATTCCGATAATAGTACCTCCGATACTATGACCAAGGGTAACAATTTTATGATCCGGGAACTCTTTTTTTGCAAAGTTAATTACTCCAGAAAAATCCTTTTGACCCCACTCGGTAAAAGAAGCTTTGAAACCTCGAAGTTTTTTGGGTCTGGAACTGGCTATTCCTCTATAATCATAGGTAATGACCTGATAACCATTCTCGGCCATAAAGGTGGCATAGTGATGATATAGTTTTTTATCAACGGCCGTAGCCGAATTGACTATTAATACCTTCTTTTTATTAATCGATCCATTTTGTTGGTATACGATACTGGATAAAGAATAGCCATCGATAGTTGGGATTTGTATCATATATCTGTGATGTAATTATTTTGCTTAAACCATTCTATAGTTCTTTTGATGGTTTCATGTATTGATGTTTTGGGTTCATACCCTAATTCATTTTTAGCCTTGTCACCATTCAAAAATTGTCCGGCAGACATTACAGCTATGGCAGTATCATTGAGTAGAGGTACTTCTCCTCCGAACAGTTTATATTTTGTCATTTTAATTTTGGAAACTAGTTTTGCTAATCCCAAAGGAACTTCTTTTGGCATTTTGTCGATACCCGCAATAGCAATAATTTTTTGTAGTAAATCTTCCATAGCAATGTTCTCTCCTGTAATAAGATAACGATCACCAATATTACCATGTAAACATGCAGATAATAGACCTCTGGCTGCATCGCCTGCATATACTACATTTCTGTTTCCATTAACATACCCTGGTAAGGTTTGATTTACGGTGTTGGTGATAATACGCCCTGTTGATGGGCCGAAATCATATTCTCCAAAAGTCATTGATGGTATACCAATTACTATCGGGATTCCTTTTTTTCCGGCTTCCTGAGCCATTTTATCCATCATCCATTTTACTTGCACATAGGCAGAGGTACTTTTTGGACTAGCTACATAATTTTCATCCTCATTAGCAATGCCATTTTTAGCTTTTGGAATAGCGATAGATCCACCAAGATAAAGCGCTTTTTTAATGCCACTTTCTCTAACGGCATCGATAAAATTGTTCATTTGGTGTCTAGCTACTTTGATTTCGTCTTTAAGTGATTTAGGAACGGTAGGGTAATAGGCACCACAATTTAAAACATAGTCCAGATCCTTAAAGGATTCGATTAGACTTTCTCTATTATTTAGATCTGCAATACTACTTAGATATTTCAAGTCACTAATCGAAGATAGATCTGAAGTTGGCCTATGAATAGCTGTCAAGGTGTTTTCTGGATCGCTCTGAATACATTTGGCGACATGATGACCTAACATCCCTGTAGCTCCTATAACTCCGATTTTTTTCATATTGTGTTTGGACTTTGATCTATCCTAGTAAAAGACATAGCATCCGGATAGGATGCTATGATGTATTACGAATAATTATACGTTTTATTCTTGTTCTTGTTCTTCCTGTTCTTGTTGCTGTTGCAATTCAAGGGCTTTTTGTTTTTCTTCCTCTTGTTGTTTTTTATAACTCTCTTCGCATAGTTGTTTAAGCTTTGATAAACCGTTACCCCATGTTTCACCCATTGATTCTTCCATATCGCTAAAGGCCATCATCAAATTAAACGGATACGGCATTTCGCTTTCAAAACCCCATGTGATTTTTGTTGCATCGGCTTCTTGAGCTAATTTTATATATCCTTTAGCTTCGCTTTCGTATGGAGCATGAAATTTTAAATCAGTCTCAAAAAGGTTAGGGGCTTCCATTTTGGCTATGGTTTGACTCCCTTTACCTACATCTTTAACTTCACTATCCCAACTTGCTGTGGCACCTATTTCTCCATCGGTTCCTGTCATTTCTTTTTTCATGTTAGGATCAATGTCATTCCATGGGCTCCATTTATCTAAATCGTCTAAGCTGTTTACATTTTCCCAAGCTATTTCGATGGGAGTATTAACAGTGATAGATTTTTCGTAGACTAATTCTTTAGATACAAAAGCTGCAGCAATTAATGCAATTGCAATAACTACGACGAGTGCAAGTACTAATTTTTTTAAAACTTTCATAAGGTTATTGTTTATTTGGTTGTTTACTGTGTTTTTAACCAAAAATTACTTTTGGTTTGTAGTAAATTTATTGATTTTTCTTACATTTTTCAAATTTGGTAACCATAAGTGTATTATTTAGCAATGAGTTATGGGTTGTAATTCAAAAAAAAGTCCAATCACTTTGGTGATTGGACTTTGATAGATCTTAATTTAGAAAATATTGTTTTTAGAAAATACTGTATCCCAGAATAACCGAAGTAATTGGATATTTTACTTCGCGATTAACAAAGCGACTTAGCAAATCTCTATTGGTATTGTATCTAAATTCTATACTGTATTTACTTTTGTAGTTATATCCAATACCCAACCCAATGTTACCTTTGCTTGTGATTTCTATATTTTCTTCTGCAACAGAACTCCTACCTGTAAGATTATTAGTGATAGTTTCTTTTATATCAATTTCTGAATTTAAGTTGATATCTATGACATATGCTCCCGATATAAATATACTAGAGGAGTTGTTAATAAACATATAGTGCCTTAAACCAATAGGTAATTCTATTGATTTATAATCAATCTTCGCACTTAATACTCTGCTATTACCAGAAAAAGATTGATTTTGTAGTACTATTTCTGCATCAGATTGAAAATATTGGTATGTAGGTTCTATAAACAGCCCCCATTTTCCTTTGTTGAAAGGTAAAATATACTCTGCTTCTATACCCAGGCTAAAGTTTTGTTGGCTCCCAAAATCGTAGACTCTTAAAGTTGAGTTTTGTTCTTCAAATTTAAGAGAAGCAATATTCATTCGGGGTCGTATCGTTAGATTAAAAGAGTCTTCATTTTGATTTTTGTCAAAAACAACTGTTTCAGCATCCGGATTACTGCAGGTATTGTAATCAACAAATAGGTTTATCAATTGACTTTTATAATATTTAAGAGCTTCTATTTTCTTAAGCGATATGTTATCACACTTTAGAGCATTCAATAGTTGTTGTTTATACCTCGTGTTTTTTCCTATTTCACTTGGTGATACCTTATAACTTTTGTAAATCAATTGCTCAATAGGTTTGTCTTCTGTTTTAAAGAAAAACTTTCGCAAAGTCTTATCTTGGTATAGATACAAATTAGCTTTTCCTTCAACCAATACTTTTAAAAAAACTGTTGCTATTTGAAATTCTGGATTTCGACCTGTACTTAAGTTATTTATTTCTTCTGACGATTTATCTATATTGACTTGATGTTTCTGGTATTTAGACACACCAATGATTCCAAACTCTTTAATAGTTCTTATGGTTTCGGTTTTTGATTCAGAGTCTTCAGAAGTTTTATATTCGAATTGAGTTGGATTGTTTTTCCAATCTGTATTTTTAATTAAGCATTCAACTTTTTCTCCTGCATTGGTTATAAAATAACCGTTTTCAAATTTAATTTGGGCTTGTCCAGTTAGACCTATTAAAAGTAATAATGCAATCAGTATTTGTTTGTTCATTAGTTTTGGTATATAAAATTTAGTGTTCTTATTTTGTGGCAAAGCAAAAAAAAACCAGTCTCAAAAAATGAAACTGGATGTTTTTTTATGAAAATATATTCTTAATTATTCAACATCACTGGCATGACAAGCATGGTAACATGTTCTCCTTCGTCTAATCCATCAACAGGAGTAAGGATTCCTGCTCTGTTTGGCAAGGACATTTCTAATTGTACATCATCTGCATTAAGATTATTAAGCATTTCGCTTAAGAAACGAGAATTAAATCCAATCTGCATGTCATCTCCTTGGTAATCACAGGTTAATCGTTCTTCTGCTTTGTTAGAATAATCGATGTCTTCTGCAGATACATTTAATTCTGCACCCGCAATTTTTAAACGAATCTGGTGTGTTGTTTTATTAGAGAAAATAGATACTCTTCGTACAGAATTTAAAAATTGAGTACGCGTAATGCTTAATTTATTTGGGTTCTCTTTAGGGATAACCGCTTCATAATTTGGATACTTACCATCGATCAATCTACAAATCAATTGAGTGTCATCGAAAGAAAACTTAGCGTTAGATTCATTATACTCAATCAAGACTTCGCTATCACTTCCTGCCAAAATACCTTTAAGTAAATTAAGAGGTTTCTTTGGCATAATAAATTCTGCAGCTTGCGAAGCTTTTACATCTTCACGTGTGTATTTTACTAACTTATGTGCATCTGTTGCTACAAAAGTAAGTCCTTCTGTAGAGAACTGAAAAAAGACTCCGCTCATTACAGGTCTTAAATCATCATTACCAGTGGCAAAAATAGTTTTACTAACTGCTGTAGCCAGTATATCACCTAATAGTGTTGTAGCACTTGGGTCCTCTAATTCTACGGCTTTCGGAAACTCTTCTCCGTCTGCATATGCCAATGCATATTTACCATGATTAGAGCTAATTTCTACAGTATTGTTATCTCCTGAAACAAAAGTTAAGGGTTGCTCTGGAAAAGTTTTTAACGTTTCAAGTAATAATTTAGCGGGTACAGCTATTGTGCCTTGATCAGAAGATTCTACCTCTAATTTTGCAGACATTGTAGTCTCAAGATCTGATGCAGAAACGGTTAAAGAGTTGTTATCTAATTCGAATAGAAAGTTATCTAAAATTGGCAAGGTGTTGCTATTGTTAATTACCCCTCCTAATACTTGTAATTGCTTTAATAAGTATGAACTGGATACTATAAACTTCATCTGTTTTTCTTTATTGTTTATTAGTTGTCAGATGAAATTCGCCTCAATATACTGGAGTTAAACGTTACCAGAACCATATTGGCTCATTTCATAAGTGTGTGACTATTTTTGTACAGTTTTACGCAAATATAATTGTAATCTACTAGGATTACAGTATTCAAAAAACCATAGTTATTAACAAACCTGTAGGAGTTATTGACTATCTTCAGTATTTACGAATTGAGAATTACGAATTACGAATTATGATTTGGGGTCGTCGTCCATAAGTTTATCAGTGTAATGTGCTTTATGTTTGGGTGCAGAAAAACGTTCTTTGTTGTATACAGATGATTTTCCTTTAGGGATTGATAAGCTTTGCCATTGCTCGCTTTTAATCATTTTTCCTATAAAAACGATTTGCCCAATATGATAAGAGTAGTGCGCTAATTGTCTATTGATTGCTTCGGTAATTGTATGTTCGATATTTCGAATATACACAGGTTGGTCAAAATTGGTTGTATTAATACTCTCCAAAGCTTCAAATAGGCATTGCCACCCATCGTTCCATTTCGACATAAGCTCATCTTTTGTTTTTATATCATTATCAAACTCTGCATCACGTTCTCGCCATTCTTTTTCACCATCTGTGGTTAAAAAATCGGTCCAACGAGATTTCATATTGCCCCAGAGGTGTTTTGTAATAATTGCAATGCTATTACTATCCTGATGATATTGCCAAAACAAATGTTCTTCAGAGAGTTGGTTCATGGTCTTTTCTCCCAAGGATTTGTAGTAGTTAAATTGCTTTTTTATTCCATCGAGATATTCTGATGCATTCATAGATATGTGCTTTTCTTTAAAGATACTTAATTTCTATAGGTTTATTTTAATTTGAAAGCCATGCTTTTGTTACGAAACCTTGCTGCAGACTGCAGGGCACTTTTGTCAATACAACAAAACCTTGCTGTGCAACGCAGGACACTTTTGTCAATACAACAAAACCTTGCTGTGTAACGCAGGACACTTTCGTTAGTAAAACAAAACCTTCCTGCGTAGCGCAGGATGTTTTCTCAATACGACGAAACCTTCCTGCACCACGCAGGACGTTTTCGTTACTTCAATGAAACCTTCCTGCATGATGCAGGACATTTTCGTTAAAGATTTTTTGGCAAAGCATGCCACAAGCATGAATGTATTCTATAGTAACATTCGTGAATTGGTGTTTTGTTCTATTAATAATCCTCCCGGACTTAACTTTAATAAACGAAGAATCTAGAATAGCATTTTTCGTTTGCGAACCAATAACCAGATAACAACTGGTGCTCCTATTAGTGATGTAATGGCATTAATGGGCAAAGTATACTCGCTTGAAGGTAATTGAGCGATGCTATCACATACCAACATGATAATACTGCCAATTAATACTACGGCTGGGATTAATGTTTTGTGGTCTGAAGTATGAAATAATTGTCGGGTGAGATGGGGCACCGCCAACCCAATAAAGGCAATAGGTCCTGCAAATGCAGTAACACTACCGGCAAGAAGTCCTGTAGCAATAATAATAAGAAAACGGTTCATTTTGATATTAAGTCCAAGACTACGGGCATAGTTTTCTCCCAGAAGTAAGGTGTTTAGTGGTTTGATCGAAACGATAGTTAAAAGCATGCCCAGTGCCGATATACAAAAAAAGATAAGTACATCATACCATGATAGATTTCCCAGGCTTCCGAAGCCCCAAAAGATGTATTGTTGTAATTGATCTGCCGGAGCAAAGTAAGAAAGTACACTTACAATAGCTGCGGTGATACTACCAAACATAAGACCTATAATAAGAATTGCCATGGTATCCCGTACTTTAATAGAGACAATCATAACGGCTAATAAAACAATAACACTTCCTAAACTTGCAGCCATCACTAACCCCCATTTTGAAACTAAAAAACCAGAGAATGCAGCTCCGGCAAAAGAGCTTCCCAATATTAATAGTGCAACACCAAGACTTGCTCCAGAGCTAATCCCTAGTACAAAAGGTCCTGCCAAAGGGTTTCTAAATAGGGTTTGCATTAATAGTCCCGAAATCCCTAGGCCGCTCCCTACAATAATTGCTGTAAGTGCCTTGGGTAATCTATAATCTATGATAATATGTCTCCAGGATTCTTTTTCTACAGCACCGCCAACCAGGCTACTTAGAGTGTCTAGCCACGGAATAAAGACAGAGCCTAAGCTGATATTTGCGATAAAACAAATCAGCAAAAGCACAGCGATACCTATAAAAACCTTCTTATATGATTTAGTTGGGGTCAATTAATTAAGTTTTTCGAAAAAATAAGGTTCGTAATTGGTTAATAATTCGGGGTGCGCAATTTGGATAATGTCTTTAAGAATAAGATCCGGACGCATTGGACCTAATTCGTAATAAATCAATCCTCCTTTACTACCCATCTTTAATGTTGAAGAATATACGGTTTTATTTTTAAATGCATCAAATAAGATGTATTGATGATTCTTTTCTTTGAGTGCAGAAAGCGATGTAGAGTTTCCTGATCCTATCCATAAATTGGCCTTTTGGGCTTTTTCTAAAACGCTTTCAAAACTTAGGGCTAAACTTCCCGTTTCTTTGTTGTCAGTCCAGAGATAAGTGGTGTTGGCATCTTTTAAAAATTTTGCAATAAAGCTATTGCCGCCAGGAACATGCCATACATCTTTAAACATATTACCAGACAAAACAGTTGGAGAATTAGTTGCGCCTTGGGCAAGGGTAGTAGCTTCGTTATAGTCTTTCTTTATATTTTGAAAAACATCTTCAGCTTTTGTTTCTGTGCCAAAAAATGCCGCTACGAATTTTATCCATTCTGCTCTGCCTAGTGGGTGTTCTTCCATCCATGAGCCATTCATCACCACTGGGATTCCTGTTTTTTGTATAAGATCGTAAGCTTTAGTGTCTCCGGTAGCAGAAAATCCAATAATTAGTTCGGGAGAAAGCTCCAGAACTACTTCTGTATTTAGATTGTATTCTTTACCAAGTTCTTTAATATCACCACTATCAATGAGTGCACGAGTTTTTTCTGAAGATATATAATCTGTATGCGGAAACCCGACTAATTTTTGTTCGAGATTCATGTACTCTAGCATGGGTACATCTGTGGTCGACGTAACCACCACTCTTTCTACAGGAACTTCAATAAATACTGCGGTATTAGATTCAAAGGGCTTCTCTGTTCCTTTTGGGTGTAGGATATATGTCAATTCTTGTTTTGCATCTGGCCAGGGAGAAGTAACCTTGATTTTTTTATAGGTGTTATGATTCTCTACAGTAAACCCTTTGGCATATTCAATGTTTTGAGGTGCCAGATACATTACTGTAAGCTGATCTGTATCCTTAGATTTTTTTTTGCAAGAACTACTAATAAGAAGTAATGAAAAAATAATTAGAACGCTACGCATGAAAATATTGCTTTATATATTGATGATCAGGGTATCTATGAGCCTGATGTAATTTTATAGGACTATTGAGTGATTAAACTTAGATATTTTTTTGAGATTCCCGATAAAATTTAGCGTTAATTTGTGTTTTAAAATAAGTTAATTAAGAGTGAAGGTCGTGAATTCTACAATTATATCGTATGAATAATACATCGTTTTTATGTTCTTGGAGTGGGGGAAAAGACAGTTGCTACGCACTTCATGTTGCTGCTGCACAAGGGCTAACTCCTGTTGTTTTACTTAATGTATTGAATGAATACGGTGATCGGTCCCGATCGCACGGAATTCCAAAAGAAATACTCGAAGCTCAAGCCGATGCCCTGGCATTGCCTATCCATTTTTTTGAAAGCACCTGGAGTGATTATGAGCGATTGTATATTCAAAACTTAAAATCACTAACAGAAGCCTATACTCTAAATGCATCAGTATTTGGTGATATTGATATCGAATCTCACAAAGCCTGGGAAGAGAAAGTTTCTAATGCGGCGGGACTAAAAGCTATCTTACCAATATGGCAACGGCCCAGAAGAAAGTTGGTGATTGATATGATTGATTATGGAATCGAAGCCATTATTGTTTCTTGTAATCACACGTTGGGACCTGATTTTTTGGGAAGAATGGTGGACAAAGAATTAATCAAAGATCTAGAGGATATAGGTGTAGACGCTTGTGGAGAAAATGGCGAATATCATACTTTGGTCGTTAATGCTCCTCTTTTTAAGAACAAATTGGAAATTGGTATTTTAGACAAAGAAAAAACGTCTAACTATAATTTTTTGAGCATAGAATTGATTTAGATTAATCAGAAATTAAAATAGAGAAGTATAAAACGGGTTAAATAACGATGACCTCTCCGTAAGCTATTTTAATGGCAAAAGAATCTTTAAGATCTATTTGTCGAATGTTTGAAAGTAATGCTCTCATGGGGCCTGCATGAGTGACTATAATAATTTTTTCTTCAGATATAAGCTCTAAAGAGTTGTAGAAATTTAATATTCGTTGCTGAAGCATCACATAAGATTCACCATTGGGAACCTGAATATTTACAAAATCTTTCATCCAAGGATCAAGCACATTGCTATGAATTGCATCCCAAGGTTGTAACTCCCAATCCCCAAAGTTTAATTCTTTTAAGCGATTGTCAAACGTTATTTCTTTTTTGAAGGTTTTTGCCAATAATTTACACCGTTGCAAAGGACTGCTATATACTTTAGAAATCTCTTTAATAGGAATCTGTTCATGAATTTTTTCAACTTCTGATAGAAAAGAATCCGTAATCCCCAGATCGCTTTGTCCATAGCAAATACCTTTTTCGATATTCGGAGTTGTATGTCTTACCAGATATATTTCCATAGCACTATAAAGGTAAGGTAAAATAGCATTTCGCTAAGTTGTTGTACTGCACCAGCACAATCTCCTGTTTGACCACCAATCCATTTTTTAAATTTAGCTCCCAAGAACATTTTAGAAAGATACATAGGGATCAATGTAAGGAAGATCATAGGGTTTTTGAAAAAAAGTAAAGGTGCAATTCCGAATAAACCACTTATCAATACCATTTGCAGACTCATGCTTTTTGCAGCGGGTTTGGCCTTGCTGTCTTCTGTATCCCGTACATACGGATGTGTAAAGATTAATGTAGTAGCAATGAATCGACTGAGGCTATGCCCAGAGATGATTATTAAAGGAATATAATATACTTCAGTTTCTCGTAATGCTGCGAATTTTATAGACAAGATTAATAGTAATCCAATGGTTCCGTACGTTCCCAGACGTGAATCTTTCATAATCAAAAGAATCTTGTCTTTGGTCCAGCCACCGCCAAAACCATCGCACACATCTGCGAAACCATCCTCATGAAATGCTCCCGTAGTATAAATGGTAGCAAACATGGATAGTAGCAATGAGATTTCTGTTGAAAAAACAAAAGATGCTCCGTAAAAAACCAAAGCACCAATACCGCCAACGATGATTCCAACTAAAGGAAAATATTTTGAACTAAGCTTTAAATATTCAGGATCATGATTCACCCATTTGGGGCAAGGGATTCGGGTAAAAAACATTAAAGCGGTGAAGAAAATATGGATCTCTTTTTTCATTGAGCTAAACTTGGTTAATCATTTCCATAAAGACAGAAATTTTTATTAAATTATTCATTACTAGAGACCCCAGCACTTTCAAAACTAGCCATGTTGTTTAAGAAAGCGACTGCGGATTTTACAATAGGATAGGCTATGGCGGCCCCAGTACCTTCTCCCAACCTCATGCCAAGGTTAATGAGTGGTTTTTTATTCAGAAAATCAAGCATTTTTTGATGACCTTGCTCCCCAGAGGTATGCGCAAATATACAATAGTGTAGAACTTCTGGGTATATATAATGAGCTGCTAGTAATGCTGCAGTTACTATAAAACCATCTATAATGATCGTCATTTTAAGCTCTGCTGCTCTAAAAATAGCTCCTACGATCATAGCGATCTCAAAACCACCATAATACATCAAAATATCTGTATCGGTAGAAGGAGTATATTTACCATAGGCATCAGCCAGGATTTTCTGTTTTATTTTAATCGCTTCGGCATCAAGCCCTGTACCCGAACCAACGCATTCTTCAACAGGTAGTCTTGTATAAAAGGACATTAATAATGATGCAGAAGATGTATTACCGATTCCCATCTCGCCAAAACCTATGATATTGCAACCATCGTTATACGTTTCAGTAACTATATCGGCTCCTTTTTTTATGGCTTGGCTACATTGTTCTACGTTCATAGCGGGTCTTTCTTGATAATTTTTGGTTCCAAAACCAATTTTTGCATCAATTAACCCAGGTACTCCATTAAAATTATGATTGACTCCGGCATCCACGATTTTAAGATCAATATTATTTTGTTTGCAAAAAACATTAATGGCCGCCCCTTCATTAAGAAAATTATATACCATTTGCGCAGTAACTTCTTGTGGATACGGATTTACTTCGCCTTTTTTTGCAATACCATGGTCCCCCGCAAATACAATAATTGTGGGGTTAGTGAGATGGGGTTGATCTGTATTTTGAATCATCCCTATTTGCAATGCAATCTCTTCTAGTGTTCCCAGGGCCCCAATAGGTTTTGTTTTATTATTAATTTTAGATTGAAGGGCCTTTTCTAAGCTCTTGTTTGAAACATATTCAATATTAAAATCCATATAAGGTTTCAGTTATTTAGAATTTTTAATGTCTACAGGAATACCAGAGACCATTAATATGGCTTTATCTGCATGTTTGGCTATATGTTGATTCATCCAACCTTGTAATTCGGTAAATTTTCTACCTACTTCTGTGGCAGCATGCACTCCCATTCCGATTTCGTTAGAGATGATAATAAGGGTAGCATCTATAGTCAAAAGTTTATCAAACTCATCTTTGGCTTGGGATAACGATAATTCTATATCATTTTTTGTATCCACAAAGAAATTTGTTAGCCATAGCGTAACACAGTCAATCACCACAACACTTTTATTTTGGATTACTTTAGAAAGCTCCTTTTCTTCTTCTATAGATGTCCATCGTTGATCGCGATCTGCAATATGCCGATCTATGCGCTTACGGTGATTATCATCCCATATTCGTGATGTAGCGAGATAGAATGGATTGTTAGAGAGCTGCAATGCAAGGTTTTGTGCATAGCTACTTTTGCCAGAGCGTTCTCCTCCTGTAATGTAATACAACATCAATATTGGTTTTTAAGAGGGTAAAGTTAATCGAATACATTATTTATTTGTTAAAGTAATCTCAATTTCCTTAAAATATAATACATTCGCGCAGAATTTTGGTTCTGATATCCTTTTCATAAGGGTAGAAGATTAAAAGGGAATCAGGTGAAATGAAGTACGAAGGAAGAAGTACGAATTACGATTTTTTAATCGTAACTCTACTCTAAATATCGTAATCAGTATTCCTGAGCTGTTCCCGCAACTGTATGCTTTGTCCCGATTTGGGATGTTTGTTGTTACTTCTTTTGAAACCACTGCCGAGATAGGTGGGAAGGTAAACAACAAGACGCAAGCCAGGAGACCTGCCTTTATTCAATGATAAGTCAAACTTTCGGGATAATAGTTTGGGTATGGGTAAACTACATACTTTTTTCCGGTAATTGTAATAATTAAGTATTTAAGTAATGAACAAAAAAGTATTTTTTGGGGCTGCATTTTTAATGCTGGGATCTTCTTATGTCATTGGGCAAGAAGTCGCGTCTGAAGAGAATGTAAATGTAAACGAATTAGAAGAGGTATTTGTTTCTTCTTCTAAATTTGGTTTAAAACGAGAACAAATCGGTAAGGTAATCACTAAGATTACCTCTGAAGAATTAGAGCGTAGTCAAGGACAATCTGTGGCTACTGTGCTTACCAAAACTGCAGGGGTATTTATTAATGGAAACGGCAGTGCACCGGGGCAAAATCTTGGAGTTTATGTTCGTGGAGGACGAAATCGCCAAGTCGTGATTAGAGTAGATGGCGTAACGGTGAGTGATCCTTCAACATCGGCAGGAGATTTTGATTTACGATTATTATCGGTTAATCAAATTCAAGAAATTGAAATCCTTAAAGGAGCATCAAGTACCTTATATGGTTCTGGAGCTGCGGCTGCAGTGATTAATATTACGACTAAGTCTGAGAGTAAAGATAAAGTTGCTGCAAATTTTCAGTCTAGTATAGGAACGAATCAATCTCAAGAAGATCAAGATTATGATATTAATGATTTTGTTAACCTAGCCTCTATTAATGGAACTTTAGGGAAAGTAAGTTACCTAGCAAGTTTTGGAAATCAATTTACTGATGGATTATCGGCTGCAGAAGCAGAAGGAGCAGAGAGTGACCCATTTTCGAAGTATAATGCATATGCCAAACTTGGATATAAATGGAATAACAATTTTAGGTTTCATTTTTTCGGAAATCTAGATGAGTATAAGAGTGATTTTGATACCGGTGCGGGAGTAGACGGTGATAATAGAATTGTTAGTCAGCAGTTAAGAGCAGGGTCTTTTTGGGAAGTAAAATATCCAAACGGTAGTTTTACGGCAACCAATAGTTATGCTTCTTTAGAAAGAGATCTTACCGGATCTAGCTTTCCTTCAAAATACCAAGGTGATGTATTTACATTTGATGCTTACAATAAGTATACTTTTGATAATACATTCTATACAGTTATAGGAGCAAACGGTTCATATAGTGATTTTAATCTATTAAGTATCCCATTTGGAAATACCGATCTAGAAGAGACCATTAGTGATGAAGATGCAGAATTTGATATTATAGATCCTTATGTTAATGTGGTATATACTTCTGATTTTGGTTTAAATGTTAATGCCGGCGCTAGATTAAATATACATAGTGCCTACGGAAATCAAATGGTATATAACCTGAATCCTTCATATACATATACATTTGGAGATAATTACCTTAAGGGGCTAGCATCGTATAGTACAGCGTATATCACGCCATCATTATTTCAATTATTTGATACTGCATTTTTTTCTGGAAATCCAGATTTAGAACCTGAAGAAAGTACTACTATAGAAGCTGGGGTTGAATTATCTCATGAAAAGAGGGCTACAGTTAGTGTTGTTTATTTTAATAGAAACTCAGAAAATTTTATCACGTTTGATCCTAATACATTTGTGAATTTGAATTCAGTAAATGATATAGAGGTAGATGGGATAGAGGTAGAGCTATCGGCAAAAGTTTTAGAAGATAAATTATCGTTTAATGGTAATTATACGTACACCAATATTGAAAAATTGGAGGATAATATTAGAATTCCTGAGCATATGATTAATGCCAGTGTAGGATATCAATTAGGAGAAAAGACGTACACTTCTTTAAGTTATCAATTTAATACAGAACGTGCAGATAATGATTTTGCTAATGCCGACCCGGTTACTTTTGAACCAGCCAGGGTTACTCTAGATGACTATGGAGTATTAGATTTTTACATTAGCCATAAAGTATTAAAAAACTTTAGTATTTATGCCGCGCTGAATAACATTACTAATGAAGAGTATCAGGAGATTTTTGGATTTAGTACCAAAGGAAGAAATGCAAGAATCGGATTTAATTTAGATTTTTAACGCCAATATTAGTATATATAAAAAACTCCTAAACTTTTCGTTTAGGAGTTTTTTACTCGATAATCGAGATTTAAATGTTCCGAGGCTTGCCTCGGAATCAAAATTATTTTCCAACCGATGCCTTGCGGGCTTGCCCCTAGGTAGTTTACTTAATTTTTTTGTCTCTATATCTTGATTATTGTTGTCGACGATACATAATCTCATAATCTCGATTAAGTATATTACTATTTCCTATATCATCTATGTGTATTACATCAGATTTTTGTTTACCTCTAACGGCTCCTGTAATGTTATCCAAAGCAGCTTTTAGTAAAGGCTCATTTTCGTCTCCTAGTATTCCAAGATTGGTATAGTCTTCTTCTAAAGCCACCTCAGGTGTGAAGCCATCAAAGTAGTCTGTAAAACCGGCAGAATTTATAGATTTAAGAACTAAGGGTTGCATAGCGTAAGTATGTCCTGTATTGGCTCCTTGTCTACGAAAGTTGTCAGAATCATATACTGTAATTGATGCTTGAAATTTACCTCTGGTCGTATCACCAACTTGTACAACATTTATATAAGGATCCAGGCCATTAATCACTAGTTCGCTGGCAGAAGCAGAACTTGTGGTGGTTAGGATGTGTAGTCTTAACAGATTTAAGCTGTTGATTGCTTCACCGCCTCTGATCTCATTATCAAACAGATTAATAAGTCTACCCGGGTCATTTTCTAAAAATTCTTGCTGAAACTCATCATTCCATTCCTCTGTAGTAAACACCTTTTCATTAAATTGCCCGGTAATCATACTCGATAAATCCTTGGCAGTTTCTACATCACCACCTCCATTATACCTTAAATCTAAGACCAGTTCGGTAACATTATCCGATTTAAGTTTTGCAAAAGCTGCGTTTAGCTGTGTGTCAAAATCTCCTGTAAAGGCATTGTACATAAGATACCCAACAAGATTACCACCTACATCCAGAGTTTTATTAATAAAAATTGGATTTTCGGTATACTGCACTTTGTTTAGAGTTACAGATGTTCCGGTTGGAGTAACATTAGTGCCATCAAATGTAGCTAAGCCAATAGTATAAGTGTCTGGATTTAGTAATGTTGTAAAGTTACTATCGGTTATCTGAGTGTCATCTATAGTATTAAAAATATCTCCCCGCTTTATTCCTTTAGCTTCAGCATCGGTCCCCGGAAGCACGTAACGTACATACCCAAATACATTAGAAGGATTATCTGGATAACGTTTCAAACCAAATTCCATCCCATTATTTCTTGTAATACCGTCAAAAGCTTGTTCTAAAGCTACATAGTCATCTACCAAAAAACTAAATTCATCGATATTAGACTTTAAGGCTTCAAAAATAGTTTCGGGAGAAGAAAACCCTCTTAAGTACTCGTTATATTGGGCATCCGAAGAAAATCGATTATCCTGAAGATCAGGAACATCGCTTTTATAAAGGTACCAGGTTCTCATTCCTTTATAGATAAAATCATTTATTTCAATTGTACCAGTAACCTGAGGAACATCATCATTGTCATCAAAACATCCAACAAACAGGCTTCCCAATAGAAGCAATAGCACAAAATGCTTCAAATATTTCATAGTATCTTTTTTTGTTTAGGCGTTAAATGTAACTATTTATTATAATTTTAAAAAAGATTGTAACAAATTACATAGGTAGTCGTCTCCCTTATATAAAGCTAACAAACCTTTTAGGAGGCAAGTAGGGTTTTATAAACAACCAATCAAAAATGAAAGAAAGAGCATTTATAACGCTTACTAATGGATTTAAGGATAAACTTTTTAGATTAGCCAAGCGTTTACTAGTGAGTAATGAAGAGGCAGAAGATGCTACACAAGAAGTGTTACTTAAGCTTTGGAGGAATAAAGGTAAAATGGCTGAGTATAAAAATGTAGAAGCTTTTGCAATGACAATGACTAAGAATTACTGTTTTGATAAGCTAAAGGCAAAAGAAACGGCAAACCTTAAAATTGTTCATAGTAATTATAAAGACGAGCGACCTTCATTACAACGAGAATTAGAAGCAAAGGATAGTCTGGACTGGGTAGGTAGGATAATGAATGATCTGCCAGAACAACAACGAATGATTATCCAGCTTAGAGATATAGAACAATATGATAATGCAGAGATTGCAAAGATGTTAAAGATTAACGAAACTGCGGTTAGAGTAGCATTATCAAGAGGAAGAAAAAAAATTAGAGAAGAATTAATAAAAAAGCATAATTATGGAGTTGTCTAACATAGAAAAATTACTTGAAAAGTATTTCGAAGGCGAAACGACCATTTCTGAAGAAAAAGAATTAAAGGTTTATTTTACCAGAGAAACTGTGCCGTCGCATCTAGAGAGATACAAAGATATGTTTCAGTACTTTTCTGAAGAGAGCACCATAACTGCTACTAAGGATTTAAAATTAAATACCGGCAGAACACGTACATATACATGGGTTGGTATTGCAGCATCTGTAGCTTTGATTGCGGGGATATTTTTAACAAAAACTACGCCATCTGAACCTATTGATACTTTTGAAGATCCAGAAATAGCATTACAGGAAACCAAAAAAATCCTCAATTTGGTTTCTCAATATATGAATGAGGGTAAACAGGAGTTAGTGTACCTGAACAAATTTGAAAACACTAAAAATAAGTTTATAAAGTAAAAAAAATGATGAGTACTTTTTTAGTACAACCTAAAATTTAAATTATGAAAAAGTTAGCAATAGTCTTAATACTAGCTGTTATACCATATGTGTCAAATGCACAAAGTTATTTTGATAAATATGAGAACATGAAAGATGTTACCTCTATGGTAATGACCAGTAAAATGTTTAAGCTTTTAAGCAAGATTGATCTTGAGAGCCAAGATGAAGAAACACAACAATATCTTGATCTGGTAGAGAATATTAACAACATCAAAGTCTTTGTTACCGAAAACAAAGAAGTGAGTAACAAAATGCGTAGCGATGTAAGTAATTATCTCAAAAGTTCTTCTTTAGATGAGTTAATGCGTATTAAAAGTGATGATGGAGAAAATATTAAATTCTACATCAAGCCAGGAAGTGATGAGGATCATGTAAGGGAGTTGTTTATGTATCTCGAAGGAAATGAAAGCAAAGATGGTCCTGAAACGGTAATATTAACGATTACAGGTAATATAGACCTAAAACAAGTGTCTAAACTTGCAAAAGATCTTAACATCCCGGGTGGGAAGGAATTAAAGAATGTAAAAAAAGGTAATTAACAGTCTTACCTAGTATAACCAGGCTTCTTAGAATCTAAATTCTAAGAAGCCTGGTTTAATAAAATATCAATCAAAAACAATCAAAAAATGAAAAATGTATTTAGAATCTTAGGCTTAGCAGGAGTATTGCTTTTTGCGAGTTGTAATAATGAACCGTCACTACAAAAATATTTTGTGGATCACCAAGAGGATGTAGACTTTATTGCGGTAGATGTTCCGTCTAGTCTTTTAGACAAAAAAACGATGGAGCTTAATACGGAAGAGGTAGAGGCACTAGAAAGTATCAAAAAGGTGAATTTTTTGGCATTGCCACTTAATGATGAAACCAAAGCTAAATTTGATAAAGAGAGCTCTGCAATCGCAAAGATTCTTAATTCTGATCGATACGAAACTTTGCTACGATTTGGATCAAACGGAGCAAAAGCAGTATTAAAATATCAGGGAGAAGAAGATGATATCGATGAAGTTATTGTTTTTGCTACTCATCAAGAGAGAGGATTAGCATTAGTGCGTGTTTTAGGAGACAATATGAGACCAGAAAAGATGATTAAATTAATGCAATCTGTTGAGAAAGGTAAAATAGATCTAAAAGCCTTTGAGGATATTGCTCGAACTATACAAATTAACTAATCACTATTAATAGATTAACTATAAAAGCCCTGATGTTTTTGACATCAGGGCTTTTTAGTTAGTATAGAAAGCTTTTATATCCCTGTATAATTAGCAGGAGTGATTTGTTTAAGCTCAGATTTTATAGCCTCAGAAATTTCTAAAGTTTCAATAAACTTGGCAATAGAATTCTGATTTATAGTTTCATTGGTTCTGGTCAATCCTTTTAGAGCTTCATAAGGATTGGGATATCCTTCTCTTCTTAGAATGGTCTGAATAGCTTCAGCCACTACCGCCCAATTATTTTCTAAGTCTTTAGCAAACTTTTCTTCATTTAATAAGAGTTTGTTTAACCCTTTCAAAGTGGCCTGAAAAGCAATTAATGTATGTCCAAACGGTACACCAACATTTCTAAGTACGGTACTATCGGTAAGATCTCGTTGTAAACGACTAACTGGTAGTTTTGCCGAAAGATGTTCAAATATAGCATTTGCTATTCCTAAATTACCCTCACTATTTTCAAAATCTATTGGGTTTACCTTATGTGGCATGGCAGACGAGCCTACTTCTCCTTTTTTAATTTTTTGTTTAAAGTAATCCATAGATACATAGGTCCAGATATCTCGATCAAGATCTAATATAATGGTATTAATACGCTTCAATCCATCAAATAAAGCCGCCATATGGTCATAATGCTCAATTTGTGTGGTCGGGAATGAATGATGTAACCCTAGTCTTTCCTGAACAAAACGAGTTCCAAAAGCTTTCCAGTCAATAGTTGGATACGCTACTTTATGGGCATTATAATTACCCGTGGCTCCTCCAAATTTTGCAGCACTGGGAATGTCATTTAACAAATCAAACTGTGCTTCTAATCGGGTAACATATACTTGCAATTCTTTACCGAGTCGGGTAGGAGAGGCAGGTTGACCATGAGTACGGGCCAACATTGGTATTTCTGACCACTCACTAGCCAAAGATTTTAATTTATCTTTTAGTTCTAAATATTGAGGTATGTATACATCACCAATGGCTTCTTTGATGCTTAATGGTATTGCGGTGTTGTTTATATCCTGAGACGTTAATCCAAAGTGTATAAATTCTTTGTACGCTTGAAGCCCCAGTTGATCAAATTTTTCTTTGATAAAATATTCTACCGCTTTGACATCATGGTTGGTTACTTTTTCAATTTCCTTAATTGCCAATGCATCCTCACTCGAGAATGTAGTATAAATCTCTCTAAGTTTGATAAACAAAGAAGAATCGATTTCTTGTAATTGCGGTAAAGGCAATTCGCATAGCGCAATGAAATATTCAATTTCTACAAGAACACGATACTTTATTAAGGCTTCTTCGCTAAAATAGATACTAAGAGATTTGGTTTTTGAAGCATATCGGCCATCTATAGGAGAGATAGCTTGCAAAGGAAATATGGACATAATGTTGTGTTTTTTGAAAGCTGCAAAGATAGGATATAAGTTTCGATTTATGATTTATGATTTACGATTTTTAAAACCATAAATCGATACCTATTTCAACTTCTTTAGTATCATTCTAGATCGCGCTTTATAAGCGGCGCTTCCAGAGCTATAATTATTTTCGAGTGTGATCTTGAGTTCTGGATGTACCCAGTCGAATTCTGTTCCAAGTAGATACAGAGAGGTCATCGAGTAGGCTTTAGCCGCAACTTTTTGATCTGTGATTAACCAATCAAAACAGATCTCGGTTATCGTTTGTCTGTGCTGCGGTGTTAAATACTCTCTTACTTTGGGAGATTTTTTTTGATAATACGAAGTAATAAGGTATTCAAATATTTTTGCCATAGGTCGTACTGCCGGATGTTGATAAACATTGGGAACCAAGGGTATAAGTTGATCAAGAAACGGTAAAATTGCCTCCAGGTTGTTTTTGCATAAAAACTCAAGACCCCATGAGGCTCTGCAAGAAATTTCGTCATCAACTCTTGCGCAAATAGTAAGAAGATCTGGTAGTACCTCTGGGTTGTCAAGGATCAAATTAGCAAAACTATTCCGCCTTTCTCGGGAGTGATTAACGGTGTCTAATATCTCTTCTAATATAATCATACTGCCTACTATGGTTATGATTTCAAAAATAACAATAATAATAATTAGGTCTTAATATCGTTATCTGTTCTGTAACAGATAATTATCAGTTTTGATTTTTATCGTACTAAATCAACCACACAATGCTTACAAAAATTAAAAACTTCTTTATTGTGTTATTACTAGTCTTAGTAATTTCACAATTTTTACGACCAGAAAAAAACGAAGGTAGTTATGATAGTATTACCGCTTTTGAAGAAGCAACACTAGTTTCTTCTGAAGTAAAAACTATCTTAGAAAACAATTGTTATGATTGCCATACTAATACTACGAGGTATCCTTTGCATACAGAGATAAGTCCGATTTCTCATTGGATGGCGTATCATATCGAAGAAGGAAAGGAACATTTCAATATTTCTAAATGGGAATTATATACCGACGAAGAAAAAGACCATAAGTTTGAAGAATTTATTGAAGAAGTAAAAATGAAGAAAATGCCATTAAAAGAATACACCTGGATTCACGGAGAATTATCCAGTGAGGATAGAGAGAAACTAATCAATTGGGCAAAAGAGGCCAGGACCAGAGCTAAAGAAAAGCCTGTAGATTCATTACTTGTAAAAGAATCAGACACCATTGTAGTAGATAGTGTAAAGGTCGATAGCATTAAATAAAAGCAATTCGGCAAAGGAGTGTATTTGTTAATACTCTAACGTTTATATTTTGAATTGATTATAAAGCCTAAGAATTGTGTCGAAATTATAACTGTCTTAAGCAAATTGCAAATTGTTATTTACATATCTTAAATGTTCCTTCTCCCAGGGGAGAAGGTTAGGATGAGGGGTATTTGTTATCATTACGAACGATATTAAGTTTTTTTCAGATCTCTTTAAAAAAGCAATTACCTCATCAATTCATCCACCACTTTAGGAACACCCGTTGTGGCCTTTTCTGAAACGATGGTAAGATTTGCTTTAGGAGAAATTGCCGGATTAGGGTCGATAAAATATACTGGCGTATGATGTGGGGCGTATTCTAGTAACCCAGCTGCCGGATATACTTGCATAGAGGTGCCAATAATAATCAACACATCTGCTTTTTCTGTAACCGTAATGGCAGTATCCATCATAGGTACTTGTTCGCCAAACCACACAATATGAGGGCGTAATTGAGAATTGTGTTCACAAAAATCCCCAAGGTATAAATCCTTTTTCCAATCTAGGATGAGACGCTCGTCAAACTGACTTCGTACTTTCAGAAGTTCACCATGCAGATGAATAATAGAGGTGCTACCCGCTCTTTCATGTAGATCGTCTACATTTTGTGTTATAATGGTTACATTATAGTGTTGTTCTAATTCTACAAGAGAAAAGTGACCCTTATTGGGGGTTACAGTATGTAATTGACTACGTCTTTTGTTATAAAAATCTAACACTAATTCTGGATTGTTTTTCCATCCTATAGGAGAAGCGACTTCCATAACATCATGGCCTTCCCAAAGACCATTAGCATCTCTAAAGGTATTTATTCCACTCTCTGCACTAATTCCGGCTCCAGTAAGTACAACAATATTTTTCATAAAATTAATATTACATATGTAGAAGTAAAGCTATCTAAAATAGTTGAATTGTATATATACCCTGTTGTGCATTCTAAAAGTTGTAAATCAAAAAAGCGTCAATTCGAGTGATTTTTCACAGTGAAACGAAGAAAAATTATATCGAGAATAGCTTTTTTAAACTAAAAAAACAAAATACACAACGAATAATATTAGGTGTTCAGAAGTAAAGCTATCTAAAATAGTTGAGTATTATGTATAGTAATCCCGTAGATTTTTGAGGTTTTTAAGTGCGGATCGTGTATTTATGGTAAAAATTATGCAATTTTTTAGGATGCCACATACTGTTAATTAGTTTTGCCCGTTTAGTATTCCAGAATTATCAATCGACAAAATGGTTATAATTATCGATTATTGACTTGCTGTAAAGAACTGATACAGAATTATTTCCGTATTTATTTTACGGTTATACCGTATCTGTAAAAATGATAAATAGCCTATCTTGTAAGTAGAATAATACAACGTATACTAACCAACACTAATTTTTTAATAGCCAACCCTATGAAATATCCTTATGTAATTATTGATAATGATCAAAAGATTACAAATTCTATCCAACTAGCTTTAGAAGAACAGACCGATTATATCTGTACCGGAATAGCTAAAGATGAGCAAGATGCATTGGATTTAATTTTAGAGAGAAAGCCCCGATTAGTTTTTTTGGAGCCAGAGGTTCCGGGTATACATTGCAGTAAAACACAATACTCATTAATGACAGAACTAGGTAAGTACATGTCACAGTTACCAGAGTTTATTGTGATTACAAAAACGTCTGATTATGCTATCGAAGGAATACGTAACAGGGTCATGGATTATATTCTAAAACCGTTTAATAAAAATCAGGTAATGAGAACGTTAATGAGGTTTGAGAAAGATTTTGATCTGGTCGAAGATAATACATTATGCTTTAAATCATACGGGGATTATAGATTTGTAGATGTAGACGAGATACTCTATCTTAAAGCAGATAATAATACCACCGACTTTATTATGAGTAACGGAAATACGGTAGAGGCGTTTAAAACCTTAAAGCATTTTCAGGATTTATTACCCGATCATTTTGTACGAATCCATAATAGCTATATCATTAATACGCGCTATGTGTCTAGAATACATTTTGGTAAAGCAAAATGTGCGATAAAAAACACGAATGATATGATACCGTTTTCGAAATCATATAAAAACAATGTTGAAGAAATTAAAGATAATTTAGCTAAGAATAGTTTAATCAATATTTGATTTAATAAACTTTTAGTAAAACATTAACCGATAGCTAACCCTAGTTATCGGTTTTTTTGTTATAAGCTTTAATTGGTATAGTAATTATAAATTGTAAGTTTTTTCTTTCATGATCTTACGACATTTTTTAAAATCCATCTAAGTACTCGTGTACTAGGTCTATTTACCTCTATTAGGTGTCTATCTACTAAACAGACCTTAATTTATTGGGCGCGCGCGAGGTTTAAGCATACATTTGTAGTGTACAATTAGAGATACAAACCGAGATATTTGGTAAGTATGCTAAAAAATTTGCTTGCGCAGCGAAAAACCCCAAAGTAAAATTTAAAAAATTAATTTACCCCATAAAGACTTGGTCTTTAAATTAAAAACTAAAAAATTGATAATTATGAAAACTATTAAAACATTATTCGCTATACTATTTTTAAGTACATTTTTTATCGCTTGTGAAGCAGATGCTGTAAATGATGAAGTTGGGATTGAAAATTTAGAAAAACTAGGAAGTGAAGATGATTCTCAGGAAGTAGCTCCAGATAAATAGAATCAAAAAACAATAATATTGATCATTGCTCATTTAAAGGTTAAAGTTAAAATATTCAAACTAAATATATATTATGAAAACTATAAAAATTATATTCGCTATATTATCCGTAAGTACTATGTTTCTAGCTTGTGAAACAGATAGTGTTGATGATCAAATAGGAATTGAAGTAAATGATGAATTTTCTACTGAAGATGATATACAGGATGTTCAACCAGGATAACTTTAAGAGATTACCTTCCTATTTATATAATACTGAAAAAATATGAAAAGTCTTAATAAAACTTTATTAAGACTTTTTTTGTTATTTACATTTTAATTAATTTTAAAATAAAATTATTCAAAAGGATGTTTAGGTTTTTGATTATATATTTAAGTCTATTTTTTTTTCTTACAATTGGTTGTACTAATTCTGAAAAACATGTAGAAGAGGAAAAATTAAAATCTAATTTGGTGCAATCTTATATAGAAGATGCAAAGGATGAAAAAAAAATAATAAAGGATAGAAGAGATTTGTTGGATAAGGCTTATGGTATTTATTCAACTCTGCAAGATAATAGCTTTAAAGTACAGAAAATACATGAAATATCATTTGTTTATTATTCCTTAGCGGATTATGAAAGTTACAGGAATATGAATGAAAAAGCTTTAAAGCTTTCAATTAAGATAAATGATTCTATAAACATTGCTAAATCATATGGTTATTTGGGAATTTATTATCGACCAATAAAGTCGGATGCTGCTTATGAAAACTTTTATGAAGCTGATAAAATTTATTCAAAATTAAAGGGAGATGAATTAGATGTTAAGAAAATAGCGTATGACCATGGAAAGGTATTGATTGATATTGCTAAAATTCTTCAAAAAAGCAAAAACTATAGCGAAAGTGAAAGAGCAACAATTAGTGCAATTGAGAAGTTTAATTTATCAGAAGACTATAGGTATCTTTCAATATGTTATACCAACTTAGGGACATTAGCTAAATATATGGACCGATATGATGAAGCATTAGAATATCAATTAAAAGCAATTGAGTTTGATGAAGGTACTGAACGGGAAATATTGCAAAGAACTATATCTTACAATAACATAGGGACAGTCTATAAATCCCAAAATAAGTATGATAAAGCAAAAGAATATTATAATAAGGCATTGTCCTATAAATCTTTTTTAGCTAATAACCCTAGACGTTATGCACGTCTGTTAGATAATTTAGGATATGTGAATTTTTTATCTAATGACACTGCTAATATTCCGGATCTTTTTTATAAAGCTTTAAAAATTCGAGATAGCATTAATGATAAAGGAGGGGCAATAGCAAATTACTTGCATTTGGCGGAATATTATAAGTCCATTGGTGATGATAGTTTAGCGATTGAGAATGCTGAAAAATCTGGAAATATTGCTTCAGAGCTTAAACAACATGAGGATCTTCTTAAATCTTATGATATGTTATCAGAGCTTTCATTTAATAGTAATGATGCATTGAAATATGCTAGAGCTCACATTAGACTTAATGATAGTATTCAGAATCAAGAAAGAATGAGTAGAGATAAATTTGCGCGTATCCGTTTTGAAACTGACCAAATTACACAAAAGAACCTCCAGATCAGTCGAGAAAATGAAATCCTAATTATCGCCATATTGGGATTAACCGCCTTATTTTTATTAGGATATATCATCTTTAGACAGCAACAAAGCAATAAAGAGTTAATGTTTGCCCAAACCCAGCAAGAAGCCAATCAAGAGATTTATCGATTACTACTAAATCAACAAATCAAATTAGAAGAAGGCCGCCAATTAGAACAACAACGCATGTCTGAAGAATTGCATGATGGGGTACTAGGTAGACTGTTTGGGGTGCGATTAAGTCTTGATGGGATTAACCAACGAGCCAATGATGGTTTTACCGAGGCTAGAAATAAATATATAGAAGAGCTTAAGTCTATAGAAAAAGAAATACGATTAATCTCTCATGATCTGGGTACAGAATCGTTACCCTCTGATGTGGCGTATATCGATGCAGTAGAAAGCCTGATTAGTGATTTATGCGATGTTAATGAAATAAATTTTGAGTTTAGTAATGATGAAAATATCGATTGGGAGCATATCGATGATCAGAAAAAGGTAAACTTATTTAGAATTCTACAAGAATCTTTACAGAATATTTTTAAACATGCAGATGCAAAAAGTATAAAAATTAATTTCGATTTTATAGAAGATAAAATAAATCTTACTATCTTGGATGATGGAATAGGATTTAAAAGCACTAAGGTTAAAAAAGGAATTGGTTTAAAGAATATTACATCTAGAGTTAGTCAGATGAGTGGTGTAGTTCAATTTTTAAGTAATAAAGATTCGGGCACTGTAGTTTCTGTTAGTGTGCCGACGTAAACTAACTAAATGTATCATTCTAAAAAGTAATCATAATATTTATCTTCTAATAAAGTTTACATATTGTGACATTCTATTTTAGAACTAAAACAACAAATTTTTGAAATGAAGAAAAAGCTAAAAGTTCTTATGATTGATGATCATCCTATGATCATCGAGGGGTATAAGAATACCTTATTAGGAGAAAACCAAAAAGAATATCAAATCAAGATTGATATTGCATCTAATTGTGATGATGCATACGAAAAGATTCATAAATCTTCTCAGTCTACTCCCTATGATATGCTTTTTGTAGATATAAAGTTACCTCCATCATCAGATGGTACCATAACTTCTGGCGAGGATTTGGCAAAACATGCAAAAGAATTGCTTCCTAAGGCAAAGATCATCATTTTAACAATGCACAGAGAAGATCATAGAATTCATAATATTCTTAAAAATATTAATCCAACCGGATTCCTTATAAAAAGTGATCTAACGTCTAGCGAATTATTATTAGCGTTTAATAATATAGTAAAAGGTAAAGCATATTATAGTGCAACGGTTAATGATCATTTCAGAAAAATGATGACCAATAAATTTTCTTTAGATGAGAAAAACTTAAAGATTTTATATCACCTTTCGAGAGGGGTTAAAACAAAAAACCTTCCTAATTATGTTAGTCTTTCGTTAAGCGCAATCGAGAAGAGAAAGAATCAGATTAAAGAAATGTTCTCTATCGCCAAAGCAGATGATCAGCAATTGCTAGAAGAAGCACGTAAAAGAGGGTTTATATAATAGATGTAAGATACATACAATAGTAAAGAAAAGAGGTTATCAACGCGATAACCTCTTTTTTATTGTGGTAAACCATATTTTTTCTTACGGAACCCCGTAATTTAATGCTAGTTAGCCTTGTAATTGTAAAAAAAATATTTAAATTTACAATGCCAATAAAAGCACAAAGTAAACCGAATTTAAAACAGTAGCCTATAAAAAAAATTACACTTTAATTTCTGCATACCCCCTTACGCATATACCCCATGCACGTATACCCCTTGGCGTGTTGTAAGTGTCTTTATTGATTACTGTTGAGTAAACATATAATCGTCATTATGAGTTGTCATATCTACACCCCTTTAGATATTCCGATTGGTAATGTATTTATCTAACATTATCAACAGGGATATCGCTCATGAGTGAAATTACATATATTTCTCTTAGTAAAAGTATAACGATGTTTTTATCGTTTATGCTTATTGTACGTACGCTATATACATTCTATATAGAAACCTCTCTTTGGACTAGATCAAAAAAGTTACTTCTTAAAAGTGTACTCCTAAAAAAGTATTGTGCCATTTCTGCACGTTGCAATACCCCTTCTTTAAAGAACCTTCATACTATTTATAGTAGCCTTACTCGGGTAAAACATATTGCTAAGTCATTGATTTTGGTGACTTGTTTTGTACAAAAAATTAAATCGAATCCTAAATATCAAAAATGTATTGGTTTGGATTTTCCAGCATACACACTCTGTTAAAATAGTATACCACATCAAAAGATTAAGCATATGAAGATAAATTACACTTTAGAAAAAAAAATGATACTACTTGCAGTTTTGCTGTTAAGTGTTACAAGTGTTTTCTGTCAGGAAGCTGGTATTATAGTAAATGAGGCTTCTAACGGTAGCGCAGGTTCAGAAGATTGGGTGGAGCTTTTGGTAGTAGGAGATCCATTAAACCCTACAGATCCGGTAGATCTTACGGGTTGGTTTTTTGATGATAATAATGGTGAATTTGAAGGATTTACTACATCTGGAGTTGCACCGGGATCTATTGTGTTTACAAGTGCTTTTAATAGTGTGCCACCAGGATCACTAATAGTAATTTACAACCAATTTGCCAAGGATCCGAACATACCCGCCGATGACCCTTTGGATTTAATTAATCCAGATGGAGTGTATATTCTCCCCGGTAATGATGCTGGTTTGAGTGGTTGTAGTAATTTACCTGATAATACCCCTCCTAATTCTAATTATTTGCCGTGTACATCAACTACAGCTTCTTGGACTAGAACAGCTTTTAGAGGTGGAGGAGATGTGGCACAGGTTAGAAAACCCGATGGATCCTTTTTTCATGGTTTTGCTTACGGTGATGTTGATACAGCTATTGCTGCTCCTACGTTTCCGATAAACGGCAACCCTGCTTTCAATGCCGGAGCAGGAGGTGCGGGGAGTACATTTGCATTTCAGGGATGTGATTGGGAAGATGTTTCAAGTTATGTAAGATCAGATGCCACCGGAAGGACTCCTGGCGTGGCGAATTCTGTTTCTAACCAAGCTTCTATCAACTTAATTACCAATGGTACGTTTGACTATACTAATATAGCTAATCCTGCAAATTGTCCTGCAGTTACAGCTCCCGTCATAGCGTTAGATGCTACTTCAAACCCTACTACATGTTTGGGTACAGAAGGCTTTATTCGATTAAGTGGTTTAGATGCCTCTACTTCATACACTGTTGATTATCTTGAGGATGGAGCACCTGTTAGTACAACAATTTCGTCAGATGCAAGTAGTTTACTTACGATTACTGGTTTAAATGCGGGAAGTTATACCAATATTTCAGTGACCATTTCAACTCTTACTTCTAATATACTTGCAGGACCTTTTGTTTTAAGTGATCCTGCCAACCCACTACCAGGATTAAGCAGTAGTGATGCAGATAATATCATTTGTGCAGGAGATAGCGTGACCTTTACAGGAACTGGCGGAGATGAATATGAATTTTTTGTCGATGCTGTTAGTGTCCAGGCACAATCGACTACAGCGACATATGTTACCACAGGGTTGTCCAGTGGAGAGACGGTTACCGTTCGTGTGGTGAATACAACAACAAATTGCGAGGCTACCAGTGCAGGAATTGTTACAACCGTGAATGCTTTACCAACACCAGGATTATCTAGTAGTGATGCCGATAACTCAATTTGTGCTGGTGATAGTGTCACCTTTACCGGAACCGGCGGCGATGAATATGAATTTTTTGTAGATGGAGTGAGCGTACAGGCTCAGTCGACTACAACAACATTTGTGACTACCACTTTGTCAAATGGAGAAACAGTGACCGTTAGAGTAGTAAATACAACTACGAATTGCGAGGCGATTAGTAGTGGAATTGCAACTACGGTTATTCCAATACCTAATACCGGATTTAATAATACGATTAGTGCTAATCTCAGTTCCGGGATTATTGATTTGTTTTCAACCCTTTTAGGATCACCAGATACTGGTGGTACATGGACCTGGGACAATACATCTACAGATCCGGGTGCTAATTTTAATGCTGCGGCAGGTACAGTTGATAGTTCTGGATTAATCGATGGAGTGTATGTTTTTGATTATACTTTTGCGGTTTGTGCGGTTACCACATCTTCGGTAACTATAATTTTTACAGGGTTGGATACAGATAATGACGGAGTTGGTGATGCGGTAGATCTCGATGATGATAATGATGGGATCCAGGATGTTACAGAATGTTTTGGAGAATATGTTGATTTTGGTAGCGCGATAGTTTCGGGAACTACTGGCCCCGTTGAAACGATTACAGGAATTGATTTTACATCATTAGATGCCACCGCAGATCTTACGATTACCGAAAGTGGTGGAGATCTCAATGCTCTAAGCCTAGGTGGGCCTTCAGGAGCTTATAACACTCCTGATCATACACCTACACCAGGCGCTGCTATCCAATTCATAACTACTGGAACTAATAATGCCAATACGGTGGGTAACAATGTTGATTTCGTATTGGCATTTAATAAACCAGTGTATGAGATTATATTTCACTTTAGAGGAGTATCCCGATCTAATTATCAATTTACAGGGGCACAACATACAGAAGAATTAGTGTCTTCAAATTCGGCGATGACCTATAACGGAGGTACGCGACTATTAGAAAATATAACGGTTCTACCTCCCGAGGTAGGGGGTAATGGTAGTATAAGAATTTCTGCAACGGGACCTGCTGGGATTACACAAATAGAATGGTCACTTGTAGACAATGCTTCTAATCCAAATGCCTCAGGAAGTAATCTGCTTACCTTTTCTGCAGATTGTGATTCTGATGGTGATGGTGTGCCAAATAGATTTGATCTAGATGCTGATAATGACGGGATTTATGATGTAGTCGAAGCAGGTGGAGTGGATTCGAATAACGATGGACGACACGACGATGACGATAATAATACAGATAATACAGGGACTAATGGGATTCCTTCAGATACTCCTCTTAGTAATGGAATTCCAAATCCGACAGATACGGGCAGTGATGGTTCTAGGGATTATCTAATCTTAGATAGCGATACAGATGGATGTAGTGATGCTAATGAAGCTTATAATAATTCAAATGCCGACGGAGGAGATACAGGTGTATTCGGAGTAGATCCGGTGGGTGGTTTTGCTACAATTGTAGATGCCAACGGAGTGGTTACAGCTGCGTTACCATATACCACACCCGCAGATTCCGATACCAATACCACTGCCGATTATCAAGAGGTTGGTCCAGATAATGATGGTGATGGAATTGCTAATGCTTGTGATTTAGTTTTTAATGATCAAGATGGTGATAATGTTGGTGACGTACTTGATATCGATGATGATGGCGATGGTATTTTAGATACTGTGGAAAATAGCTTAGGAGTTGATCCTTCTGCAGATGCTGATAACGATGGTATCCCTAATTATCAAGATTTTGATGATAACGGTAGTGCTACCGTACCGGTATGTCTAGATGGTGATCTCAATGGTATTTGTGATACGTTAGACCCCGTATTTGATAATGATGCAGATGGAGTAGCTAATCATTTTGATTTAGATGCCGATAATGATGGTATTCCAGATAATGTTGAAGCGCAAACTACAGGTGGATATATTATTCCGATAGCGACTACTCCAGCAGAATATATTGCTAATAATGGAGTAAATAATGCATATTTAACTACTAACGGGGGAGGCTCAGGCCTTAATCCTGTTAATACTGATGGTCCTGCAGATACCATACCAGATTATTTGGATACCGATAGTGATGAGGATACTATTTTAGATATTGAAGAGAATGGAGATACAGATAATGCTATTGTTGTTTTTGCTGATGCCGATGGAGATGGAATAGATGATTTGTTTGATACCATAGATAATACAGTTACCTGGGATGTGAATGATGCGGTAACCACAGGAAATGTTGCTGATTTGCAAACAGTATATGGAGATTTTGATAATGATGCGGCTCCCGTGCCAGTTCCTTTAGCTAGCGACCTTTCTTTTAGAGATAATTGCCAGATTATTGCAGGTGTGATTGCTGCCGATGAAACCATTTGTGATGGGGGTGATCCAATCGCTTTTACCGAAACTACAGCTGCTAGTATTGATGCAGGAACGATTACTCATCAATGGCAAAGTAGTACAACGAGTGCAATAGCCGGTTTTGCAGATGTTGTTGGAGCGACAGCCGCTACTTTTGATAGCCCTGCATTAACTCAGGATACTTGGTTTAAGCGAATCGATACAAACACATTGAACGGAAACTCTTGTGCCGTCGAAACCAATGTAGTGGCTGTCACAGTCAATAATATTACCGCCGGAGTAATTGCAGCAGATGAAACGATATGTGAAGGCGGTGATCCAATCGCATTTACTGAAACTACGCCTACCGTTGCTGATGGTACAGTAACCTTCCAATGGCAGAGTAGTACCGCAGGAGCTGCGGGACCGTTTACAGATATTGTTGGAGCCACAACGGCTACTTTTGATAGTGGCGTTTTAACGCAAGATACCTGGTTCCAACGAGTAGATACCTCTACATTGAATACTGTAGTATGTACAGCAACGACCAATGTAATCGCAGTAACGGTAAATAACATTACAGCCGGAGTGATTGCCGCAGACGAGACGATTTGTGAAGGTGGTGATCCGATTGCTTTTACCGAAACGACTCCTACAGTAGCTGATGGTACAGTCACCTTCCAATGGCAGAGCAGTACCACAGGAGCAGCAGGACCGTTTACAGATATAGTCGGAGCTACAACGGCTACTTTTGATAGTGGAGTTTTAACCCAAGATACGTGGTTCCAGAGAATAGATACCAGTACTTTAAATACTATTGCTTGTACTGCAACGACCAATGTAATCGCAGTAACGGTAAATAACATTACTGCTGGAGTGATTGCTGCAGATGAGACAATCTGTGAAGGAGGGGATCCAATCGCCTTTGCCGAAACTATGGCTACGGTTGCCGATGGTACAGTCACCTTCCAATGGCAGAGTAGTACTGCGGGAGCAGCAGGACCATTTACAGATATCGTTGGAGAAACTTTATCAACATACAACAGTCCGGTCTTAACGCAAGATACCTGGTTCCAACGAGTAGATACTTCTACCTTAAATAGTATAGCTTGTACGGCAACGACCAATGTAGTGGCTGTTACGGTAAATAATATAACCGCCGGAGTGATTGCCGCAGATGAAACGATTTGTGAAGGAGGGGATCCAATTGCATTTACGGAGACAACCCCAACAGTTGCCGATGGAGTAATTACTTATCAATGGCAGAATAGTACCACAGGAGCGGCAGGCCCATTTACTGACATAGGTGGAGCCATAACAGCTACCTTTGATAGCGGGGTTTTAACCCAAGATACCTGGTTCCAGAGAGTAGATACTTCTACCTTGAATACTGTAGCATGTACGGCAACGACCAACGCAGTGGCTGTAACCGTAAACAACATTACTGCCGGAGTGATTGCTGCCGATGAAACAATTTGTGAAGGAGGGGATCCAATCGCCTTTACCGAAACTACGCCTACCGTTGCTGATGGTACAGTGACCTTCCAATGGCAAAGTAGTACCGCAGGAGCTGCAGGACCGTTTACGGATATTGCGGGAGCCACAACAGCTACTTTTGATAGTGGCGTTTTAACGCAAGACACATGGTTCCAAAGAATAGATACTTCTACCTTAAATACTATAGCTTGTACGGCAACGACCAATGTAGTGGCTGTCACAGTCAATAACATTACCGCCGGAGTGATTGCTGCCGATGAAACGATTTGTGAGGGAGGAGATCCAATCGCATTTACCGAAACTACACCTACCGTTGCCGATGGAGTAGTGACCTACCAATGGCAGAGCAGTACTACAGGAGCTGCAGGACCATTTACCGATATTGCAGGAGCCACAACGTCTACTTTTGATAGTGGAATCTTAACACAAGACACTTGGTTCCAGAGAGTAGATACTTCTACCTTAAATACTATAGCTTGTACGGCAACCACCAATGTTATTGCGGTTACCGTAAACAATATTACAGCCGGAGTAATTGCAGCTGATGAAACAATTTGTGAAGGAGGGGATCCAATCGCCTTTACCGAAACTACGGCTACTGTTGCTGATGGTACAGTGACCTTCCAATGGCAGAGTAGTACCACAGGAGCTGCAGGCCCATTTACTGACATAGGTGGAGCTACAACAGCTACCTTTGACAGTGGGGTTTTAACGCAAGATACCTGGTTCCAACGAGTAGATACCTCTACATTGAATACCGTAGCATGTACGGCAACGACCAATGTAATCGCAGTAACGGTAAATAACATTACCGCCGGAGTAATTGCAGCTGATGAAACGATTTGTGAAGGAGGAGATCCGATTGCTTTTGTTGAAACTACGGCTACTGTAGCTGATGGAGTAATTACTTATCAATGGCAAAGTAGTACCGCAGGAGCTGCAGGACCATTTACCGATATTGCAGGAGCCATAACAGCTACCTTTGATAGCGGAGTTTTAACCCAAGACACTTGGTTCCAAAGAGTAGATACTTCTACGTTGAATACTGTAGCATGTACCGCAACCACCAATGTAGTGGCTGTCACAGTCAATAACATTACCGCCGGAGTGATTGCTGCCGATGAAACGATTTGTGAGGGAGGAGATCCAATCGCATTTACCGAAACTATGGCTACTGTTGCCGATGGTACAGTAACCTTCCAATGGCAGAGTAGTACTGCCGGAGCTGCAGGACCATTTACCGATATTGCAGGAGCCACAACGTCTACTTTTGATAGTGGAATCTTAACACAAGACACTTGGTTCCAGAGAGTAGATACTTCTACGTTGAATACTGTAGCATGTACCGCAACCACCAATATCATAGCCGTAACCGTAAACAATATTACTGCAGGAGTGATCGCAGCCGATGAAACGATATGTGAAGGAGGAGATCCGATTGCTTTTACTGAAACTACGGCTACTGTAGCTGATGGAGTAATAACCTTCCAATGGCAGAGCAGTACCGCAGGAGCTGCAGGCCCATTTACTGATATTGCAGGAGCCATAACAGCTACCTTTGATAGCGGAGTTTTAACACAAGATACTTGGTTCCAAAGAGTGGATACCTCTACATTGAATACCGTAGCATGTACGGCAACGACCAACGCAGTGGCTGTAACCGTAAACAACATTACTGCCGGAGTGATTGCTGCCGATGAAACAATTTGTGAAGGAGGGGATCCAATCGCCTTTACCGAAACTACGCCTACCGTTGCTGATGGTACAGTGACCTTCCAATGGCAGAGTAGTACCGCAGGAGCTGCAGGACCGTTTACGGATATTGCGGGAGCCACAACAGCTACTTTTGATAGTGGCGTTTTAACGCAAGACACATGGTTCCAAAGAATAGATACTTCTACCTTAAATACTATAGCTTGTACGGCAACGACCAATGTAGTGGCTGTCACAGTCAATAACATTACCGCCGGAGTGATTGCTGCCGATGAAACGATTTGTGAGGGAGGAGATCCAATCGCATTTACCGAAACTACGCCTACCGTTGCCGATGGAGTAGTGACCTACCAATGGCAGAGCAGTACTACAGGAGCTGCAGGACCATTTACCGATATTGCAGGAGCCACAACGTCTACTTTTGATAGTGGAATCTTAACACAAGACACTTGGTTCCAGAGAGTAGATACTTCTACCTTAAATACTATAGCTTGTACGGCAACCACCAATGTTATTGCGGTTACCGTAAACAACATTACTGCCGGAGTGATTGCTGCCGATGAAACAATTTGTGAAGGAGGGGATCCAATCGCCTTTACCGAAACTACGCCTACCGTTGCCGATGGTACAGTAACCTTCCAATGGCAGAGTAGTACCGCAGGAGCTGCAGGACCATTTACCGATATTCCTACTGCTATTGCTTCAACATACGATAGTCCAGCCTTAACACAAGATACTTGGTTCCAAAGAGTGGATACAAGTACATTGAATACTATAGCATGTACTGCGACCACCAATGTAATTGCGATAACTGTTAATAACATTATTGCAGGAGTGATAGCCGCTGATCAGATCATTGTGAGTGCAGAAGATCCAGTTGCCTTTACAGAAGTTACCCCTACGGTTGCCGATGGTACCATTACCTATCAATGGCAGAGTAGTACAACTGGTCCTGCAGGGCCATTTACCGATATTCCTGGTGAAACGAATACTACTTACGATAGTCCTCCTTTATTAGAAGATACCTGGTTTAGAAGAATAGATTCGAGTACTTTAAATGGGGAAGTCTGTACAGCAATAACCAATGTGTTATCGATAATCTTAGACAGTGATGGTGATGGAATACCAGACTCCACTGATTTAGATGATGATAATGATGGTATTACGGATGAAGAAGAACAAAATGGAGATCCTAATTTGGATACTGACGGCGATGGTGTAATAGATCGCTTGGATTTAGATAGTGATGACGATGGAGTTAATGATGTATACGAATCCGGGCATGGTCAATTAGATATGGATGGCGATGGACGATTAGAAGGACCATTTGGTAGTGATGGTATCCCAGATGTAGTTCAGGATGACCCCGATAGTGGAGTAGTAAACTATGCGGTACAAGATACCGATGGAGATGGGGTTGATGATTTTCAGGATATCGATGATGATGGTGATAATGTGCTTACCGCAGATGAAAATCCTAATCCCGATGGCGATAGTAATCCGGATAGCGGAGATACACAGGATAGTGATATGGATGGAATCTATGATTACCTGGATACCGATGATGATGGTGATGGTATCGATACAGTGTATGAAGATTATGATGGAGATGATGATCCTTTAAATCAAGATACCGATGGTGATGGTATTCCGGATTATTTGGATATCGATGATGATGGAGATGGAGTAGATACGCAGTACGAAGATGTAGATCCCGATGGTGATGGAAACCCTAATACCGGAGATACTTTAGATACCGACTGTGCTATTGATAATAACTGTGATAACATCCCGGATTATTTAGATACGGATGATGATGGAGACGGGTTCTTAACAGAAGATGAAAGCCCTGACCAAAATGGAGATGGTAACCCAGATGATGCATTAGACACAGATGCTAATGGAATTCCTGATTACCTTGAACCTAACGATAATACCGTTCCCGAAGGTGAAGATGGCATAACTATATTTACAGGAATGTCACCTAACGGAGATGGAATTAATGATGTGTTTGTAATTCAAGGGATTCAGAATCTCGAAAATACTTTAGAAATATATAATCGTTGGGGAGTTAAAGTCTTTGAAGCTAATAATTATGGTAGAGATGATGATTTCTTTAGAGGTATTTCGGAAGGTAGAGGGACTGTCGAAAAATCTGATGAATTACCGGCAGGAACTTATTATTACGTTTTAGAGTATATTCTCGAGTCGGGAGAAGCTAAAAACAGAGCAGGATATCTATATATTAACAGATAACAATAAAATTTAGGTTCTTGTGAGAATTTTACTCACAGGTTAAATTAAAAATATTAATTTAGAGCGTATGAAAAAAGTATACACATTAATTGCTACAACCCTCTTGAGTTTTGTGTTTTATAATAATTACGCCCAACAAGATGCCCAATACACTCAATACATGTACAACACTATAAGTGTTAATCCGGCCTATGCTGGTAGTCGTGGAGTGATGAGTATTATGGGGCTTCATCGTAGTCAATGGGTAGGTTTAGATGGTGCACCTCGTACCCAGACTTTAACCTTAAATACTCCCATAGGCGATAGTGAACGTATCGGTTTAGGACTTTCGATTGTTAACGATGAGATTGGGCCAACCGATGAAACCTATTTTGATATCGATTTTTCGTATACCATACCTACCTCAGACTCGGGTAGATTAAGTTTTGGATTAAAAGCAGGAGGTCATTTGTTAAATGTGGATTTTCAGCAATTGACACAATTTAATTCTAACGATGCTTTGTTTGAGGCTAATATTGATAATAAGTTTAGTCCTAATGTTGGTGTAGGAGTGTATTACCATACAGATCACTTTTATTTAGGATTAAGTGCTCCCAATTTGTTAGAGACCGATCATTTTGATGAGAGCACCACAGATAGTAATAGTACGGCAGTTAGTTTTCTGGCTGAAGAGCGTATCAATTATTATTTGATTGCCGGTCATGTTTTTGATTTGAGTCCAGAGGTAAAGTTTAAACCAGCGGTATTAAGTAAATTGGTTTTTGGAGCTCCGTTACAGGTTGATCTTTCGGCTAATTTTTTACTGTATGATCGCTTTACCGTTGGAGCAGCCTATCGCTGGAGTGCAGCGGTGAGTGCTACGGTAGGTTTTCAGATATCTGATGCTATGATGATTGGTTTTGCGTATGATAGAGAGACTACAGAATTGGGACAAACCCAATTTAATGATGGGAGTTATGAAGTGTTATTACGGTTTGAACTTTTCAAGAAATACAACAGGATGTTAACACCACGTTTCTTTTAATAGAAATGTTTTTTGAAGGGAATTATATCCCGAAATTTAAAATGAATGCTTTCTTCCGTTCACACGGAAATCAACTTATAAATTTTGTTTTTAGATTAGAAACAGTACAATTATGGCTTTTAAAAATTACACAACCCTATTCCTTTTAGGTATACTTATATCTAATACTATCTTTTCTCAAGAAAAACAAATAGCTAAAGCAGACGAAAACTTTAATCGCTTCGCCTTTGTTGATGCTCGAAAAATATATCAAAAAGTAGCTGAAAGTGGATATTCTTCTGCCGATTTATTCAAAAAATTAGGGGATTCTTATTATTTTAATGCAGAGCTTGATCAGGCTGTGGTGTGGTACGAAAAGTTGATTACAAATTATATGAGTGAGGTAGATCCCGAATATATATTTAGATATTCTCAATCCCTTAAGAATGTGAAACGATATGATGAGGCTGATAAAATGATGGAAAAATTCAATGAACTATCAGCAGATGATCAACGAGCAGAATTTTTTGTGAATACACGCGATTACCTTAATTTTATAGAATTACAGTCTGGTAAATTTAGATTGCTTAAACTCTCAACGAACTCCAAATATTCAGATTATGCACCTAGTTTTAATAACCAGGGGCAATTGATCTTTGCATCGTCCAGAGGAGGTAGCGGTATGAGTAAAACGGTACACGAATGGAATGAGATGCCTTTTTTGAATCTATTTTCTTCAGAGATTATAGAAGCTAATGGAATTTTAAAAACTCCTAAGAAATTAAAAGGGAAAATAAATTCAAAGTTTCATGAATCTTCAACGTCTTTCAGTAAAGATGGACAAACCGTATACTTCACTAGAAACAATTACACCAAAAGAAGATTAGGTAAAAACTCTGAAGGAAATATTTTGTTGAAATTGTATAGAGCTACATTAAATGATGGAGTATGGACAAATATTGAAGAATTACCTTTTAACGACAATGAATATTCTATAGCGCATCCTACATTAAGTGCAGATGGTAAAAAATTATATTTCGCAAGTGATATGCCAGATAGCAAAGGGCTTTCAGATCTATATGTTGTTGATGTACGCGATGATGGTACTTTTGGTGAACCCAAAAACTTAGGAGACCATATTAATACCGAAGGTAGAGAGACTTTTCCCTACATTAGTGATTCGGGAAAACTTTATTTTGCCAGTGATGGCCATATTGGTTTAGGAGGACTTGATGTATTTGTGGCGGTACCAGAAGGAGATGGTTTTTCAATTCCTTATAATGTAGGAAGGCCTGTAAATGGCTCTACAGATGATTTTACATTTGTATTAAATGAAGATACTAAGATTGGTTATTTTGCCAGTAATCGTACCGGGGGAAAAGGAAATGACGATATCTACAGCTTTAAGCAAACCGGAGAATTAATTACCAGTTGTAACCAATATGTGTCTGGTGTAGTAACAGATTCAAATTCTAAAGCGATAGTATCAGATGCCGATGTAATTTTGCTAGATGATAATAATAACGAATTACAACGAGCAAAAACAGATGATAAAGGGGCCTATACATTTGATTTAGAATGTGAAACAAAGTATATCGTAAGAGCCACTAAATCAGAGTATGCACCTACCGAGGTTTTGTTACCAACCAACAATGTGTTAGAGTATGAATATCAACTTTCTTTACAGATTAGTAAGGGGGGCTTAGAGGATAAAGAAGCAAAAGAAGGAGATGATCTAGCTAAACTATTAGCATTACAAACCATTTATTTTGATCTTAATAAATCTGATATCCGTTCTGATGCCGAAGTTGAGTTACAAAAGATAATAGTTACACTACAAGAATATCCACAATTAAAGATTGATATTCGTTCTCATACCGATAGTAGGGCAGGAGATGATTATAATATGTATTTGAGTGAACGACGAGCACAAAGCACCGTGAAATACATCGTAGAAAAAGGTAAAATAGACAAAACTCGTGTTACCGGAAGAGGATATGGTGAAACTGCATTAATAAACAAATGCGAGAATGATGTAGAATGTACCGACGAAGAACATCAACTTAACCGTAGAAGTGAGTTTATTGTGATACAATAAAGAGTCTCTAGTCCTGAGCGTAGCCGAAGGACTCATTGTAGTAGTTCGTAGTATTAAAATTATGGGTAAGACATTTTTTTGTTTTCATACGATAGCTTATAACCCCCAAAAATCAATTTGATCTTCTTCGATTTCTGTAATTGTAGTAGTACCAATATCCATACTATACATAATAAACTCGGTATAGCGATTGGTGGCAAATTGAGAAGCGTTGCCATTAGAATATAAAATCCCAAAATTGTTGGTAGCTGTACAACGACCATTGGTATAATTACCGGTTCTTAGGATTGTACCACCACGGCGTATGGTTTGCACTATAGGACCGCGAATAAATGATAATTGTTGCCATTGGTTATTAATATTTGGGGCAGAGCGCACCCCATCACAACAAATCCCAGAATCAAAATAAATAGTATTATCGGTCCAATTAATATGTATAGACCAACGATTTGCGTTTACACCGGGTTGTCGGGTACCAGCAGAAAAATTTTGATTAGAAGTCGAGTATACTACAGTAAAAATAGAGCCATCAACCCCGGCATTAGTAAGCGTTTGTATACTGGTATTAATATCCAGGCGGTCATTAGCACCATCCCCTACAAAATAAGGTCTTGCAGGATCCGTAATGAACTGCGGCTGAAAAGCAGCCGTATTTTGCACAGCATCTCGACCCAAACCACTTTGATCATACCAGGTAACCAAAAATACATTGGATCCCGCACGCCAGGTATCGATGGCAGCTACATCAACAATATCATTATCGGCCCATCCAAAATCGAGCTCTGCATTATCACTAGCTCTACGCAAACGTACCAAAGGACCATTATAATCTGATTCTAATACCCGCATAGAAAGCGCGAAACTAATAGTAGTTAATTTCTCATCAAGAATATGATTAGGTCGCATGGTCGGAAATTGATTATAAGCAGATATTTGCGCGAAACCATAGCTGGAAAGAAGTAAGGATATATATAGGAGTGCTTTTTGCATGAGTCTAGTCTCTTTTAAGATCTCCGGTAACATGAAACACATTAGTCGCAGTACATACGATACCAATACCAGCATCAAGCCCCGCGGTTTTAAAACGAGATAGCCTGTTTTTTACCGTAACACCACCTGCTCCGGTGATAGTAACTTTTCCATTACCAATTTGATATACACTCACATTAAATCCAATCACCAGGCCAGCCGGTATCGTTAGGGTTACATCGGTTGCACTGTTAAAGGTGAGGATATTCAGATTGTCGCCAGCTGCGAGGGTGTAATTGCCTGTTTTGTTAAAAACCGAAGGGGATTGTAAAAACTCTTTCCATTCGGTGCCATTAAATTGATATACCTTTTTAGTATCACTATCAAAAACCAAAGCACCTTCTTGTATTGTAGCAATGGGTATAGCATTAATATCTGCGGTAGGAGCAGTAGGAAGCCCTAATAAAGAAAGGGCATCAATCTGTGATATAGCAGTATGGGAACAAAAAAATAAGAGAAGGCTAAGTATACTTTTCATACAGCGTAAACAAATTAATTTTAGGGTAATCGCTTATATTGACGAAGTATTTTTTAGGGGTGAGATAAATATACATTAAATATTTTTGATACTAAATAAGGTTAATTGGCTCTGGTTTATAATAGCGTTGATATTTCTTAAAAGATACAATTGTATGATCCAGATACACTTATCCCATCCTAAATCCTTCCCAAAGGGAAGGACTTTTAGCTAGATTCTACTCCCTTCCCTTTGGACGACAGAGCGATAGCAATGGGCGAGCTGGAGCCGTGGACAAGGGATTGGGACATATAAAAATTAATTAAACTAACCCATTGTGCATTTAGATATTTTTTTTAACCAAACTCTGTCAATTCGAGTGCTTCGACTTTAGGAGAAGTGTACTTCGACTGGCTCAGCAGAGCTATCGAGAATAGGATTATTGGTTAAAAAAAGCTATTCTCGATACATTTTGTCTTCATTTCATTACGCAAAATACTCGAATTGACGCTTTTTTTGTAATGATTTTCCTAAATGCACAACGGGTTAAACTAAATAAACGCTATTATAAACCAGAGCCCTTAATTATATCACAATGCTATTTTTTTTATACGTACATAGCCAATAGGATGAAAATAAAAAGAGGCTGTCTAAAAAGGCTCAAAAACCGTCATTACGAAAAATTTTAATTTTGAAGTAATCTGTTTTTCAGTAACTTAAATTTGACAGATTCCTTCGCTATGCTCGGAATGACGACTTTTTAGACAGCCTCTAGCTTAAAAAAGAGGGTTATCTAATTATTTATAATATTTCTGGCAGCTATATATCCATTATAAAAAGTTGCATCAGAGTTTTTAAATTGTTTAAAGATCTTATCCATTTTAGTAGTTAATAAATCGGTGGTTTGATTAAACAACTCGGCCAGGCCTATGGTGGCTTGTTTTCCTGCTATTTTATACTGTCTGGGTAATCCTTGTATAGCCAGAAATTGATCAAAACTATGCTTAAGATCTATGATTTGATTGTGTGTTACCCCATAATTCTTTAGCGCCGCTAGGTGCTGTTCTAGAAGCGATATGGTTTCGGTGATAACGATAATAAAATCTTGATTTCTTAGTGTATTAAGGTCAGAGAAAGATTTTGCAGCTTTTTGCTCTAGCTCAGAATTTTCTTCAATAGCAGCATATGCTTCAAGTGCATCATTCAAGATATCTGCCTTATCAGAAACAATACGTTTTTGAATAGTTTTATTACTTCCTAAAAATATTTTTGAAGCCTCTTGATGTTCTTGATTTTCGCGTATGTCTAGCAATAGCTCATCAAAGTCATTTTTAAAGGTTGTTAATACAGGTACACCATTCCATTTATTGGTATTGGTGTCCAAATACGTTCGTAAAGATTCAAACATTTCCAGTTTGTTGATCTGGTCTTTTGTCATAATAAAAAATTTAAATTAGTTTTTATATTATGCAATTATGGACTAAAAAGTAGGGAGTGGATTACGATAAGTGGCGACGAAAATATGAATTTATTTTGAATAATAAAATAGGCTCCACACGAATAATTGTGTTGTAAATTATCGTTTTGTTCATTTGAGGATATATTTCTTAAGGGGACGTACTCATTTCTTTATAAGGAGGAGGCATTTTTGTACAGCAAGCTGAAATTTCGGCAGTCGGAGATCGTATTTTTTTAGGCCAAGACGACATTTTGGCACCCAAAGCGTATATTTTGGTACCCTAAGATGGCTTTTCTATACATCAAGATGGTATTTTGATAGGTGAAGAATACATTTTTTGAAGTGGTAATGAGATTTTAGTGGACGAAATGTGTTTTTAACAGATTTTTAACATGGTTTTAACTGAAAATCAGTGGGTAAACCATGGTTTATACTAATAAATCACGGTAAAACCATAACTATTTTGATGTTTTACAATATTGATAATCAAAGTTTTATCTATAAATTTATAATGTTAATAAAAACTAAAATATAAAAACAGCGATTGCCTATACGAAAAATTACATTTGACATTTTATTTCTTACCCCTTTTGGTGTCATTACAACTGTCATTTTTCTAGTAACTGTTTATATATTGAAATTGTCATAATGCACCATGCTATATATACCCCCTTATATATAAGTATGATTATAAGCGAACTTAAGTAATTAAAAAATTATACTTATGAATGACAGTACTCTTTTTTCCTTCTTAAAACCTTTCATAGATATATTTTTTAAATCTAATGGTATATGTAAAACCGATATAGGCACTATACAGCTATATTATAAATATAGGGTTTAATATAGTATATACTATAGTATGAGTGCGTGTAAAATAATATGTAAAAAGTTGTACTAAACGAAGTAGATGTTTAAAAACTAAACTATAAAAGAGAGATTCGTTTTTATTAAAAATGATGAACTCAATAAACAACCCCGCAATTGCAAAACTTTGGCGAGCCAGCAAGAGCGAGGATCTGAATAACGATTAATTTAATACAAAATCAACCATTATGAAGTTATATTCTTTTACTTCAAAAGATGTACCAAAATACTCTTCTATAAAGAGTGTCGACAACTATGTAGACACCACCAATATTCAAAAACAAACTCATAGCAAATTTAAGTATAATAGCCTACTTCTATTAGGGGGAATTACCCTTTTTTTAATAGGGGTTTATTTCCTGGTCGTGTCTATGTTTTTATACATTTCTTCAGGTCTTGCTAATCAATATAATAACGATAACAATATCAATACTATTGCCACAGATGCTAGTGGCGAAAATATACAATTTTTCTCTTCAGAATATAGTTGTAACCTGAATTCAATTGACTATGGAAAAGACGATAATTCGAGTGCCATCATACAAGTGTGGTATTTGGGAAATAGCCTTTTAAGTCCAAACCTTATGCCCGAACACAGGCAAGATGTATGTTGGGTCCACTCCCAAGTGCCTATACATCATCAGACTAGTGCAGTTTGGATACATCGAATTCAGGTTACTTTTTTGATACCGCATACCGCGATTCCTTCGAATCACCTCAAAATGAATTACAAAACAATTTTATCATAAATAGCTTATGAAAGTTTTTACTCAAAAATTACTTCAAAATTCTAAATGTTCATTAGTAACACTTAGAAGTAGTATAGTAATCATTAGTCTTTTGATGATTCAAAACATCAATGCCCAAAGCTCTATTGTTGGGGTGACTACCGATTTTCAAGGGTTTACAGAGTCTACCACGGCTACTGTAAATGCATCGCCACGTATGGATAGGCTCAATAACCTACTAGCATTTACGGTAGGAGCCACGACCTATTCTACGGGAGTTAATGATGCAGTACTTACCACAAATACAGTAACATTTACAGCAGGTAATTACGGGGCTTTAGTTCCCTCGGTTGCAGAAGCTGCACGGGCGGGACAAGGTGATTTTGATGATGGTGTAACCGATAGCTTTACAACAGGTGCACAAATTTATCCGACTCCGGGTACGGGCGCTAATCGAGATGTACGAGCATATTTAACAGATGGAATTAACGGCTTAGGGTTTTCTACTTTTGCCAATAACGTTGGAGGTACTTTTATTTTTAATTTAACCAATATTGATGCTTCTACTGTAGGTGATGGTATACCTGATTTGGTATACTTTAATATGGCAGCGCCCTCGGCTTCTAATATAGTATTTGAAATATATAATGGGGCAACCTTATTAGGTACAGTGGCTAGTCAAGAAAACTCACACGCCAATGTGGCCAGGGTGAAAAATGATAGGTTTTTAACTGAAACCGGAGCAAGCTCTGGAGCTGGTGCTGTTGGAGCCAATCAATTCGTTCAGGGGTTTTCTGTGGATCTTTCAGATTTGGGGATTTCCCAGGCACAAATGGCTACTGCTACAGAATTACGTTTGATTTTACCGAATCAGGCAGACCCTCCATTTATAGCCTATAATCTGGATGCGTTTACTGCCATAGATCCATCAGCATGTACAATAGCAAGTGCAAATCTTAAAGCTATTACTTGCAATGACAATGGTACAGGAATAACGACTGACGATTTTATAACTTTTGATCTCAATCCCAGAGGAAATAATATTGGGGCAACCTATACGGTTTCTGTAACATCAGGTAGTATCACACCCACTTCGGCGGCGTATGGAGTTGCTACTACATTTACACTACAAAATGGAAGCGTAGGAGCAGGAAATGTAACAGTTACATTGGCAGATATTGATGATTCGATTAGTTGTGCAATAAGTATTATTATTACAGATCCGGGAGCTTGTTCAGATACAGATGGTGATGGAGTACTCGATTTTGTGGAACAGGGAGGACCCAATGGCGGAGATTCTAATGGTGATGGCACCCCTGATTATTTACAGCCAACAGTAGTTACTTTGGAATCATTGAATGGAAGTTATGTAACCGTAGAAACTTCCGGTTTATGCCAACAGATTCTTACGATAGAAAATATAGATGAAAGCAGCATTGTTTCAGATGATGCCGATTATAGTTATCCCTTGGGGTTATTTGATTTTACATTAAATTGTGTAAGCCCCGGTGATTCTGCAACGGTTACCTATACCTGGCACGGATTAAGTAGTACCGCCGATTATGTGTATAGAAAATATGGCCCGACAGTTCCGGGAGGAGCTACCAGTCAATACCAGGATTTTACAGTGATTCCTGGAACTGCTAACATAAACGGAGTTAATGTACCAACGATTTCATATAGTATTACTGATGGAGCGTTTGGGGATGATACGGTTACCGATGGACAAATTGTAGATCCTTCTGGGCTGGCATTATTAAATAATACATGTGTCATGGCAGAAGTGCTATGTACACCTAATGCAGCATTCCCTGCGGAGACCGCAGCCTCAGATTTGGGGCCTGTTCCTACTTGTGGAACCGCTGGAGCACCTCCTGGGTTTCCGGTATCTCCAACCTTATTTGCAACACCTAATCCCGCTTTCTATACTTTACAAGTAGTAGAGTCGGGTGATTTGTATCTATTTGTCAACACAAGTCCGGCGGTGGATGTCGATTTTGCATTATGGGGCCCTTTTGCTTCTCCTGATGTGGTTGCCAATTGTGCTGGAGGTAATTTCCCGCCAGGTGTGCCTATAGATTGTGATTATAGTGTAGATCCTTCTGAACAGATTGATGTACCGGGCGTATTGGCAGGAGAGGTATATATATTAATGATAAACAATTTTTCTGGAGCAGCTACCGATATTACCCTATCTCCTGATAATAATCATGGTACTAACACAGCTACCTTAGGAGGTCCATTAAGTTTTAGTGCGGCCCAAACTAATACGTTTATAGTTTCAGATGCTCCTCAAAATTTACAAATTTCTCCTCCGGCTACAGATCCTAATGTTGCCGGTGTAACGTTCTCAGGAACCGGGATTACAGATACAGCCAATGGAACATTTGATCCTTCGGTTGCAGGTGTGGGAACGTATACAATTACAGTTACAGGAACTTCATATTTATGCCCGGTAGTAGGTACTATAGATGTTACGGTTACCGATGGTGATGGTGTCCCTGATGCCATAGAAGATGCAGCACCCAATGGCGGTGACGCTAATGGTGATGGTACATTAGATTCTCAACAATCAAATGTAGCCAGTATTGTAGATGCCACAGGACTGGCGTATGCTACACTAGAAGTTACAGGTAATTGTAGCCAGATAATCAATATGCAGGCATTTTTGGAAGCAGATTTGGCCACATTAGATGATGACTTTGATTTCCCGGTAGGGTTAATCGATTTTACCTTGCAATGTGGTGCTCCTGGAGAATCTGCCGTAGTAAAGTTCTACTGGCATGGACTCTTTGATGTAGAGTTTTATAGAAAATATGGACCATTGGCCGCAGGAGGTGCCACCGATGTATATCGTGATCTAGCCATCACTGAAGGAGCTGAGCTTGTTGGAGGTGTTACAGTGCCTACCACCACCTATGTATTGGTAGATGGCTTAACAGGTGATGATACCGTACAAGATGGGGAAATTACGGATCCATCAGGCCCTGCAACGGTTACTTCAGATAGCGATGGCGATGGGATACTTGATGTTGCAGATCTGGATTCTGATAACGATGGGATTTTGGATGAAGACGAAGGATGCGGGTTGTTTGCATTCGCTACTATTCCAACAAATAATGCTGTAGGAACTTTAAATGCTGTTACGGTTACCGTAAACTCGGCGGATAATGATATTACAGCTCCCGGTGGAGCTATCACTTTTGAAGATGCATTTTTTGGCCCCGATGGTACTTTTGCAGCTAATGAAGTACCAATTATCGGAGGTGATGATGATATTACTCTTACTTTTTCACAGCCAGTTTCACAATTAAGACTTAATATACGTCAGTTATCGTCTAATACATTGACATTTGACCAGACTTTTATCCTGTTATCAAGTGATGGTGATTTTACTGTCACCAGCAATACACTTACAGGACTCTCACAAGTTGGCTCAGATGCCAATGGTACTTTGTTATTCCAAGGTCCTCTTACAACCCTAAGCTGGACATCGAATAATGCTTTTCCTGGTGACGGTTTCTTTTTAGCTATTTATGATTGTAATGTCGATACAGATGGAGATGGTTTTGGGAATTATGTGGATATCGACTCCGATAACGATGGGATCCCCGATGTAGTTGAAGCACAAGCTACCGGTGGTGCTGCAGGAGGAACCTATATACAATTGCCTAATAGTGGGGTCGTAGGTACCAGTGTACAAACAGCAGTAGGAGTCGAAGGGATTCCTAACGGTTTTGGTACTGGGTTTACCCCAGAAGATACCGATGGTGATGGCACGCCTGATTACCTGGATACCGATACCGATAATGATGGTATCGATGATACCGTAGAGGCAGGCTTTACAACCGCTACCAATACTATTGATACCGATCTCGATGGATTATTAGATCAATATGATGCCAGCCCTGCAGATCCGGTAGATGGGCCTTATGATGTAGACGATGATCAAAATACAGGATCCATAGGATTGCAAAATACATTTAATCCGGGTACAGTACAAGTAGATTATAGAGAAAAACCAGCTCCGGGATGTGTGGATACGAATCTTAATCTTTGGGTCAAAGCAGATGCAGAAAGTTATGCAGATGGTGCCGCGGTGACTTCCTGGACAGATCAAACTGCCAATGGGGGTACAATGACGCCTCCTACAGTAGGACAAGCACCCGATTTTGAAAGCTCAGAAACTGATGCAAACTTTAACCCATATCTTGATTTTAATGACGTCTCTAATGATAGACTTAACGGGGCTAATTACGGGTTAACAGATATAAGTACCACACAGTATCAAATATTTTTTGTATATAATCAAGAGGTCACCAATGGCAGCTTGGGTTCTAATATTTTTCCAGATCTATGGGATTTTGATGGGGCCATACCTAATGAACGTTTAGAGGTTTTTAACGATGTATTTGCGGCTGGTGGAGTGAATGTTCCAGCTCCTAGAGGGCAATGGCATATAGGAGTTGCTATAGGAACCGCAGCGGTTCCAGTAGGAATCACCTCGGGTAGAGTAGATGGATTAGCAGGAATTACAACTGGGCTTTATGAAAATATAGCGGTTCCAGGTTTTCAAGGAAATGGTAATGTATCTATAGGAACAGTAGGACAATTAGACGCAGACATAGCAGAAATCATTTACTACGCAGTCCCTAATACGGGTACTGATTTACAAAAGGTAGAATCCTACCTCGCCATCAAATATGGGATCACACTAGATCAAACGATAGCGACCAATTATCTGGATGGTCAAGGCAGCACCATTTGGGATGCAACGGTAAATGCCGCATACAATAACGATATTTTTGGGATTGGTCGTGATGACTGTCAGTCTCTTAGTCAACCTAAGTCAAAATCTGTCAATACAGATGCAATTGTAACGGTAGCAAATACTGATCTAACTACTCCCGCAGCTTTTGGTACAGACAAACAGTTCTTTACCTTAGGTAATAATGGTGCAGGTGCGGCCTGGACAACAACAGGAGCACCAGGTCTATTTAGGGTACTAAGTCGCGAATGGCAGGTACAAGATACGAATGCCGTAGGTGCAGTAGCGCTGGAGTTTGATGTAGACGATGCCGATTTTGATGTACCGGTATTAGTAACAGGAACCACTTATTATATCGTATACGATACCAATGGTGATACTAATTTAAGTGATGAAACCCCAATTGCGTTAACCAATAGCTCAGGAAGCCTTTGGGAAACGGCTGCTGCTATTGATATGGCTTCAGGAACACGTTTTACAATAGCTACTATGGATATCGATACGGATATGGATGGAGTTTCCGATGTAGTTGATTTGGATAATGATAACGATGGAATTTTGGATGAAGATGAAGGATGTGGGCAGTTTGTTTTTAGTGCGCTTAACGCAACAACTGCTACAGCAAGTTTGAATGCTAATACGTTAACACTTACCTCAAATGATGGTACTTTGACATTGCCAGGTGGGCCAATAACTTTTGAGGACGCATTTTTTGGCCCCGATGGTACATTTCCCGCAAATGAAGTACCAATTCTACAAAGTGCTGATGATATCACAATGACTTTTACACAACCGGTATCTCAGGTAAGACTTAATATTCGCCAATTAGCTGGTAATGGATTAACTTTCAATGAACCTTTTGTCTTATTATCCAGTGATGGTGATTTTACGATTTCGGGTAATACTCTTACTGGATTAGCTCAGGCAGGTTCTGATGCTAACGGAACTTTATTGTTTCAAGGTCCCCTCACAACCCTAAGTTGGACATCTAACGATGCTGCAGGACTAGGAGACGGTTTTTTTATTACCATCTATGATTGTAATGTAGATACAGATGGAGATGGTATAGGAAATTATTTAGACTTGGACAGCGACAACGATGGTATTTATGATGTAGTAGAATCAGGAGGTACACCCAGTACTGCAACTGGTCAAGAAGGTCGAGCAGATGACGATGACAATAATGTGGATAATACGGGTAGTGCTGGTGGACCAGGTATTCCTACCTCTGCAGGTACAGGTACCAACCCAACAGATACCTTAGCAGATGGTTCTTTGGATTACTTAACCTTAGATAGTGATGGAGATTTGTGTAATGATACTCTAGAAGCAGGATTTACAGATGGTGATGATAATGGATTATTAGGTACGGGTACTTTTGGTGCTGGCCTAACAATCGATGCCAATGGAGTAGTGACCTCGGGTACAGATGGATATACAGATCCTGCAGATGCAGATACAAATGGCACCGATGATTATCAACAAGTAGGGACTGCACCTACTGTGGTGACCGATCCTACAGATCAATTGATCGGTGCTGGGGGTACAGCCAACTTTACAGCAGGAGGATCTGCAAGCTTAATAGTCTATCAATGGCAACAAAGTATTAATGGAGGCGCTACATTTTTACCATTAACAGATGGTGTTAATGGTGATGGGGTAACAGTTTCCGGAGCAACTGGGGCAACCTTAACCTTGGCAGATGTTCCTGCGACCTATGATGGATATTTGTATCAGGTAATCATAAGTGATTTAACATACGTTTGTACCACAGTAACATCAGCAAATGCATTATTAACGATTGGTAATGATGCCGATGGAGACACCATACCAGATACTGTTGATCTTGATGATGATAATGATGGTATTCCGGATTTGGTAGAGGCCAATGGTAACGACCCTGATGGTGATGCAGATGGTGATGGGATACCAAATTACCAGGATACTACCGATGGTGGAGGAGTAGGTGACGGATCTACAACAGAGTATACAGATAGTAACCTAGATGGCATTCCTGATGTATATGATACCGATAGTGATGGCGTAGCCAATCATTTGGATCTAGATAGTGATAATGATGGTGTGTACGATATAGTAGAAAGTGGTCAATTAGGTACCGGAGGTGCACCACAAGCAGCCGATGCAGATTTTAATGGTCGCATAGATGGAGGAGCAACCAATTTTGGGGCAAATGGGCTCTATAATGGTATCGAAAATAATGATCTAAATACTGCGACTTTGCTTGCAGCTAATGCAGATTCTGATAGTGATGGTATCATTGACGCTCAAGAACTGGATAGTGATAATGATTTATGTAACGATGCAAACGAGGCCTATGCTAATGCAGGGCAAGACGGTGGAGATACCGGAGTAATTGGTGATGATGGAACAATTATTCTGGATCCAATAACGGGTATTGTTACCAATAATGGAGCAGATTATACGATTACTATAGCTGATGCAGATAGTAACGGCGAATTAGATTTTCAGGAAGAAATACCATTTATAGCCAATCAACCGATCAATTTTAGCGCACTTAACGGTGGGGCAGCTACTTTTGGAGTTACAATAACTGGACCGGCTCCCTTGAATTTGCAATGGGAAGAAAGTACCGATGGTGGTGCTACATGGAATCCAATATCAAATGGGGGAATATATTCAGGAGCTACCACTCAAACGTTGTTGATTAGTCCGGTAGATGCATCTCTCGACCTTAATTTGTACCGAATTGCAGTAACCACAGTCAATTACGTATGTTTAGCACGAACTTCTAATTCGGCAGCTTTATTAATAGATGCTGATTCTGACGGAGATACCGTGAATGATAGTTTTGATCTGGATGATGACAATGATGGATTATTAGATACCGAAGAATGTGATTTAGGTGGTGGTAGTTTTGGAACTATAATTCCTGATGATGCGGATTTGAGTTTTGATATTACACCTAATACCAATGCAAATGATTTAGCAAACTTCTTATTTCAGGAAAATTCTAATATTACCCTGGTTTCGGCAGTATTGAGTCAGGGAGATAATTCAGTAGCGCAGGTTGGAACCTTTGATGATGGAGATCAGATTACTGATAATGGAGGAGCACCCAATGCTTTTGTTGATTTTAGTACCGGTATTATTTTCTCTACAGGAGACGTTACCAATTTGGGAACTTCTAATACGCTTTTCGAAGATGAAGTTGGACCACCATTTACAACTGTTGGTCCTGCACTAGGTCAGGGAGCACCAGGATTTGGAGGTAATGGAACAGATTCGGATTTTGCAGGACTGACGCCAGAATTTGATGTAGCCAGTTTAGAAATTGTGATTAATGTGCCTTCGGCAACTATAGTAACAGGAGAATTTGTATTTGCTTCAGAAGAATATAACGATTTTGTAAATCAAGGGGTAAATGATGCGGCCAAAGTATTCGTAAATGGCGATAATGTGGCCTTAACCCCTGGGGGTGCTACCTTAAGTATAGACGCTATTAATAACGGGGCTGAAGCAGCATTTTATGTAGATAACGAATCCAACCCTAATGCGGTCAATATCGAAGCCGATGGATTTACAACCACATTACGATTTGCGGCAGCCCTAAATGCTGGAAACAATATTATTAAAATTGGTATTGCTGATAATGGGGATCGCTTTTTTGACTCCTGGTTATTGTTTAAGGGAAATTCATTTGTAGTATGTTTTGATAGAGATACCGATGGTGATGGAATTGTAGATCGATTGGATCTGGATTCAGACAATGATGGGATTTATGATGCTACTGAAGCAGGTCATAACCAACCATTTGATACCGAAGGAAGAATTCAGAATTCGGCAACCGCATCAGGGCCTAATGGATATTTTGATGCTGTTGAAACTCCGGCAGAAAGTGGTACGCCCAATTATACACCATTAGATGCAGATAGTGATGGTATATTGGATGCCTATGAAATTGATAGTGATAATGATACTTGTTTTGATACAGTAGAAGCTGGCTTTACCGATGATGATGGTAATGGATTCCTGGGAGATGGAGTACCAAGTCCTATTGCGCCACAAGCACAATTAACAATTGACGGGAATGGAGTAGTGACTTCAGGAACCGATGGATATACAGTACCAGTGAATGATGAAGATACTTCATTAGTACCCGATTATAGAGAACCAGGAACGCTACCAGTGATTGCGACAAGTCCAATAGATGCATTGATCATTGAAGGTAATAATGCAACTTTTGATGTAGCTTTATCGTTACCATTACCCCTTGTTGAGGTGTATCGATGGGAAGAAAGTACAGATAATGGTGCCACTTGGGCAGCACTTACCAATACAGCTCCATATTCTGGAGTAGATACCAGCCAATTAACCATAACAGGAGTAACGGCAGTATTAGATGAGAACTTATATAGAGTGATTGTTACAGATGGTACCTTCTTATGTGGAGAAGTAACTTCGGCAGAGGCCAGGTTATTAGTAGATATAGATACCGATGGAGATACTATTGCCGATAGTATAGATATAGATGATGATAATGATGGTATTCCGGATCTTACCGATGCGTTAACAATAGATCCGGTTGCACCTTGTTTCCAGCTGGCTCCAAGTGTACAAGGCTTAGTGCTAGAATCTGGGGTAGCAGGAGAAATAGGAGCGGTTTATCGTGCATCCAATGTACTTCCTCCTACATTCCCGGTAGCAGTCGACCTTCTATTTGCTATCAATGATAAGACAGCAAACGCGGTGCTCGTTAATGTAGATGATGATGCTACAAGGCCAACAAATTGGCAACCAATTATAGAAAATATATTACCCACAGCGGGTACAACAGAATCTATTCAATTTCAATTAAGCTTTGTGCTTTCAGGTACAAATACTGTATTTACCGTGCCTAGATATGGGGGAATAGTGTTGGATGTTGATGGTGGTCCTGGTGATGAGATCATTGAGATAGCTAGTTCTAATGCCTTTGCTACTAATAGCCCAACCAATGTCAACACCTTTAATGTGGGAGGAGGGATAGAACGATTTACTTCGAACGGAGCTAGTTTTGTGGATGGTTCAGAAGACCCACAAGGGATCTTTTATTTGGGATACACCACAGGTGCTACATTAGATATTAGAGTAGGAACACAGACTGCCGGTAATAAGAATTTCTTCTTTGAGTTGGGTGAATGTGCCGTATTAAAATTGACAACACCACTACTCGAAATTCCGAATGGACCCGATGCCGATGGTGATGGAGTACCTAATCACTTAGATTTAGATTCAGATAACGACGGTATTGCCGATGTACAAGAAGCAGGGCTAATTAATGGAACCACACTTACAGATGCAGATAATGATGGGATTATAGATGGAGCTTCCAATGCAACGGTTGGAGCCAATGGTTTATTTGATGATGCCGAAACCGGTCCAGATAGTAACACGACTAATTATATTACTGCTAACTCAGATCTTGTTGATGCTAATTTTGACTTTGTAGATTTAGATAGTGATCAGGATGGAATCCCGGATAATGTAGAAGCACAATCTACTGCTGGATATATCGCACCCAATGGAGTTTCAGATACCAATGGGTTTGATACGGCCTATGGTGGATTAGGAATTGCACCAGAAAACACTGATGGCCCTGCAGATACAGTTCCTGATTATTTAGATACCGATAGTGATCAAGATGGGGTATTAGATGCCGTAGAAGGTTTCGATACCGATGCTGATGGGGTACCTAATATTATAGCTTCAGGAGCAGATTCAGATTTTGATGGATTGGATGATGCTTTTGATGGCACACCAGCAACAGGGTATGGTGATCCTAACGGAAACCAGGTAACCACAAATCCAGCAGGAGAATTACCAGATACCGACGGCGATGCTACGACAGCGCCTCTTTTAGATGTAGATTATAGAGATACCGATGATGATAATGATGGTATTTTAACAACAGACGAAAACCCGGATCCCGATGGTGATCCGTTAACCAATGATGCATTGGATAGTGATAATGATGGTATGCCAGATTATCTGGATGCCGATGATTATGATGGAGATGGAACACCAGATACCGTAGATCTGGATGATGATAATGATGGTATTCCTGATTTGGTAGAACTTGCAGGTAACGATCCTTTCTTAGATGAAGATGGAGATGGTATCTTGAATTACCTGGATACGACCGATGATGGTGTAGGAGATGGTTCAACCACAGATTATACAGATGTTAATTTAGATGGTATTCCCGATGTCTACGATGCCGACGGTGATGGTGTGCCAAATCATTTAGATAAAGACAGTGATAATGACGGTATTCCTGATGTAATAGAAGCAGGAGGAATTGATACTGATGGTGATGGAGAGGTGGATTACCCAACTCCGGGAGACCCAACTTCTATGGTGGATGTAGATAATGATGGATTGGATGATAGTTTGGATAATATAGGAGGAACTGTTACTACAGGAACGCCATTACCGATTCCAAATTCAGATGCAAGTGCGATTGATGGTCCAGATTATCTTGATATCGATGCCGATGATGATGGTATCCCAGATAATATTGAGGCCCAGAGTACTGCAGGATATAACCCACCTTTAGGAACCGATAGTGATAATGATGGTATTGATGATCAGTATGATAGTGATCAACCGGGCAGTACGCCATTAAATGTTCCAGAGAACACTGATGGTACAGATAATCCTGATTATCGGGATACGGATACCGACAATGATGGTATTAATGATATCATTGAAAACGGAGATACAGATAATGTTGCCAGTGGCACCGATACCGATGGTGATGGATTAGATGATGCTTTTGATGATAATGATGATAGTGCTATTCCCGGATCAACAGTAAATGATGGGATTAACCCACCAAATGCTGCCAACTTAGGAGATGCCGATGGTGATGGAGAAGTAAATTATAGAGACATAGAAGATAATGATAATGACGGTATAGCCGATAGTATCGATATAGATGATGATAATGATGGTATCCCAGATACCGTAGAACAAGGAACTGGTGGAGATCCATTAGCAGATACTGATGGGAATGGTATTTTAGATTATCTGCAAGTTACTCCAGCCAATGATTTGAATAATGATGGTGTTGTAGATGTCTTTGATGCCGATGGCGATGGAATCATCGATCAGTTTGACCTCGATGGTGATAATGACGGTATCCCAGACTTGACTGAAGCCGGAGGAACCGATACCGATGGTGATGGTGTTGTGGATACGCAATTAGATAGTGATGATGATGGTATTCCGGATAGCGTAGATGTGAATCAAACAGGAGGAATTGATATTGACTTAGATGGTATTGATGATACAGCCGATATTGATTTCACAGGAGGTACAGACACCGACGGTGATGGTATTGATGATACAGCTGATCCCGATGCCGATGGTGATGGTCAGGATGATGTGATTGGAACGACTCCATTACCGACTCCAAATACCGATGGTACAGGTAATCCTAATTTCTTAGATATCGATGCAGATGATGATGGTATTGTAGATAATATAGAAGCACAGCCTACAACAGCTTATGTAGCACCATTAGGTACAGATGCTGATAACGATGGTATCGATGATGCGTATGATAGTGATATTCCTGGAGCAACATTATTAAATTTCCCGGAAAATACAGATGCTACACTGCTGAACCCGGATTTAGATCCTGATTATATCGATTTAGATGCAGACGGTGATGGTGAAAATGATACAATTGAAGCCTACGATACCGATGATGATGGTGTAGCAGATACAGTACCTGTAAACGCAGATGTGGATGATGACGGTTTAGATGATGCATTTGATACCGATACTGCAAGCCCTGATCCAACAAATGGTGGACAGACGGCAGGAAATCCATTCCCAGATACTGATAGCCCAGGAGGAGAACCAGACTGGAGAGATCAAATCAATAATGATCTTGAAATAACTAAAGTAGATTCGTATGTTGATACCAATGCCAATGGTATTATAGATGCAGGGGATACGATTACTTATGAGTTTGCTATATTCAATAATGGAAATGTTACCTTAACAAATGTAAATATTATAGATAATGCTGCAGGGGTTGCCCTTGCAGGAGCGATTATACCTGCATTGCCTCCGGCTACAGTTTCAGCTTTTAATTTTACGGGAACCTATACGATTACCGCTGCAGATATTACAACGCAAAGTTTTACAAATACAGCTACGGTAAGTGCAGAAGATCCTAATGGTAATACAATTACAAGTTTATCTGATGACCCTGATGATCCTGCAGATGCCACAGATGATGATGGTGATGGAAACCCGGATGATCCAACAATAACCGATTTACGTCAGCCACTATTAGATGTTACGAAAACGGATACCTATGTAGATACAAATACCAACGGGATTATTGATGCCGGTGATACGATCAACTATGTATTTAATGTTACCAATAGGGGTACGGTAGATTTAACGGGGATTAGTGTTACAGACGCTCTGGTAACTGTTACTGGTGTAACTCCAACCATAGATTTGGTTGTTGGAGCTAATGATAACACGAACTTTACAGCGAGTTATGTAATCACCCCAGCCGATATTACGGCAGGAAGTTTTACCAATACAGCAGTTGCTACAGCACCGAATCCATTAGGAGGTCCGGATATCTCTGATGATTCAGATGATCCTGATAATCCTACGGATGTAGATCCAGATAACGATGGTAGTCCAGATGATCCAACCGTGACCGATTTAGGACAACCCTTATTAGATATCACCAAACAAGATACGTATGTAGATACGAACGCCAATGGTATTATTGATACCGGGGATACGATCAATTATGTATTTGTAGTCACCAATATTGGTAATGTAGATTTAGTTGGAATTAGTGTTGTAGATGCTCTTGCCACTGTTGTTGGTGTTACGCCAACAATCAACCTGGCTGTTGGTGCCTTTGACAATACCAATTTCACCGCCAGTTATGTGATTACTGCCGCGGATGTTACGGCAGGAAGTTTTACCAATCAGGCGGTTGTAGCTGCACCGAATCCATTAGATCCTTTCGGTCCACCGATCACAGATATTTCTGATGATCCAGATGATCTTACAGATGTAGATGGTGATCCTTTAGATCCGACTGATGATGATGGTAGCCCAGATGATGTAACGACGACGGACTTGAGACAGCCACTACTGGATATTACTAAGCAAGATACCTATGTCGATACGAATGCTAATGGTATCATTGATGCCGGGGATACCATCAACTATGCATTTAATGTAACTAATACCGGTAATGTAGATTTAACGGGGATTAGTGTAACGGATGCGTTAGTAACGGTGATTCCAGCCACGACCATAGATTTAGTGGCAGGTGCTAATGATGCTACGACCTATACAGCGAGTTATGTGATTACCCCAGCCGATATCACGGCAGGTGCGTTTAGTAACACTGCAGTAGCAGATGCTGTTAATCCATTAGGAGGTCCAAATGTAACAGATGATTCCGATGATCCTGATAATACCACAGATATAGATCCAGATAATGATGGTAGTCCAGACGATCCAACAGTAACGGATCTCAGACAACCACTACTGGATATCACCAAAACCGATACCTATGTAGATACCAATGTCAATGGTATCATCGATGCTGGTGATACGATCAATTATGTATTTGTAGTGACCAATACAGGAACGGTAGACTTAACCGGAATCAGTGTGACCGATGCACTGGTAGCAGTAACGCCAGCGACGACAATTGATTTAATTGTTGGAGCAGTGGATAACAGTACCTATACGGCGAGTTATATCATCACGGCAGCCGATGTTACAGCAGGAAGCTTTAGTAACCAGGCAGTAGTCAGTGCCTTGAATCCATTGGATCCATTAGGTCCACCGATCACCGATGATTCTGATGATCCGGATGATGTGACCGATGTAGATCCAGATAACGATGGTAGTCCAGATGATGTAACGACGACAGATCTAAGACAACCATTACTGGATATCACTAAGACCGATACTTATGTCGATACCAATGCCAATGGGATCATCGATGCAGGAGATACGATCAATTATGTGTTTGATGTGACCAATACCGGTAATGTAGATTTAACGGGGATTAGTGTAACGGATGCGTTAGTAACGGTGATTCCAGCCACGACCATAGATTTAGTGGCAGGCGCTAATGATGCTACCACCTATACAGCGAGTTATGTGATTACCCCAGCTGATATTGCAGCAGGTACGTTTAGTAACACTGCAGTAGCTACAGCACCGAATCCACTGGGAGGACCAGATATCTCTGATGACTCCGATGATCCAGATAATCCGACGGATGTGGATCCAGATAATGACGGAAGTCCAGATGATCCTACCGTAACGGATCTCAGACAACCATTACTGGATATCACCAAAACCGATACCTATGTAGATACCAATGTCAATGGTATCATTGATGCCGGGGATACGATCAATTATACCTTTATAGTGACCAATACGGGAACAGTAGACTTGACAGGAATCAGTGTGACCGATGCACTGGTAGCAGTAACCCCTGCGACGACGATTGATTTAGTTGCGGGAGCAATAGATAACAGTACCTATACGGCTAGCTATGTGATTACACCAGCTGATGTTACCGCTGGTACCTTTAGTAATCAGGCAGTAGTCAGTGCCCTGAATCCACTAGATCCATTAGGTCCACCGATCACCGATGATTCTGATGATCCGGATGATCTAACGAATGTAGATCCAAACAATGATGGTAGTCCAGATGATGTAACGACGACAGATTTACGTCAGCCCTTATTAGATATTACCAAGACTGATACGTATGTTGATACGAATGCTAATGGTATCATCGATGCCGGAGATACAATCAACTATGTATTTAATGTCACCAATACCGGTAATGTAGATTTAACGGGGATTAGTGTAACGGATGCTTTAGTAACAGTGATACCAGCTACAACGATAGACTTAGTTATTGGTGCTAATGATGCTACGACCTATACCGCGAGTTATGTGATCACCCCGGCAGATATTACTGCAGGAAGCTTCACTAATACAGCTGTAGCTACGGCACCGAACCCACTGGGAGGACCAGATATCACGGATGACTCCGATGATTCAGATGATCCCACAGATATAGATCCAGATAATGATGGTAGTCCAGACGATCCTACCGTAACGGATCTCAGACAACCACTACTGGATATCACCAAAACCGATACCTATGTAGATACCAATGTCAATGGTATCATTGATGCCGGGGATACGATCAATTATACCTTTATAGTGACCAATACAGGAACAGTAGACTTAACCGGAATCAGTGTGACCGATGCACTGGTAGCAGTAACCCCAGCGACGACGATTGATTTAATTGCGGGAGCAGTGGACAACAGTACCTATACGGCAACCTATACGATTACGGCAGCTGATGTTACCGCTGGTACCTTTAGTAACCAGGCAGTAGTCAGTGCCCTGAATCCATTGGATCCATTAGGTCCACCGATCACCGATGATTCTGATGATCCGGATGATGTGACCGATGTAGATCCCGATAACGATGGTAGTCCTGATGATGTAACGACGACAGATCTAAGACAACCATTACTGGATATCACTAAGACCGATACTTATGTCGATACGAATGCCAATGGTATCATCGATGCAGGAGATACGATCAACTATGTATTTAATGTGACCAATACGGGTAATGTAGATTTAACGGGGATTAGTGTAACGGATGCGTTAGTAACGGTTATTCCAGCCACGACCATAGATTTAGTGGCAGGCGCCAATGATAACACTACGTATACAGCAAGTTATGTGATCACTCCGGCAGATATCACAGCAGGTACGTTTAGTAACACTGCAGTAGCTACAGCACCGAATCCACTGGGAGGACCAGATATCTCTGATGACTCCGATGATCCAGATAATCCGACGGATGTGGATCCAGATAATGACGGAAGTCCAGATGATCCTACCGTAACGGATCTCAGACAACCATTACTGGATATCACCAAAACCGATACCTATGTAGATACCAATGTCAATGGTATCATTGATGCCGGGGATACGATCAATTATACCTTTATAGTGACCAATACAGGAACAGTAGACTTAACCGGAATCAGTGTGACCGATGCACTGGTAGCAGTAACCCCAGCGACGACGATTGATTTAATTGCGGGAGCAGTGGACAACAGTACCTATACGGCAACCTATACGATTACGGCAGCTGATGTTACAGCAGGAAGCTTTAGTAACCAGGCAGTAGTCAGTGCCTTGAATCCACTAGACCCACTAGGTCCACCGATCACCGATGATTCTGATGATCCGGATGATGTGACGGATGTAGATCCCGATAACGATGGTAGCCCAGATGATGTAACGACAACGGACTTGAGACAACCATTACTGGATATCACTAAGACCGATACTTATGTCGATACCAATGCCAATGGTATCATCGATGCAGGAGATACGATCAACTATGTATTTAATGTCACTAATACCGGTAATGTAGATTTAACGGGGATTAGTGTAACGGATGCGTTAGTAACAGTTATTCCGGCCACGACCATAGATTTAGTAGCCGGAGCTAATGATGCTACGACCTATACAGCGAGTTATGTGATTACCCCAGCCGATATCACGGCAGGTACGTTTAGTAACACTGCAGTAGCAGATGCTGTTAATCCATTAGGAGGTCCAAATGTAACAGATGATTCCGATGATCCGGATGATACCACAGATATAGATCCAGATAATGATGGTAGTCCAGACGATCCTACCGTAACGGATCTTAGACAACCACTACTGGATATCACCAAAACCGATACCTATGTAGATACGAATACCAATGGTATCATTGATGCTGGTGATACCATCAACTATGCATTTGATGTAACCAATAGGGGTAATGTAGACCTTACAGGGATTAGTGTAACGGATGCTTTAGTTAGCGTGACTCCAGCTACGACCATAGATTTAGTGGCCGGTGCTAATGATGCTACGACCTATACGGCAACCTATACGATTACGGCAGCCGATGTTACAGCTGGTACCTTTAGTAATCAGGCAGTAGTCAGTGCCTTGAATCCATTAAACCCATTAGGCCCACCGATCACCGATGATTCTGATGATCCGGATGATCTAACAGATAATGATCCTGATGGTGATGGTAGCCCAGATGATGTAACGACCACGGACTTGAGACAGCCACTACTGGATATTACTAAGCAAGATACCTATGTGGATACCAATGGAAACGGTATCATCGATGCCGGAGATACGATCAACTATGTATTTAATGTGACCAATACGGGTAATGTAGACTTAACCGGGATTAGTGTGATAGATGCATTGGTAACGGTTGTTCCAGCCACTACGATAGACTTAGTAGCCGGAGCGAATGATGCTACCACCTATACAGCGAGTTATGTGATTACCCCAGCTGATATTGCAGCAGGTACGTTTAGTAACACGGCAGTAGCAGATGCTGTTAATCCATTAGGGGGGCCTAATGTAACGGATGATTCCGATGATCCGGATAATCCTACGGATATAGATCCGAACAATGATGGAAGTCCAGATGATCCGACAGTTACAGATTTAAGTCAACCTTTATTGGATATTACAAAAACAGCCACACTAGATGATGTGAATATGAATGGTTTTGCAGATGCAGGGGAAAGTATTAACTATGTTTTTGTAGTGACTAATAGAGGAAATGTAGACCTAACGGGTATTAGTGTAACAGATGGAGATGCAACCGTTAGTCCGATGACGACAATTGATTTAGTTGCCGGAGCGATAGATAATACTACATATACTGCTACGCATATACTTACTCAAGCCGAAATTGATTCAGGTAGTTTCACTAATCAAGCTACAGTAAGTGGGTTAGATCCAAACAATGTTACCGTAACAGATCTATCTGATGATCCTATAGATATAACAGATAGTGATCCAAATATGGATGGTAGTCCAGATGATCCTACAGTACTTACTTTGACTCCTAATCCGGCAATTAGTATTACCAAAGCCGACAATGCACCGGCAGATGGTTCTTATGATACGGTTGGTGAAGCTATTACCTATACTATTCTGGTAACTAATGATGGAAATGTAACGCTAACCGATGTAGATGTTACTGATGGTAATGCAGATACAATTACTCCGGGTACAATTACGAGTATTGATCCGGGACAGACTATTTCTGTAACAGCTACGCATACCATAACACAATTTGATCTGGATAATGGAGAAGTTATTAATACAGCAAATGTAACTGGAGATAGTCCAACAGGAATTGATGATGTTACCGATGATTCTGATGATCCGGATACACCAGCTCCTGATGATGCTACGATAACCACCATAGATCAAACTCCAGAACTTACTTTGACTAAGTTTGCAGACCCTGCTGCAGATGGAGCATATGATACGGTAGGTGAGATCATAACCTATCAATTAGAAGTTATTAATACAGGTAATGTTACTCTTACCAATGTTGCTGTAGCTGATGCAAATGCCGATGCAGGAAGTATATTACCTGCAGTGGTAGGAACATTAGCTCCAGGGGATAGCGTTGCGGTAACTGCAGAGCATACCATTACGCAAGCCGACCTTGATGCAGGTATAGTAATAAATCGCGCAGATGTTGTGGGTGATGCTCCAGACGGAACAATGGTAATGGATATGTCTGATGATCCAACGACACCAGATCCAGATGATGCTACCGAAACCAATACAGGATTAATTACCGAAGGAAGATTAGCTGTTACTAAATCTGCAGACCCAAGAGTTTTTGCAGCAGCAGGGGATATAATCACCTATACCATAGAAATCGAGAATACGGGCACAGTAACACTAAATAATATTACTGTAGTCGATGACAATGCTACGATTATCTCAGGATTACCTATAACATCTTTGGCACCGGGTGGTACAGCTACTGTAATAGCAGAACATGTGGTTACTCCAACAGATGTACTTGCAGGACAAGTTGTTAATGTTGCTGAAGTAACGGGAACTACTCCATCAGGAGAAACCGTATCAGAAACCTCGGATGACCCAAATAATCCTGATGATGTTGATCCTGATGCTGATGGAGATCCCGATGACCCAACAGTGAGTGCTATCGATAGTGATGGTGATGGTATAGCGGATCCTGATGACTTGGATGATGATAATGATGGTATTTTGGATGATGAAGAACAAAATGGTGATCCTAATTTAGATACTGATGGAGACGGAGTAGTCGATCGATTAGATCTGGATGCTGATGGAGACGGAGTACTGGATGTATATGAATCAGGAGCAGACCTTACGGGACTTACCGTTTCTGGAGAAGGTACAATAGAAGGTGATGTTGGAGCAGATGGTGTCCCAGATGGAGTTCAAAATACAGGAGATTTTGATACAGGTATCGTAAATTATTCGACACAAGATACCGATGGTGATGGTATAGATGACTTCCAGGATATAGATGATGATAATGATGGTATCCTTACCGTTGATGAAAACCCAGACCCTAATGGAGATGGTAATCCAGATGATGCCTTTGATACCGATGGTAATGGAACCCCTGATTATTTAGAACCTAATGTAACTACAGATGGTGAAGACGGAATCACAGTATTTTCAGGAATGTCGCCTAACGGAGATGGAGTTAATGATGTATTTGTGATTAGCGGAATTGAAAGATTAGAAAATACATTGGAGATTTATAATAGATGGGGTGTGAAAGTGTATGAAGCCAACGGTTATGGTAGAGATAATAAATTCTTTAGAGGTATTTCAACCGGAAGATCTACTGTTGAAGAAAAAGATGAGTTACCTGTTGGAACATACTATTATGTGCTGGAATATGTTCTCGAATCCGGAGAACGTAAAAGTAGAGCTGGATACCTATATATTAATAGATAATCAATCAAAATTAAGTTCCCGCCGATTGCATATCGGCGGGCTAAATAAGAAATATTAAATTAGAGCGGATGAAAAAAGTATACACAATAATTGCTACAATTCTTTTGAGTTTTGTGTTTCAATATAATTATGCACAGCAAGATGCTCAATATACCCAGTATATGTATAATACCATTAGTGTTAATCCTGCCTATGCCGGTAGTCGCGGAGTCATGAGTATTATGGGGCTGCACCGTAGCCAATGGGTAGGTTTAGACGGGGCACCTCGTACACAAACTTTAACGCTTAATACTCCAATAGGAGATAATGAGCGAGTTGGATTAGGGTTATCTGTAGTGAACGATGATATAGGTCCTACCGATGAAACATATATTGATGTTGATTTTTCGTATACCATACCGACGTCTGATGAAGGGAGGCTAAGTTTTGGAATCAAAGCAGGAGCTCATCTATTAAATATTGATTTTCAACAATTAACACAATTCAATCAAAATGACGCTTTGTTTGAAGCTAATATCGATAATAAATTTAGTCCGCAGGTTGGTATAGGAGCATACTACCATACCAATAAGTTCTACTTTGGATTAAGCGCTCCTAATCTTTTAGAAACCGATCACTTCGATGAGAGTACGACGAGTAGCGATAGTGATGCAGTTAGTTTTTTGGCAGAAGAAAGAATCAATTATTATTTTATTTCGGGTTATGTATTTGATGTAAATGAAAACCTAAAATTTAAACCGGCAGTACTTAGTAAATTAGTATTTGGAGCTCCGTTACAGGTAGATGTATCAGCCAATTTTTTGCTGTATGAACGTTTGACCTTAGGAGTTGCCTATCGATGGAGTGCAGCAGTAACAGGGCAGATTGGTTTCCAGATATCGGATTCGATGATGATAGGTTTTGCGTATGATAGAGAAACCACAGAGTTAGGTCAATCGCAGTTTAATGATGGTAGTTATGAGGTGATGCTACGTTTTGAATTATTCAGGAAATACAACAGAATGTTAACCCCACGTTTCTTTTAATTTTTTTTACTTCAGAATTAAAAAAACATTGAAGCATGGGGTATTTCAGACGAAACCGAAATCTAAAGAAGCCTAGAAAGAATATATTGAATAGTATTAAGAAAATGATCATTCCGATATAAATCGGAATCCAAATAAAAAGATTGAACAATGAATTTGAACAACTACTTTATACATCTGTCCTTATGCATACTACTATCGAGTATGGTGTATTCTCAGGATAAACGTTTAGCAAAAGCCGATGAAAATTTCAATCGTTTTGCTTTTGTAGATGCACGTAAAATATACCTTCAGGTTGCAGAGAGTGGATATGAATCACTGGATTTATTCAAGAAACTTGGGGATTCTTATTATTTTAATGCACAGCTAGAGGACGCAGTGCCATGGTATGAAAAATTAACTTCTAATTATGCCGAAGAGGTAGATCCAGAATACTTGTTTAGATATTCGCAGAGTTTAAAAGGAGTTAAACGCTATGATGAGGCAGATAAAGTAATGGAAAAGTTTAATACATTGACTGGTAAGGATCAGCGAGCAGAGTTTTTTATGAATACCAGAGATTATTTGAAATTTATTGAAATGCAATCAGGTAAATTTAGATTGTTAAAATTAAGTGTGAATTCTAAGTATTCTGATTATGCGCCAAGCTTTGATAATCAAGGAGGACTTATATTTGCTTCATCTCGAGGCGGGAGTGGGATGAGTAAAACTGTACACGAATGGAATGAAATGCCGTTCCTGGATTTGTTTGCTTCAAATATTCTGGAAGCCAATGGGATTCTTCAAACACCAAAAAAGCTAAAAGGAAAGATAAATACACGTTTTCACGAATCTTCAACATCGTTTAGCAAAGATGGACAAACTGTATATTTTACACGAAATAATTATACGAAGAAGAGATTAGGATCGAATACAGAAGGGACAATTTTATTAAAAATATATCGAGCTACCTTAAAAGATTATAAATGGACTAATATTGAGGAATTACCATTTAACAGTAATGAGTATTCAGTAGCACATCCTGCATTAAGTGCAGATGGAACAAAATTGTATTTTGCCAGTGATATGCCAGACAGCAGGGGGCTTTCGGATTTATATGTTATCGATATCAATGAGGATGGTACTTTTGGAGAACCTAGAAACCTTGGAGATAAAATTAATACCGAAGGCAGAGAAACTTTCCCATACGTTAGTGATTCAGGAAGGCTGTATTTTGCGAGTGATGGACATATAGGACTCGGAGGATTAGATGTATTTGTAGCTGTTCCCGAAGAGTTCGGAGTGTTTTCTATTCCTTATAACGTTGGGAAACCCGTGAATAGTTCGGAAGATGATTTTACTTTTGTGCTTAATGAAGAAACTAAGATTGGTTACTTTGCTAGTAATCGTATTGGAGGTAAAGGAAATGATGATATTTATAGTTTTAAACAGACTGGAGAATTGATTACAGATTGTAATCAATATGTAACTGGAGTAATTACAGATGCCACTACTAAAGAAATTTTAGTAGAGGCTGAAGTTATTTTAATGGATGATAGTAATAATGAATTGCAACGAACTATTACTAATGATAAAGGAAGATATAAGTTCGATCTCGAGTGCGATACTGCATATATTGTGAGAGCGAATAAAGTTGATTATAATCCTACCGAAAGGCTCCTTGCTACTAATAACGTACTAGAATATGAGCATAACCTAGCTTTGCAACTTGGAGAAGGCGGGTTGGCAGGTAAAGAAGTAAAACCAGGTGATGATTTGGCAAAACTACTAGAATTAGAAATCATATATTTTGATTTTGATAAATTTTTTATAAGACCAGACGCAGAAGTAGAACTGCAAAAGATCATCGCCACTTTAAAAGAATATCCTGAATTAAAAATAGATGTACGATCACATACCGATAGTCGTGCAACTGGTTCTTATAATATGTTTCTAAGTGAAAGACGAGCTACAAGTACTGTTAAGTATATAATTGAAAAGGGGGGGATTGATAGATCTCGTGTTTCTGGTAGAGGATATGGTGAAACTGTCTTAATCAATAAATGTAAGAATAATGTACCATGTAGTGATGAAGAACATCAACTTAATAGACGAAGTGAATTTATAGTGATTGAATAGTATCTTTTTTGTTATCGGATTTGTCATCCCAGCGTAGGCTGGGATCCATAGTATACAACGCAAATTAAAGTAGATTCCGGCCTACGCCGAAATGACATCAATATCTCCTTCAATAAAATTAAAACACACAAATGGAAAAAGCACAAGAATGGTTCAATTACGGCATTGAACTAGCCAAAGAATTTGGTCCAAAACTTATTACTGCAATCCTTATCTATATCGTTGGATTCTGGCTGATTAAGAAATTGATCCGTACGGCAGGAAAGATGATGGAAAAAAATAAGTATGATGATTCCTTGCAAAAGTTCTTACTTAATCTGGTTTCATGGGGCTTAAAAATATTTCTGATCATTGTAGTAATCTCAAGGTTAGGGGTAGATATCACTACATTCGCTGCATTAATTGCGGCAGGAGGTTTGGCGGTTGGGCTTTCATTACAAGGTTCTTTATCTAATTTTGCAGGTGGTGTCTTGATTATAATATTTAAACCCTATAAAATTGGTGACCTTATCGAAGCACAAGGGGTATTAGGAGAAGTAAAAGAAATAGAAATCTTTACCACCAAATTAATCACACCTCAAAATAAACTTGCTATTGTACCTAATGGGGCGTTAGCCAACGGTAATATTATTAATTACACTGCCGAAGGAAAGATGAGGGTCGATATCACTATTGGTATAGGGTATGATGAAGATATAAAAAAAGCCAAAGACGTATTACTAGAGGTACTCACTACCAATGAAAAAGTTTTAAAAGACCCTAAACCATCTGTAAACGTAGCGAACCTTGGCGAAAGTTCTGTTGATCTCGCTGTAAGACCGTATTGCACTCCGGTAGAGTATTGGGATGTGTACTTTGCTACGGTAGAAGATTGTAAACTGGCCCTGGATAAAGCCGGTATCGAAATCCCGTATCCACACTCGGTAGAAATCCAAAAAGAAGGGTAATTTTTTTAGGTTAGACTCTGGTATAAAGAGCAAGATTTGTATAACATCCAGGCGAAAAATTACTAATTTGAGCAGGTATAGCATAAATTGATAAGAAGATAAGCTATTTTTTAGACTATATCTTTCAATACATATTTAACTATCAAATAACTAGGGTTATACTTCCTTTTTTAACATTTTATTACGGACTACCAGTAAAAGAATAGATGTTTTTATGTGTACTAGTAAACGTCAAAAGTGTACAATTTAAGTGTTAAAAACGTATTGTTTTTTATTTTTTTGAAGAATATTCTTACTCATATGTTAAACAAAAAAGGCTATTTTTAGATAATTGAAATATATAAAGTGCTGTTTTTTAATGTTTTGTTATTTTTTGCCTTGTCAAAATTGTTAAATTTGTTTAAGGTTGATGTAATATTGACAATAGTATGGTTTTACCATATTTATTATGTGGTTTTGCGTCAATAGATTTTAACAAATTGTGGCTATATTTAAATGTTGTTTTATGTAGAAAAGACAACAATGTTAAATTAGAGTATAAAAAAGCTTATTTTCTTACCCCACCCTGAGTTTTTTATACACTATTATTTTTGGTTTTGCAATAGTAGGATCAAGAATAATAAATAATGATCATATAGTATACACTATTCGTGGATTTATAGATATAAATACATGGATTATCGTCTTGTATACTATCTAAGTATCTTAAGTACGCAACAAACAAACAAAAAAATGAAACAAGAATAAACAAATAACTTGATCATATAGTTTGGGTATTACAACTATTGGTCATAAAAATAACCCCGCAATTGTGAAACTTTGGCGAGCCAACAAAAGCAGGGTCTGAATAACGATTAAAATAAATTAACCATTATGCGTGAACTTTTACCTCTTGTAACAAGAAATATTTTTCTGTCTTTATATATACATTGTAAAGAAAATTCTCCCTTAAGAAGAAAGTATTTATTACATTTTCATTCATCCCTCAGTTCGAAATATAGGGATTTTAAATTATTTTTTACGGTTTTCCGTAATTTTTTTAAAGGTTTATTAACATTTTTTTTAGAATGTCCTTCTCTCATTTATAGGAATTATAACGTACGACTAAATGCTAATATTTTGGTTTATAGGTGTTTTGTACGTTTTTTCTCACCTATCCTTACAAATTTCTCATGTGTTGTTTTACGATACTATAAAGAGAGAAAGCCTATGCTAATAGGTAAGGAGTTACGATATGACATGCCAAATACAGAGATACTCAAAAGCAAAGCGTCCTCAAAACGAGCAAAGCGAGTACACTCAGATTCTCAGATTCTCAGATTCTCAGATTCTCAGATTCTCAGATTCTCAGATTCTCAGATTCTCAGATTCTCAGGACTTCAATCTTCGGACTTCGGGCTCCCAACTTCGGTCTCACCAGCAAAGCGAGTACACTCAGAAACTCAGAAACTCAGATTCTCAGAAACTCAGGACTTCAATCTTCGGACTTCGGGCTCCCAACTTCGGTCTCACCAGCAAAGCGAGTACACTCAAAAACTCACCTACTATACAACTACTAAACTAATTGGATTATGAAAAGAAATACGATATATAGATTACTAACCACCGTGATGCTCCTATGGATAGGCAGTTCATCACTTTTTGCGCAAGCAACCGTAGAAAATGTCTCGATTATCGAAGGTACTTCTAATGCGGTGGTAACGGTAACATTACCTGGTGCTGCACCCGTGGGAGGAACCACAGTTTTATATGCCATTACCGCAAACACAGCAGTAGAAGGATCAGACTATACTGTTCCTGGTGATCGCATTGTGATTCCACAAGGGAGTTCAACAGGTACGATATCAATTCCAATTATAGGAGATGCTACCGAAGAAGATCTCGAAGATTTTTCTATTAGCGTTTCTACAGATTTGGCTAATGATGCGGGATTTAATAATGCAACTACTTTTTGGACTTCTACAGGAACCATAGGTTTTGAAACGGGTCCTGAAACTACTTATGGAGGGCCTAATGGGGCAAATATCGTTTTAGAAGTTGATCTAGGTTCACAAGGATATCAAGATATTGCTACAATATCAGGAGTTACTTATGATGTTGTTTTTAAAGCATCAAGAAGAACATCAGGAGGTCCGGCCTCTGCCAATGTTACAGTTGCAGCGCTTAACGGGGCAACTACCTTAAATAGTCTTACAGTTACAAAAACAACTGCGGGCAACCCCACATTTAGTTTGGATGAGGAAACCTTTTCGTTTACAGCAGCTTCTGCAACGACCAGAATAGCGTTTACAACTACAAACACGAATACAGTAGGAATCATCTTCGATGATTTATCGATAGTTCCACAAACCGCAGACGATTCTGCAACCGTTACTATCGTAGATAAAACACCCGGTGATGTAGGAGCTAATTTATCCCTTTGGTTAAAAGCAGATGTAGATGCTACACCAGCACAATGGGATGATCAATCAGGAAATGGTTTAGATGCAACGGGTTCAAATAACCCAGTACTTACTGCTGATGCATTAAACTTCAATCCAGCATTTACATTTAATGGTACTAATCAAAATTTTACAGGTCCTGCAGGGAATACAGCTTTAAATAGTGACGATGTAACGAGTTTTACTGTTTACATAAACGATGATGTAAGTGGTGGTTTTACATCTCCCTTTACCAATAGATTTTCAAATACAGCGGGTGTTCCCGATGCTGAAGGTATAACGTTTTATAATAATGGTTCGGGAAGAGAGTTTTGGACTGGTTCTGGTTCTGGTTCAACTTGGAATGTACAATCGGCAGGTAATGTAACGGAAGGTGTTGCTGAAATACTAGGGCTAACAACAACTGGAGGAGTAGGAGCGGTTCAAAATATTTATGTGAACGGAACCTCAGCTGGTACAGGAACGGGTACAGGAACTCATATTAAACAAACAGATGGTTTCTACCCTTATCGTGTAGGTAGTGGGGATAATTTTGGTGGAACTAATTTTTTCTTTGATGGAAGAATAGCCGAACAAATCGTTTATGGAAGTGTACTTGATGCTACAAGTCGTCAAAAAATAGAATCCTATTTAGCTATCAAATACGGTATGACATTAAATGCTGGAAATACAGCCTATTTAGCATCAGATGGTACCACACAAGTATGGGCTGTGGATCCAACCTATGCCAATGATATTTTTGGTATTGCCCGTGATGATGCTTCAGGGTTAAATCAAGAAATTTCGAAATCGGTAAATGATGGAGCGGTGCTTACGGTTGCTACCAACACCGATTTTACTACCGCAAATGATGGTTCTAGAACCGATTTGTTTAATCAACAATTTCTACTAATAGCTAACGATGGTGGAAGTACGACTAAAACTACTGCTGTTGGTGTACCTGCTGCCTTAGAGGCAAGACTAGAAAGACAATGGAAAGTCAAAAATACGGGTCTGGTGAACAATGGTGGTACAGGTGTAATTAATCTCAGCTTTGATATTGATGCTTCCCCGCTTAGAGAGTACAGGCTTATTAGAAACGGTACTGCGCTAACAGGCATAGTGCCAACCATTAATGGGAGCAAAGTAGAGTTTACAAACGTAGGACTAACAGACGGTGCTGTTTTTAGTTTAGGATTTACACAAATAGCTCCCGGAGATGTAGTGCCAGGTTTATCCCTTTGGTTAAAAGCAGATGATAACGGAGGGGTAACAGTAGATAATACTACATTAGCTACCTGGGAAGATCAGTCAGGAGCAGGTTTTGATGTGACAGCTACTGGAGGAGCACAACCTACTTTTCAAAATGACGCATCAAATTTAGTTAACTTTAACTCGGCAGTATTATTTGATGGTACAGACGATGTTATGGAGCGTGCTGCCAATGTGTTGCCCAATACGGCAGATCCTACTGTAGCTGGAAATCATTCGTTGTTTGCAGTAATGATAGTAGACACAGGAAGTAATATTGTTTTTAATCAAGAATCTACTGATGGAGGGGGAGACAGAGTCGTACCTGCGTTTGCTTCTAATGGAAACTATGCACATAGTGATAATTCTGCAGGTTCTTTTACAAATATCGTAGGTGCAGGATCGTCAGCAACGATTCCATTGATACAGAGTGTTACTAGAAATGGAGTTGCTGTGCAATTATATCAGAATGGTACCGTAGGTAATACAGCTAATCTTTTACCTCCAATTAGTACACCGAGCGGAAGAACTACCATAGGAGGGCGAGATCAAGCTACACAAGGCCGTTTTGGTGGTCGAATGCTAGAGATGATTGCCTATGCATCAGATGTTACAGCAGATAGAAATAGAATAGAATCTTATCTCGCCATCAAATATGGTATTACACTAGACGCGAGCATAGTGGATTATGTAGATGCTGCAGGAAGTTCGGTGTATAACCTGGCGACCTACCCTAACGATGTTTTTGGTATTGCCAATGATGCCGCACAAGGCTTAGATCAACAGATTTCAAAATCAGTCAATACAGGAAGTGTTTTAACCCTTTCTTCTACTAATGATTTTGCGACTGCAAATGATGGAAGCAGAACTGTTTTAACAGACGGACAATTTTTACTCATAGGTAATGATGGCGCAAGCGGTGCAGTAGCAGATGCTATTTCAACCGACTTAGATGCTACTACATATTTTACCAGAACGGCCAGAGAATGGAAATCGGTAAATACAGGAACCATAGCAGGAGCAATGAATTTGCAGTTCGATGGCTATGATGATACATGGGTATTATTGACCAGAACAGCAGATGGTGATTTTAGTGCCACTACAGGTACTACAGAAACTGCACTTTCTGCTACAGGAACCGTGTCAATAGCATTGCCTGGTACAACCTTTTTTACATTAGCAAAAACAGTTACTAGCATAGAGTTTGAAGCGGCCGCGGCTAATGATCTTGAAGCTGATGGAGGAAACTTACCAAGATTATTAATTGATGGAACCTTAAATGAAGATACTAATATCGATGTAGTATTAAATGCAGCTGGAACGGCTACAGCAGGAACCGATTATACTTTTGCTGATGCCTCAGGAGATGCTGCCGTAACTATTCCTGTTGACATTCCTGCGGGAACCTATACCTCGGGAACTCCTATTGCATTATCAAGTTTGAGGCAGCGATTTAATCAACAGAATTATTCATATCCAACCGTTATTAATCCAAGTGCACAACAAGAAGAAATGTTTGTGGCACCCTTTACAGGAGATTATGAGATTACTTTTTCGGCAGAAACTTTTACAAATAATGGTTTGGTACGAGTGGGCACTACTTCAGGGGTCCAGGATGGGGTAGGCGACATATTTGATGGAGCAGGTGACAGAATTGATGCAGTAACCCCATTAAAAAAATATACGTTCTCCTTAACACAGGGAACAACCTACTATATTTATAGTGTTGCAGGAGGAACATCAACTATGACTAATGTTAATGTAGTACTTGATTATGTCCCACCTATCAATTTTGCCATCACAGATGAAAGCCTAGTAGAATCTGATGAAACTATTGATCTTACCTTATCTAATGCACAACCTGGCTTGGTGATACAAGAAATTACAGGAGGAGCATTAATAGACAATCATGTATATACCATAACCAATGATGACAGTGCTACAGTAACCATAGCTGCCGATGCCGATGCAGATGAAGCGACAGCTAGTAGGGCGTTTACCCTCACAATGAGTGCAGCGGCTTCTACCGATGTGGATGTGAGTTATGCATTAACAGGTACAGCCGCAGATCCAGCAGATTATGATGATGCTACTACAGTAGTAGGTACAGTTACTATTGCAGCAGGAACCACTACAGGAACGATTGATTTAACTGTAGTAAACGATACTGAAGTAGAAGTTATTGAAACGGTAATTGCCACACTAACGGCGGCAACTAATAATGCTTCTGTTACTGCAGATACGACTGCAGAGACATTAAACATTACAGATGATGACGCAGCAGCCTTAACAATCTCGATCGCTCAGACGACTGATGGTGCTGAGAGTGGTACACCAACCAATGCACAATTTACCGTGAGTTTGGATGGTGGGGTCACCAACAATACAGGATCTGCTATTACTGGTACGCTTGCCTTAACCGGTACTGCGACCGCTGGCAGTGATTATACGAATGTAACGACCTTCTCCATCGCAGATGGTGATAGTTCTGTAGTAGTAGATATCCCGGTATTAGACGATACCGAAGTAGAGGTTACCGAAACGGTGATCGCTACAATCTCTGCCCCAAGTGTGGGAGCCGTAAGTGCTACAGATAATGCTACGGCCAATATTACCGATGATGATTTAGCGGCCTTAACAATCTCGATCGCTCAGACCACCGATGGTGCCGAATCTGGTACGCCAACCAATGCACAATTTACCGTGAGTTTGGATGGTGGGGTCACCAACAATACAGGTGCTGCCATTACAGGAACCATTGCCTTAACAGGTACTGCGACCTCGGGTAGTGATTATACCAATGTAACGACGTTCTCGATCGCAGATGGTGATAGTTCTGTAGTAGTAGATATCCCGGTATTAGACGATACCGAAGTAGAAGTTACCGAAACGGTGATCGCTACCATCTCTGCCCCAAGTGTTGGAGCTGTAAGTGCTACAGATAATGCTACGGCCGATATTACAGATGATGATGCAACGGCCTTGACGATTTCGATCGCCCAAACCACCGATGGTGCCGAATCCGGTACCCCAACCAATGCACAGTTTACGGTTAGTTTGGATGGTGGTGTGACCAACAATACAGGATCTGCCATTACAGGAACCATTACCTTAACGGGTACTGCGACCGCTGGCAGTGATTATACGAATGTAACGACCTTCTCCATCGCAGATGGAGATAGCTCCGTAGTAGTAGATATCCCGGTATTAGATGATACCGAAGTAGAAGTTACCGAAACAGTAATAGCCACGATCTCTGCCCCAAGTGTGGGAGCCGTAAGTGCTACAGATAATGCTACGGCCAATATCACAGATGATGATGCAGCAGCCTTAACAATCTCGATCGCTCAAACCACCGATGGAGCAGAAAGTGGTACACCCACCAATGCCCAGTTTACGGTAAGTTTGGATGGTGGTGTGACCAACAATACAGGTGCTGCCATTACCGGTACGATTACCTTAACGGGTACCGCTACGGCAGGCAGTGACTATACGAATGTAACGACCTTCTCTATCGCAGATGGTGATAGTTCTGTAGTAGTGGATATTCCCGTATTAGATGATACCGAAGTAGAAGTTACCGAAACAGTGATCGCTACAATCTCTGCACCAAGTGTGGGAGCCGTAAGTGCTACAGATAATGCTACGGCCAATATTACAGATGATGATTTAGCGGCCTTGACGATTTCTATCGGTACTCCGGTAGATGGTACCGAGGGTACTTCAAACATTACCTATACAGTAAGTCTGGATGGTGGGGTAACTAACAATACAGGTTCAGCCATAACGGGTACAGTTGCCTTAACGGGGACTGCAACCAATGGTACCGATTATACCAATGTAACCACCTTCTCGATTGCCGATGGAGCCAGTTCTGGAACCATTACGGTTACAGTAACCGATGATACCGATGTAGAAGTAAACGAAACAGTAATTGCAACTATCTCTGCACCAAGTATAGGAGCAATAGGTACAGCCGCTGCCACTGCCAATATTATAGATGATGATGGTGCGGCCTTAACTATTTCGATAGGATCACCGGTCGATGGTACCGAAGGAGGAGCCAATGTTTCGTATACCGTTTCTCTGGATGGAGGAGCAACCAATACCACTGGATCTGCCATTACAGGAACAGTGACCTTAACAGGAACCGCAACCAATGGCACCGATTATACCAATGTAACCACCTTCTCGATTGCTAATACAGCCAGTTCTGGAACGATCACTGTACCAGTAACCGATGATAGTGATGTAGAAGTGAGTGAAACGGTAATTGCTACGATTTCTGCACCCAATGTAGGAGCAATCAATACGGCTGCAGCAACAGCAAATATTCTCGATAATGATACCGCAGGATTAACGATTTCTATAGGATCACCTGTAGATGGAACCGAAGGTACATCGAATGTTTCGTATACTGTTTCTCTGGATGGGGGATTGAGTAATGGAACAGGTGCTGCGATCACAGGAACGGTTGCCTTAACAGGAACCGCGACTAATGGATCGGATTATACCAATGTAACCACATTCTCAATAGCCGATGGAGCCAGTTCTGGAACCATCACGGTTACAGTAACTAATGATACCGATGTAGAAATAAACGAAACCGTGATTGCAACGATCTCTGCACCAAGCGTAGGAGCAATTGGTACAGCTGCTGCCACTGCCAATATTATAGATGATGATAGTGCAGCCTTAACCATTTCGATAGGATCACCAGTCGATGGTACCGAAGGAGGAGCCAATGTTTCGTATACGGTTTCTCTGGATGGAGGTACTACCAATACCACTGGAGCTGCGATCACTGGAACGGTTACCTTAACAGGAACCGCAACCAATGGTACAGATTATACCGATGTGACTACCTTCTCGATTGCCGATGGAGCCAGTTCTGGAACCATCACTGTAACCGTAACCGATGATAGTGATGTAGAAGTGAGTGAAACGGTAATTGCTACGATTTCTGCACCTAGCGTAGGGGCCGTAAGTGCTACGGATAATGCAACGGCCAATATTCTCGATAATGATACCGCAGGGCTAACCATCTCGATAGGTTCTCCTGTTGATGGAACTGAAGGTACATCGAATGTTTCGTATACCGTATCTATGGATGGAGGATTAAGTAATGGAACAGGTGCTGCGATCACAGGAACGGTTGCCTTAACAGGAACCGCGACTAATGGTACCGATTATACTAATGTAACGACCTTCTCGATTGCCGATGGAGCCAGTTCTGGAACCATCACTGTACTCGTAACCGATGATACTGATGTAGAAATTAATGAAACGGTAATTGCGACCATCTCTGCACCAAGTGTAGGAGCTATCGGTACGGCTGCAGCCACCGCTAATATTATAGATGACGATAGTGGATCCCTTACAGTTTCTATAGGATCACCAGTCGATGGTACCGAAGGAGGAGCAAACATTTCCTATACTGTTTCTCTGGATGGTGGGGTAACCAATACAACCGGATCGCCTATTACAGGAACAATTACCTTAACAGGAACCGCAACCAGTGGTAGTGATTATACCAATGTAACAAGCTTTTCGATTGCCAATAATAGTAGTGCTGTAGTGGTGCCGGTAACGGTAACCGATGATACCGAAGTAGAAGTAAGCGAAACGGTGATAGCTACGATCTCCTTATTAAATATAGGATCCGTAGGAACAGCAGCAGCTACAGCAAACATTGCCGATAATGATGCAGGAGCCTTAACATTATCCATAGGCTCACCAGTAGATGGTACCGAAGGAGGAACGAATGTTTCGTATACCGTTTCTATGGATGGTGGATTGAGTAATGGAACCGGAGCGGCCATAACAGGAACTGTTACCTTAACAGGAACCGCGACTAATGGTACCGATTATACTAATGTAACTACCTTCTCTATCGCCGATGGAGCCAGTACTGGAACGATCATTGTACCAGTGACTGATGATACCGATGTAGAAGTGAGTGAAACGGTGATTGCCACGATTTCTGCACCAAGTGTAGGAGCTATCGGTACTGCTGCAGCGACAGCGAATATAGCCGATAATGATGCAGCTGCCTTAATGATCTCTATTGGTTCACCAGTAGATGGCACCGAGGGAGGAGCTAATGTAAGTTATACTGTCTCTTTAGACGGAGGATTGAGTAATGGAACCGGAGCGGCCATAACAGGTACGGTAGCCTTAACAGGAACTGCTACTGCTGGAAGTGATTATACTAATGTAACCACCTTCTCAATAGCCAATGGAGCTAGTTCTGGAACCGTCACGGTTACAGTAACTGATGATAGTGTGGTAGAAGTAAGCGAAACGGTAATTGCGACCATCTCTGCACCAAGTGTAGGAATGATCAATACTGCTGCCGCAACAGCGAATATAGGCGATAATGATACCGCAGGACTAACTATTTCGATAGGTTCTCCTGTTGATGGTACCGAAGGCACTTCGAATGTAACCTATACCGTTTCTCTGGATGGAGGATTGAGTAATGGAACCGGAGTCGCCATAACAGGTACAGTGGCCTTAACAGGAACCGCTACAGCTGGTAGTGATTACACGAATGTAACCACCTTCTCGATTGCTGATGGAGCTAGTTCTGGAACGATCACTGTACCAGTAACCGATGATACCAATGTAGAAGTAAGCGAAACGGTGATTGCTACGATTTCTGCACCAAGTGTAGGAATGATCAATACGGCTGCGGCCACCGCCAATATTATCGATAATGATCTTGCAGCGTTAACCATTTCTATTGCTGCAACCACCGATGGTATAGAAGGAACCCCAGCAACCGATGCCATATTTACTGTGAGTTTAGATGGAGGAGTAACAAATACTACCGGAGTTGCCATTACAGGTACAGTAGCGCTAACAGGAGGAACCGCCATTAATGGTACAGATTTTACCGATGTAACGAGCTTCTCGATTGCTGATGGTACTGGTTCAGTCGCGATTACAGTTCCTATACTAGATGATACCGATTTAGAAGGTACAGAAACGATTATAGCCACGATTTCTGCACCAAGTGTAGGAATGATCAATGGAACTAATGGTAGTGCAACAGCAAATCTGATTGACGATGATGTAGATTCTGATGGTGATGGAGTAGCTGATAGTGTTGATAATTGCCCAAATACTTCAACAGGGCTAGCTGTAGATGCTAATGGTTGCCCAACAGTAGCAAGTATCGTATCGGTTTCTGATGATCCTGCCGATGGAGGATTTACTGGAGATGATTTAACGGGTACCGGGGTAACTAATGTAAACAATGATAATATTGATAAGTATGAAAAACTAATCGCCCAGGCGAGTCCGGCACCGGTAACGGTAGCAGATTTACAAGTCATCATAGATCTTGCAAATGCAATAGCAGATATAGTGGCGAACTCAGACGATCCTGCCGATGGCAACCCTTCTGCAGCCGACCTTATCGCCGTTGGATTAAACAATGTACAAACAGACAACGTTGGGCTATACGAGGAAGTAATTGCAAATACCAATCCAGAGCCGTGTACATTAGCAGAACTTCAGGCAATTATAGATGAGGTGAATGAGATTGTCGTGATCGTAAATAATGCCGATGACCCTGCCGATGGTAACCCATCAATTGACGATCTCAATGATGTAGGCGTCACCGACCTCGATCCGGATCTTCAAGATGCATATGAAATAGCTATTGCCAATGCTAATCCTAAACCGAGAACTCTGGCAGAACTACAAGCCATTATAGATGCAGTAAATGCCAATCCACCAGCAAGTACCCTTACAGTCGAACAGGGATTCTCTCCTAATGGTGATGGCGTCAACGATACTTGGATAATAGGTGGAATTGAATCCTTCCCAAACCATGAGATTAAACTCTTTAATCGATGGGGTAACGAAGTATTCTCGGCAATAAACTATCAGAATGACTGGAATGGTGTTTCTAACGGAAAACGAGTCCTTGGTGGTTCGGGTGACAGGTTGCCTACAGGAGCCTATTATTATGTGATCGAAACAGGAACTAGTGAAGTAGCACCTTTTACAGGTTGGATATATATAAACTATTAAATGATATGTAATTACCGAGAGGATGAACATCTTGTCATCCTCTCCATAAAAACAACAAAATATAAGCAAATGAAAAATTTAAAAACTATATTTTTTGTACTAGCACTATCATTTGTAGTACAAGCCACAGCTCAACAAGATCCTCATTTTAGTCTCTATAAATATAATATGAATGTTATATCACCTGCCTATGCAGGTACTAATGGAAGCCTAGAAGCCATGTTTGGTGTTCGTAGTCAATGGGTAGGTATACCAGATGGCCCTGAAATCCTTAATTTTAATATAAACTCGCCCATAGGTAAGAATGTTGGAGTAGGGTTGAGCATTATTAATGATCAGGTTTTTGTTTTAGAAGAAACACATTTATATGCCGATTTTTCATATAAAATACAGGTAGGTAACGATTTAAATTTATATGCGGGTGTTAAAGCAGGAGGAACATTCTTAAATGTTGATCTTAATGCTTTAGATATTGATGATGATCCTCTATTTGCTGAAAATGTAAGCAATTTTAATCCTAATATAGGGGTAGGTTTCTATTTGAAAGCACCTCAATACTATGTTACTTTATCAGCTCCGTCTTTACTCAAAAATGATAGGTTCGAGAGAGAAGGGGTAGTCCCTGTATCGGCTAGTGATGATGTATCCTTTTTCTTAGGAGGAGGAGGTGATTTTGTAATTAGCAGATCGCTTGATAATACATTTAAGTTACGTCCATCTACGTTAATAAGAGCAGTAAATGGATCTCCTATATCTATCGATCTCACCGCATCGGGAGTGTTTAATGATCGTTTCGAACTGGGAGCAAACTATCGATTAGATGAAAGTGTTACTTTCTTTATTACCGCTGGCTTTATAGATAGTGTGCTTCATTTTGGATACGCATACGAATATACCACTACCGATGTGGGTACATATAATAATGGAACTCATGAAATCATAATGAAACTAAAACTAAAATAATGGGCTATGGATTAATAATATAAACTGATTGTACTATGTACAATTAGTTGTACGATGCATTTTGACGATGTGTTTACTTAAACCCCCTGTTGTTAGGGGTAATTTCGGGGGGTTTTAAATTTAGATTGTAGTTATAAAATATAAGTTGCTTGTTATTTGAATAAGCGGCTATAAAGATGCATTTGACGATGTGTTTACTTAAACCTCCCGTTATTAGGGGTAATTGCGGGGGGTTTTCTTTTAAAAATAAAAACTGAATGATTGTTTTTTTGCTATATGATAATGTAATATTGAAATTTAAGTGTTTTTTAAATCTAAATTGATTGTGATAGAGATTAGTTTTATCTGCGCTAAATGATAAAATATATTTTCTGCCACAAGGTTTAGATACATTAAATGGATTGTTTGGAAGCTGCCTTATGTTTATGATTTGGCAGCTTTTTTTTATTAAAAAATAGGAGATGTTTTTATATTTTAGCAATTATGTTAGATATAAAGCTTATAGAATATTTAGAATCATTTCTCACTCCACGACGATTAGGTTTATATGAAAAGGTCTTAAATCATAGAACCAATCATTTTACGGTTGCTATCGAAGACGTTTATCAATTACATAATACCAGTGCTGTAATACGAAGTTGTGACGTTTTTGGGATTCAGAACGTACATGTGATCGAAGAGGTGAATATAAAACGAATCGATAGAGAAATTGCTATGGGAGCCCAGAAATGGGTTGATGTTAATAGGTATCCAACAACTAATGAGTGTTTAAATAAGTTAAAGAGTAAGGGGTATCAAATAGTGGCCACAACGCCTCATGATGATTCTAAAGTACTGCAAGATTTTGACGTAACAAAACCTTCTGCTTTTTTCTTCGGAAGAGAGCAGCAAGGATTAAGTGATGCGGTACTAAAAGAAGCCGATTGTAAGCTACATATTCCTATGGTTGGTTTTACCGAAAGCCTCAATATTTCTGTTTCTGCAGCTATTACGCTACAATATGTCACTTCAGAATTAAGGAAAACAGATTTGACATGGCAATTATCAGAAGAAGAAAAATTGCAAAAACGGTTGGAGTGGGCTAAGAAAGCAATCAAAAGTCATGAACAAATTATTGCTAGATATCATGAAAATAAGTAACTTCCTAACACCTAACACCTAACACCTAACACCTAACACTTAACACCTAACACTTAACACCTAACACTTAACACCTAACACTTAACACCTAACACTTAACACCTAACACTTAACACTTAATAGTATGGTTACATGGTTCGAAATTCCGGTTACAGATATGGTTAGAGCTAAAGCTTTTTACGAAAAAGTTTTTGACATCGAAATGAATGTGCAACAAATGGATGGTATTACGATGGGTTGGTTTCCTAATACAAATCAGACAGGAGTTGCTACAGGTACATTAATTGATGCAGGAGAACATTATAAACCGAGTAGTGATGGAGTATTGGTTTACTTTTCTTGTGAAGACGTTTCAAATGAAATAGGAAGGGTAGAAGGAGCAGGAGGTAAAGTCGTTTCTGATAAAAAACAAATCTCTGAAAGTAATGGATATATGGCCTACTTTATTGATTCTGAAGGAAACCGAATTGCGCTTCATTCTTCGAAATAAATTAATGTAAATTTGATATAAGAAAATCACGTCAGTTCGAGTGCTTAGACTTTAGGATAAGTGTATCGAGAACAGTGATTTTTAGATCAAAAAATCAATTCTCGATACTATTTTTTTACTTTGTTCCAAAAACCACTCCATTAGATTTGTTCAAGTAAAATTAACAATTTAAAAACGGAAAAGATACACTATCAAATAACTCGTATTGAAGGTTTTTTGAACTTTAGAGTATTTACATCGAAACTTAGGTCAAGTTATTTCCTGTCTAAAATCTTATACTCTTCATAACATTCACTGATGGCATCTAGTATTTGAAGATCATTAGCAAATTTTATAAAATCGACAGAGTAATTGCAATTTCTAAGAATCTCATCAATATCTAAACGATCTACTTGTAATAGTGCCATTAAAGTAGCACGATCAAATTTGGTTTCAAGAAGATTTCTGATTTTATCGTCTTTCTTCATTTTACGCAACTTACGCAACTCTTTAGATCGTTTGCTAAACGTATTGTATAAAAAATCTGCAGGATTAAATATTGCACCAAGTACTTTGTTAACCGCTCCCGGCTGTTTGCTACCACCTTCATAACCAGAATTTAACCCAGAAATGCTATAGCGATAATTATTATACACAGGGATTCTTTTGGCATCAATTTCGAGATACCCGGTGAGTTGAACATCTGCTACAACGACTTCTTCTAAGGCTATACCTAGTTCGGTTATTTTAATTTTAACAGCACCAAACTTGACCCAGTCATTGGTTACTCTAACTCTTAGTGGTTTATATCCAATATATGAAAAGTACAAGGTATCGTTTACTTTTGCCTGAATGGAAAAATCTCCTTCCTTATCGGTAATGGTACCAATCACCTGGCTAAGATTTACGATATGCACATTTTCAAGTTTCTGATCGGTCGACGCGTTCAGTACCTTACCTGTTACGATCTCAGAGTCTTCAACCTGCGAATAGGTAGTTATACCCGTAAATAATAATATGTATAATAATATTCTTTTCATATAGTATATGACGTTCAGTTTATAGTATAATAACATAAAAACCGCGCCAAAATCATAATACTAGGATAATATATAGATTTATCTGCGATCACTACGTTTTCTACGATCTCTTCCTCTATCACCGCCGCTTCTGCTACCTCTATCTTCGTTAGAATCGAAACGTTTTTTACCTTTTGGTTTAAATCCATCGCTTCTGCGTTTTCCTTTAAAACCACCGCCACTGCCGCCATTATCACGACGACGACGTCCTCCTCGGCTACGACCAGAATCTTTGGAAATTTCTACATTGACCTTTCTTCCTTCCATTTTGAAATCTTCAAAAACAGATAGTACTCTTTCTTGATATTCTGAATTAGTGTTAAAGAAAGAAAAGCTTTCTTTAACATCTACTCGGCTTAGAGAGTCACCTCCTAGCTCTAGTACTTCTTTAAGGAAATCTTTTAAGGTCATCCAATCAAATCCATCTTTCTCTCCTACATTAATAAAATAGCGAGTACTACCATCACTATTATAAGAATCACCTTCTCTATCCCCGCCAGAAGCATTAAGATCTCTAGATTTTTTATAATAATTATGAAAGCGAGAAAATTCTACAGAAAAGAATTTTTTAATTAATTCTTCTTTAGAAAATTCTTCTAAAACCTCATTAATTGAAGGCAAATAGCTATCGATTTCATGATTTATTTCTGCTTTTCCTATGTCACTAGCTAAGTGAAATAATTGTACTTGACAGATTTCTTCACCACTAGGAATTTCTTTTTTCTCAAAGCTTTTCTTAATGATTCTCTCAACAGACTTTATTTTTCTTACCTCACTTTTAGAAACAATTACCATAGAAACGCCACTTTTTCCGGCACGTCCTGTTCTCCCACTTCGGTGAGTATAGGTTTCTATCTCATCCGGTAATTGGTAGTTAATAACATGTGTGATGTCATTTACATCTATTCCACGAGCGGCAACATCTGTGGCAACTAACATTTGTATTTGTCGATTTCTAAAGCTCTTCATCACCAAATCTCTTTGATTCTGACTTAAGTCTCCATGTAATGCCGCTGCATTGTATCCATCACCGATAAGATTTTCTGCTACTTTTTGAGTATCTCTTTTGGTACGACAAAACACTACAGAAAAGATATCTGGATTAGCGTCTGATAATCGTTTTAGAGCAGCATAGCGATCTCTAGAATTTACTACATAATATTCATGAGATACGTTTTCTGATCCGGTATTTTTATGTCCAACAGTAATTTCTACTGGGTCATGCATAAAACGTTTTGCAATAGTAGAGACTTCTCTAGGCATAGTTGCAGAGAAAAGCCATGTGCTTTTTTCCTTGGGAGTATCGGCTAAAATCGCACTAATATCCTCATAGAATCCCATATTAAGCATCTCATCGGCTTCATCTAATATGCAATAATCAATATTGGTAATATCTACCATTTTACGATTAATCATATCTTGCATACGCCCAGGAGTAGCAACAATAATTTGTGCTCCACGCTTGATCTCTTTTGCTTGATCCATAATACTGGCACCTCCATAAATTGCTACAGTACGTAATCCGGGAATATATTTTGAGTAATTTTTAAGTTCATTTGTAATTTGCAAACATAACTCACGAGTAGGAGAAAGTATTAATCCTTGAGTTATTTTGCTTTTACTATCTATTTTTTCGATTAAAGGGAAACCAAAAGCTGCAGTTTTTCCAGTTCCGGTTTGTGCAAGAGCTACAATATCCGTATCCTTGTCAAGTAAAATAGGAATGGCCTTTTCTTGTACTTCACTGGGGGTTTCAAATCCCATATCATTCACAGCCTTTATTATGGCTTCTCCTAGACCTAATTCTTCAAATTTGTTCATATAAATAAAAATAAGCCGCAAAGGTACGGTTTATTATCTGTCTATAATAATAACGAGATACTTATTATAGTGTTGCAAAATAGCGAATAGCGAATAATGAATACAAGATGTTATAAATTGGACCGTATTGATACTTTTTTTACATTTTTTTTGAGGATTGAATAACTAAAAATTGAAAGTTAAGGACAATATTAATTAGGGTTTGTGATTGTAGTTGATATTTTTAATTTCCCTAAAATATCAAATCTATTTAACAACTTCAATTTCAAAAAGTTTATCCCAATTTTTACCGGTCACAAATAACTGTTTTGTGTCCTTTTTATAGGCAATACCATTGAGAACATCTAAATCTTGATGCTGACTTACTTTTTTTCGTAATCCAGACAGGTTAATAACGGCTTCTAATGCACCATTTTTAGGGTTAATAATGGCAATTCCGTCTTTTTGCCAGGTATTCGCATATATTTTACCATCGATCCATTCTAATTCATTAAACTTAGATTTTACACCTTTATTAGTGGTTACCTCTATATAGTCTTTTTCTGCAAGTGTTTTTGCGTCAAGAATCCAAATTTTCTCTGTGCCATCACTTTTATAAATATGTTCTCCATCGTTACATAAGCCCCAACCTTCTTTACTTTTGTTATAGGCAAAACTTCCAGTTTTTTTCATGGTGCTTAAATCATATATAAATCCTTCTTTAGCAAGCCAGGTTAGTTGAAAAATTTGATTATTTAATATGGTGATTCCTTCGGCAAAATACTCTTTAGATACCTCTATTTTTGTGAGAACTTCTCCTGTTTTATAATTTACCTTTCTTAAGGAAGATTTTCCTTTTTTTCCTGTGCTTTCATAAATGGTGTCCCCAGAAAACTCTAACCCCTGAGTAAAAGCTTGTTTGTCATGAGGGAATTCTGCAATAATTTTATATGAATATAGTTTGGGTGATTTGTTATTTAAGAATGTGATTTTTTTGGTAATTGTGTCTACATTTCCATCATAAAACACCTGTGCTTTTAAAGTGTTGCGACCTAGTTTTTCATCATCAATTTTTTCTTCAAAACTATAATCAACTGTAGAAGGAGTTGTTTTGTTGTTTAAAATATAGGTAACAGAATCAATGGTTATACCTTCTTTATTTTTTATGGTAGCTTTTAATGTTTCTCCAAGCTTAAATATGGTCTGATTATTTTCTGTTAGTATTGAAAAATACTTTTTTTTCTTCTCTTGATTACTTCCGCAAGAAAAAAGGGTTAAGCCTAATATAATGATGATTAAGGAGTTATAGATCTTCATTTTGATAATTTAATTTAGAGCAAGATATTTATTTTAATTGGGTTTAAAAAATCGTTGTTTTATCTACTAAAGATCGTATCTTTGCATCGGCAAGTCCTACACAACTAGCTCCTGTTGAATCCTCCAGGGCGGGAACGCAGCAAAGGTAGACGGTTGTAGCAGTGTGATGTAGGTAGCTTGCCTTTTTTTGTGCCTTTTATTTTGGTAAATGCACACTCAAATAATGTCTGATAAATCTAAATTCTTTAGTCTAAATTCGTAAATCATAATTGTATATTTGCGGATATGAGTTCAGATCAAAACCCAACAGTCGTTTTAATTACAGGAGGATCCTCGGGGATAGGAAAATCTATAGGTGCATATCTAACCAATAAAGGATATATCGTTTATGGTACTAGTCGTAATCCTGAAAAATTCACAAACTTCGAGCCCTTCGAACTTCTCCAGTTAGATGTTGCTGATACGAATAGTATAGCATCTGCTGTCGAGATAATTGAAAAAAAACATGGACGACTAGATGTATTGATTAATAACGCTGGTGCCGGAATTATGGGACCCATAGAAGAAGTGCCCGAAGAAGAGATTGTAAAAAACTTTACAACCAACTATTTTGGACCGGTAAATGTTACCAAAGCAGTTTTGCCATTAATGCGAAAGCAAAGAGAAGGCTTGGTTATTAATATAACGTCTATTGCGGGTTATATGGGACTTCCGTATAGAGGAATTTATAGTGCTTCTAAAGCGGCGCTGGAAATCACAACAGAGGCATGGCGAATGGAACTGAAAGATTTTAATATTGAAATGACAAATGTTGCCCCAGGTGATTTTGCTACCAATATTGCGGCAGGGCGCTATCATGCTCCCGTAGTAAATGGCTCTCCTTACGAACAAATCTATGATAGGACTTTAAAATTAATGAATGATCATGTTGATGCAGGTAGTGATCCTATGGAGATGGCAAAAGTTGTATTTAATATTATAAAAACTAAAAAACCAAAAGTTCGATATAAAGTAGGTGCATTTATGCAGAAATTCTCTATCGTTTTAAAACGAGTTTTACCAAGTAAAGTATATGAGAAATTGTTAATGAATCATTATGAATTATAACATCTTTTATGTTAAGAAATAATTTTATATTCAATTAACGAAAGATCTTATTAATCCACGACGATTATTTTTATATTCGTGCACTCATAAAAAGACATAAAATTTAAACACAACAACATGAAATTTTTTATTGATACTGCAAACCTTGATCAAATTAAAGAAGCTCAAGATCTGGGTGTACTTGATGGGGTAACTACAAACCCATCTTTAATGGCAAAAGAAGGGATCACGGGTAAAGAAAACATTATAAATCACTATAAGAAGATATGTGAAATTGTAACCGGTGATGTAAGCGCAGAAGTTATTGCTACAGATTATGAAGGCATCATTAAAGAAGGTGAAGAGCTGGCAAAACTGCATGATCAAATTATCGTTAAAGTACCTATGATCAAAGATGGGATTAAAGCAATTAAATACTTTAGTGATAAGGGGATCAAAACGAATTGTACTTTAGTTTTTTCTGCAGGCCAGGCTTTACTTGCTGCTAAAGCGGGAGCTACTTACGTTTCGCCATTTATCGGAAGATTAGATGATATTTCTACAGACGGGCTTAATCTTATCGCAGAGATTAGAATGATCTATGATAATTATGGTTTCGCAACGCAAATATTAGCAGCTTCGGTGAGACACACAATGCATGTAATTGATTGTGCTAAGATTGGAGCAGATGTGATGACCGGACCTCTTTCTTCTATAGAAGGATTGCTTAAGCATCCATTAACAGATATAGGTTTAGAGAAATTCCTTGCTGATTATAAAAAAGGAAACTAAAAGAAGAGTTTCTTAAAGCATAATAACAGCTACCTCTTTTGGGGTAGCTTTTTTAATTTTCGACACTTGCAAGTCTAGTGTATCGCATCAATTGTTTTTCAAAAATGGAAGAGAAAAGATCTGTATTTGCATTAATGATTTTACCCTCTTGGTTTACAAGAATAACTTTATTACGATTATGAATAACCAGTTCTTCAGAAGAGCATTTAGGGTATTTAAACTCATATTCATTATTTAAATTATAATGATGTCTCTTGATTGTTTTTAACCAGTTCTTTGTTTGTTCATCATCAGTATTGATAGCGATAAAGTCAATCTCTGGATATAATGTACTAAGATACGAGGCTTTTTTATGAGCTCTAATGTAATGCTCTTTCCTATCCATAGACCAGAAATAAAACGCTGTAATCTGTTTTTTGAAAAGAGAAGAGAGCTTAATGGTTTCACCTTTTGATGTAATAAGAGGTTGATCAGGGAGAACATTTTTTGGTCGTAATCTGGAAATAGCTCTCGAGAGTTTTCTTAATTCTTTTTGAGAGTTTTTGTTAGAACTAACAGATAGGTAGTGAGAAAGTACTTTGTTTAATTCTATATTACTTTTACTTTCTAATAAAAACTTAGTTGTAACTCGTCTTAATAGATTGTTTTTAATATAAGGGTGTTGTATAAGACTATCGATTAAATCTAATTTATAAATAGTGCTCCCTATCTTATTTTTATACTCCGGAAACTCATTCGAGTAATTAGTTATAGACGAATTAGTGAAATAATAATTTAAAAACCTGTTATACGAATATAATCTTTTTAGGTCATCATCATTATAGTCAATATCGTTTCTGTAGCTAAAAAAAGTAATTGGTAAATCTTTAGAATAGTCAAGACCAGCAATTCCGTATCGGCTATTAAAATATAACTCATGTCTAGTAAAATAATCATATTTGAAACTTGCTTGAGTCAGTTTTTTTGCCAGAATACTTAGTTCATACTTATCAGTAAACTTGTCATGCATTTTTACCTTAAATTTCAACAAAGAATCCTGGTTCTTTTTAAAATAGGCAGGAGAAAATCGTAATCCGGTCCTTCGTACTTTTTCGCGTTCAATTTCATTTTGTAAAAACATATCAATTAAGAAGTTGTTTTTTCGCGCACCATCACCTGTAAAAACTAAAGATTCGTCAAATTCTAAAGTATTCAAACGTATAAGAATACTATCTCCTTTTTCTAAAAGAATAACTTGGCTTTCGGGATTATGTCTAAAAGAATAAAGACCTTCTTTTAAGTTTTCAATTTTATGTAAAAAACGATTCTTTTTATCTAAGTTGATAGTATCATTAGACCCATTGCCATCGGATAATACGATGTAGTTTGTATTAGGATTTACAATTTCACCACCAAAATAGGTGTACTCTCTACTTGTTTTTTCTGAAGAATCACAACTGCACAAGCAATATGATATAAAAGAAAAAAAAACAGCATATTTTAGAAATGAAAGTTGCATTTGGAAATCTATATATTAACTGACTATTCGCTCAAAAATAAAAGGAATCATCTTCAGCCGTTGTTAATTATACGTTAATTCTATAGGTCTTAGTAAAATGTTTGATTTTTTTATAAATTTAGTGAAGTAATCACAAGTTAAAATGATATAGGATGGTCTTAGATTACAACTTTAAATTAATGGCAGATTGTTTCTGGTTCTGAATCCATTTCTCTACTTTTGCGGCAAATTCAAATTATACATTTTCATAAATTATGTTATCAGTTTCTAATCTTTCAGTCCAATTTGGTAAACGAGTGCTTTTTGATGAAGTTAATACCGCCTTTACTCAAGGTAATTGCTATGGTATTATTGGAGCTAACGGCGCAGGAAAATCTACATTTCTAAAAATACTTTCTGGTCTAACAGAGCCAACTTCGGGACATGTTCATTTAGAACCAGGAAAACGAATGTCGGTTTTAGAACAGAACCATTATGCATATGATGAATTTACAGTGCTAGAAGCTGTAATAATGGGTAACAAACCTTTATATAAGATCAAAAAAGAAATTGATGCTCTGTATGCAGATTATACAGACGAAAATGCAGAGAAAATAGGAGAACTTCAGGTGCAATTTGAAGAAATGAATGGTTGGAATGCCGACAGTGATGCAGCTGCCATGCTCTCTAATTTAGGGATCAAAGAAGGTTTGCATTATACCCAAATGGCAGATTTGGATACAAAACAAAGGGTGCGAGTGTTGATAGCACAATGTTTGTTTGGTAATCCCGATGTGTTGATTATGGATGAGCCAACAAATGACCTGGATTATGAAACGATTTCGTGGTTAGAAAACTTTTTGGCTAATTATGATAATACGGTAATAGTTGTATCACACGACCGTCACTTTTTAGATGCTGTATGTACCCATATTTCTGATATCGATTTTAGTAAAATTAATCAGTATAGCGGTAATTATACGTTTTGGTATGAATCTTCACAATTGGCGGCAAGACAAAGGGCGCAACAAAATAAGAAAGCAGAAGAAAAGAAGAAAGAATTACAAGAGTTTATCGCTAGATTTAGTGCTAACGTAGCCAAATCAAAGCAAGCTACATCTCGTAAAAAGATGATTGAGAAGCTTAATATCGAAGATATCAAACCATCAAGTCGTCGTTATCCTGCTATTATATTCGAAAGAGATAGAGAGGCAGGGGATCAAATTCTAAATGTAGAAGGGTTAGCAGCAAGTGTTGAAGGAGAAACATTATTTAAAGATATTGACATTAACCTGGCCAAAGGAGATAAAGTGGTGGTGTTCTCAAAAGATTCAAGAGCAACTTCTGCATTTTATCAGATATTAAATGATAAACAAAAAGCGGACTCAGGTAAATTTGCTTGGGGGATTACAACTACACAATCCTACTTGCCTGCTGATAATAGCGAATATTTTCAGAATGATCTCTCTCTAGTGGATTGGTTACGTCAATGGGCAACTACAGAAGAAGAACGAGAAGAAGTATACCTTAGAGGTTTCTTAGGAAAAATGATTTTTAGTGGTGAAGAAGCACTTAAAAAATCTAATGTGCTTTCTGGAGGAGAAAAAGTGCGTTGTATGCTGTCAAAAATGATGATGACCAGGGCAAATGTGTTGATGTTAGATGAGCCAACCAATCACCTGGATCTAGAATCGATTACTGCATTTAATAATTCATTGAAGAATTTTAAAGGGACTGTGCTGTTTACAACCCACGATCATGAGTTTGCCCAAACGGTAGGTAACCGAGTAATAGAACTCACACCTAACGGAGTAATTGATCGGTATGCTACATTTGATGAATATATGAATGACCCAAAAATTAAAGAACTTCGTGAAAAGATGTATGCAGTAAATGCGTAAATAAACTTTAAAAAAAAACACTAGACAAAAAGACCTTGTAATATGCAAGGTCTTTTTGTTTAGTGTTGGAAGATACTATAAAATACTTCGTTTGTACATAGCAGATTTTGTGTGAGTTAGTTTATTAGCGTATTCTTATTGAATAAATGGTAATAGAAATAAGATATATTTGATCAACGAATGTTAAATTTGTTAAATTATCTTCGAAATTAGTTGTAATAATTGTCTAATATCTGTTATTTTACACTCTCGTGTGGTTGCCATTTTTGTTTTGTTGTTTAACCACATCTATTTAATTAATAAACTTCGCCCCTTTGAAGTTTTTGTGAACTAACCTGTAATGTAGCTATAGCTGAGTAAGCTTTAATAGTTAATGTATAATTACGGTTCAATGTTATCAAGAAAAATCACGCTTATTTTTTTTCTTAGTCTTACTATTTTCTCATTTGCGCAATGTAAAACAGTTGGAGAAAATACCAAAGAAGAAACTTCTTTACCTACATCAATTAAACCTGTTGTGAACAATACTTCTACCACAAGATTAAATGGAGACAAATCTATGGAACTTCATGTGCAAAAGAACATGAAAGTAGGTGATCCTGCATTTCATTTTAAGTATGTAGTGTATAAAGCTGGTACTAAAGAAATAATAAAAAAAGGTACTTTTAGAGGTACTAGCGTTGATTGGAATACTACCACTTCGTTAAAACTTACTCCCTACATCGGGATGGAACAAAAACCGATTTCGGATAATCCAGAAGAAATTCTTAATAAAAATACTCACACTCAATTAATAATAATCAATTTAAATAACTAAAATGAAACGCAAACTTTACTTTAAACAATTGCTTTTACTAGTTTCTATGATGTTAGTTCTTGCTTCTTGTGACAACAAGAATGAGCAAACAATTGTAGAGATGAAGACTCCTGAAGTCTTAAAGAGCAAGAAAACTAAAAAAGACCATAACAAGAAGAAGGGGATTGAGCTTATGGCGGATTATATTTCTGACCTTCAGAAACCTATAGGTAAAGAAAAGTCTACCTATAAAGATGGCTATATGATGACAGAGCATCAAAAGGCTATAAAAAAAGCAAATACTTTCAGGTCTAAAAGTGCAAGTATCATTAAATATACAGAGCGTGGACCAGCAAACGTGCCTGGTAGAATACGTGGTGTAGTGGTCGCTCCTGATAATGTAGATAAATGGTATGCTGGTACTGTAGGTGGTGGACTTTGGGTAACCGAGGATGCCGGAACTACATGGGAAAACCTTACAGATTACAAAGTGCCAAACCTTTCTACTTCTACGGTAGCAATAAGCAAAAATAACCCTCAAGTTCTTTATGTGGGTACAGGGGAGCCTTTTGGTAACCTAGATGCTATTGGAGGTGTAGGTGTTCTTAAATCTACAAATGCTGGTCGCACCTGGGAATATCTTAATAATACTAAGGATTTTGGTGGTATAGGTCGTTTGGCAGTAAACCAAAATGATGAAAATCACCTTGTTGTAGCAAGCCAGAATGGTATTTTTGTAACCAGAGATGGCGGTGCTACATGGGCAAATACATATAGCGGAGGTAACGTACAAGATCTTAATTATGCTACCGATGCTTGTACTGTAATGTATGCAGGTGTAAATGGTGTTGGTGTTATCAAAAGTAACAATGGTGGATCAACATGGAATGTAGTATTGAATAAAGACGACTATAATGCTAATCATGCACGTTTCGAACTAGATATATCACCAGCTAATTCTAATAAAATTTTTGTTGGAGTGTATACTCCTCAAGGGGGAGCAACTACAGCAGTTAATACAGATTTCTATGTCTCAGACGATGCCGGTGAAACATTTACTTTACTTGCGTATGAGGGAGCTCCGGCCTCAGGTAACTTAATTACAGGACAAGGATGGTACGATAACCTTTTAATGGCGCACCCTTTTAACGAAAATATTTTTTATTCTGGTGGTGTAGTAACGCATAGAGTAGAAGTTGCGGGAAAACCTTTAAGTTATACTTTCCAACCTATTGCTGCAGGATATAATAACGAATTAAATGATTATGTTCATGTTGATCAACATGGTTTGACGTATATCCCAAGTCAAGGGAAAGAGAAAAAGTTTAAATTGATCCTTTCTAATGATGGGGGGGTGTATCATACAGATTATCTTGTTGATCCAGGAACTACTTTTAATGATTGGTCTCAAGCTGCGGTTAGATTAAACTGTACACAATTTTATGGTGCAGATAAACGTAATGGGGTACAAGACTATACAGCAGGTGCACAAGATAATGGTACTTGGATATCGTTTACCCCAAGTGGAGCAAATGATGAAACAGATTATATATTCATTATAGGCGGTGATGGTTTTGAAGTATTATGGAATTATAACGATCCTAATAAATTTATTGGAGGATCACAGTTTAATGGATTTGTTCGTTATGTAAACGGACAAGGATTTAATGCAAGACATGGTGAGTCTGGATCAGGTACTTCTCCTTTCTATTCAAAAATTACAAATTCAAATAATAATCCAGATGTTCTTTTTAGCCCTTCTATTAGTGGGGTATGGAGATCTTCTAACTTTGCAGAATCTTGGAGCTTGACGCCTATTCCAAATAATTTTTCGGTTGGAGCTAGTAGTGCATTAGATGTATCTGTGTCTACAGCTAATCCAGATGTTGTTTGGGCGGGTAATGCAATGACAGAATCAGGAAGTTATGTAATGCATGTTTCAAAGGATAATGGAATTTCGTATGAAGCTACTGCTACTTTTGCTGATCCAAGAGACGGTATAGGTCACAATTATTTCATTGCAGGTGTAGAAACATCGCCTACTAATGCTGATAGAGCATATGTTTTATTCTCAGGACAAGGTGCAGCTAAAATCCTTAGAACTGAAGATTTAGGGCAGACTTGGGAAGATATCTCAGGTTTTTCTACAGGAGAAGATAGAGGTTTCCCAGATGTAGCTATTCATAGTTTAGTTGAAATGCCTTTTGATGAAGATAGATTATGGGTAGGAACTGATATTGGAGTTTTCCAAACCTTAGACGGTGGTAAAAACTGGGCATTATTGGCTGGTTTGCCTGCATTTTCTGTTTGGCAAATGAAAATAGTGAACAATGAAGTGGTTATGGCTACACATGGTAGAGGAGTTTGGACTGCAGAACTTGAAGAGTTGGCAGGATATGAGCCACCTGCTTACTATGCACCTCCAACAATTGTTAGTGCATCTCAAGAGTCAATCGAAAGTCAAGATGCTATAGTGAAATATGTACAAACCAATGAAGATGCTGAGTTAATTAAGGTATTTGTTGACGGTGTAGAAGTTGACCAAATCACAGACAATGTAGCTCAAGGAACCGAATTTGAATATGCTATAGACGATTTAACTGAAGGTGAACATAGTATAGGGTTTCAGGTAGTAGACAGTCAGCAGAATAGTTCTATTGTTGCTACAGGAGAATTTGATATTATTGATTTTGAAGAACCAGAATCTTTGGTTTCAATTGATACTTTTGAAGCCAATAATGTATATACTTTTGGAGGAGAGTTTGTAATTGATAATGTTGGTGGAACAGTAGGCAAAGATGTGCTAAATAATGCAGGTCATCCCTATTTAAATGGAGTAGAATATAGTACAGTTTTAAAAAATCCGATTGTTGTTACTGCAGGAAATGAAAATTTCTCTTATGAAGATGTTGCTATTGTAGAATTAGGCCCTGCACCTGGGCAGTTTTACGATTTTGTTGCTATAGAAGCATCAACTGATCTTCAAAATTGGGTGCAATTAGATGCGTATAGTTCAGAAAGATTCCCAGAGTGGACAGAAGTACATGATTCTGGGCCAGCACCTTCAATAAACGATGAGTTATTTAAGGAACAATCTTTAAATTTATTAGAATTTTTTGAAGAAGGAGATGTTATTGCTTTACGCTTCAGATTAGTTACAGACGGGGGAGTAACCTCCTTTGGATGGGCAATTCGATCAATTAATCCTGGTCAAGCCGAAGCTGAAGAGGAAACGGCAGAAGAAGAAGAAGAGGAAGAGCCAGCACTTGGTTTAAATACCAATAGAGCTCTTATATATCCTACAGTATCTAATGGAGAGTTTAGAATCTCTTCATCTAAAACAATCAGTAACGCTAAAGTTGATATATATAATGTAAGTGGTGGTCTTGTATATACAAAGAATATTGGAGTATTAGATGCGTCTGAACAACCTTTATCTTTGTTTAACCTTAAATCAGGAATATATTTTACTGTTATTACTGGTGATAATGGTCAAGAGAATGGAAGAATTATAGTTAAATAATCATATTTAGTTACGATTATATCTTCACAAAGTTGTATAAAAAAACCCGCTAGTTTTTACTAGCGGGTTTTTGGTTTTAAAACGAATTGATTATTTCATCAAGCCTTCAAACTTTAAGAACATGTAATCTTTTATAGTAGACTCCAAAGTTTCTTTACTCTGATTAAAGAATTTGTCATCAGTAATAAGTCGCAGGATAAAAAACTCATCTAACTTTATAAGTAGCTCAACAGAGACAGGTTTTAATAACTTACTTTCAATACCAAAAAGATAAAACTGTTTTAAGTCTTCTAATAATTCATATAAAAAATCTTCAATGATTTGCCATGCAGATGGAAAATGCTTTTGTAATTGTTTTAAATAAAAAGCAGAGATGTCTTTGGCTCCTTCAGTTAAAATGGTGGCTAGAGTCTCATAATGATAATCTAATTGCAAGATTTCCTTAGTAATTTCATCTTTATACGTATACAATCTATTGATCCTTACCTGCGTGATATAATCAAAAACTTCCTCTTTTGTAGTAAAATATTGATAGATAGTGGATTTACTTTTGTTCATCAAAGTTGCCAGATTGTCCATTGTAAGATCTCCTAAATCTTTATTTTTTAGTTTAGGAAGTATGGCCTGAGTCCATTGTTCAACTTTTTTATTTTTATTCTTACGATTTTTGAGAATAGATTTTCTTCCCATATTTGTTAATTCATTTTAATCAAACTATATTTGGTTAAATAGTTCGATTGTCTTTTAATTTTATTCAAACTTAATCATTTACTTTATGAAGAATCAAGTAGTTTGTAAAAAATATAAAGTAAAGGTACTATGACTAACGATAGTTTTATTCATTAGACTTGTTGTGAGGATATATATTACCTTGTGTGTACGTTACTAAATCCAATATAATTCTGAAATCATGAAAATAGAAGAAGAATACGATTATATCATTATAGGTAGTGGCTTTGGTGGGTCTGTAAGTGCACTTAGACTTTCTGAAAAAGGATATAAGGTTTTAGTAATTGAAAAAGGGAAATGGTACAAGCCAAAGGATTTTCCGAAATCTAACTGGAATCTTAAAAAATGGTTGTGGATGCCTTTTTTTAAATGGTTTGGTATTATGAAGATGTCTTTTTTTAAACACGTAGTCGTAATTTCAGGAACAGGAGTGGGTGGTGGATCATTAGTGTATGCAAATACATTACCAGTGCCTAAAAAAGCTTTTTTTACTTCGGGTAGTTGGGGCAAGCTGGCAGATTGGCAAGCAGAATTGGCACCTTTTTATCAAACAGCACTAAAAATGCTTGGTGCACAGAAAAACCCAACACTTTTTGATGGCGATAAGGCTCTTAAAGAATTAGCTTCTGAAATGGGGATTAAAGAGAATTTCGAAGCCACCGATGTAGCCGTTTTCTTTGGACAACCTAATGTAACGGTTCCAGACCCTTATTTTGATGGTAAGGGTCCCGATAGAACAGGTTGTAATTACTGTGGTGGATGTATGACCGGGTGTAGGATAGGGGCAAAGAATACCCTTGATAGAAACTATTTATATCTTGCACAGCAATTGGGAGCCGAAATTCTGGCTGAACAAGAAGTGTATGATGTAATAACTGTAGATGGTGGGTACGAAGTAAAGTTTAAATCTTCTACTAAGTTTTTTAAATCAAAAAAATCGGTAAAAGCAAAAGGAGTTGTTTTTTCAGGAGGAGTGTTAGGAACGGTAAAGTTACTATTAAAACTAAAGAAGAAATCATTATCTAATATTTCTGATCGATTGGGATATGATATCAGGACCAATAATGAAAGTTTAATTAGCGTTACCAACCTAGATAAGAAAAAAGATTTATCTAAAGGGGTAGCTATAGGGTCTATTCTTAATACAGATGAAAATAGTCATCTCGAAATTGTAAGATATGCAAAGGGATCTGGTTTTTGGAGGTTGTCTCATTTACCATTAACACATGGTAAAAACACCATTGTGAGAGTGGCAAAAATGGTTACAAGTTTTATAAAACATCCAGTATCATATATCAAACTTTACACTATCAGAGATTGGAGTAAAAGCACTGCAGTTTTGCTTTTTATGCAAACCTTGGATAGTACCTTAAAATTCAAGCGAAATCGTTTAGGAATTATGAATACACGAGTAGCCGAAGGTAAAAAGCCTTCTGCTTTTATTCCGCAATCATTGGGTTTAGCAAAACAATATGCTAAATTAATAAAGGGAAAAGAAACTGTTTTTGCTTTAGAACCACTTGCAGGAATTCCTTCTACTGCTCATATCCTTGGTGGTGCAGTTATGGGTACCGATGCATCTGAAGGTGTGATTGATGAAAATAATAAGGTTTTTGGGTATGACAATATGTTTATTTGTGATGGATCTATGATATCTGCAAACCCGGGAGTTAATCCATCTCTTTCTATTACAGCTATTAGCGAAAGAGCCATGAGCAAGATTCCTGAAAAATAAAACTAACGATTTTTAGAGCCTTGAAAATGCCTATAGATCAGGTATGCGCCATACACTATAAATAATACAGTAAAAATAGATCTAAAATCCCACTCTACATTGGCTTGTAGGCGGTTATAAAGTCGTAGACCACCAAATATAACCAATGCGATTCCGATCATTAAATCCCATGTTCTTCGAGAAGGTTTGTTTTCATCTTCCATACTACTTAGGATAAACTTTTTTCTATAATAGGAATTGCTTCTTCAACATCAATTTTCTTTACAAAAAGCTGAATATGATCCGGCATTCCACCACCAAAACCAGCCATCATACCAGATTTCATATCATCTCGCGTAACAGAATTAATCCCACGATCCTGAAGTGTGGTTTGTAAAAATTGTATGTTAATTAAGCTACCGGTATATACTCTTTCGTATTCACTTTCTGGGAACATAGGATATTCAGTTTATTAGTAATTGGTGCTAAATATAGATAAAACTTTAAAATACTTAAAAAGAATTAGGTTCGCAGTAAACAGTTTTAAGTATGCAGTAGACTTAATACTGTTTACTGTAGACTGCCTACTTTTGTATGATGTTTAAAAAACAACCTTATTCATAGATTCTATATCTATACATTTTTTAGAAACAAAGTACTTGTTTATGCATTAAAATATTTACTATTCCAGATCGCAGTATTAAAGTTTTTGCCTAGCGCAAATCCATAAAATAAAACTACAGCAGCAACAGACTTAAACATGAAGAAAAAAATCATGATAAATGTTGATGTGTTACTTGTTTTACTAAATAAGCCATCCGGAACCATAAAAGTAATCAAAAGACTTACTAAAAAGGTAAGAATCAATAAATTTTCAAAACTTTTAAAAAACCACATCATTATTTTACGAAGAGGATGAAGATCGTTTCCCCATTTATGGATAAGATAGAAATAATCATTCCCCATGGGAGCAAAGAGTAGGGGGTCATCAGCATTTTCTAATTTAAATAGTTTAGAAGGTGCTATAATTTTAAATCCTTGAAGTTGAGTTTGATGTTTGTTTTCTAGTTCCTTGATTGCAGAAATAGCTGAATCTGGCAATTTCCCTTTAAAATATCTAGAATCCAGAAAACGAAGCCTATAATCGATGCAAATTTTTTTGATTTGCTCTAGGTGGTATATTTTAGAAGTCTGTAGTTGGTCAAAATCAAATAGATTGCTAGTTATATTTGATGTAGTATTTAGGTTCTGAAGAATTTCATTTTCATGATTTTCCTCTTTTCTGAAAATTTCGAGTACTTGATCCTTCCAGGAAGATGAGTCGAATTCTTTAGATCTTAATGTACTCAGTTTTTGTTCAATGTTTGTTCTGGGAAATAACATCTTCTACTCCTTTTTCGTTAGCTTCACTAAATTAGCGATTTACGTTTAGGTTTACAACATATAGAGATGAATCATTGGTATTTTAACTCTTGTTGATTAAGGTTGAAGAATTTGATATGATAGTAGAAAAAATATGAAATCAAAAAAGCAACCAAGAAAAGGATCTGGTTGCTTTTTTTAAATAGAATTATGACTTCGACTAGATAATTGTCGATTGACCTACGTGTATATTTTCAAAATTGATATTTGAATCTTCTGGATTTAAGATGTAGTCTGCTATAAAATCACCAACTTTTTCTGTAGTTAGTGGATTAGTGGCGTTTAGATCTGGTGTAGTAAGGTTTAATTCTAATGCCTTCTCAACAGCATCTCTAATGGCATTTGCTTCTCCTAACAGATCAAAGTGTTCTAATAGCATTGCTGCCGATAGAATTGCCGCAATAGGGTTAGCAATGCCTTTACCAGTTGCTTGTGGATACGAACCATGAATAGGCTCAAACATACAACAGGTATCTCCAACAGAGGCAGAAGCTAATAATCCTATAGATCCACCAATTACACTTGCCTCATCAGAGATAATGTCTCCAAACATATTTTCGGTAAGGATAACATCAAATTGGCTCGGATTTAAAATCATTTGCATAGCAGCATTGTCTACAAATAAAAAGTCAAGAGCAACGTCTTTATATTCTTTTGCAATTTCTGTAACTACTTTTCTCCATAAACGGGAAGATTCTAATACATTAGCTTTGTCTACTAAGGTTATTTTATTTCTTCGTTTTTGTGCAGCTTTAAAAGCTAAATGAGTAATACGCTCAATCTCTGCTTTAGAATACTCGCAAAGATCAGAAGCAACAGTACCATCTGCACTTAGTTCTTTTTTGCCGAAATAAATTCCACCAGTTAATTCTCGATAGATAGAAATATCAGTACCCTCAATAATCTCTGGCTTAAGAGGAGACTTATCAATAAGTGTACTGTACGCTTTAACGGGTCTAATGTTAGCGTAAAGGCCAAGTTCTTTACGTAATTTTAGCAATCCTTGCTCTGGACGCACAGGCGCACTTGGGTTATTGTCATATTTTGGATCACCAATGGCACCAAATAAAACGGCATCAGTGCTAGCACATAGCTCCAAAGTTTCGTCGGGTAATGGGTTACCTGTTTTGTCAATTGCAATGGCACCAACCAGAGCTTCTTTGAAGACAAAGGTGTGATCAAAACCATGAGCAATAGCTTCTAATGCTTTAATAGCTTGGGCAGTCACTTCTGGACCAATACCGTCTCCTGATAATACTGCGATATCTAATTTCATACTTTTCTTATTATTTTGTCACACTACGTAGTATTTCGACTTGTCTCAATACAGGCTTGTCGAAGTGTTTTTTATTACGCTTTTGCGTTTTCAAATGCTTCTATTTCTGTTGTATTACTGATTAAGAAATCTATGTCATCATAACCATTTATCAGACAGGTCTTTTTATAGTTATTGATTTCGAAATCTGAAGATGCTCCGGTAGCGACCAAAGTGATTTTCTGCGCTTCAAGATCAACTTCTATTTGTGTATTTGCATCTTTTTCTATTTCATTAAATAGTTCTTGTAGGTATTCTGGAGAAACCTGAACAGGTAACACCCCATTATTTAGAGCATTTCCCTTAAAAATATCGGCAAAGAAACTAGATACTACAACCTTAAATCCATAATCGTGTATGGCCCATGCAGCATGTTCTCTACTAGAACCACACCCAAAATTATCACCAGCAACAAGTATTTTTCCACTATACGTGATATTGTTCATTACGAACTTTTTGTTTTCACTTCCATCTTTATGATAACGCCAGTCTCTAAAAAGATTTTCACCAAAACCATCACGACTGGTGGCTTTTAAAAAACGTGCAGGAATGATTTGGTCAGTATCTACATTTTCAATAGATAATGGTAGGGCAGAGGATGTTAGTTTTGTAAACTTATCCATGATTAATTTAATTGTTTAGTAATATCAATAATTTTTCCTTCTACGGCCGTTGCAGCGGCTACAAGCGGACTAGCTAAAATTGTTCTTGCTCCTTGTCCTTGTCGTCCTTCAAAATTTCTATTAGAAGTAGAAACGCAATATTCTCCTTCTGGGATTTTATCATCATTCATTGCAAGACAAGCAGAACATCCCGGTTGACGAAGTTTAAATCCTGCATTTTCAAAAACTTCTTTTAGGCCTTCTTCAACAATCTGTTGTGCTACTTGTTGAGAGCCCGGAACAAACCAAGCAGTTACATTATCGGCTTTTTTCTTTCCTTTTATATAATTAGCTGCGATCCTAAAATCTTCAATCCTACTATTCGTACAACTTCCTATAAAAACATAATTGATTTCTTGATTTATAAGAGATTGCCCTTTTTTAAAATTCATATAGGCTAATGACTTTTCGAAAGAGGCATTATGTTCTACTGGAATGTTTTCTGAAATTTTGATACCCATCCCAGGATTGGTACCATAAGTAATCATAGGTTCTATATCGGCAGCATCAAAATGATATTCTTTGTCAAAAACAGCACCTTCATCAGTTGGAAGTGTTTTCCAATAGGCTTCTTTTTTATCAAAATCTTCTCCTTTAGGAGCGAATTCTCTTCCTTTAACATATTCAAAAGTAGTTTCATCAGGGGCAATCATTCCGCCACGAGCTCCCATTTCTATGCTCATATTACAAACGGTCATTCGACCTTCCATAGACATATCTTCGAATACATTACCAGCATATTCGCAGAAGTATCCGGTACCTGCATTAGTTCCTAGTTTTGAAATAACATAAAGAATGACATCTTTAGGTAAAACACCGGGTTTTAGTTTTCCGTTTACATTTACACGAAGACTTTTAGGTTTCTGTAGTAATAAACATTGACTGGCAAATACCTGTGCTACCTGGCTGGTTCCGATCCCAAAAGCTATCGTACCAAATGCCCCATGAGTCGATGTATGGCTATCTCCACAAACCATAGTCATCCCAGGTTGGGTAATACCTAGTTCTGGAGCCATTACGTGCACTATACCATTGTATTTATGCCCAAGACCATATAGTGTAATGTTATTTTTATTACAATTTTTGGTCAATTGTTCTAGTTGATTTCTAGATAGCACATCTTTTACAGGAAGATGCTGGTCTTCAGTTGGAGTATTATGATCAGCCGTAGCTACAATCTGATCAGGTCTAAAAACAGGAACTCCACGTTGTTCCAATTCTCCAAATGCTTGTGGACTGGTAACTTCGTGGATTAGATGTTTATCTATATATAATATTTGTGGGCCATCCTCAATTTCTTTGACGACATGTGCATCCCAAACTTTATCAAATAAGGTTTTTTTCATATTTAATCTAAAGTAATCAATTGTACTATCGAACGCAGTCGAAATGTATACACTTTTTTGTTAATTTTATTATGCAACGACAGCTGCCACTACATTTGTGTTTTTCATGATTTGATGAATATCTTCATCTATAACTTCTTTTTTACGATCTGCGAATTTTAAAAACTCGGTATACACATCATCTAACTGAAGCTTTGTCAATTCGTATCCAACCTTTTTTGCTCTATAGGCTAATGCTGCTCGACCACTTCTGGCAGTAAGAACAATGGCTGATTCTGTTACACCTACTTCAGCAGGGTCAATGATTTCATAGGTTTCACGATTTTTAATCACTCCATCCTGATGTATCCCAGAACTATGTGCAAAGGCATTAGCGCCAACAATAGCTTTGTTAGGCTGTACCATCATGCCCATATGATCAGAAACCATTAGACTGGTTTCATATAATAATCTAGAGTTAATATCGGTATCAAGGTCTAGATAGGGATGTTGCTTCATGATCATAACAACCTCTTCTAATGAAGTGTTTCCTGCACGTTCTCCAATCCCATTAATTGTGCACTCAATTTGTCTGGCACCATTAACAACGCCCGAAATTGAATTTGCTGTTGCTAATCCTAAATCGTTATGACAATGACAAGAAATGATCACATTATCAATTCCTTTTACATTTTCTTTTAGGTATTTGATCTTGGCACCATATTCTTCGGGTAAGCAATATCCTGTAGTATCGGGAATGTTAAGAACGGTCGCCCCGGCTTTGATCATAGCTTCACAAACTCGCGCTAAGAATTCATTGTCGGTGCGACCAGCATCTTCAGCATAAAATTCTACATCCTCTACAAAGGATTTAGCATACTTTACAGCTGCAATACCGCGCTCTATAACTTTATCCTGAGTAGAATTGAATTTATATTTTATATGGGATTCTGAAGTGCCAATCCCAGTATGTATTCTTGGTCTTTTTGCATATTTAAGTGCTTCAGCGGCTACTTTTATGTCATTTTCTACAGCTCTTGTTAATCCACATACAGTAGCATTTTTAACAATTTTGGCTATTTCATTTACTGAAGTAAAATCTCCTGGACTCGAGACGGGAAATCCCGCTTCAATAACATCAACACCGAGAAGGTCTAGTTGTGTGGCAATAACTAATTTTTGTTGCGTATTTAACTTACAGCCAGGGACCTGCTCGCCATCTCTTAAGGTAGTATCGAATATTTGAACTTTGTTGTCACTCATAGGAATTCCGTGAATTTTTAATTTTGTGCTCAATTAAAACAACATCTTTTTAAAATATTCTTAAAAGATGTTTCTTAAATCTCTTACGAATTTATATTTTGTGAATTCAAAAGAGATGTATTCGATTGGTTGTTTTACAATGCTAAACTATTTTAACTCGAATGTAATCATCTTTTAATCAATTAATTACAATATATTTTCTTACAATGACTAATGATCAAAAAGATCCTTTGTTTGTTTTAGTAAAGTCGCTTTCTAAATCCGAAAAACGCCAGTTTAAGGTTTATGTAGGACGATTAGGGGTAAATACCGACTCTAAATTTCTTGCGCTTTTTAATCATTTAGATAAAAGTGAGAATTTAGATGAAGATCTTATCGTTAAAAAAGGAATTGTAACTAAACTACAGCTTTCTAACCTTAAGGCGCATTTATACAAACAAATATTAATTAGTCTTCGATTAAGTCCATTACACCAAAATATTAGATCACAAATACGGGAACAACTCGACTTTGCTTCAATTTTATATCATAAAGGACTATACAAGCAAAGTTTGAAAATTTTAGAAAAAGCAAAAGCGCTTGCAAAAGAAAATGAAGAACATAATATTGCCTATGAAATTGTTGAGTTAGAAAAGATTATTGAAACTCAGTATATCACCAGAAGTATTAATAGTAGAGCAGATGAATTGACGGTAGAAGCTAAAATGCTAAGCATGAAAAATGTGTTGACAAGTAAGCTGTCTAATCTATCTCTTCAGCTATATGGTTTAATGCTAAAAAGTGGTTATGTTAGAAACGATAAAGAACATAACGTTATTACGAATTATTTTCATGGTAAATTACCAAAATATGATTGGAACATGCTGGGGTTTAGAGAAAAACTTTGGCTGTATAAAGCACATTTATGGTATAGTTTTATCGTTCAGGACTTTTTGTCTTGTTATAAATATTCAAAAAAATGGGTAGATCTTTTTTATGAACACCCAAAGATGATGGTTTTGAACCCTGTATTCTTTTTACGAGGGAATCATTATTTACTAGAGTCACTATATTTAATTAAGGATAAAACACAGTTGCAATTAATGTTGTCAAAATTAGAAGAAACATTGAAGGATGACAGCTTTCCTAAAGATGATAATATCGAAGTGTTGTCTTTTCAATTTATCTATAATAACAAGTTGAATATTCATTTTCTTGAAGGTACTTTTGATGAAGGAGAGTATCTGGTTAAGGAGATTTTGAATGGAATAGAAAAATATAATAACCGAATAGATGACCACCATGTCATGGTTTTTTATTATAAAATCGGTTGTCTTTATTTTGGAATGGCGGACCATAAAAAATGTATTGAATACCTCGCTAAGATCATTAATAATAAATCGTTAAAGATGAGAGAAGACTTAATGTGTTTCTCTAGAGTATTGAGCTTGGTAGCACATTATGAAGCAGGAATGGACTATCATCTTGAAACCCAATTAAAAGAAACATATCGTTTTCTTCTCAAAATGGATGATTTACACGAAGTGCAGAAAGAAATGATCAAATTCCTTAAAAATTTAGGAGATATATATCCGCACCAGATTAAGGACGAGTTTCGTAAACTTCATAAAACACTAAAACAGTATGAAGATCATCCATACGAAAAGAGATCATTTTTATACTTAGACATACTTTCTTGGTTAGAAAGTAATATTGAAGGAAAACCAGTTGCTGATATTATTAAAGAAAAATCTAAAAAATTGGTTCGGTAACCTCTTCTAATGAAAAACACCCAACACTTACGGAATATTCTTGAATTAAATTTGGCGATGCTTTTTATTAGTACGTCAGGGGCTTTAGGAAGATATATAGATATGCCAGTACCAGTTATTATTGGTTTTAGAGCATTAATGGCCGGGATATTACTATATATATATTGCAGATGGAAAAAGATTTCTTTCAGAACCGGAAGCAAGGATAGACCTACTATTATTTTAAGTGGTATTTTAATGGGGCTTCATTGGGTAACCTATTTCTATGCTTTAAAATTATCTAATGTAGCCATTGGGATGTTGTCAATTTTTACGTATCCCGTTATTACTGCATTGCTAGAACCTGTTTTATTGAAAACAAAATTTCAAAAAGTACATTTACTACTAGCAGTTTTGGTGTTGATAGGTATATATTTTCTCGTTCCTGACTTAGATTTTAATAATTCATATACCAAAGCTGTTCTGCTGGGAGTAATTTCGGCAATTTGTTACTCTCTTCGTAACCTTATTATGAAAACCAAAGTTGGTAATTACAACGGTTCTGTATTGATGTGGTATCAATTAGTTGTCGTTACTATTTTCTTAATGCCCTTTTTATTTATCATGGATAGTTCGGGGATTAAAGATCAGTGGTTACCCACATTAACCTTAGCATTATTGACCACAGCTATAGGGCACACATTATTCTTAGAAAGTTTTAAAAGATTTTCAATCACCACTGCTAGTATAATTAGTAGCGTTCAGCCTGTCTATGGTATTATTATTGGAATTATCTTTTTAGGAGAAATCCCTGTTTTTTCTACGATAATAGGAGGAGTGTTAATTTTAACTTCTGTAGTTATTGAGAGTATTCGAACATATAAATAAAAAGGAATATGAAAGAAACCATACAGAAATTAGAATACATAGTGCATGAAGCCGAAAAATCTATTCTTAAGATAAGTATTGAGGCTCTTGATCATAAGATTTCAGTGAAAAAATGGTCAAAAAAGGAAATTTTAGGGCATTTAATTGATTCTGCATTAAACAACCTGCAACGTTTTACCGAAGTTCAATTTGAGCCCCAACCGTATAGTATTAGAAAATATGACCAGAACGAATTGGTAAAAGTGAATCATTATCAAAAAAATGACATTGAAGCCTTGCTTCGACTGTGGATTTCTTTGAATACACAGATCATTTTTATTTTGAAAAATTATACCTCTGATATGTTGAATTATACAATTGAGTTGGACCGAAACAATGTTAAAACACTAGAATGGCTAATCATTGATTACGTAGAACATATGCAACATCATTTGGGGCAAATTAAGAATTAATCAAATACAAGCATCCCATATAGAATCAGATGGAGGAGGAGCAATAACGGTCAAAAGCTCTTTCTTTACCGGGTGAATAAATGTTAGTTTTCGGGCATGAAGATGAATGCTGCCATCTTTGTTGCTGCGGCCTGCTCCATATTTTAAATCTCCTTTAATTACAGAACCAATACTTGATAACTGTGATCGTATCTGATGATGACGACCTGTGTGTAAGTCAATTTCTAACAAATAGTAATTATCCAATTTTTTGATGACTCTGTAATCCAAAATAGCCTTTTTACTATCCGGAACCTCATTTTTATTAGCATAGGATTTATTCTGTTTCGGATTACGTTTTAGCCAATGAGTTAAGGTGTCACTTTCTTTAGGAGGTTGGTTTTTTACTACTGCCCAATAGGTTTTCTTGGCTTCTTTTTCAGCAAATAAGGTATTTAGCCGTGGTAGTGCTTTACTTGTTCTTGCAAATACTACAATGCCACTTGTTGGGCGGTCCAAACGATGTACTACACCAAGATAAACTGCTCCGGGTTTGTCGTATTTTTCGGCAATATATTCTTTAACAACATCGCTAAGAGGTTTGTCTCCAGTTTTATCACCCTGCACAATATCACCAGGTCGTTTATTGACAATAATAATATGATTGTCCTCGTAGAGAACTTGAAGGTTGGATTTTGTAGAGAGGGTCTTGGACATCTTGGATGAGTTAGATCTTTAGATTTTTGGAGTGCTATAGATTAAATTATTTTAATGTTGATTTAAATTTTGAGGTCATTTTGATAATAGAATTTAAATCATTTAATAAAGAATCCAATTCATCTTCATCAATGAACTTTAAATCAAAAGAGATTAGTAATTGTGTTTCGATTTCATAAGCCGATCCTAAAGTGATTTGAAGGAATCTTGAAAAATCTTTATTTGAGTTTCTTGAAGAGCCTTCGGCTATGTTTGAAGGAATTGAGACGGAAGCCCTTCTTAATTGATTGGTTATTCCAAATTTTTCAGTTTCTGGAAATTTAGACGTAATAGCATAGATCTTAGAACAAAATACTCTACTTTTTTTCCATATTTCTAAGTCTTTAAATCTATGCATATTTAAATGTCTAACAGCCTAATCTATCTAAAGATCCAACTATCCGGAAATCTAACCAATCTAAAACTAATACTGTTCTTTATCACTAGGGAAATCAACAGCTTTTACATCGGTGACATATTGCTTAAAGGCATTTGTCATTTCTGTATATAGATCCAAATAACGTCTTAAAAATCGAGGATTAAACTCATGTGTCATCCCTAGCATGTCATGCGTTACCAAAACCTGTCCGTCTACACCATTTCCTGCTCCGATACCAATAACAGGGATGGTAAGGCTATCGGCAACTTCTTTAGCTAATTTAGCAGGAACTTTTTCCAGTACGACTGCAAAACATCCAATTCGTTCAAGCATCAAAGCATCTTCTTTTAGTTTTTGCGCTTCTTCTTCCTCTTTTGCCCTTACCGTATAGGTTCCAAACTTGTAAATAGATTGTGGTGTTAATCCAAGATGTCCCATAACCGGGATACCGGCATTAAGTATTCTCTTTATAGATTCTTTTATTTCTTTACCACCTTCCATTTTTACAGCATGCCCCCCTGATTCTTTCATAATTCGAATCGCAGAGCGTAATGCTTCTTTTGGATCACTCTGGTAGCTTCCGAAAGGAATGTCTACTACAATTAAAGCTCGATCAATTGCTCTAATTACAGAAGATGCATGATATATCATCTGATCTAGAGTGATAGGTAATGTGGTTTCGTGACCCGCCATTACATTGGATGCAGAATCACCCACAAGAATTACATCTACGCCAGCACCATCTACAATCTTGGCCATGGTATAATCATAAGCAGTTAACATAGAGATTTTTTCTCCATTAGCCTTCATTTCTACTAGGGACTTTACCGTAACACGTTTGTAATCTTTTTTTGCTGTAGACATCTTATTGTATTTTTTTGGAATGTAAAAGTAATCATTTACCAATATCGTAACAAGTGTATGAGGTTTTTGATTTTCTTTTATTTTGAAAGAAATTTAAATAGTACATTTATAGAGATCAAAAAATGAACATTATGTATAGATTAATTGTATTCACTTTTCTTTTTAGCTCTCATATAGGTTTTTCACAAAAAGATAATTCTAAAGATATAAGTCGTTATAAAGAAGAGGTAAAACAAACTATTTTACAGTTTTTTGATGGATTTCATTCTGGCGATACTGTCAAAATAAGGAAGACCATGGATGATAACATAATCATGCAAACTATTGCCGAAACAAAAGACGGAGGTAAAAAAGCAGTTCAAACAGATGTTAGTAGATTCTTGAAAGCAATCAAAGAAAGACCAGCAGGACAACGTTGGGATGAAAGGTTGTTACTTTTTAAAATAGACGCAGATTCAGCTATAGCGAATGCATGGACTCCTTATGAATTCTACTTCAACGACAAGTTTAGTCATTGTGGTGTAAATGTTTTTCAATTGTATAATGATGGGAAATCCTGGAAGATTATTTCTATAGCAGATACACGTAATAGAGAAGGGTGTAAGTAATTTACGATTTACGATTTACGATTTACGAATTATGAATTACGAATTACGAATTACGATTTTAGATTGAAGAGGGTTTTACGAACTTTGCAACTTTATATCTCTGAGACCTGTAGCTTAGCACTAACAATCACTCAAACTAACTTTTACCGCCAAACCGCCTTCACTGGTTTCTTTATATTTGGTATTCATATCTAGTGCTGTCTCCCACATAGTTTCAATAACTTTATCCAAAGGAACCTTGGCATGTGCAGCATCGGCATCCAGAGCCATTTCACAGGCATTTATAGCTTTTATAGCTCCCATTGCGTTTCGTTCTATACACGGTACCTGTACCAATCCACCAATAGGATCACAAGTAAGTCCTAAGTGATGTTCCATGGCAATTTCGCTTGCCATTAAGACTTGCTCGGGGGTACCACCCATTAATTCGGTTAGTGCTCCCGCGGCCATTGCCGATGAAACACCGATTTCTGCCTGGCAACCACCCATTGCAGCAGATATAGTAGCTCCTTTTTTGAATAAACTACCGATCTCTCCGGCAACTAGCATAAATTGTTTGACGTCATCAAGGTTTGCATCGTGATTTTCAATAACCATATAATACATCATAACTGCTGGTATTACGCCAGCACTACCATTAGTAGGAGCTGTTACTACCCGACCTAAAGAAGCATTTACTTCATTTACCGCTAAAGCAAAACAAGAAACCCATTTCAATATCTGACGAAATTTCACTTCCGTATTTCGTATCGCTTCAATCCATTCTTGAGGAGAGTTGTATGTGGTGTCTTCGATTAATTTTTTATGCGTATCAAAAGCTCTTCTTCTTACGTTTAACCCACCCGGTAAGATACCTTCAGTATGACAGCCTGTATACATTGATTCTAGCATTACTTTCCATACCTGCGCAATCCTGTCATCAATTTCGGTATCGCTTCGCAAAGAGCGTTCATTTTCAAGAACGATTTCAGAGACTTTTTTGTTTTTAGAAGTACAATACTCTAATAAATCTGTTGCTTTTTGAATAGGTAAAGGGAAGCATTGAAATTCTTCAAGCTTTTTTTCTTTCCTTTTTCTTTCTTCTTTTACAACAAAACCGCCACCAATAGAATAGAAGGAGGATGACATTTTCCTACCATTTTTAAAAGTGCCATGAAATGTCATACCGTTAGGATGAAATTCTTTGAACTCTTTGTTAAAAATAATTTGTGACATCGGATCAAAAGGAACAGATAATTCGTTATTGAACAGCAATTTTTTTGATTTTTTGATCGAATCAATGATGTCAGGAATTTTAGAAACATCGATAGTTTGAGGATCATATCCGCATAAACCTAAAATCACAGCAATATCTGTAGCATGGCCCTTCCCCGTAAGGGATAAAGATCCAAAAAGATCTACAGTAACCGAAGTGATAGATTCAAACGTATTATCGTTTTTTAGTTCGGCAATCCATCGGCGTGCTGCTCGCCATGGCCCTAAAGTATGTGAGCTCGAAGGGCCTACACCTATCTTCAGCATGTCAAAAATACTGATACATTCCATAATTCGTAATTATTGAAGATATTTCGAGGGTAAATATAGTTTTTTGGTAATAAAGAAACTTATTTTTTATAGAATAGTTAATAAGGTTAATTAGAATTATTTTTAAAGAAATGTTTAAGGTAGATTTTACAGGTGCTAAGATAATTGTAATGACATCCTGTCAGACAGATTGTAATGGCATAATCATTGACCTTACAGCAATAAATTATTACGAACAATAGTATAACAATTTAGTATAAAATGAGTAAAATAATAGGAATAGACTTAGGGACAACCAACTCTTGTGTTTCTGTAATGGAAGGTAATGAGCCTGTAGTGATCCCTAATGCTGAAGGTAAAAGAACAACTCCTTCTGTAATTGCTTTTGTAGAAGGTGGAGAAATTAAAGTAGGTGATCCTGCAAAACGTCAGGCGGTTACTAACCCAACTAAGACCATTTCTTCTATTAAAAGATTTATGGGGAATAAATTCTCTGAATCAGCAAAAGAAGCTAAAAGAGCAGCTTATAAAGTTGTAAAAGGAGATAACGATACGCCACGTGTGGATATCGATGGACGATTATATACACCACAAGAATTATCTGCAATGACACTTCAGAAAATGAAGAAAACGGCAGAAGATTATCTTGGACAAGATGTTACTAGAGCAGTAATTACTGTACCAGCATACTTTAACGATGCACAGCGTCAGGCTACAAAAGAAGCAGGAGAGATCGCAGGTCTTAAAGTAGAACGAATCATTAATGAGCCTACTGCAGCAGCATTGGCATATGGTCTTGATAAAAAAGGTACCGATCAAAAAATCGTTGTATTTGATTTTGGTGGAGGTACACATGATGTATCGATCCTGGAATTAGGAGATGGAGTATTCGAAGTGTTATCTACAGATGGAGATACACATTTAGGAGGTGATGATGTAGATCAAAAGATTATCGATTGGTTAGCAGAAGAATTTAAGGCAGATGAAAATATGGATCTACGTGATGATCCTATGGCATTACAACGTCTTAAAGAAGCCGCAGAAAAAGCGAAGATAGAATTATCATCTTCTCCACAAACAGAAATCAATTTACCATATGTTACGGCAACCGCTAGTGGACCTAAGCACTTGGTAAGAACATTATCTAAAGCTAAATTTGATCAATTAATAGATGATTTGGTAAAACGTACTGTTGAGCCATGTCGTACAGCGCTTAAAGCTGCTGGATTATCAACTAGTGATATCGACGAAATTATTTTAGTTGGTGGATCTACTCGTATCCCGGCGGTACAAGAAGCAGTAGAAAAGTTCTTTGGTAAATCACCAAGTAAAGGTGTAAATCCAGATGAAGTTGTTGCTGTAGGAGCTGCAATCCAAGGTGGAGTATTGACTGGAGATGTAAAGGATGTATTACTATTAGATGTAACACCACTTTCTTTGGGTATTGAGACCATGGGTAATGTAATGACAAAGCTTATTGATGCGAATACAACGATTCCTACCAAGAAATCGCAAGTATTCTCTACGGCAGCAGATAATCAGCCATCTGTAGAGATTCACGTATTACAAGGTGAACGTCCTATGGCAGCAGATAATAAGACCATTGGTCGTTTCCACTTAGATGGAATTCCACCAGCGCAAAGAGGAACGCCACAGATCGAAGTTACTTTTGATATCGATGCTAATGGTATCATCAAAGTATCTGCTACAGATAAAGCTACGAATAAGTCTCAGGATATTAGAATTGAAGCTTCTTCAGGATTAACAGAAGAAGAAATCGAGAAAATGAAACAAGAAGCTGAAGCAAATGCTGAAGCGGATAAGGCGGCTAAAGAAACTGCTGATAAGTTAAATGAAGCGGATGGAATGATTTTCCAAACTGAAAAGCAGTTAACTGAGTTTGGTGAAAAATTATCTGAGGATAAGAAAAAACCAATCGAAGAAGCTTTAGAAGAATTGAAGAAAGCTTACGAATCTAAAGACCTTGCTGTAATCCAACCTGCTCTTGATAAAATCAATGAAGCCTGGAAAGTAGCTAGCGAAGAGATGTACAAAGCTCAGGCAGATGCACAACAGAATGGACAACCTGGACCAGATGCCGGGGCTGATCAACCTGATGGAGATTCTGAAGGTAGCGATGTAGAAGATGTTGATTTCGAAGAAGTAAAATAATTACTAAATATATCAACAAAAATGCGCAGCCAAAAGCTGCGCATTTTTTTTTACCTTTGTTTTGTACATAATTCGATCCTCATTTATAATATTAATACGATCTGTACATCTAGTTTTAGTAATCAGAATATACTAATGAATCTATTACAAACTTTTCGTAAAAAAGTCTTTTGGCTTTACGATTTTTTTAGAGGATATGATATCAGGAATCACTATCGAGACATCAAAAGGATTAATGAAAATCCTACCTCTGAATTCTCCGAAAATAAAAAAGAAAAATATCTCAACGATATTCTTAAGCATGCAATAGCAACCACCAGGTTTTATCAAAACCAAACCAAATACAATTCAATTTTAGACTTTCCGGTAATTAATAAGAACGTGATTAGAGATAATTTTGATGATTTTAAATCATCGAAATATAAAACCAAAAGCTGTGTTTTAGTTTCTACTAGTGGTTCTACCGGCGCGCCATTTTCGGTACTACAGAATATGAGTAAACGCTGCCGCAATACAGGAGATAATTTGTTTTATTCAAAAAAATCCGGATATGAAATAGGATATGAGTTAGTCTATATAAAAATTTGGCCTGATCATATAAAACGTAACATTTTTTCTAAGGATTGGATACAAAACATAGTACCTCAAAGTGTTTTTGATCTAGAGGATGATGATATTTCTAAGTTCATTAAAAAGCTAGAAGAAAGTACATCAAAAAAGAGTTTTTTGGGATATGTATCTGCTTTCGAAAAAATATGTAAATATTTAGATAAGATTAATGCTAAACCAATACAATGTAATGTACATTCTGTTATAACGATTTCTGAAGGATTAAATGAGTATACTCGCAATAGAATGCAAAAATATTTTGGAGTAGTTCCTGTATCAAGATACTCCAATAACGAAAATGGAATCATAGCACAAGAAGATGGCGATGACAAGCATAGGTTTATGATTAATTTAGCAAGTTATCATGTAGAGATTCTACATCTTGATAAAGATATTCCTATAGCTAATGGGGAACGGGGTAGAATTGTAGTTACAGATTTGCATAATTATGCGATGCCTTTGATACGATATGATACTGGTGATATAGGGGCAATTGATGTTGATGATAAAGGAGTACCCTTTTTAACATCGATAGAAGGTCGGAAATTGGATTTGATTTATAATACCAAAGGAGAGATGTTACCATCGCATATTTCTTATAAATTATGTAAATATGGAGAGTATAAGCAATTTCAATTGGTTCAGTATGGAGAAAAAGAATATTTGATAAAATTAAATACCGATCAAAAAGTTGACGAACAAAAAATGTTGTCTGAGTACAGAGGATATTTTGGACAAGACGCTAATATTACTATCGAATACGTAGACGAAATCCCTTTGTTATCTTCGGGTAAACGCCGAGAGGTAATGAATACATACCATTCTCAATTTCAGTAAGGTTATATGATCCTTTTTAAAGCCTCTTTTTCAGATAAGGCTTTTAATTTTGCTTTAGATACATAAAGTTGTACAGCCTCTGGGTTTACTTTCGAGTATTCTCGTAAGGCCCAACCAATTGCTTTTTTGATAAAAAATTCATCAGAGGATTTGTGTTGATCGCATAACGAAAATAATAACTGTGCATTGGTTTTATCTTTGTATCCTAATTGAAATAAAATCGCACTTCGGTTAAGCCACATATCTTTTGAAAGAGAAAATTTGGTAATTACCACCGGAATTTGATCTGGAAATTGAAGTAAATAGTTACCCAAAATATGTTTTGCGATAAAGTCTACAGTATCCCACCATGAATTGGTTGTGATCAGTTTTTCAATAAAATAAATAGTATCAACTTCGTAGTTTTTCTTCAGAAAACGATCCGCGAGTTCCATAGCACAATAGTGAAGTTCTCGATGAAGTTCTTGATATAGATCATTAACTATTTGAATAATAGTATCTCGTGATAATTCATTTTTATAGGTATTGATTGTTTCTTTTAGAATGGTTTTTCTTACCGGAGCTTTTACTCCGTAATAAGAGAAAAGGTCTTTCATATAGGCTTCCATTGCCCTTGCTTGTTCTGCATTGGCATTGTCTTCAAACTTAGACAGTAATTCTGTAATAAACTCCATTTTTTCTTATATACTTTAAAATCCAATAGCAGTATCATCTCCGCGTTTATCTGCACCACCTTCCAAAGCTCCATCAGGTAAAACAAGAATACCATCAACTTTTCCAATAATTTTAGAAGTTTCTTCGTCAATTGTATACCCTTTTTGCTCTAGATTATTTAATAAATCGTCATCAAATGATTCTGGTTCAAAAACAACTACATCGGGTAACCATTGATGATGAAAACGAGGGGCGTTTACAGCATCTTGCATCGTCATGCCAAATTCTTTTACGTTTAATATGGTTTGTAATACCGAAGTAATAATTGTAGATCCTCCTGGGGTGCCTACAGACATCCATAATTTCCCATCTTTTTCTACTAGTGTTGGAGTCATTGAGCTTAGCATTCTTTTTTCGGGAGCTATCGCGTTGGCTTTGGCACCGATTAATCCAAACATATTTGGGACACCGGGTTTGGCGCTAAAATCATCCATTTCATTATTAAGGAATGTTCCTATTTCTGGTACAAATAATTTAGAACCATAAGCTCCATTAAGGGTGATAGTAACAGAAATTGCGTTTCCAAATTGGTCAATAATAGAGTAGTGGGTGGTTTCTTCACTTTCATAGCCAGGAACAATTCCGCAATTTATTTCTGAAGATGGAGTAGCTTTATCAAAACTAAAATCTAACATTCGATCTGCGAGATAGGGTACTCCAATTAGCGTATCGATAGGGATTTTTGTAAAATCCGGGTCTCCTAGATAAAAGCTGCGATCTGCATATGCCCGTCGTTCTGCCTCGGTAATTACCTGAATTGTTTTGAGCTGATTATGGCCGTATTCAGAAAGATTATATGGTTCTATCATCTTCATGATTTGGGCCAAACATACACCACCGCTTGATGGTGGAGACATAGAAATAACTGAAAGACCTTTATAGTCAAATCGAACAGGGTCACGCCATTTTGCTTCATATTTAGAGAGGTCTTCCATAGTAATTATCCCTCCACTTGCTTGTATATGTGCCACTAATTTTTCTCCTGTTTCGCCTTGATAAAACTCAGACTTCCCATTTTTGATAATACGTTCCAGGGTTTCTGCTAGTTTAGTATTTTTTATAGTATCTCCAGCTTTATATTCTCTTGCAAAAAGAATAGTGTCTTTATTCACTTCAAAAAATAGATCCTTTTTTTCTTCGAATCGTTTTTGTTGTTTTCTGGTAATTACAAAACCGCGTTTTGCTAATTCAACAACAGGAGACAGGATTTCTTCTATAGGTAAAGTGCCCAACTTTTCGTGTGCCTCAAAAATTCCCGCAACTGTACCGGGTACACCAATTGCTAAAGCTCCTACTTGACTTTTCTCCGGAATAGCATCCCCATTTTCATCCAAGTACATATCTTTTGTTGCGGCCAATGGGGCTTTTTCTCTGTAGTCTAAAGCACCCACTTCACCATTAGCTTTTCGATATACCATAAAACCACCACCGCCAAGACTACCAGCAAAGGGATAGGAAACAGCAAGTGCCATTTCTGTGGCTACCATGGCATCAAAAGCATTACCCCCTTTCTTCATAATATCGGCACCAATCTTTGAGGCTTCTTCTCTGGCAGATACAACCATGGCATTTTGTGCAATAACACCTTTTACAGGCTTAGTTTTTTGTTCTTGATCGGTAGATACTTTACATGAAAAACTTAATAAAAGAAATATGAAGTAGAATAGGTATCTCATAATATTTTTATTTCACTTTTAGTATATAATTTTAACTCTTCGAAAAAAGAACGAAATTCAATATCAAAATCTGTATAATGTTCTTCTAGCTCAGTCACTGCAAGATTCATTTTTGATCGGTTTTTTGTTCTTCGATTCATCCCAGCTAATACATTGCCAATCCCAGAAATAGAAGCATAGCTAAGCAACCAGTTATCTTGCTCCATATAGGGTAATAACGTCTGAATTTGCTTAGGTAGAACCTCATGATGCTCGTGAAGCAATCTATAAAAATCCAAAGTATATTCTTCTAGAGGAACATCAGAATATTCTGCCCAATTGGCGGCTAGAAAGTGATCATATAAAATATCAACAATCACAGTGCTATAATGCCTGTATTTTGGGAATAATCGAGAGACACTTTTTTTTACAATATCATGGGAATCAGTGTACGAATCAATTTTACGATGCAATGTAATCCCTTGACTTATGCGTTCAGGATAGTCTAAAAACTTTTTTCCTTTAACAGAGTCTGCGATAAAATTACCAATTTTTAATTCGGGGTCTTCTCCAGAGAGATAAATGTGGGCTAAGAAATTCATTAGAGAAATTTACAATTTTTTGAGAAATAAGTGTTGTTTTTAGGTAAACTTTAATGGTAAAGTTGGAGTAATCTTTTGTACCTCGTACATTTGCCTCCGAACCATACAATCAATATTATATAAAATGACATTAATCAAATCAATTTCTGGAATTAGAGGTACAATTGGCGGAACAGTAGGAGATAATCTTACTCCTGTGGATGCAGTAAAGTTTGCTTCGGCCTATGGTAGTTGGCTTAAGGAGGAAACTAATAAAAAACGTCCTATCGTTGTCGTTGGACGGGATGCTCGGATTTCGGGATCTATGATCCAGCAATTGGTAATGAATAGTTTGGTAGGACTAGGTATACATGTTATTGACTTAGGTCTTTCTACAACACCTACGGTAGAAGTAGCTGTTCCTATTGAAAAAGCGGATGGAGGGATTATTTTAACAGCAAGCCATAATCCAAAGCAATGGAATGCTCTAAAACTTCTTAATAATAAAGGAGAGTTTTTGAATGCCGAGAATGGAAAAAAGATCCTTGATAGAGCAGAAAATGATACGTATACTTTTGCCGAAGTTGATGATTTAGGAAGCATAACAGTTAATGATACGTATATTGATAAGCATATCGATGAAGTTTTAAATTTATCTTTAGTAAATGCCGATATAGTAAAAGGAGCCGGATTCAAAGTTGTTGTTGATGCAGTGAACTCTACTGGTGGTATTGCGATACCAAAACTTCTTAAAAAAATGGGAGTAGATGTGGTAGAGTTATATTGCGAACCTACGGGTCATTTTCCGCATAACCCAGAACCTCTTAAAGAACATTTAACCGATTTATCTGAATTGGTTGTGAAAGAGAAAGCCGATTTAGGACTTACTGTTGATCCGGATGTTGATCGATTAGCTTTTATGAGTGAAGATGGCGAAATGTTTGGAGAAGAATATACTTTGGTTGCATGCGCTGATTTTGTGTTAGGAAAAACCCCTGGTAATACAGTCTCTAATTTATCTTCGAGCAGAGCTTTACGAGATGTTACCCAAAAACATAATGGTAGTTATGAAGCTAGTGCCGTGGGAGAAGTTAATGTAGTTGAATTAATGAAAGCCAATAAAGCAGTTATCGGAGGAGAAGGTAATGGAGGAATTATTTATCCAGAATCACACTATGGAAGAGATTCTTTGGTAGGAGTAGCCTTATTTCTTACCCACTTGGCAGAAAAGAAGTGCACCGTAAGTGAATTACGAAATAGTTACCCGTCTTATTTCATGAGTAAAAATAAAATACAATTGACTCCAGGTTTGGATGTAGATGGTATTTTGGCAGGTTTTCATCAAAAGTATGCTTCCGAAGAAGTGTCTACCGTTGATGGTGTGAAAGTAGATTTTGAAGATTGCTGGGTACACTTACGTAAAAGTAATACCGAACCCATCATTCGAATTTATACAGAAGCGCTAAGTCAGGAAAAGGCAGACCAACTGGCAGAAGATACTATAGGAACGTTAAAAGAAATTGCAGGAATATAATACGTTTAGAGTACCAGGTAGGCTATATTAGCTCACCTGGTATTTATGCTAATCTATAATCGCACCTTCTGGAGCTTCTGATTGGGCATTGCGATGTTTCCAACGTTTATGAGTCCAGAGATAATATTCGGGTTGTTCGCGTATCTGTTCTTCAAGTAATCGAAGGTATTTTTTTATGGAATAAAATTTATCTTCTTCTTTACTATTCTCGGTTATAGGGATGAATTTAACTTCATAATGTCCGCGTTTTACTTTTTTTACCTGAAGATATAACACAATAACATCAAGTCGTTGTGCCAGAAACTCTCCTCCTAAAAATATAGGGACTTTAATTCCCATAAAATCGGTCCAATATTTTGCATTATTAATTTTTGGGGATTGATCAGAGATCATACCATATGCACATACGTTATTTTCTTGCTTATCTTTAATAATCTGCCTGGCTACCTTGTGACTGGCAATAAGTCTGGAGTTAAACCGCCCACGTATACGGTGTGCTAAACTGTCAAAATGCTTGTTTTTAATCTGTTTATAGATACCTACACAGGGATTTAGCGATACTAAGTCTATAGCATTAGACCACTCAAAACTTCCATAATGGCCCATAAGGGCAATAATACTTTTGTTCTTTTTTTCAAATTCATGAAACTCTTCAAGATTTATGACTTTATAGCGTTTTATGAGTTCTTCTCTTGAGATAGAAAGTGATTTTGTCATTTCTAAAAACATATCACACATGTGTTTGTAGAATGCCTTGCGGATGCTTTTTATTTCCTTCATAGATTTTTCGGGAAAAACCAAGGTCAAGTTTTCTGTTACAGTACTTCTTCTATAACGTATTACATAATATGTTATAATATAGGTACAGGTAGAGAAGGCGTAAAACAACCTCCATGGTAGTTTAGAAATTCCTAAGATTATAGGGTAGGTGATACTATAAATTAATAATTGCATGAGCCGATTTGTTAAAAGCTAACAAAGGTAAACTTATTTATCAGTATCTCGTAGGTAAGAGTTCTTAATCTATTGTGGCACCTTCTGGAGCCTCTGATTGGGCATTGCGATGTTTCCAACGTTTATGAGTCCAGAGATAATATTCGGGTTTGTTATGAATTTGTTTTTCTAGAATCCTAAGGTAGCTTTTTACGATTGAATACTCTTCACATGCATTTGGGTCATCGGCTATAGGAACAAATGTGGCTTCATAATACCCTCTTTTTAATTTTTCTACCTTCAGATAAAATACCTTAGTACCCAAGCGTTTTGCTAAAATTTCTGCACCCAAGAAAGTAGGTACTTTTACACCCATAAAATCGGTCCAATATGTTGCTTTATATATTTTAGGAGATTGATCAGCTGCTAGTCCATACATGAACACACCATCCCTGTTTTTATCTTTGGTGATTTCTTCCATAGCATTCTTGGTGGTTACTACTCTAGATCCAAAACGAGCACGTATTCTACGCACCAATCTATCAAAATATTTGTTTTCTATACGTTTATATACACCTACTGCTTGAATACCTGTTTGTATATCCACTACGTTAGCCCATTCATAACTAGCATAATGTGCCATAAATACCATCATGCTTTCTCCTTGGGCTTCCAATTCGTTAAGCATATCAAGATTAGTAACCTTAAAACGTTCCTTCATCTCTTCATTAGAGATAGAAATTGATTTTATCATTTCTAAAAACATATCGCATAGATGTCGATAAAAATCTTTTCTAATCCTCTTGATTTCCTGGGGAGTCTTATTCGGAAAAACTAATTTTAAGTTTTCGGCTACAGTTTTTTTTCTGTATCCAATAACATAATATATGAGAAAAAAAATACCAGTAGAAAATGCGTAAAACAACCTCCATGGTAATTTTGAGATTAGCCATAAGAATGGGTACACTATACTGTAGATAAGTAATTGCATAAAATAGATGGAATTTAAGCGCGAAAATACAGGTATTTGGTTAAAAATGGGTGCTAAATGTTAAAAAAACAAAATTATCATTAACAACGCATAGAATTAGTACTTAGTCTATGACAGCCCCTTTTGGGATTTCTGCATTACGATATTTCCATCGTTTATGAGTCCAGAGATAATACTCGGGTTTGTTATGAATTTGTGATTCTAATAACTTAAGGTATTTTTTTGTAATGTAATAATCTTCACAGTCTATTGGATTTTCGGCAATGGGTATAAATTCTGCTTCGTAATAGCCCCTTTTTACTTTTTCTATTTTTAGATACACCACAGGCATATCCATTCGTTTTGCCAGTTTTTCTCCTCCAGGATATACAGGAACCAGAATACCCATAAAATCGGTCCAGTATATCGTATTTTTTAATCTTGGAGATTGATCAGTAACTAATCCGTATGCACAAAGGTTACCTTGTATTCGGTCTCGAGTGATTTCTCTAACCGTATGATGTTTAGAGATTAATCGGGCATCAAAACGACCTCGTATTTTATTAACAAGCTGATCAAAATATTTGTTTGCAAGCTTTTTGTATACCCCTACTATAGGAAAACCACCCAAGAATTGAACTGCAATAGACCATTCGTAACTAGCATAATGGGCCATTAGAACCATTATACTTTTGTTGTTTGATTCTAACGTTTTTAAAGTTTCTGGGTTAATGATTTTGAAGCGTTTGCTAAGTTCTTTTTCTGATATAGACATAGTTTTTACCATTTCTAAGAACATATCACACATGTGTTTATAAAACCTTTTACGAATTTTATAAATTTCTTTTTTTGATTTTTTCGGAAAAACCAACATTAGGTTTTCTGTCACAGCCTTTTTTCGATACCCTATAATATGGTATGTAAAGCCATAGACTCCGGTAGAAAATATATAAAATAAACGCCATGGTAAAATGGAAATCACCCACAATATTGGGTACACCAAACGGTATATTAATAGCTGCATTATAAATTATATTGAAGCCCACAAAGATAAAATTATTCGAACTTTTAAATCATAAACTTTTGCTAATAACATAGACTTAATTGTTACGGTTTTTTTGAGTAAAAATATATGGTATATTTGAACAAAAATGCATTTATGGGGAACCTTGATATTGTACTAATTGTCATCATTGGAGCTAATATATTAATGTCGTTAAAAGGATTTAATGACTTTTCTTTTTTTGAAAAGTATAAGTTTAATATTGGAGGTATACGACGTGGTGAGCAGATACGTATGCTAAGCTCAGGTTTTTTGCATGTAGATACGATGCACCTCTTCTTCAATATGTTTACACTTTACTTTTTTGCTCCGGTAGTGCTTGGTTTCATGGGGAACATCAAGTTCTTAATTATCTATTTTGGAAGCCTTTTGGTGGGAAATTTATTTTCTTTATTTTTTCATAAGGATGAATACTATTACAGCGCTGTAGGAGCTAGTGGTGCCGTTTCGGGAATTATTTATGCAGGTATTTTATTTCGACCTGATATGAGTTTGTACTTGATGTTTATTCCAATCCCGATTCCTGCATATATATTCGGAATCGGATATTTATTATATTCTATTTTTGGAATGAAAAACCGAGTAGGTAATATAGGGCATGATGCACATTTCGGAGGTGCAGTAGGGGGGTATGTTATTACTTTGATGTTTGCCCCTTGGTTATTTCAGGAAAACCCATTGATGATAGGTTTATTGGCAATCCCTATTATTATTCTTTTTGTCTTACAAAGATTAGGTAAGCTTTAAAATATAAACACAAAAAAACGGCTTCAAAAGAAGCCGTTTTTTTGTGTTCTAAACTCTTATGTTCTATCTATAATGATTTCTCATCTAGTAATTCTGAAATTTTCTTTTCTAGAGCAGGTCCTCTTAAGTTTTTTGCAATAACATTTCCATTTTCATCTAAAATGAATGTTGCAGGTATAGATCGTACACCGTACGCTCTTGCAATCGGCTCTTGCCAAAATTGCAAGTTAGATACATGGTTCCATTCCAGGTTATCATCTGCAATTGCTTTGGTCCAGGACTCTTGTTTTTTATCTAAAGAAACACCAATAATATTTAATCCTTTATTATGATACTTATTATATACGCGTACTACATTTGGATTTTCCATTCTGCATGGCTTACACCATGATGCCCAAAAATCGATGATAGTAATTTTGCCCATAGATTCTTTTAAAGATAATTTTTTACCTTCAGGAGTAGGAGCAGAAAAATCTTCGGCTTCGCTACCAATATCTATTCTTTTTTGACTAGATATAGCAACCGCATTAGTAATAAGACGATCTAAGTTTTTACCTAATCTAGATGTTTTTAGAGTGTCTGGTAATACGTCAAATTTTTCTTTAGCCTCTTTTGCTTTTATCGCTTTAAGGTTTAAAAGATCGGTTAAAGCCATTACAGAAACCAAAGAAGTAGTGTTTTTATCAGCTAGATCTTTTCTAAATTGTTTTTCTTCTTCAATTAACTGTTCTCTTTGAGAAGCTATTCTTAGGGCCTTATCTGCTTCATTTAATTTTGATGCTACTTGATATTGATTGTTAAGCTTCACCTTTTCTTCGCCAAAAGATTTGATAGCATTTACATAATTAAAAAATAATTTGTTTTCTATACCACCTTCAATAATTGATGATCGCATACTATCTTTATAAACAGTCATTTTGACTGGGTTATTTTCTGCTAAAAATAATACATTACCAGGAGTGTCTTTAAATGTTAAATAGTTAAAATCACTACTCTCTGGTGTAGGTAGATCGACTCGAAATTGACCTTGCTGTATGGTTGCAGAATCAATTATTACAGGTCTGTTGGATTGACTAATAGCATTTACATAAACTACAGTTCCATCCTCAAACCCTGCCACATCTGCAGTTATAGAATATCCTTTTTCTTCTTTTTTACAGGCTGCAAGTAGAATAATTGTAACCAGTAATGCAATTCTTTTCATGGTATTTTGATTTAGTGTGGGTAAAAATACAGAATCCATCCTATATACTCCAAATATTAACTTTTTGATGGGGGAATTTGTTAAGATACTCTTGTTAGCGTCATAAAAAATGAGTTTTGGTGTAACAAAAACCCATTGTTTTCAGTCTAATAAGTAATTATAATGCTGTTAAAAGCTTGATTTGGCAATAATGTTTTTTAAAAAAGATGGTTGATTCCTTAGATTTTGAGTCTAAATTTTAAAACTTCAATCGTTGTAGTGTTAAACCTTGTTTTTATATATTAACATAAATTTAATTAATTGTTAATAGAATAGCATTATCAAAGGGTTTTATATTATTTTTGCATAACTAATAGATAAGCTGGTATGAAGGTGTTAGAGCAGGATTCTCCTTTAGATATATGGATTAGTTTTTCAAAGTTTTTTGAACAGTATAGAGAGTGCCTTAAAAGTGACAATGAACTTTTAAGAAACCGTGCTGAGCATATATTGGCTGTAGCTAATGAATATCCTGAGCTAGATGAAGGTATAAAAGAAGAAAAGAGGGTAATAGAATTACTGCCTCAAATTGATCTTATTCTTGAAGATTCATTTCCTAAAGTATTACAACAGAATGAGATAAAAATAGCAACAATACCCTTTCATAATACAGTATTAAAATCTACACAGCGTTATCAAAATATAATAAATATAGCAGGAGAAGATTTCGAACCTCAAATCAAAAACTTAGACGAAGACCATTATTATATAATGGGATGTAGTATGATTTTAGGAAGCTACTATGGATATAATATAGATTTTAGAAGACCTTTCTTCTATGATATCCCCGATGCAATGGGGATAATGAGGCACTATAGAATTATGTATAATGGTGATTTTATTGATATCATCAAGACCGATAAAGCCAAAGATATTACAGACGAAGATGTCGCCGAATTGTTAGATAATTTTGATAATATTGATATCTGGAAAGAAAAATTCCCTCCTCATAGCTGGGTTTTTAAAGGCGTTGTACTGGCAAATATGTTTGATGTTACCACCGATGTTTCACTATCAGATTTTAAAACTAGTCTAATACGATATGATAAAACCAAAGGTGATTTTGTAGATAGTTTTCAAGAGATTTTTAGAGCGATATTTAATCTTCATGAAATTAAAGTGGGTTTTTCTAATTATTATGAAGAAGACCAGATATTTGAACGTGTACCATTTAAAAACATAGACAGTTATATTCTTTATGATCAATATTCAGATAACTGTAAAGATGCCCTTTGTAAAGGGACTTATCATTTTCTATTTGATAAATCTACCTATTTTGCTATTTCTGATGTAAAAAGATACCAAAAGTCTACTCCTCATGAGAAGATGTATAAGAATTTGGTTGCTCAAGATATTAATAGTGCAATTATTGCGCCTATAAAAAGTGAAGGGAAGTTACTAGGGATTCTTGAAATCGTATCGCCTAATGTTCAGGAGTTAAATAGTATTAATGCCAATAAATTACAAGATGTAATGCCGTATTTGGTAGATTCTGTTCTTCGTTCAAAAGCGAAAGCCGAAAATGAGTTAGAATTAATTATTCAGCAAGAATGTACTTCAATTCATCCAAGCGTTCAATGGAAATTTAGGAAAGAAGCAAGACGCTTTATGCGCGCAATGGTTGAAGAAAAACCAGTGTCTTTTAAAGAAGTCGTTTTTGAAAATGTATACCCATTATATGGACAAATTGATATAAAAGGTTCTTCGGAAGCTCGTAATCAGGCGATCCAAAAAGATTTGGTTTTACAATTAGGAGGTATTTCTAAAGTAATAAATAAGGTATTAGAGTCTGATCCTTTACCCATTTACGAACAACTGGAATATCGAACAAATCAATATATTAATTCGACTACAGAGCAATTACAGGTCGATAGTGAACAGAAGATTATAAACTTTATAAAAAGAGAAATTACACCATTATTTAAACATCTTGATAAAAAAAATAATGAGCTCGATGTACTTATAAATGAATATAATCTCATGCTTGATAAAGGCATAAAAACGGTATATAAGCACCGTAAGGCTTATGATGAATCGGTAATGCTTATCAATAAGAAGATGGCTGCTCTATTAGATCAAAAACAAGATGAAGCTCAAGGGATGTACCCTCATTATTTTGAGCGTTTTAAGTCCGACGGAGTAGAGCATAATATGTATATAGGAGAATCAATTACAAAACAAGACAGCTTTAATAAGGTCTATTTATACAACCTTAGATTATGGCAGTTACAGGTAATGTGCGAAATGGAAAATGCATATTATCAAATGAAAAAAGATTTACCTGTAGCTTTGGATGTAGCATCAATGGTGTTGGTGTTTAATACATCATTATCTGTGAGGTTTAGAATGGATGAGAAGCGTTTTGATGTAGATGGTACTTATAATGCAAGATACGAGGTGGTAAAAAAGCGAGTTGATAAGTCTATGATAAAAGGCACAGATCAGCGAGTTACCGAAAAAGGCAAATTGGTTATTATATATTCTCAACGATCTGATGAAGTAGAATATATCAAATACCTAAACTTCTTACAGTCTAAGAATTATTTAGAAGATGAGATCGAAGTCGTAGAGCTAGATGATCTGCAGGGAGTTACAGGACTTAAGGCACTTCGTGTAAATATTTTGTATCACAAAAATGAACAAGATAAAGAGTTTTATACATACGAAGATCTTATGAAAGAACTCAATTAAGTAAAAACGTGTCCCGCTGAAGAGTGGAAACCCAACTATTTCTAAGTACTATTGTAGCGTGCTAAAGGCAATAGCAAAAGAAATCACAGACGAAACAATTCCTATGATAAAGACGGTGTACGTAATTCTTAATATTTTATACTTTCTATGTAATACCTTACCTAGAAAATACAAATCTTTTATCATCGTATCATAGATGTAATCTTTATCATCCATTAGCTCATGCATAGCCCATTTGTATTCATCTAATGGCATTTTGTGAAAATTTCCAAAGAACAATAAATTTACTTTTTTCTCTTCAATTTCTTTTCTGGTAAATTCACCACTTGTAACATTAGGCCTTGTCGCTAATACCGATAATACGATAGATATGATACTAAATATTAAAAAAATCAAAGTGGGATAGATTAGATATTGATTAGATGGATTATCTAATTTAGGAATCAAATTTGATAAAGCCAGTGATATGATAATTGCGTTTACAGAAAGGAGTATGTTGGCCTTTGTGTCTGCTATATCACTCAATTTTAGATGATTCCTTAAGGTAACTCTAAATAGAGTTTGTATTCCTTTTTCTGGGCTTTCTTCTTTCTCTTTTTCCTTTCTCTTTTTCTTTTCTTTCTTTATTCTAGAAAGCTCCTTGAGCATTTTGGCTAAATTTTCTTCTTTTTTTGGACCCCACTTTTCTTTAGCATAATCAGTATAATAACGATGCTTGTTCTGAAATAAATCTATATTCGCTTTAAGCCATTGCACAGTATTTAAATCCTTAACATCATTTAATTTAAATTCTTTTCTTAAAAGCTCACTAGTCTCACCATAGTAATCTTTTGCAAAATGAGAAGCATCCGCATCTCTAATAATCTCTTCCATTTGGTCAACGGGCTCATGCTCCATTTTGGTTGCCATAATCTGTTTAGAAACCTTATCGATAATAGTTTTAGGAGCGTTTTGCTTTGATAAAAAATCTTTAGCAATCTCTACACTAAGTTCTTCATGATTTTTAGAGCTTTTTGAGTACCCTGTATCGTGTAGTAAGGCCGTTAATAATAAAACTTCTTTATCTTCATTAGCGATATTGATGCTATCAATAATTTCTTTTGTACTTTTAAATACTCTTTTGGTGTGGTCGTGATTATGATACATACATGAGTTCGGAAGTTCTTTTTCAAAAAGCTCCGAAACAAAGTGTTCTGTTTTTTCTAATAGGGAAGACATATTTGTTAGTTTTCGGTAACCAAAATAATTAAAAAAAAGAGATTGTACTCCAAACAATGAATAAATATAATAAGATTCTAATTATTTGCGCTGCATTACTAATAAGTTCATGCGCTACATACTCTCCTAAGTATAAAGTCGAAAATTTTACTACATCATTACCTGCAAAACAAATTGATAAAACATTTTATCTAGTGGGAGATGCAGGTTATGCTAAATTAAACGAGAGCACAGAGGGGCTAACGATTCTTGAAAAAGTAATTGATACCGCTCAAACTAAAGAGGATTACTTGATTTTTTTGGGAGATAATATTTACCCAAAAGGAATGCCTGTAGATGAATCTTCAGAAAGAGCTCTGTCTGAACATAGGATTAATGCTCAAATAAACTCTGTAAAAGGTTTTGAAGGTAATGTTGTTTTCATCCCAGGGAATCATGATTGGTATAATAATGGAGTAGTAGGGCTAAAGAGAGAAGAAAAGTACGTCAACCAAAAATTAGGTAAAAAAGAATCTTTTTTGCCCTCTAAGGGATGTCCTATAGAAAGTGTTAAGATTAATAATAAGGTACATTTATTGATTTTAGATTCTCAATGGTATTTAGCCAATTGGGACAAAAATCCTACAATTAATGATGATTGCGAAATCAAGACTAGAGAAAAATTCTTTCAGGAGATCGAAGGAGAATTCAAGAAACATAGTAAAAAGACGATTGTGGTAGCCATGCACCACCCCATGTTTACTAACGGTCCTCACGGTGGGAAATATAGTTTTGATAAGCATATTTTTCCTTCAAAGAAGAAAATACCACTTCCAATATTGGGGACATTGGCAGTTCAAATCCGTTCGCAAGGAGGGGTTACTGCACAAGATATATCCAATACACATTACAACCGATTTATGAGAAGATTATCTACCATTGCAAGAGGTGTAGATAGGGTAGTTTTCACATCGGGTCACGAACATTCTTTGCAGTATATTGATGATGATGGATTAAAACAAATTATTTCTGGCTCTGCATCTAAAGTCTCATCTGCCTCCTTAGGTAAAGATGGATTGTTCTCGTATCCCGGGCAGGGGTTTGCTGTACTGGATGTGTTTACAGATGGATCTTCAAATGTGCGCTACTACGGTAGTGAAAATGGGACTCCAAAACTAGTATATCAAACTGAAGTACACTCAAAAGAGAAAGAATATGATTTTAGTGGGGTTGCTTCCTCTTTTGATAGCGAAGCCTCTGCTTCAATCTATAAAAAGGAAGAAGTTCAAAAGTCAGGATTTCATAGACTACTGTGGGGTGATCATTATAGAAATGTATATGGAAAAGATATTAAAGTACCCGTAGCTACCTTAGATACTTTAATGGGAGGTTTTACAATCGACAGACAAGGAGGCGGGCAGGTAACCAGGTCTTTGCGTCTTGTTGATAGTTTGGGCAGGCAGTATAGCCTAAAAGCAATGCGTAAGAGTGTTACACAGTTTTTACAAAAAGGAGCGTTTAAGTATACTTACGTCGATGATGATTTTGATGATACCGTAACAGAAAGTGTGCTTTCTGATTTTTATACCTCTAGCTATCCATATGCGTTTTTAGCGGTTGGTGGTTTAGCCGATGCTATTGGAGTGTACCATACAAATCCTAAACTATACTATATCCCTAAACATCCAGCATTGGGTAAATACAATGAAAATTTTGGTGATGAAATCTATTTTTTAGAAGAAAGGCCGATGAAAGAACATGATCAGGAAGTTTCATTTGGAAAACCGGACGATATCGAGAGTACAGATGATTTGTTGAGTAAATTGAGAGAAGATGAAGAGTATCAGGTAGATGAAAAGAGTTATATAAGAGCCAGATTATTTGATATGATTCTTGGGGATTGGGATCGTCATCCAGATCAATGGAGGTGGTCGCAATTTAATACCGAAAATGGTAAAATATACAGACCAATACCCAGAGATCGAGATCAGGTGTTTTGTAATTATGATGGTGCAATTCTTAGTGTTTTAAAATTTGTATCTCCCTTATCCCGTAAGTTTCAGGTATATGATGATGAGCTTAAAAAAGTTAGATGGATAAATCTGTCAGGAATGCGACTGGATAAAGCATTGATTCAAAATGCTGGAAAGGAAACATGGTTAGAACAAGCTAAGCATATTAAAGAGAATCTTTCCGATGTCGATATAGAAGAAGCGTTTAGTAGCATTCCTATTGAGCTTCAGGATGATACCATCGAAAAAATCAAAGGATTTCTTAAAGCGCGTAGAGATATAATAGAAGATATTGCCGATCGCTATGCTACATATCTTTCTAAGTATGTCATTATTAAAGGAACGGATAAAGATGATCTCTTTGAAATTACAAGAGAAGATAATAAGACAACAATCAAAGTTTCCAGAATTAAAGATGGTGAACCCGAAATACCTTATATCGATACTGAATTTAATTCAAAAGAAACAAAAGAAATTTGGGTGTATGGATTGGACGATGATGATGAGTTTGTTGTAAATGGGAAAGGTAAAAATCCAATTAGAATTAAAATTGTAGGGGGGCAAAATAATGACGTCTATACCATAGAGAACGGAAGGAAAGTTAAAGTATATGATCATAAATCTAAGCCTAATACTATAAAGAAAAAAGGAGGAGCAAAGTTTAGGTTTAGCAATATCTATAATTATAACATCTATGATTATAATAAGTTTATCAATAAAACCAATGTGATTGCTCCTTTTGTCGGTTTTAACCCCGATGATGGACTTAATGTAAATCTTACTGATACATATACCGTATACGGATTTAAAAATGACCCATACCATAGCAAGCATAGATTTAGTGCTGCCTATTATTTTCAGACAGAAGGGTATGATATGTCGTATTCTGGTGAGTTTATGAATGCATTTGGCAATTGGAATTTTTTATTAAATGGAAAATATACTAGCGAAAATTTTGCTCAGAACTTTTTTGGGTTTGGCAATAGTACTACTAATGAAGATGATGAGCTAGGCCTGGATTATAATCGAGTAAAGATTGGTACATGGGCATTAGGTCTTGGGATTTCTAAGAACGGTAATTATGGTTCTGAGTTTTCTCTGAAAGCCAATTTCGAAGGAATTGAAGTGCAGGATACTCCTAATAGAATTATAACTTCAGAATTTGATTTTTTAACAGCAGATCCGGACTTTTTTGAAAGAAAGTTTTTTACAAATTTTGATGTGCACTACAAGTTCGAAAGTTATGATAATGCTATAAACCCAACACGAGGAATGCTGTTTAGTGTTCAAACCGGAGCAAGAATGAATGTAGAAGATACCGATAGAACTTATGGGTATATTATTCCTAAACTTGGTTTTTATAATGCAATAACCAGAAATAGGAAAGTGGTGCTTAAAACAGACGTAATAGCACAAGTAAACATTGGCGATGGTTTCGAGTTTTATCAAGGAGCCTCCTTAGGTGGGTTTAACGGATTAAGAGGATACAGAGAAGAACGTTTTACCGGAGAAAGTGCATTAGCATTTAGTGGAGATCTACGATATAGTTTTAATAAGTTTAAAACCGGTTTATTGCCATTACAAATTGGGATATTTGGTGGGTATGATATCGGTAGAGTTTGGTATGATGATGAGGACTCAGATACATGGCATGATTCTGTTGGTGGTGGACTGTGGATTAATGCCGTAGATACTATAGGCGGGCAATTGGGATTATTTAATAGTGATGATGGATTACGATTTACGTTTGGTTTTGGATTAGATTTTTAGAACATACTATTGATCAAATCGATATTCGTAAAGGCCAGCCTTTTTATGTTTCATTTTTTCATCTGTTATATAAAGAGTAGAATCATTTTTAAAGCAGATACCTTCTTTTTGCGAATAATGATTCAATTTTATCTTTTCAATACTACTATCAAATAGATTGTCCTGTGTAAAATCTGAAAGTACAAATAGTTTATTATAGGTCAATAAGACTATTTTGTTTCTACTTTGATTTATCGTTGCTCCTGTTATAAAACAATCATCGGGGTCATCACAAGTATTGTATGATCCGATCAATTGAGCTTCATGTTTACCAGCTAATGCAGGTAGTTTATATAATTTAGTGGTGCCTGTAAATTTAGAACTCCGGTTCTTTGTGAATAAATATAAACTTCCATTTAAATATATAAAAGCTTCTACATCAAAGTTGAAGTTCTTTTTCTTAGGAGGAAATTTATGTTGATCCTCAAAGACGAATTCAATTTTAGATACAGAAATAGAATCAGATAAAACTCCCGAAACTTTATAGATCCTTAGATCTTTTCGATCATTGTAATTGTTCCCAAAATCACCGATATAGATATTATTTTCCTGATCATAAGCCAAATCTTCCCAATCAATATTTTTAGCTCCTTTGATTTTGATTTTCTTTACAATTTTACCTTCATCACTTATAGCAAATAAGGTGTTATCATTGCCAGAATCGTTTATAGCATATAATCTATCATTAGCTAACTTAGCTATACCTGATATTTCATGAACGGCGTTTGGTAGCGCATGAATTTTAATAAAACTATTTGATTCATTCTTTTGACAACTAACGGTAATAGTTATCAAAAGAATGAGAAAAGTAAGTTTCGATATTTTAATTTCTTTGATTCCAGGCATTAAGCATCCAACTGGTTTTTTCTAGTTCTCCAATATAAGTTCCTGTTATATCAAGTGTTCCATCATCTTTAGCATCTTCTGCTTTTTCAGTTACTTTTTTTAACTGACTCAAAAGAATATCATGATCTTCCAAAATTGCAGAAACCATTTCATGATCTATAAGATTGGTCTCAGATTCTTTAATGCTGGAATTATTTATATACGAACTATAATTACTAAACGGTTTTGCTCTAAGCGTTAATATTCTTTCTGCAATTTCGTCAATTTTTAGCTTTGCATCTTCATAAAGTTCTTCAAATTTGAGATGTAACTCAAAAAAATGTGAACCCGTTATGTTCCAATGAAAATTTCTAAGCTTTTGATAGTACATATGATAATCTGCTAAAAGGATATTTAAACTTGCGATCGTTTCTTTATTTGAATAAGTCATAGTTTTTGTTTATTGATTTTTAATTTTCAATACAAAAATACTATAATTATAATGTTGATTATTCTAGTTGCGATAGTTTGTTTTAATAGAGGTATTATGGTAATCGATTCTTAATTTGGGTAAGAATAAAAGCATAATATGCTTTATCATGGGGTACGTATTCTTTGTTGCGTATTGAATCTTTGAGAATACTTTTTACGGTGCCAATTCCAAGTAAAGAAACATCCGAAACTTCTTCCTCCTGAAGAGTGAATGTTTCAACAGAGGTATTTAATTTTGATACATAGATATAATGAAACTCGTTATCAAACAAATCAGGAGCAGGAATCTTTTCACCTAAACGTATTCCAATAAACTCTAGATCATCTTTTGTGACGGTAAGACCGATCTCTTCATGAATTTCTCTAATTGCAGAATCTTCTGGTGATTCTCCGGTACCAATATGACCAGCCACAGAAACATCCCATAAACCAGGAAAAGTATCCTTGTCATCTGCCCGTTTCTGAAACAAAATTTGACCATCTAAAGTATAAAACCAGATATGAACACTAGCATGATAGAGTCCTAATGTATGTGCTTCAGATTTAAGTCGAATCTCGCCAGTAGGTTCTCCCGCCTTGTCTAATATGTCTATAAGTTCATCTGCCATGTTTTAAAAATAAAAAATCCTGCTCGGATAAGCAGGATTTACATATAAAATTAATGAATATGTTTATTTTCCAAAATAACTAAAAGTCTCTCCGGATTTTATATTCAGTAAACTTTCATAGATCAACTTGATCACATTTTCTACATCGTCTCTATGTACCATTTCTACGGTGGTATGCATATAACGAAGAGGCAATGAGATTAGGGCAGAGGCAACACCACCATTACTATATGCAAATGCATCAGTGTCAGTACCTGTCATTCTGCTAGAGGCCATACGCTGAAAAGGTATTTTTTTATCTTCTGCAGTATCGATAAGCAGTTCTCTTAATCTATTCTGAACCGCAGGAGCATAAGAAATTACAGGTCCATCTCCAATTTTGGTTTCACCCTGAGTTTTCTTTTCGATCATAGGGGTAGTGGTATCATGACAAACATCTGTAACTATGGCTACGTCTGGTTTGATAGTATGAGTAATCATTTCGGCACCTCTAAGACCTATTTCTTCCTGTACAGAGTTGGTGATGTATAATCCAAACGGAAGTTTTTTCTTGTTCTCTTTAAGTAAACGTGCTACTTCAGCGATCATAAAACCCCCCATACGATTATCCAATGCACGACAAACAAACTTATCCTTATTTAAAATAAAAAATTCATCAGGATACGTAATTACACAACCTACATGTACTCCAAGTTTAAGAACTTCTTCTTTTGTAGTACATCCCACATCGATGCAAATATTATCAAGTTTAGGAGCTTCTTCTTTTCCAGCCTTTCTAGTATGTATCGCCGGCCATCCAAAAACACCCTGTACAATTCCTTTTTTGGTATGTATGTTTACTCGTTTAGAAGTTGCAATCTGATGATCGCTCCCTCCATTTCTAATGACATAAATAAGACCATTGTCAGTAATGTAATTTACATACCAAGAAATCTCATCGGCATGCCCTTCAATTACCACTTTGTATTTTGCCTTTGGGTTGATAACCCCTACTGCGGTTCCATAAGTATCGGTAATAAATTCGTCTACATATGGTTTTAGATAATCCATCCATATTTTTTGTCCTTCCCATTCATATCCTGTTGGAGCAGGATTATTTAAATATTTCTCAAGAAATGGTATTGACTTTTTGTTTAATATGCTCTTTTTAGCCATAGTATTTAGAAGTATATTTTTGTTTTTTTACGAAATTAACAATATTCACATAGATTTCACGGTTTAGAATCTGTTAATTATTAATTTTGAAGTAAATTTAGAAGACCTCATAATCTATTATGTTTAAATATATACCTTATATAGTAGTAACGATGTTAAGTTCCCTGGTGTACGGACAGGGAAGAGACCAAAAATGGAACGATACTTCAAAAGTTGATACTACAGGATTTGTTCAATATTATATTGTCGAAGGAGATACAATTCCTCATGAAGCTATTGATCTAGACGAAGTCGTTATTCTGGGAAGATTAAAATTCGATGATAAACTCGCTCGAAGAAAATACCTGATACTGCGACGAAAAACCCGTAAAGTATATCCGTATGCAAAACTTGCTTCCGAACGATTAACCACATTAAATGACCGATTGGAAGGGATTAATTCAAAAAGATCAAAAAGGAAATACATAAAACTGCTCCAGAAATATTTAGAAGAAGAGTTTACGGCAGAGCTCAAAAAACTTACACGTACCGAAGGCCAGATTTTAGTAAAGCTAATCCATCGCCAGACAGGTAAAACCATGTTTAAATTAGTAAAAGAGTATAGAAGCGGCTGGAGGGCCTTTTGGTATAATAACACAGCAAAGCTTTTTAAAATTTCACTCAAAAGAGAATATGATCCTATTAATGTAGAAGAAGATTACTGGATTGAAGATATATTGCAACGAAGCTTTCAATCTAATATTCTCGAGGAACAGAAAACAGCATTAGATTTTAGTTTTTACGATTTGCGCAATAAATGGACAGATACAATTAAACCTCCATCATCAGGAAAGAAATAATTTTGGGTATTACCACACCAAAAAAGGTGCGGTCGGGCTATCCGCTGTATCTTTTTACCTAAAAACATGTTTTTTTCACATAAAAAATTGGTGATATGGTAAAAAGGATGCCGCTTTTATCCCTAATACATTAAGAGTATTGTGTAGGCTTGTGCTTTACAAATTAGATGAAATTTGTAAAAAAATGTATTCTCAGCTTGATAAATTTTCTTATCTTCGTTTTCTATCTTTTTTAAAATCAGGGCTTTTCTTATTTCTTGAAAAAATTTACAAAAAAAGATGTTACGTTTGAATTAAATTGATGTATGTTTGCACCCGCAAAACGAGATATGTTTTCGAAAGTTCATTGAAGATTGATTTATAGAATAAAAGTTAGAAAAACTTTGTAAAAAATTCTTGTCAGAACGAAAAAAGGTTGTACGTTTGCACCCGCAAAACGAGATAGGTTTTCGAAAGTTCATTGATAAGATTTGTTTTAGAAATAGAGCTCATTTTTTTCTAAAAATAAATCAAAAAAAACTTTGCAGAAATAAAAAGGGTTGTATATTTGCACCCGCTTAGAGCGATAAGCGAAGTTCACAGAGGTACTGATTATAATGGTTTGGGTATTTTAGGATACTTATTAAGGTTCGATTCCTTAGGTAATAACAAGAGTAGAGAGGACTATTAATAGTGGTTTG
>CANNFM010000014.1 GCA_947503835.1 uncultured Aquimarina sp.
AACCTCGGAGCTTCAAAAAAGAACCTCGGAGCTTCAAAAAAGAACCTCGGAGCTTCAAAAAAGAACCTCGGAGCTTCAAAAAAGAACCTCGGAGCTTCGTGCCTGCAAGCAGGCACGAAGCTATATAGTCTTATACTGTCTTTCTAATCAATCCTGCAAATTAGGATTCAACCATTTTTTCGCATATTCGAAATCTATATTTTTTCTTTCCGCAAAATCTTTCACTTGATCTTCTTTTATTTTTCCTAATCCAAAATATCGTGCTTCCGGGTTTCCGAAATAATATCCCGATACAGATGCTGCTGGCCACATTGCTAGACTCTCTGTTAATTCAACTCCAATTTGTTCTTTTACCTCTAGCAATTCCCAAATAGTGTTTTTTTCTAGATGATCCGGGCACGCAGGGTATCCTGGCGCAGGTCTAATTCCTTTATATTCTTCTTTAATTAATTCATCATTAGTTAGATGTTCTTCACTTGCGTATCCCCAATCGTCTTTACGCACTTTTTTGTGTAAACACTCTGCAAAGGCTTCGGCTAAACGATCTGCCAGTGCCTTAATCATTATAGAATTATAATCATCAAGATCAGCTTCAAAGGCCTCTGCAAGCTCTTTTGTCCCGAATCCAGTAGTCACACAAAAACAACCTATATAATCTTGGACCCCACTTTCTTTTGGTGCTATAAAATCAGACAATGCAAAATTGGGTTTACCAGCATGTTTCTTCAATTGTTGGCGCAATGTCCTAAATTTGAAATTTCCTTTGTGACAAGACACCTCGATGTCATCATCATGTATTGTATTGGCTTCAAACAAGCCATAAATAGCCTTGGCTCCTAATAATTTTTCGTCAAATATTCTTCGCAATAATTCTTGCGCATCATGAAACAAGGAAGTCGCTTGCTCACCAACCACCTCATCGGTTAAAATAGCAGGATACTTACCATGCAAGTCCCATGATCTAAAGAAAGGAGTCCAATCGATAAAAGATTCTAATTCTTTTAAATCCATATCCTGGATAACCTGAATCCCAAGTTGATTAGGTTTTGTTATCTCTGAAGTTGTCCATTCAATTTTATACTTATTCTTTCGAGCTTCTTCAATACTTAAATACTCCTTTTTCTTTGTTCTTTTGAGAAAACCTTCCCTGAATTTTTCATAATCCTCTTTAAGATCACCTACATACTTTTGGTTGCTTCTTTTATTCAACAAATCTCCCACTACAGTCACTGCCCTTGAAGCATCATTAACATGAACTACGGCATTTTTATATTGTGGATCAATTTTGACAGCAGTATGCGCTTTAGAAGTTGTTGCTCCACCTATCAATAATGGAACTTTAAAATTTCTGCGTTCCATCTCCTTTGCCAGGTATACCATTTCGTCTAAAGAAGGTGTAATTAACCCACTCAATCCAATAACATCTACCTGTTCATCAATTGCAGTCTGAATGATCTTTTCGGGGGGTACCATTACTCCCATATCAACAATTTCATAATTGTTACATCCCAAAACTACGGATACAATATTTTTACCAATATCATGAACATCTCCTTTTACGGTAGCCATGAGAATACGACCATTAGAGCCATTCCCTTGTGCTGTTTCTGGATTCTTTTTCTTTTCTTCTTCAATGTATGGAAGCAAATGGGCTACTGCTTTTTTCATTACACGTGCAGACTTAACTACTTGTGGCAAGAACATTTTACCAGATCCAAATAGATCACCTACCACATTCATCCCTGTCATTAGGTTTCCTTCTATTACTTCGATGGGTTTGTCTGCATTTTGTCGCGCTTCTTCTACATCTTCTACAATATATTGATCGATCCCTTTTACAAGCGCTCTGGTTATTCTATTCTGCAATGGCTCTTCTCTCCAGGAAAGATCTACTGTTTTCTCTTTACTTGTTCCTACAACTGTTTCAGCAAAATCCAATAATCTTTCGGTAGCATCATCTCTACGATCCAGGATCACATCTTCTACATGTTCTAATAAATCTTTGGGTATATCGTCATATACCTCTAGCATTGCAGGGTTAACGATTCCCATATTCATACCCGCTTTAATGGCATGGTATAAAAAGACAGAATGCATGGCTTCACGAACTGTATTATTTCCTCTAAAAGAAAATGACACATTACTTACCCCGCCACTTACACTACAGTGTGGAAGATGCTCACGAACCCATCGTGTAGCTTCTATAAAATCAATGGCATTTTTTCGATGCTCATCCATTCCGGTAGCCACCGGAAAAATATTAAGATCAAAGATGATGTCTTCTGGAGGAAACTTGACTTTATCAACTAAAATATCATACGATCTTTTGGCAATTTCTAATCGTCTTTCATAATTATCTGCTTGCCCTACTTCATCAAATGCCATTACAATAACCGCGGCACCATATCTTTTAATGGCTTTTGCATGTGCAATAAATTCTTCTTCACCTTCTTTAAGACTAATAGAATTTACTACACATTTTCCTTGAACCACCTGCAGTCCTGCCTCAATGATTTCCCACTTAGAACTATCGATCATAATAGGCACTCTGGCAATATCTGGCTCTGCCATAATGAGATTCAAGAATCTAACCATAGCTTCTTTACCATCGATCAAACCGTCATCCATGTTGATATCGATAACCTGGGCTCCTCCTTCTACCTGATGTCTTGCTATAGCTAACGCTTCATCAAACTTTTCTTCTTTAACCAAACGCAAAAACTTACGCGATCCGGCGACATTAGTTCGCTCTCCAACATTGATAAAATTCGTTTCTGCAGAAACGATCATCGGTTCAAGACCTGAAAGTTTAAGGTATTTTCTTTTTTCTTTGTTCATATATTATACTGAAACTCCTACAACTCGTGGTTTATAATTCTTAGCTAACTCGGCAATAGCTTTAATATGTTCAGGAGTTGTTCCGCAACAACCTCCAATGATATTGACTAAACTTTTATCCATATATTCTTTAATTTGCTCTGCCATTTGCTCTGGGGTTTCATCATATTCTCCAAATGCATTAGGCAAGCCTGCATTAGGGTGTGCTGATACTCCAAAATTTGCTTTTTGAGCTAATACTTCTAAATGTGGTGTTAATTGATTTGCTCCTAATGCACAATTAAACCCTATAGATAACATAGGAATATGAGAAACCGATATCAAAAAGGCTTCTGCAGTTTGACCAGAAAGTGTTCTCCCACTGGCATCTGTAATCGTACCACTTATCATAATCGGGATTTCTATATTTCTTTCATCTTTTACTTCTTCAATTGCAAAAAGTGCTGCTTTAGCATTAAGGGTATCAAAAATAGTCTCGACTAGTAAAATATCAGCACCTCCGTCGACTAATGCTTCTACTTGTTGTTTATATGCAATCCTTAATTCATCAAAAGTTACCGCTCTATATCCAGGATCATTAACATCGGGAGACATACTTGCAGTTCTATTTGTTGGACCTATAGATCCTGCCACAAACCTAGGTTTATGAGGTTCTTTTGCGGTAATCTCGTCTGCCACTTCTTTGGCGATTTTTGCAGACTGATAATTCAGTTCATATACCAACTCTTCCATCTCATAATCAGCCATAGCTATTGTTGTTCCCGAAAAGGTATTTGTTTCAACAATATCTGCACCAGCTTCAAAATACAATCGATGTACTTCTTTGATCGCTTCGGGTTGGGTAATGCTCAACAAATCATTATTACCTTGAACGGGAACAGACCAATCCTTAAATCGTTCTCCTCTAAAATCTTCTTCGGTAAACTTATGTCGTTGCAGCATCGTACCCATGGCGCCATCAAGCACAAGGATTCTTTCTTCGAGTATTTTATGTATGTTTTTCATCTATTCATTATCAGGCCGAGTTTATCTACCCCTATTTTTTAAACATAATAATGAAAACACTTTGATAAGCTAAGTGTTACATTATTACAATTAATATAAATCACATAGATCTGGATTCTAGCATACGCCGGAATGACAAAATCTATCTCTTCTTAAAAAGAAATAATTATAATAAGTATCAAGAAAACAATGGAAAACATAGCCAAGCTATGAGTCTTCGTTATCTAGTCCTAACTAATTAGGATAGAATGTAGCACCTTCTTTAAGAGATAAAGGGTTGCTAAGGTATCATAGGGTCTATTCCCTCCGCCTTTCTTGATAACATTATAAATACATTTATGAACTACAACAGTTTATAAGACTGTCAATTTGAGTACAAAGTAATAGTATACCTGCTTCTTATGCAAATTAAATTTGAAAATAAGATAAAATCTATCGTTAATGCAAAATACTGTGCTTATAATTCAATATTGTTATTATAATCATTTATTATATAGTTTTATCGCAAAAAAACTGCAACACACAAGCTCTCCTGCTGTTTATATACTATAAATAGTTCCCTGAAATGAAATATTTGATAAGTGAAACTATCGGTAAAAAAACCTGGTGGATTAGAAACTGGAAATGGATTATCCCCATTTCATTTCTAACAATTTGTATTACATTTTTCTTTTTAATGACCGGAAACGCTACAGTTCGCTACGGGTCGGTGTATTTGCAACCTAAATTAGTAAACGAAGCCTATCAAATGGCTAGTGAAAATGAAACGGTTACTCAAAAATTAGGTGAATTATCACCATATAATTTTTTGCGATTAATCGAAGGAGATGTTATGTATAGTAATAATAACAATACTGTAGATGTTACTATAAATCTATTAGGTACAAAAAATAAAGGCAAACTAGATATTGTTGCCCATAGAAATGGAGAACATTGGGAATATCAAAAAATAGTAGTTAGAATAAAAAAACCAGAAAAAGAAACGATTCCAATTCTAGAAAAATAAAAGGAAAATATAGGACTGCTATGAATTTTCGTTATCTATTTCGCCAAATGCGAATAGAATGTAGTATCTTCTTTAAGGTCTCGATAGTCACCAATAAACATAAAGGGTAGCTAAGGTTCCACAGGGCTATTCCTCCATCTTTCTTGATAACAGTTAAATAATTTTTATAAACTTAACGGACAAAACCATAAATTTGATTATAAATAAAAAGGTATAGCCCTTTATTAATCAAGGAAAGCGTTAAAAAACTTAAAGGTTCTTTATATTCTAAATGCTTAAGTATTTTTGAAAATTTATATCTTTATCTCTTTTGTCTAAACCTGAAATATCATAAAAACAAATATACTATGGGGTACTCATTTGTTATGGTACGATGCTCTGAAACTGAACTTAAAAAAGCACGTAAAGACTGGCGTTTGCTTAAGGAATTGGCAGAAAAATATCAGCTTTCTCCAGATGAAAATGGTCTACAAAATATAGATATAAGACCTAGTGACGCAGATAAACTCCACACTATACTAGTTCCTGAAGCAGAAAACCACCTCATTGGAACTATTACTCCTCAGGACTGGTTTTGCCAAGCTATTTATGGTATTCAAATTATTACAACGAAGTATTCAACAGGTTATGGTACTGCTCGACTCAATGACGAGCAATTGGTAATCAATCTAGCTTCAAAACTGTGTAGCATTACTACTGAAAATTTTTGGCAGCTGGCAAATCATAGTAGCTACGATAAAAAAAATCAACATGAACTCCTTGAAGTATTTATAAAAATTCAAAAGTTCTATAAACAAGCTGCCGCCACTATGCAGGTAATACTTTGTACTCCTGTAGGGTAGTACACATCCTATATTTTGCCTTATATTGTAAAAGCTAAGATTCTGGAGCTAGTTCAATCTCTAATCCATCTAACTCTGAAGTGATAGGGATTTGACATCCTAATCTACTATTATCTTCCACATAAAAAGCTTCTGCTAGCATCAAATCTTCATCCTGACTCATTTCTGGTAATGTATGATCAGACAGAATATAACATTGACAAGAGGCACACATCGCCATACCACCACAAGTACCCTCAACTGGTAATTCATAGGCCTTACACACTTCCATAAGGTTCATAGCCATATCGGTTGGTGCTTGTACTTCATGTACTTTACCTTCTCTATCTTTTATCTTTACGGTAATATCTGACATATTTCTATATTTCTGAATACAAATATAATTAAAGACCTCACAATTTGCCATAGCAAATTGTGAGGTCTTTAATAAAAATCTAACTTCTTAAATTATAGCTTTTACAACTTCTTTCTTAGCTTCTTTTTTGGTTCCATCAAATCCTTCTACACCTCCAACCGTTGTATATTTCATCACATACTTCTTGTCTGGGTAGATTCTTTGATAAGCACTCTGACACATAACCGCTGCTTCATGAAAACCAGAAAGAATCAATTTTAGTTTTCCTTTATAGGTATTTACATCTCCGATAGCATAGATACCAGGTATATTGGTCTGATAATCGTATGAGTTATCAACTTTGATCGCATTCTTCTCTATCTCTAATCCCCAACCTCCTATTGGTCCCAATTTTGGAGACAAACCAAATAATGGAATGAAATAATCGGTATCGACATGAATATCACCTTGAGTTTTATGCTTGATCCCTACACCAGTAACGTGGTCATCTCCTTTCAATTCTTTTACTTCGGCTTCAGTGATCAAGTTCACTCTTCCTAGTTTTGTTAATTCTGCAACTCGTTCTACAGAATCCAAAGCACCTCTAAACTCATTTCTTCTATGCACCAAAGTTACTTCGCTTGCCACATCGGCTAAGAAAATTGTCCAGTCTAGTGCAGAATCTCCTCCTCCTGCTATTACAACACGTTTATCTCTATATACCTCCGGATCACGAATGATATACGCCACTCCTTTATCTTCGAAATCAACTATATTTGGAATAGGTGGCTTACGTGGTTCAAAAGAGCCTAATCCGCCAGCAATTGCAACTACAGGAGCATTATGTTGAGTCCCCTTATTAGTTGTTACTAAAAACGTATCATCTTCTAATTTCTCGATAGTTTCTGCTCGCTCGCCCAACGTAAATCCTGGATTAAAAGGTTTAATCTGCTCCATCAGGTTATCTACTAACTGCCCAGCCAAAATTTCTGGAAATCCGGGAATATCATATATTGGCTTTTTAGGATAAATCTCTGAACACTGCCCTCCCGGTTGTGGTAAGGCATCAATAAGATGTGTTTTTAACTTTAGTAATCCTGCTTCAAAAACGGTGAATAACCCTGTTGGTCCCGCTCCGATGATTAAAATATCAGTCTTGATCATTTTCAAACGTTTAAATTTTTTATTTTTTGATAAAAAAATAATTAAAAAATTAAGAACGTGTGTAACCACTTCGTTCTCACACTAAAAATTTAAATAATTCTTTTCTTAAGATTATTCTTTAAATTTCTTAGTGTTCGTTTCAACTTCTTTTTTTCCTATTAATCCTTTGGTAAATTCATTAAGTGTTTCCACTTTTTCTTCGAAATCACCTTTTATTGTTTTTCTATACTCATTTAAATTTTTGACCAAATCATCAATATTTTCAGGTATTACTTCTTCAAAAAATTGACGTAGTCGTTTGGCTGTTGTGGGTGACTTTCCGTTAGTTGAAATGGCCACTTTTACATTACCTTTGGTCACAATACCTCCCATATAAAAATCACAATATGGTGGATTGTCTGCTACATTAACCAACTTACTTCGTTTCCTACAATCTTTATATACTTGAATATTAACTTCAGGAACATCTGTAGTAGCGATCACAATATGTTTTTCTTTCAAAAAACGCTTGTGATATCTTTTATTAATCATTTCTACATCAAACCTGTTTGCCAATGTTATTGTATCTTCTCGATACATTGGTGATACCATTGTTACTTTTGCGTCAGGGCTTGATTTTAATAAGAACGTTAGTTTTTCTTCAGCTACGTTTCCTCCTCCTACAATCAGGATTTCGAGGTTCTTAACCTTCAAAAAAACGGGATATAAATTATTTCTTTCTTCCATCTTTATAGCTATCCTGAACTATCAAGATACGATTTCTTCTTGAATTTCTTTATGAATCGAAGCTAGCTTAGCTCGTTGATTCACTACTTCTCCAATCACAATAATCGCTGGAGATGATAATTTTTTATCTGAAACTACCTGTTCGATAGTCTGTATAGTCCCAAATCCAAACTGCTCATTTTCGGTAGTTCCATTCTGGATAATCGCTACTGGAATGTTCTGTTTATTTTCGGCTGCAAAGATACTAACTATTTCACTTAACTTACTCATTCCCATTAAAATTACCACAGTTGCATTTGATTTTGCTGCCAGAGAAACATCTTGTGATAATTTATGCGATTTTGTAGTTCCTGTGATTACCCAAAAACTCTCTGATGACCCTCTTTTGGTTAGCGGAATCCCCTGATACGCTGGTACAGCATATGAAGATGATATTCCCGGAACCATATTCGTTTCTACATCAAATTGCTGAACATAATCAATTTCTTCTGCACCACGGCCAAAAATAAATGGATCACCACCTTTTAATCGTACTACATGTCCGTGAGTTTTTGCGCGACTCACGATCAGCTCATTAATTTGCTCTTGCTGATATGCGTAGCATCCTTTACGCTTACCAACAAATATTTTTTCTGCTCCGGGAGCATAATTCAATAATTTTTCATTGATGAGCGCATCGTATAACACCACATCTGCAGCAGCTAAGGTTTTGAGTGCCTTGAGCGTAATCAGTTCTGGATCTCCAGGCCCTGCTCCTACTACTGTTAACTTTGGTGTTTTAGTACTCATTTTTATTAATTTATCTAATAATACTCAAACTACTTACGTGGTTATAAAGATATTATACATTTTCTACTTCAATGGCTCTAAACGCTTGCACTTTTTGTAAAAATTGGCCTGCTTTTTTGATATAATCCACTGCAAAATCCTCACTTGGTGCATTTTTCTGAAGTTGATATATTAAATCTGCAAAGGTTCCTTCTAGTTTTATCTTTCCGCTTGCCACAAATTCTTCGTCAAACTGACTAATAATACCCGCATGTGTATTGGTCTTTTTATTCTCGGCAAGTAATAACGCTTTAGCAGAATTTACCAAAGAACTATACGCGTGATAAACAGCATCAGAATACACCTCGTTATCAAAAGAGATTTTTGCGTTGGCTATCTTTTCTTCACTTTCTAAAAACAAGGTAGCAATCAAATCGATTACCACACCGGCACATTCTCCTACACCAATAGCTTTTACATATTCCTCTTCGGTACCCCAATCGATAAAATCTTCTTGAGTAAGATTATCTACATTAGATAAATCGGTTAGGAAATCATAGAAGTACTTCTCTCCTTTATCTTCATAATATTCGACAAACGTTTTACCCTTTGCATTTACTTCAAAATCATTAAGGATTCTACGCAATGCATCTGGTCCTCTTCTACTTGGTATTTTTACTACTTTATCTGCAAAACGTCCTTTACCATTTCCTAAGTTTCCTCCTCCTAATAACACTTGCAATGCTGGTGCTACTAATTTATCTTTGGTACGAACAGACATTCCCTGGAAACCAATATTTGCCATATTGTGTTGCCCACAGGCATTCATACAGCCACTGATCTTAATTACTAAATCTTCTTTTTCAAGGTATTGTGGATATTCGGTTTTGATTACTCTTTCTAGCTCTTCAGCAATACCGGTACTACTTGCTATTCCTAAGTTACATGTATCTGTCCCCGGGCAAGCGGTAATATCTACGGCTTTATTATATCCTGCTTCTACAAATCCTAATGTTTCTAGTTCTTGATAGAAAAAAGGCACTAAATCTTCTTTTACAAATGGAATCAAAATGTTCTGGCGCAGTGATAATCTAATCTCTCCTGCGGCATATCTTTCAACTAAATCGGCTAACAACCTTGCTTTATCGGTATAGAAATCTCCTAGCAATACTTTGATCCCAATGGCAACATATCCTTCTTGCTTTTGAGAAATCACATTGGTAGATTTCCATAGATCAAAAGCTTTTTGATTTTTGATTTCTACCTGAGGTGCTTTTATGGTTACCGGAACTGATGGCTTATATGCTTCAGCATCGATTACTACTGTCTTTTGTACAATTGCATTTTGTTCTGCTTCTACTAATTCTTTAAAAGCCTCTACACCAATATCTTTTACTAAGAATTTCATTCTGGCTTTGGCTCTACTTTTACGCTCACCATGTCGATCAAATATTCTTAATACGCCTTCCATTAAAGGAATAATCTTATCTGACGGTAAAAAACTATACAATTCGTCTGCATGTCTTGGCTGAGAACCTAATCCTCCTGCTAACATTACTTTAAACCCTCTTACTCCATTTTCGATTTTAGCAATAAAACCTAAATCGTGCATGTATGATAATCCGGTATCTTCTTCGGTTCCTGAAAAAGAAACTTTGAATTTACGGCCCATTTCCTGGCAGATTGGATTTCTTAAAAAGAAACGGAACAATGCATCTGCATATGGTGACACATCAAAAGGCTCTTTGGGATCAATTCCTGCTGTTTCTGAAGCCGTGACATTACGCACTGTATTACCACATGCTTCTCTTAATGTCACATCATCTCTTTCTAGCTCTGCCCAAAGCTCTGGCGTTCTATTTAGATCTACGTAATGAATCTGGATATCTTGTCTTGTTGTGATATGCAATCTTCCTCTTGAATATTCGTCAGATACTTCGCTAATTCGTCTTAACTGATTGCTCAACACTTTACCATATGGCAATTTGATACGAATCATCTGCACTCCTTCTTGCCTCTGGCCATATACACCACGAGCTAAACGAAGGCTACGAAATTTCTCTTCATCAATCTTACCCTTATGAAACTGCTCAATCTTATTGGCTAATTCTATTATGTCATTTTCGACAATTGGGTTTTCTATTTCGGTTCTAAAACTTTGCATCTTTTTTCGTATTTCATCCTTTAAAAAAGGACATAGTTATGACTTTTGTATAACAGTTTTTATGACTCTAAAATTCTTGTTTTTCTTGTTCTCAGTTAAAAGCTTTCACCTATTCTATAAAGCCTACTCCTGAAGTATTATTGGTTTGAGAATCTATTAATATAAATGATCCCGAGGCTTTATTCTTACTATAAGAATCAATAGCCAATGGTTTACTTAATTGTATCTGAACTTTTCCTATCTCATTTAGACTCAATGAATTTTTAGAAGTATCCTCTCCCGAAAAATCAGTTGCAACGGTACCGCTTATACTTTTTACTTTTGCCAAAATTCGGCTGCTTCCGCTTTGTATAAAGTAATTCGCTCCTGGATTTAAATCTTGACTATCCATCCAGCATACTGTAGCTGTTATCTGTTTTTCTACACTAGGTTTTTCTGAAGATTTCACAATCATATCTCCTCTACTTACGTTTACATCGTCTTCTAATGTAATAGTACAAGAGCTTCCTCTACCTGCCGTATCAAATTTCTGATCAAAAAAGAAAATCTCTTTTACTTTTGACGTTGTTAATGATGGTAAAATGGTTACCTCATCGCCTACAGAAAGGTCACCTCCATATAATTTACCAGCATATCCTCTAAAATCATGAAACTCATCTTTTTTAGGACGAATTACTGTCTGAATTGGAAAACGAACTTGTGCTTTTTCATATACATCCTGTGCATCCAATTCTTCTAAATGCTCTAGCAGTGTCTGACCGGTATACCAAGGTGTTTTTTCTGATTTGTCTACCACGTTATCTCCTTGTAAAGCACTAACCGGAATAAATGTTATATTCTGTTCTTTATAATCACTTTTTTCAATCAGTGTTTCAAAGTCTGCTTTTATAGCTTCATATTTCTCTTGAGAAAAATCTACAAGATCCATTTTATTAACCGCTACAATTACATCTTTTACTCGCAACAAATTATTGATAAAAAAGTGACGATACGTTTGTTCGATCACACCTTTACGAGCATCTACCAAAATGATTGATGCTTGCGAAGTTGATGCGCCTGTAACCATGTTTCGGGTATACTCGATATGCCCAGGAGTATCTGCTATGATATAACTTTTAGTTTTCGTAGAAAAATAAATATGTGCCACATCAATAGTTATTCCTTGCTCACGCTCTGCTACCAATCCATCTGTAGCCAATGAAAAGTCTAGATAATCAAAACCATTAGCTTTACTTCTAGTCTCGATAGCTTCTAATTTATCTGTAGTCAATGATTTTGTGTCATATAAAATACGACCAATCAATGTACTTTTACCATCATCTACACTTCCTGCAGTTGCTATTTTTAATACTTCCATAGCTATTTATTATTTCTCCTTTGTGGAGTAGTATTCTTTATTATTATTTATTCTCAAATCTTGGATTCCAGCCTACATTTCGACAAGCTCAATGTGACACGCTGGAATGACAAAACAAATCTTAGAAATATCCTTGTTGTTTACGTTTTTCCATGGCGGCTTCTGATCGTTTATCATCGATACGAGCACCTCGTTCTGAAATCGTTGATTCTCTAATTTCTGCTACTACTTTATCAATTGTTACGGCATCAGACAGTACAGCTGCGGTACAAGACATATCTCCTACTGTGCGAAAACGTACCATTCTTTCTTCTACAACCTCATCATCTTCACGATAGACAACATCATCTTCTGCCGACCAAATCATTCCGTCTCTAACAAATATTTTACGTTTGTGTGCAAAATAGATTGAAGGAATTTCTATTTTTTCTTTTTCGATATAACTCCATACATCTAATTCTGTCCAGTTACTAATTGGGAACACTCGTACGTTTTGCCCTAGATCAATTTTACCATTAAGGTGATCAAATAATTCTGGTCGTTGGTTTTTTTCATCCCACTGTCCAAAATCGTCTCTTACAGAGAAAATACGTTCTTTCGCCCTTGCTTTTTCTTCATCTCTACGAGCACCACCAATAGCAGCATCAAACTTAAATTCTTCTAATGCATCCAAAAGCGTTGTAGTCTGCAGGCTATTTCTACTTGCGTATTTTCCTTTTTCTTCAATTACCTTTCCTTGATCAATAGAATCCTGAACATTACGAACTATAAGTTCTACTCCTAATTCTTCAGCCAGTTTATCTCTAAATTCTATGGTTTCGGGAAAATTATGTCCTGTATCTATATGTAATAATGGAAAAGGGATTTTACCTGGATAAAATGCTTTTTGTGCTAATCTCACCAAAGTAATAGAGTCTTTTCCTCCAGAAAAAAGCAATACAGGCTTTTCAAACTGCGCAGCTACTTCTCTAAATATGTAAATAGCTTCACTCTCTAGAGGATTAACATTAAGAACTGAAGTTTCTGCCAAATTCCCGACAGATCCATTCAATTGTTCTATTTTCTTTTCTAATATTTCCATGCTCGTCTTTTTCGTCATTTATTAGTTAGTATGCAACCCACATTCTCTATTCTCTAACACCTTAGTAGGGTCAAAATATTTAAACTCGTTTGGTAGCTTATTCTCTTCTAGGTATATATCTAATTCTGCATCGTTATAATTATAGAAAGGGCTCACTTTTAAAACCCCATCTTTACCTTGACTTAAAATATCCAATGAATCTCTAAGAGCTGTTTGTCCTTTTCTAAGGTTTGTAAACCACACATCCGGAGTAAAATCTGCCATTGCTCTTTTAAATGGCTCTAATTTCACCTGCTCCGTAAACACTTTATGCATAGGGTCATTTATATCTGGTATACCCATTACCGAATCTCTATGCGCAGTAGTCTGCTTAGGCACATACAGTTTGATATTTAATCCCAATTGCTCTATTACCTGTTCTGCATGACGATATGTATTAGGTGTATTATACCCAGAATCGCACCAAACAACCGGAATTTCACTGTGCGCCTCTACACAAACGTTAAGGATTGCCGCTTCATAAGGCCTGAAATTGGTTGTCACGACAGGATTTTTTGCATTAGCAATAGCCCATTGAACAACCTCAAGTGGAGTTTTATCCCTTAGCTCTTTATTTAAATCTTCAATTTCTTTTTCAGTAAAACTCATTTATCAATACTTCTTTTTCTAATTCAGCAATTATCTTCCCCATTTAATACGATTCCAAAGTCTTTCATGAAAGAAATACAGAATCATTTTGGTTACAAAATCAATAGATGCAATAGAGGTAGCTAGCACTAGTTCTCCTGTAAGAACATAAGACACAATTAAAGTATCTAAAGTTCCTATTACTCTCCAGCTAACCGCTTTTGCGATACTACGTAAGGGTTTCTCAGAGGATTTATCATCGTGATACGTTGTTTTCTGCGTAGCTACTTTATCTAATATCATTTGATCTACAATCATTTTTTTAAATTCTATTACCCTATCGGAATAGTAGATTATTGAACAAATGTATATATAAAAATCTATTTCTTAGTCTAAATGATTCTAAAATCTTACCTGAATCCCAAGAATTGTGATATTATTAATAAATACCCCAGTAATTTAGTAGATTATTAAGGTAAGTATAAAATATCATATTAATTCATCATATCATTCTTCTCAATTTCCTCTAAAAATCACTCAATACGAGATGTTTTATCAAAAAATATATTGCTTTATTTTACGTTTAGTATCTTAGTATAGTATCAAAATCAATGAATTATGAAAAAATGTGCCCTATTTTTATTTGTCATATCCACTATTTTATTTTCATCTTGTAGTAGTGATGATGATGCCGTCGCCCCATTTGTAGCTGATGCATCCCTTATCCCCGGAGAATGGAGTTTGGTAGATGTTAAATCTGAAAATGGAACCTTTACCACCACTGTCCAGGGCCTCCCCATAAGTGGCACCTATAGTGTCTCTGGTAAGGATTACAATGCTTCTGTTACCCTTACAGAATCAACGCCTAATACCATAACAGGTAGCGGAGGTTTTACACTAGTGGCAACTTTTAGTATCCCCTTACAAGAACCGATTACGGTTGAAGAAGTTGTTCCAGAATTTCTGGGAACTGGAGAATGGACCATAAATAATAACACACTCACCACAACTGCACAAGGAGAAATCCAATCCTTCGAAATCGTAGCACTAAGCGCACAGGCAATGACCCTGAAATTGGTAATTAATGAAGAGACTACAATAGAAACTGCATTAGGAACACTTACTCTTACAATAACTGGAGATCAGTTTATTGAACTCATTAAACAATAAGAGAATTAGGATATAAATTTTAATTATGAAACCAAAAGAGCAGTACAAATAATTTGTACTGCTCTTTTGGTTACAGCTTTTCAAGGGCTTGATTAATATCGTCAATAACATCATCTACATGCTCTAATCCAACAGAACAACGCACCATCCCATCGGTAATACCAACAGCTAATTTATCTTCTGCTTCCAATTTACTATGGGTTGTTGATGCCGGATGTGTAACTATTGTTCTTGTATCCCCCAAGTTTGCCGACAATGAACACATTTTTATACTATCAAAGAACATTTTCCCTGCTTCTACCCCTCCTTTTACCTCGAATGCTACTATATTACCGCCAAGTTTCATTTGTTTTTTAGCCACCTCATATTGTGGATGAGATTTCAGAAATGGGTATTTTACCCAATTAACTTTAGGGTGTGCTTCTAAGAATTCAGCTAATCTCAATGCATTTTCACAATGACGATCCACCCTAACCGCTAAGGTCTCTAAACTTTTGGATAATACCCATGCATTAAACGGCGACAAAGCGGGGCCTGTATTACGAGAAAACAGATAAATTTCTCTAATTAATTCTTTTTTACCAACGGTCACACCACCCAGCACTCTTCCTTGTCCATCTATCAATTTGGTTGCTGAATGGATTACCAAATCTGCCCCAAATTTAATTGGGTTTTGCAGGTACGGAGTTGCAAAACAGTTATCAATAATTAACAACAGATTATGTTTTTTTGCAATCTTACCCAGCCTTTCTAAATCAAGCACATCAACCCCGGGGTTTGTTGGAGACTCTGCATAAATAATTTTGGTATTTGGTTGTATTAAACTTTCTATTTTCTCTATCTCATCGACTTTAAAATAAGAAGTCTCGATATTCCATTTTGGGAAATACTTGGTAAACAACGTATGGGTTGAACCAAATATGGATCGTGCCGATACGATATGATCTCCTGCATCTAATAATGCTGCAAATGTTGAAAACACTGCCGCCATGCCTGTGGCAAATGCATATCCATCCTCTGCTCCTTCTAATGCGCAAATCTTATCTACAAACTCTGTGGTATTGGGATTACTAAAACGACTATAAAGATTACGCTCTTTTTCTTCTGCAAAAGCAGCTCTCATTTCTTCAGAATCTTCAAAAACAAATCCCGAAGTAAGATACATAGGAGTAGAATGTTCTAAAAACTGCGTCTTATCCGTTTGTGTTCTTACCGCTTGTGTTTCAAAGTTTTTATGATCTAAACTCATACTTCTTTATTATTAACCACTACTTTATACTCTATTTTGGCAGTAGGCTCTAAGGTTTTAGACACCGAGCAATATTTTTCGAATGATAATTGTGCCGCTCTTTTAGCTTTCTCGGGTGCTATATCTCCTTCCAGGTAAACAGTAACGGCTATATTTTTGAAAGGCGAAGCACCATCAATTTTCTCTCTTGAACCATCAACTTCTGCTCTGTAGTCCGTAATCTCCTGTCGTTGTTTTTTCAAAATAGAAATCACATCAATTGCACTACAACCAGCCACTCCCATTAACAAATATTCCATTGGACTTGGAGCCAGGTCGTGCCCTCCTACTTCGGCTTTGCTATCAATATGTGTGATATGACCTCTTTCATTTTTTAATTCGAAATGATAATCGCTGTCTATTCTTTTAAGTTCTATTTTCATCATTATTTATTTGGGCGTTCCCCTGAAAATCAGGGTCGGGCTTTCAACTGTATCTTTTATCTTCTGTCTAAACCCTTCGGCTCCGCTCAGGGAGACAGATGATAAAAGGATGTCGTTTCAATCCCTAACGCATTATTTATTTATTTTATCTGCCAGTCGCAACACATCACCAAACACTCCTCTTGCAGTAACGGCAGCACCTGCTCCTGCACCTTGGATAACGATAGGTTGGTCTCCGTACGATTCTGTATAAATCTCGAATATAGAGTCGGATCCTTTTACTTGTCCTAACGCACTACCTTGAGGAACTGAAACTAATTTTACATCTAAATTTCCTTTTTCCTGAAATAAATCTCCCCAAAGATCACCAATATATCGCAATACATGATCAGGTTTTTGTTCTTCTTTAATTTTTTGATAGACTGCATCTAATTCTTTCAATCTTTCAAGAAATGAAGCTGCTTCTCCTTCTCTAAGGTTTTCTGGAATTAAATTATGAATGTTCACATCGGTAAGCTCATTGCTTAAATCTAATTCTCTAGCAAGAATCAATAACTTTCTACCTACATCATTACCGCATAAATCTTCTCGGGGATCAGGCTCTGTGTATCCCATATCGATAGCCTCTTGCAGCACCTCGCTAAACAACCTTTCTTCTTCAGAAAAAGTATTAAATAAATAGCTTAATGATCCCGAAAAAACGCCTTTGATTCTAGTAATATTTTCCCCCGATAAATGCAATAATTTAATAGTATCTATCAAAGGAAGCCCTGCTCCTACATTAGTTTCGTACAAATATTGTTTTTGATTTTCTTCGAGTCCCGCTCTTAATTGCTTATAAAAATCAAAACTTAAAGTATTGGCTACTTTATTAGAAGATACCAAATCAAAACCATGCGCTATTAAACCTAGATAATTGCCCGTAAATTCTTGACTTGCAGTATTATCAATTGCAATACGATTTTCCAGATGGTTCTCATCGGCAAATTTTACCACATCTTCTATACTATACAAAACTCCTTGTTTTTCAACTTTAGTTTTCCAATCCAAGCCTACTCCTTTTTTATCAAATACTATTTTTTTAGAATTTGCAACTGCAAAAATATTTAGTTTTATATTTTTTCGCTTTTCAATTTGCTTTGCAGATTTCAAAATTTGGTCAATCAAAGTTCCTCCTACTAATCCATGACCAAATATGGCTATGTTTATCTTTTTTGAAATTTCAAAGATCTCACCATGAATTACATTCAAAGCTCGATGCAATTGTGATTTCTGAACTACCAGGCTCACATTTTTGCCTGTAAGCGTGTTATTAAAAAGCAATGGAGTTACTTGATTTTTGATCAAAGCATTATAGGGTTTGTGAAAAGTACTAAGATCCTGACCTATTATAGAAATCACAGATACATTTCTTTCCATAGAAATAGTACCCACATCACGTTTTTGAACATCTGCTTCAAATTCTTTTTCGAGCACAGATTTGGCTTCTTTTGCTTTATCTGCTTCAACCACAAAACCAATTCCTCGCTCAGACGATCCTTGAGAAATAATACTAACACTAATATTTTTGTGCGCCAGTGCTCTAAATATTCTTGCATCTACTCCTGCTTTACCTAAGAGTCCCCTCCCTTCTAAATTTATTAAGGCAACATCTTCTAATACAGAGAGTGATTTAATTCCTTTTTCACTTACTGCCGAAGTAATTAATGTTCCTTCATTTTTATGATCAAAAGTATTAAGAATTCGAAGAGGAATATCCTTTTCTATTAAGGGGATAATCGTTTTTGCATGTAGAATATTAGCTCCGAAATATGCTAATTCATTGGCTTCAGTAAAAGATAGTTTTTCGATTTTCTTGGCATTTGGTACTAAATCGGGGTTGGCCGTATATATACCGTCTACATGTGTGAAATTTTGAAGCTCTTCTGCTTCTAAATAATTCGCCAATAATGAAGCCGTATAATTACTTCCGTTCCTTCCAAGTGTGGTGGTTTCGTTTTTGGTATTAGAAGCAATAAAACCAGTCACAACATTTACAGTTGCTCCATTATATTTTTGAAAATGATGTATAACATTTTCTTTGGATAATTTATCTAGTGGCTGTGCATCACCAAACTGACCATCGGTAATTATAAGTGTTCTACTATCTGTGAAATTGGCGTTGATGTTTTTCTCATTCAGAATTTGGGTTAATAATTTTGCTGAGAGGATCTCACCTTGAGATAAAACCTGATCTTTTATCCTCTTACTATAATCACCCAAAAGTGAAACTCCTTCGAAGAGTTTATCCAAGATTGAAAATTCCTGATTAAAATCTACACCAACAAAATCTGATAATTGATATTTCTTGAAAGCTTCTAATTGTTCCAAATAGCTTTCATTTTTACTAGCTTTTTCAAGAATTTCTTCTAATTCGTCTGTGGTACTTCCCCGAGCAGAAAGGACGACAGTAATTTTTTCTCCTTTTTCTACCTTATCTTCAATGATACGTACTACGGTTCGAATTCCTTTGCCGTTGGCTAATGATTTCCCTCCAAATTTTAAAATTTTCATCTTTCTCTTTCTTTAAAATACATCTTTCAACAACTCACTTAATTGTTCAAACTCTATCAAAAAGGCATCATGACCATGAACAGAATTGATAACCTTATGCGTAACATTTTGCTTTACCTTTTTTACTTCTTCGAATGTGATGGTATCTTCTGAAATTGTAAAAAACACATCAGAATCAACACTAACCATATGAATATTTGATTCTATGGCGCCTATAATCTCAAGAAAAGCTTCTTCTCTACCACAGGTAATATCTATATTGGCAAGAATATGGTTTAGCTCTTTGTATGCCGAAAGTGTAAATCTTTCGTTCAGTTTTTTACCGTGATGCATTAGCCAACTTTCAATATTAAACATATCATTTTCATCATTATAAGTACGATTAAATTTTTGTTTAAAAGACTCCGGTGATCTGTAAATGAGCATAGCATGAAGTCGGGCGTCATGAACGGGGTTCTTAGAATTTAATAAGATTTGTTCCTGCACAAGGCAATTAGCTTTTAACCAATCTGTAGATTTCCAATCTGTTGCAATGGGAATAAGATGTTTTATGAGTTTGGGTTGTAATGCAGCTAATTCCCAAGCGATACCACCTCCTACCGATCCACCAATTACCGCATGTAATGTGTTTATATTAAGTAACTTTAAACCTTCGGCAAAAATAGCGGCAACATCTCTGGCATTAAATATTTTATAATTTTCATATAAATATTCGTCATCCTGGTGATATCCATTCCCAGGGATATTAAAAGAAAGTACTGTGTATGTATTGGTATCGATACACTTTTCTTTGCCAATCAAGCCATTCCACCACCCATGGTCTCCACAAACTGTAGAATTACCAGTTAATGCATGATTAACTAAAACAATGGGGGCGGTATGTAGTGATTTACCAAAAACCTCATAGGTCAATGAAATTGAACTTAGAGACTTCCCATTGATCGTAGTATAATCAGATATTTGAATTTTATGGAGCATATTTTTTAATAATTTTTCCCATTCATCCCCAAAATAAATCCAGGAACTCATTCTAGCCTTCTCCAGACTGAAAAAGCTTTAGCAATTATGAGTTAACTTTTATTTTTTCGAAAGCTTCTTTTAAATCAGTTTTAAGATCTTCAACATCTTCAAGCCCTACAGAAAGTCGGATTAAATCACTAGTTACTCCTGTTGATTCTTGTTGTTCTTCATTAAGTTGCTGATGCGTAGTGCTGGCAGGATGAATTATTAAAGATTTAGAATCTCCAATATTAGCTAATAGAGAAAAAATCTTGGTTTCATCTGACACTGTTTTTGCAGAGTCAAATCCACCTTTTACTCCGAAGGTAATTATACCACTTTGTCCTTTTGGAAGATATTGTTTTGCTAATTCATGGTAAACATCATCCTCAAGGCCTGGATATTTCACCCAAGTCACTTCATCTTGTTGTTGTAACCATTTTGCTAATGACAAAGCATTCTCGCTATGTTTTTTGATTCTGATTCCTAAAGTCTCCAGTCCTTGTAAAATTTGGAATGCGTTAAACGGGCTCAAAGCGGCTCCATGATCGCGTAGGCCTTCTATTCTTACTTTAGCAATAAAAGCGGCTGGCCCTAAAGCTTCGTGATATACCAAACCATGATATCCAGGAGAAGGCTCTGTAAACTCAGGAAATTTACCACTTGACCAATCAAAAGTACCTGCATCTATAATAGCTCCTCCTAAAGAAGTACCATTACCACTGATATATTTGGTAAGAGAATGAATCACAATATTAGCACCGTGCTCTATTGGGTTTAATAATGCAGGTGTTGCAACTGTATTATCAACAATTAGCGGTACTTTATGAGCTTTTGCATGGTTAGAAATTGTTTTTAAATCCAGAACATCAAGTTTTGGATTTCCTAAAGACTCTACAAAAAAGGCGCGCGTATTTTCTTTTACCGCTTCTTTAAAGTTTTTGGCATCAGATGGATCTACGAAAGTTGTTGTAATACCAAATCTAGGCAATGTAACACTTAAAAGATTATAGGTTCCGCCATACAAACTACTAGACGCCACAATATGGTCTCCTGCTTTTAACAAGGTAAGTAATGTAGTATTAATTGCCGCGGTACCAGATGCCGTAACTACACCTGCAATACCACCTTCGAGTGTTGCCAATCGCTGTTCTAAAACATCGTTTGTTGGGTTATTTAATCTCGTATAAATAAATCCTGGTTCAGATAAATTAAACAAGTTTGCTGCGTGATCAGCATTATTAAATACATAAGAAGTGGTTTGATAAATTGGAACAGCTCTAGTTCCTCCATTTGCAGTTACATCATGACCTGAGTGCAAAGCTTCGGTTGCAAATTTTCGTGTGCTCATAATTTTCTAAAATTTAAATTTTATGGTTTAATAAAATTCAAATACATCATACATCTATCTTGGTGCATGCTATAGAAAATTAAAAAGAAAGGAAATCCAATTGCAATGAAAAGCAATTGTATCGAGTTATCTTCTCCTGATTAATTAATGCAGGATAGAATTTAGCACCTTCTTTATGATCCCGATGGTCATCGGAACGCTTAAAGGGTTGCTAAGGTTTCACAGGGTCTATTCCCTCCACCTTTCTTAATAACTTACTAAAATGTATAAGAAACTTGAAAACAAAATTAGCAATAATTTTTAAACTGAATCATTATAAATGAAAAAAAGATTTTATTTCAAAAACTATTCTTAGAAACATCACTAGAATAAAGAAAAATTAATCATACGTTAAATACTTTTGAATGTTATCATTTTTTTTACCTTTGCCGAAATATTTTCAGGGACAAATTTGACTGATTGCAACCCAAAGTGTTGAAAACAATTCTCAACATGATAAAAATGCTAAAGCAGCTTGATTCAAAAACATTCTGCCAAAAGCTTTTATCGTAATCACGTCTCAACATTCTCTATAAAACAAATAACGAATGGCATATTTATTTACTTCAGAAAGTGTTTCTGAGGGACACCCGGACAAAGTCGCAGATCAAATTAGTGATGCACTATTAGATAATTTTTTAGCTTTTGATCCAGACTCTAAAGTAGCCTGTGAGACTTTGGTAACTACGGGCCAGGTAGTATTAGCCGGAGAAGTAAAATCAAAAACTTATCTTGATGTACAACATATCGCAAGAGAAGTAATTAATAAAATAGGATATACCAAAGGTGCATATCAGTTTAGCGGTGATTCTTGTGGTGTAATCTCTTTAATTCATGAGCAATCTCAAGATATAAATCAAGGTGTAGACCGAGAATCAAAAGAAGAGCAAGGTGCTGGGGATCAAGGAATGATGTTTGGATATGCAACCAAAGAAACGGCTAATTATATGCCTTTGGCACTTGATATATCTCATAAAATCCTGATCGAATTGGCAAAGCTAAGACGTGAAGGTACAGAAATACCGTATCTACGACCTGATTCTAAAAGCCAGGTTACCATTGAATATAGTGATGATAATATTCCGCAACGAATTGTAGCTGTTGTAGTATCTACACAACATGATGATTTTAATGATAACGATGATGTCATGTTATCAAAAATAAAAAATGACATTATCTCAATCTTGATACCCCGAGTAGTGGCTCAATTACCAGCATATGTTCAGCAATTATTTAATGATCAAATTGAATATCATATTAACCCAACAGGAAAATTTGTAATCGGAGGACCTCATGGAGACACTGGTCTTACGGGAAGAAAAATCATTGTTGATACTTATGGCGGTAAAGGTGCTCATGGTGGTGGAGCTTTTTCTGGAAAAGACCCAAGCAAAGTGGATCGATCGGCAGCATATGCATCAAGGCATATTGCAAAGAATTTAGTGGCTGCAGGAGTAGCGAGCGAAGTATTAGTTCAGGTATCATATGCAATTGGTGTGGTAGAACCTACTTCAATTTTTGTAGACACTTATGGTAGCAGTTCTTTAGGGTTGACTGATGGTGAAATTGCAAAGAAAGTAGGAAAGATTTTCGATATGCGACCAGCCGCAATAGAAAAACGCCTTAAACTACGTAACCCTATCTACCTAGAGACCGCCGCGTATGGTCATATGGGTAAAGAACCAAAGATTATTAGCAAAGTTTTTGAAAGCCCATATTCTGGTAAAATAGAAAAAGAAGTAGAACTTTTTACTTGGGAGAAACTTGATTATGTAGAAGCTGTTAAAAAAGCTTTTGAAATATAGTATACAACTGGTTTTATAGGCTCTTTATCGATTTTTTTGAAACATTCGAAAAAATGTGGTTTTTCCGTATTAAGAAACTGGTAGAATATCATTACATTTACCCCTTAATACTCAAGGTATTAATCATATCATACGGGGAAATGTTATTGATGTGATTTTACAGATATTTATCTTGATTATTTAATCATTCATGCTGCATCAAAAGATAAGAGCATACGACTATTAAAATTAGGGAAATGAAATTAAAATTGCTACTAACTTTTTCTTTGTTATGGGTTTGTTCCGCTTCATTTGGTCAGGAGTTTATAAATGATTTTACTTCTGTTAGATCAATTGATGATCAAATCCAAGATGAACGGTATAGTACCGATGAAATCTCTATGGTAGACCGATTATTATTGAGAACCCCTATTCAAAATATTTCTCGCGAAGACAAACAGTTCTACAGTAAAAAAGAGTGGAGAAAAATCAAAAAACAACTCCAAAAAAACAAAAAAAGATTTTCAGAACTTAATAGCGAGATCTATACTTCAAAAACAATAGATACGATATACATGGATATCCCTATCAATAGAGGGGAATCTCGTATATCAGGATGGTAAATAGAATATAGCAGTAAAAGAGATACATTAATTTATATCTGTACTACATTCTATAAAACCAAGGATTTTTAATTACAAATTGGATTAAAGCACACTAAATTTCTAAAAAAAAGCTTTTACATTCTCGCCCTATAACTACTAAGTCGAATTATAAGTTAGTACCTGTTCCCAGTTTATCCAAAACCCTTCAAAATAAATTATTATTTTATTGAAGAAGAACTAAATAGCAATAGCACCTCTTTACATTTAGCAGGGGAAAAAACCCTATGCATTTCTATTGTTTTCCCCCTACCAAAATCGAAATGGCAAGGTTATATTTGCAATTGAATATCAGAGAATTACCTCTTTATTCATTATTACAAATAGCACAATATGAATTTTTAATATTGTGATTATCATTTAATCTCTAAAAAGTTAAAAAAATGAAACTAAAAACCCCTATAACCATTGCGTTACTATGGATATCTTTTTCATCTACAGGACAGATTAATACGAATAGTCAATTCTCTACCACTTCTAACTATGAAGTAGCACAAAATAAAGAGCCAAAAGATTCTATACTTAGAGCAAAGAAGTGGAAAAAAATAAAGAAACAAATTCAAAGAAATAAAAAACGATTTTCTAGTAATAAAAACGTAATTAAAACTACAAAACTAATAGACACCGTATATATTAACGTCCCTGCTAATATCAAAGAATCACGTATATCAGACTGGTAAGAAAAGGGGCAATAAGAAATATTTACTGTTGCATTTTTAAATAATAATCAACAGAATGTTTTCCTGATCCATAAAACAGGAAGAAAATACATAATACTAAAATTAAGCTGGCAATAATAAGATTTGCCACATTCATTTCTCCAATAAAATTAATAACAACAGCGCCAATTAATAACGGAAGTTGAGCAGCAGTAGACCATCGGGTTAGCAACCCAAAAGCAATAAGGATTCCACCTATTAAATGTGCAGGAGCTACATAATGAATCATAATCATACCGCCGGCAAGATTTTGTACTGGCTTGATTAAATCCACAAGAATCTGACTATTACTTACAAAATTTATCCCTTTTATAAATAAAAATACTCCAAGAGCAATTCTTAAAAAATCTAACGGGTAATACGAATGTGCATTTGCCCATTTATTTAGTGATTTTATAGTTGGCATGACAAAATATATTGATTAGACCACTATAAGATACTGATTTTTAATATAATAAAAAAACGTATTACCATGTAAACAAATGCCTCATGTCAAGGTCTTTATTTACCTACTATTTTTATATCTTCTAATTACATCATTTTTGACAACTCTAAAGATTTCAAATAAAGTAATTCTTGCCTTTTTATGAATGGTATCTATTAAAATGTGCAATTGAAACTTTAACTGTTCTTCATATTTATAATAATATAAAACCAAAGCGCAAATACCTGATACAAACAACAAAGCACCAATTACAACTTGTGCAGGTGTTAAATCATGATAGAAAAATGTACTAAGACCTAACCCAAACCAGCTTCCGTAAAGCACAAAAAAATGAATGATATAGATAGACAAAGTTTTTCCTCCTATTTTAGTTAAGATTGGGCTTGTTAGATAGTTCTTCAGTAACATAAAAACAGCAAAAAGCATACATACGTTCCCCAGCCTTATAAACAAGAAATTATTATATGCCACAGATTTAAAAACAGCCAGATTAGTTATACCATGCATAAACATGAGTAAACTTGAAGAAGCAAACACTAATAATACCCCAACTGACAATAGACTAATAACTGCGTACGAATAAAACAATTTTTGTTTTCCATATTTTAAAAACAAGGTTGCCATAAAACTTCCAAAGCACACATAACCAAACCAAGGAAACAAAGTAAAAACAGACCCATTTCGGCTTGTAAAGTAATTCGCTACAGTTTTTGGTAAAAATTCTAATATACAGTTACCGTATACAGGCTGTAAAAGAAAAATTATGACTCCTATGGCAAGCACTGCATTTTGAAACAATGCTCTATTATACCTATAAAAGACAAGATATACACCTATCAACAATAATAATGAAGTGCCTATACATTGCAATACATCTACATAAAAAAATGATGGATTTACTGTCCCGCTAAAAACGGCATATAGGCTTAAACGAAGTAAATATCCCCAAAAAATAACCTTAATTGCTCTTTTTACCCCTTTTAGCACTCTTGGGTTTTCTAATCCCGTTGTACTTTGTTTTAGTAATAAGTAGGTGAAAATAAAACCAGTAATAGTAAAAAAAGTAGGAGCTGTCATTCCTCTAAAATATTCCCAAATAGTATATACAGCATTGTTTCGATCACGATATAAATCGCCTAAAAGCGCATGCACAAAATGCCCTTGAAGCATCATCATTATAGCAAAAGCTCGTATTGCATCTAAAAAATGCAATCGACTGGTTGGTTTAGTCATTTTTGAGGTCATTGGTTAGTTATGCCTCAAAACGAGCTTTGAGGTCTTATATTGCTTTTAAAAGTGCAAAACTAACCTTTTTTATTCGTTTTTATCACTGATTTTAAGGCACATATGTATTCACAACACCTTTTTGTAGGATTTTACGTTAAAAATTATAGCCAAATAGTAGATTTAATAGGCTTTTTAGCGGTTTACAACCCAAAAATTGTACGATAATCATTTATGTCCCGGCAATTTAAGAAAACTTGTTACGTTACCTATAGGTATGAATAACCAAAAATTTCAATCACTATGAATGCAAAAGTAATCTTGGGAATTAAGATAGTCTTTGGCCTTGCCATTCTATTTTTTGGATGTAATAAATTATTTTATTTTATGGATCCACCTGCTCCTTCAACAAAAATTGCCTCAAGTTTTTTAAGGGCTTTAGTATCATCAAAAACTATGATGCTAGTTGCTATTGTAGAAATTTGTGCGGGAATCGCATTATTAGCAAACAGATTTGCTCCCTTAATGATGGTTGTATTAATGAGTGTATCGGTTAATGCTTTTTTATATCACATTAAGCTAGACACTAAACATTGGTATATTGGTGTAGCATTTTTAGCATTAAATATCCTTATGCTATATATTTATAAAGATCGATACAAAGAACTACTCAAAGCACAATAACACTACTAAAGATGCCTTACCGGCATCTTTTTTTTATCCCTAAAAGCAAGATATAAGTGATTTTGGCACCTTTATTGGTATCTTTATGTAAACATAAAATCTTACGTTATGAAAACTGATAAGTACACCAAATTTATCTTTACCATTATTGCTGTATGCCTAGTTATTATTGTAATAAGAGATATTGAAATTATTCCTAAAGTACATGCTAATACTACTTCTGAAACGAATTATGGGATAGTACCTATAAATAATGACGGAACCATAAGTGTACGACTGAGCAGCGCAGATGAAATTGATGTAAATATTAAGAATATTGACACCTATGACAAGCTTAAGGTTGATCTTAACGCTATTAGTACTAGAGATGAGTTAGATGTTAATATTGACGAAATAGGTGGTACTTATGTATCTAGTGGAGGACCTATCAAGGTAAAGCTTCAAAATTAAATACCGGCATTAAAAATTATCAGTAGCTTTATTGGTAAGCATATCTAAAGCGCCACTCACTTTTTGAAGTACATCATCTTTTCCTTCTATAGTATGTCTGTTTTGCAAATAAGCCGGATCATTATAGGATACCTTTACCTCACCCCGATCGTCTTGCCATATTAATATCTTTTGAGGCAAATCTAATCCAGTTATTTGTGAGTTTTGCATTAGGGGTGTACCCAAATTAGGATTACCAAACATGATAATTCTTGTCGAATTTAACTTTAATCCAACCGATGCAGCATTAGCCTGGTGATCAAGCTCTGCAACAATCTTCAAATTAGGATTATTAGTAATAACTTTAATCAAAGTAGTATAGGTATCCTCAAAGCTTTGAGAACTTACTTTTGTAATCACACCTTGATCTTTCATATTTTTTTGTTTTAAATTAATTTGTTTTTTACCAACACCTCTTTGATCTAAATTACAAGATGTAATTGTAATCATTAACAGAAGCGATCCTATGAATATTTTATATATCTTCATGGTTATACTTTTTAGTATTACAATGTAGTCGTCATACTACCTATTATAATTACAGCTACTAGCCTTGAAAGTCCAATTTTTAATAAATTCATAATATAATTGGCTGTACTAAGAGCTTTCAAAATAAATGTCTTTATTAAATTCTTATCCATCCTTTTCAAGTTCCTCATAAAATCCACTATATTTACCACCGAACTTTAATTTCCCCCAGGAAAAACAATCGAATATGCATATAGCAATAGCTGGAAATATCGGTGCCGGAAAAACAACATTAACCCGATTACTTGCTAAACACTACAAATGGGAAGCTCATTTTGAAGATGTATTAGAGAATCCTTATTTAGAGGATTTCTATAACAAAATGGAACGATGGTCTTTTAATCTTCAGATTTATTTTCTGAATAGTCGTTTTAGACAAATTCTTGACATTAGAGAAAGTGGAAAAGATATCATACAAGATAGAACCATTTACGAAGATGCTTATATTTTTGCTCCAAACTTACATGCAATGGGGTTAATGACCAATCGTGATTTTGAAAATTACAAATCACTTTTTGATCTGATGGAGAATGTTGTAGAAGGTCCCGATTTATTGATTTATCTTAGAAGTAGCATCCCCAATCTTGTAGCACAAATACACAAACGTGGTCGTGAGTATGAAAACACAATTAGTATTGATTATTTAAGCAGACTAAATGAACGGTATGAAGCTTGGGCTCATGACTATGATAAGGGAAATCTTCTGATTGTAGATGTAGACAACGTCAATTTTGTTGATAATCCCGAAGATCTTGGAAACATTATTAATCGTATTGATGCAGAACTTAACGGTTTATTCTAAGCACATTAACTTCTACTAGTATCAATTATGGATTTCGAAGCATTATTTCAATTTCTTAATGATTTACAAAACAATAATCATAAGGAATGGATGGATGCCAATAGAAAACGTTACCAAACGACAAGAAATTCGTTTATCGCATGGTTAGATGAATTAGATTCGAAACTAGCAGCCATAGATACTGACTACTTTCCGACTTCTGGTAAGAAAGGTATTAACCGTATCAATAATAATTTACTTTTTCATCCTACCAAACCAGTTTACAAAGATCATTTTGCAGCAGGTTTGGATCAAAGATCCAAGCAAGGAGATTTTTATATCCAAATCGGAATTAATGAAAGTGAATTAGCCGGTGGCTATTGGAAACCAGACAATAAAATCCTGAATAGTATTCGAGAAGCCATTGATTACAATGGAGATGAATTACAAAAAATTATAAACAAGAAGAGCTTCAAAGATACATTTGGCGATCTTTATCTGGATAAGGATAAATTAAAAACCACCCCAAAAGGATATAGTTCTGATCATGAACATATAGACCTACTTCGGCATAAAACATTTGCCGTAATTCATTCAATAAACAAAGAAGATATTTTAAAAGATAACTTTATGGAATATGTTATTGAAGTATACCAAGAGATGCTTCCTTTCAGAAGGTATTTTAATCAAGCAGTAACCGTATAATAAGCTAGAACCTAAAAAGATTAATTCTTTTCTATTTTCTCCTCTATATACCTTACGATTAAATCTGTAGCCCCAGTATTACTATTTATAAAATGCCCGGCAATCATTCCTGTTTTTTCTCTAAACTTTTTATCATCAATAAGTTTATTGAGGATGGTAGAAAATTCTTTGGTATTAGATACGGAGAATAATCCAGCTAATTTCTGAAGTTGTTTTGCTTCTCTAAACTTTTCAAAATTCTTACCGATTAGTATTGGAATTCCAAATGTGGCAGGCTCTAAAATATTATGCAAACCACCAGTTCCCATTGCTCCTCCAACATATGCAATATCACCATAGCTGTATACTCTGGATAAATACCCGATAGTATTCATAATAAACACCTGGTAGTCTTTCATTTGCTTTCCTTCTTTTTCAGAATATAAAACAGTTTTCTTTTTGATTTTTTGCTGTAATGAATTCATACTATTTTCTTTGAATTCATGGGGTGCGATAATAAAGCATATTTCTTCTGAAGCCGTATTAACAAAATCGATAAAAACCTCCTCGTCTTCTGGCCAGGAACTTCCGATGACTATGCACAATCTATCATCAATAAATTCTGAAATAAAATCAACATGATTATCCATTTCGATTTGGTGCGACACACGATCAAAACGTGTATCTCCACTCAAGGTTACGTTTTCAAAACCTAATCCTTCTATCAATACTTTAGAAGCGGTATCCTGCACAAAAAAGTGATCTATAGTTAGCAAGGCCTTCTTCATAAATCCCCCATACCATTTAAAAAACACTTGATCCTCTCTAAATGTTGTAGAAATAAATACTATTGGAATATTTTTAGACTGTAACGTTTTAAGATAATTGGGCCAAAACTCGTATTTAACAAATATCGCCAACTCTGGTTTTACAAGTTGTATAAATCGTCTGGCATTTGTCTTTGTATCCATGGGTAGATACACAATTATATCGGCCAACGTGCTATTTTTTTTTGCTTCATAACCAGATGGTGAAAAAAAAGTTACTACCAATTTATGGTTTGGATATTCCTTTTTTAATGCTTCCATTACAGGTACACCTTGTTCATACTCTCCCAAAGACGCGCAATGAAACCACAAGGTACGACCTTGAGCGGGGAAATGTTTCTCTAGTGTCTGAAAGGTTAACTTCCTTCCATCTACAAATAATTTGAGCTTGGGAGTAAACAATCCAACGACGGGAAGTATTCGATTAAATAATGAAACAAAGATGTTATATAAAATACTCAAGAAAATGTTTTTTTATGAATTGCTAAAAATACAGCTCTTTGTTGTAAAAAAATAGATAAAAACTCGAAAACGAGTTTTTTGTAAATATTATCAATTCGTTAATTAAAAAACAAATATTTTAAGCAAATGATACTATTTGTCTTAAATATTTAATAAATTAATAGACTTTTTCACGCAAACTCAAAAACTATGAAATTAAAAACTACTTTAATTGCATTTTTTTCTTGTGCATTACTATTTTCTCAAAACTTTTTGGAAGTACAACTTCCAACCCCCGAAAAACTAAGCCCTCTATTCATTGGTCCATTGGTGAAGTCTACAATTCACTATGGGGCCACACCTCCAAATTATAATGGAGGCGTAATTATATTTAATCATGGATACATTGATCTTAATCAAGGGCAATTTTTGTTCGATAATTCGTTTTACCAAGACACTTATAATGAGGGGTATCAAGCTATTTTTGTTGCTACTACCAGGGGAAAAGGAATTTGGGTTAATGGAGAACTCTTAGCCGAAGCGATTGATATCGTAACCAACAAATATAATGTACCACAAGCCTACCTTGTAGGTCATAGTAATGGTGGTAAAGCTTCAGAAGCTGCCATGTTTCGATATGGAAAAAATGATAAAATCACTAAGGCTTTTGCTCTGGGGACTCCTTTTTGGGGTACATACTTAGCAAATATTTCGCAATTTCCTCCTTTAAGATGGGCCTGGAGACTAACTGGATTAAATGAAGGAGCCCGTACATCGACTACTTATTATTGTAGAGATGTGGTACGACCATATCTTGATAATCATCCTGATAACGATCCCGAAAAATTTGTTGTCCTTGGCGCTTCAGGTTTTTATAGAGGTTCTACTATTGCGGCGGCAGCATTTTTATTAACCGGGGGTGTATTACTCCCTATCCAAGGAGCCAATGATGGTGTTGCTCCATACAGCAGTACTCTTAGACCAGGTGCAGAATATGTTTTCAGAAAAAATGATCCCCGCGCAATTATAGACCATCTTGATGTAGGATTAGGGCAATTTAGCTGGTCATATGTAAAGCAATACATAGAAAACCCAACACTAAGAACAAACCTGAACAAACAACAAAAAGAAGTCACGGATCGCTCTATTACAGAGAGTAATTATTATCTTTTATTTTCTGATAATGAATATGATCATATTACATTAGACAAAGGATCAAAAAGTGCAGTAGTTCATGTTTTACATGAAAAAAAAGGTGCAAATTTTAAAGGTTATGACACCACCATAAAAAAAGAAACTACTTTAAAAAAGTACCATTCTCAAGATCATCAAACCAGCATACCCATCACTAAGGGAGGCGTTCGACTAAAAAGTGATTCTAAATACGTAGCCTTTGTACGACAATCCACCGATATAAAAATGTATTTAGAAAAAACCGGAACACCAAAAACCCCTATTTTAAAAGTCAAGCTGTTAGAAAAAAACAATGTGATAAAACATGCTACACAAGTCAGAGGTGTTATTACCAAAACAGCAGAAATAGATGGAACTCCAATAGATTATGAGCATACCGATATAATTGAATTTCAACAAAAAGAAAAACAATTCGAATACAATACCAGTACGTTAACACCCGGGGTCTACAATCTTTTTCTTAACGCAGAAAGTGAAGGTTATTTTAAAAGGTCTATTATATCCGGATTTGTTGTTGGTAATATTAAAGGAGCACTGGCAGCTACAGAAGACGAAAATCGTGATATAAAAACAAAAAAACCAATTACGATAACACCTACTCTTGTAAAAAACAAAGCCCAACTCAATATTAATAAACATTCTTCAATAGACAAGCTTTTGCTTAATATCTATGATCTTACGGGTAAAAAGGTGAAAAACTTCACTATTGTACCACAAGATCAAAAGCAATTTGACATTTCTGATCAATTACAAGCCCTAAACAAAGGCATATATCTTTTGAAGGTTAATAATTTTCAAACCATAAGATTTGTGAAAAAATAATTCTTAAAACCAAAATTCTTTAGTTTCCCTCCTAAAGCGAAGTATCTTAAAAGCGTCCTGTGTAAGATACTTCGCTTTATACTAATTTAGAGTTACAAATTATTCGCCAAAACCTTTTATAACATTGGCAATAGTATCAATATTTTGTACTTTCGTGAGGTTACAATAAATTCATCCATGAAGAAAATACAAATGGTTGACCTTAAGGGTCAATATGCACAGATCAAAGAACAAGTAGATTCATCTATCCATAATGTAATAAACTCAACTGCTTTTATTAATGGGCCCGAGGTTCATAGTTTTCAAAAAGAGCTTGAAGAATATTTAGACGTAAAACATGTTATCCCATGTGCTAATGGAACAGATGCATTACAGATTGCAATGATGGGATTAGGTTTGGAGCCTGGTGATGAAGTTATCACCGCAGATTTTACATTTGCAGCGACCGTAGAAGTAATTGCATTATTAAGATTGACTCCGGTATTGGTAGATGTACAACTTGATTCATTTAATATAGATCCCGAAGCAATTAAAAAAGCCATCACTCCAAAAACAAAAGCCATAGTACCAGTTCATCTTTTTGGTCAGAGTGCCAATATGGATGAAATTATGGCCATAGCCAAAGAGCATAATTTATATGTTATTGAAGATAATGCACAAGGTATTGGTGCTAATTACAAATTCGATAATGGTAAAGTAGCTAAAACTGGAGCTATCGGTCATGTGGCTTCTACTTCATTTTTTCCCTCTAAAAACCTGGGATGTTATGGAGATGGCGGTGCAATTTTCACCAATGATGATGATCTGGCACATACCATTCGTGGAGTTGTAAATCACGGAATGTACAAAAGGTATCATCATGATGTAGTTGGTGTTAACTCTCGTTTAGATTCTATTCAAGCGGCTGTTTTGAGAGCTAAACTCCCTAATCTGGACACATATAATAATGCCAGAAGAGCAGCGGCAAGAAAATATAATAAAGCTTTTGAAGAAATTGATAACATCATCACTCCTAACGTAAAAGGGAATAGTTGTGGTACTAATCATAATACCATTTGCGACACTTGTAACTGCCATGTATTTCATCAATATACATTACGAATTACCAATGGTAAACGAGACGCCTTAGCACAACACCTTAATGACAATGGTATACCTTGTGGAGTCTACTACCCTATCCCATTACACAGCCAAAAAGCTTATAAGGATGATCGTTATAATGAAGCCGATTTTCCGATAACAAATCAATTGATTAAAGAAGTAATTTCATTGCCTATGCATACAGAATTAGATGATGACCAAATTGACTTTATCACTAAAACTGTTATCGATTTTGTAACAAAATAAGGGCCTATATGATCAAAATAATTAGTGTCTAAAAAGTCAATTTCTCTGTCTTCTTGAGCACTTCGACTACAACGCTCAATATAAACTCAATCGAAGTGCTTAATGTTGCAAGTTTTTCAACATCCTTTTTGGACAATTTCGTCATAAATTATTAAAATTTAGCCCAAAATATATTTGTAATGGATTCTTTTTGTATCTGCTATAATGTTGCTCCTCATAATTTTATCAATATTCCTCCACTTCCGGAAGCATATATTGTATCTGTAAAAGAAGGTATTCTAGGTTATATAGAAAAACAAGCAACATTAAACACATTGGATAGTTTCCATATTAAATATCAGGAATCATCCCATGAACAAATTCTAGAACTGTGTGATTTACTAAAACCTACTGCTCTCGAACAAAGATTTCAACCTAAAAAAAGTAGGAAAAAATTAAAACTAGCATCGCTTTTAGAGGATAAAAAAACAAAAGAGATTATCCTCTCATACATAGACAGAAAGCTAGCCACATTCTATGCTTTGGTAGTTAAAAACCAATATCCAATTTGTTATAATGCAGATCGAAAAGATCCTGCAGAGGAATCCAGAATTCAAGTCGCCGAAAATATTTTAGAGCCCTTACTTACATTTATTAAAACCAACGATGGGATAGAATATTCTTTTTCTCTTAGTGATCATAAAAAAGAATATATTCCTTCTCAAAATAATATCACAATACTTCTTAATGATCCTGCATGGGTGGTTGTAAATAAAAAAATACATCAAATCAATAACCTAAACGCTAATAAATTAAAGCCTTTCTTGGCAAAAGATGTGATTACGATTCCTCAAAAACACATCAAAACATATGTTGAAAAAATTATAATACCCGTAATCAAAAACATTGACGTCTCTGCTATTGGTTTTGATATTACAACCAGGAACAATATTACCAACTATACTTTAGAGATTATTCAAGATTTTATAACAGGTAACTATGTCGCCAAAGTCGTTTTTGAATACCATACCGATGTCTTTGATTTCCATAGTCCCAAAAGCACAAAATCTCATGTGATTTTTGATGAAGGAGAACAACTACAGATCATACAAACCAAAAGAAATACTAAAGCCGAAAATAAAATAATTGACTTACTAACCAGCAAAGGATTAAATCTTAATCATAATTTATTACTAGAAACTAACAAAGAAGACTCCTTTGCTATAATTGAATGGTATATCAATCATAAAGTCCAGCTTATCAAAGATGGTTTTAACTGTATTATTCCTCAAATCGAGGATAAGAATATAGTATTGGCACCACACGCTATTAAGTTCGAAAACCAGCAACAAAATGACTGGTTCGATATAAAAGGTACTATTGCTGTTGGAGGTCTTGAAATTCCATTTTCTCAACTCATACCATATATCCAACAGAATAATCGGGTTTTTCCAATTGATAACGATACTGTTTTTATACTTCCGGCTTCATGGATGACTCGATATAAAAAACTCGCCAGTTTCGGAAAGATAAAAGAAGAAAAAATTATTGTCAATAAAAGTAATTATACCATACTTCAAGATATCTTACCTTCTGAAGAAATTGATCTAAAAACAACAACACAAGCCTCTTATTCACAATCACCCTTACTAAAAGCTACTTTACGTCCCTACCAGGAAGAAGGTGTACAATGGTTGACACAACATTACAACCATCAATTGGGAGCTTGTCTTGCAGATGATATGGGGCTAGGAAAAACACTACAAACTATTGCTATGTTGGTTTTTGCAAAAGAACAACTCCCTCCTGAAGACGGTGTAGTAAAAAATGTTAGGTTAGACCTGTTTAATGATCCATTAGAAATAAAAATTTACCTCAAAGCTTTATTAGTCCTACCATCTTCTTTAATTTTTAATTGGGCACAAGAGATTTTAAAATTTGCTTCACATTTTAGCATCTGTAAATACACTGGCAATGATCGAAAAAAAGTAATACCATATCTACAGGATTATGATATCATTCTTACAACATATACTACCGCTACAAAAGATATTGAAACACTACAAAAGATTGATTTTAATTATCTCGTATTAGATGAAAGCCAGCAGATCAAAAACAAAGATTCTAAGTTGTTTACTGCCATCAATAAAATCAATGCCGTTCATAAGATATCATTAAGTGGTACTCCAATAGAAAATTCATTGTCTGATTTATGGTCACAAATGCAATTTATCAACCCTGGAATATTAGGAGGCTTCACTTTTTTTAATGAACATTTTAAAATCCCTATTGAGAAGCACAGAAATCAGGATCGTATCGATGAATTAAAAACACTTATCGAACCATTTATCCTAAGACGTACCAAAGAACAAGTTGCAAAAGACTTACCCGATCTAACCGAACAGATTATATATACCGAGATGCTCTCAGAACAAGAAAAACAATATGAGTCAGAAAAATCAGCAGCCAGGAACTTATTACTGGGAATTGATGCTCAAACCAGTAACAAAATTCATATCCTTAACACTTTAAACAGGTTAAGGCAATTAGCAAACCACCCACAATTAGTCCACCCAGAAACGGATACTCTTTCTGGTAAATTCGAAGATGTCACAAATTATATTACTACACTTGCCCGGGCTCATAAAAAAGTGTTGATATTTAGTTCATTTGTATCTCATTTACAACTATATACAAAGTGGTGTGATCAAGAAAATATCACTTACACAATACTAACCGGACAGACAAAAAGTGGCAAAAGAGAACAAATAGTTACTGATTTTCAGGAAAACGAAGCCATTTCCGTTTTCTTTATCTCTCTAAAAGCAGGTGGTGTGGGGCTAAACCTAACCAAAGCATCTTATGTAATTTTATTGGATCCCTGGTGGAATCCCTTTATTGAAAAACAAGCAATTGCCAGATCTCACAGAATAGGACAAACACAACCTGTAACGGTAACACGGTTTATTACCAAAAACACTATTGAAGAAAAAATCATACAATTACAACATAAAAAGAAAATGCTATCTGATGATATTATAGCCGCAGATAAAATTCCTGATTATATCGACAACAATTTAGCTACATTATTGAAGTAATCCTCGATGCGGGTAGTGTTTTGCAAACTCATGCAATTAGGCTATATTTAGCCTATATACAAAAACACAATTCACACAATGCAAAAATTATATACCCTTATTTTAGTATTTGCTTGCACATTTTTTGTTCAAGCACAGGACATCTATGTACAATGCGGAAAAGTAATCGACACTAAAGCCGGAAAAGTACTTACCGAAAAAACTATAATCATTTCTGGAAATAAAATTAGTAAAGTAGAAAATGGTTATGTTTCTGGCAAAAATAATGACACTACGATTGATCTTAAAGACAAAACGGTAATGCCAGGGCTCATCGATATGCATGTACATATTGAGAGCGAATCAAATCCTAAAGCATACTTAGAGCGATACACAAATAATGAAGCCGATGTAGCTTACAACTCTGTAGGGTTAGCAAAAAAAACGCTGATGGCTGGATTTACCACAGTAAGAGATCTTGGAGGAAGTGGTGTAAATATTGCATTAAAGAAAGCGATTGCGCAGGGAAAAATTGATGGCCCAAGAATCTTTACTGCAGGAAAAATAATATCAACTACAGGGGGACATGGAGATCCTACTAATGGAGGCAAAAAATCTCTTATCGGGGATCCCGGACCAAAGGAAGGAGTTGTTAATAGTGTAGAAGATGCAAAGAAAGCGGTACGTCAACGTTACAAAAATGGTGCTGATCTGATTAAAATTACGGCAACTGGTGGTGTGCTAAGTGTTGCCAAAAGTAGTTCTAATCCACAGTTTACTGTTGAAGAAATTAAAGCGATCTGTGAGACTGCGAAAGATTATGGGTTTCATGTGGCTGCACATGCACATGGTGATGAAGGAATGCAACGAGCCATATTGGGAGGTGTAAAAACCATAGAACATGGAACGTTAATGAGCGAAAAAACGATGGATTTAATGAAACAACATAACGCCTATCTCGTACCTACTATTACAGCCGGAAAAGAAGTTACCGAAAAAGCTGCTATCGATGGATACTACCCTGCCATTATTGTTCCTAAAGCATTAGAGATCGGGCCAAAAATCCAAAATACCTTTAAAAAAGCATACGATCGCGGTGTAGGAATCGCTTTTGGCACAGATGCCGGAGTCTTTAAGCACGGGCAAAATGGAAAAGAATTTGGCTATATGGTAGAAGCAGGAATGCCTGCAATGGCTGTAATACAAAGTGCAACAACGACCAACGCAAAAATACTGGATATGGAAAATGAACTAGGACAAATTGCAACTGGTTTTCTAGCAGATATTGTTGCTGTAAACGATGACCCCACCAAAAAAATAGACACTATGGAAAATGTAGTGTTTGTAATGAAAGAAGGAAAGGTGTATAAGAAGTAAATTAATAGTATATGTATTGTACATCTATCATCAATACCTCAAAAAGGATTATTCAAAAATTATCATTCATAATTTTGATTCTTATTCTAATAGGGTGTTCTCAACAACAAAAAAATGATAGCGATTTAACATACAGCATAAATAACTACTGCAAAGCATTAGGTGCCGAATTTGAAACGAGTCAATACATGTTAGAAAATATGCTAGAAAAAGATAGTATCCCCTCTACTTCATGGCAGGTATTTAAGCACAAAGGAACCCATTCTCTATTAACTTTATATTGGGGCCGTTTTGTGATTGAAACTAGAGATGATTCATCAAACCATACTATAGATACATTAAAGATTCGCTATGATAAATTACACGAAGAAATGCGAACAATGAATCTGTGGTATACCAACAACACCCCAAATAGAGATCAAATCACAGAACTTCGTGACAAATTAATCGAACTCAACATGCTAATTAAAGAAATTAATAAAATAGGGATACGCAAAAATTAACTCTATGATATTGCAAATCACTTTATTTCGACATAAGTTGAGGAAGAGTAAACATCACAACCAAAAAACACGCAATCATGAAATTAAATCTTAAACATACTCTAAAAAAAGTACTCTTTACTAGCATCTTCATTCAGTTAATCACGCTATCTTTTACAGTTGCACAAACCAAAACGGAGCAAATTGACATATTGATGAATTTATATCATGAATACGGGCAATTTAATGGCTCAGCACTTGTTGCAGAAAACGGAAAAGTGATTTATAAAAAAGGACTTGGGCTGGCTAATATGGAATGGGATATCCCAAATCAACCCGATACCAAACATAGACTAGGATCGATTACCAAGCAATTTACAGGCATGTTAATTATGCAATTGGTGGAACAAGGTAAACTAAAACTGGATGTTCCAATTACTACATATTTAACAGACTATCCTAAGTCAACGGGAGATAAAATTACTATTCATCACCTACTCACACACACTGCAGGAGTCCCCAGTTATACATCGTTTCCTAAATTCTTTAAAGATTATTCTCGAAATCCCTATACACCTGATGGATTTGTGAAAGTATTTAAAGACTCTACTCTCCAATTTACCCCAGGAGAAAAATTTGCTTATAGTAATTCGGGGTATTTTTTATTAGGTGTGATTATAGAAAAGGTTTCTGGAAAAACGTATGAGCAGATGCTACAAGAGAACATTTTCACTCCGCTAAAAATGGATAATACAGGATTTGATCATCACAGTACAATCCTTAAAAACAGAGCCACTGGTTATAGTAAATTCGGAAATTTGTATACAAATTCAGGCTATCTCGATATGTCTATACCCTATGCCGCCGGGTCAATGTATTCTACTGTAGAAGATTTATATCTATGGGATCAGGCATTATATACCGACAAATTGATTAGTAAAAAATCCAAAGATTTAATTTTTACTCCCGATGCTTCAACAGGAAAATCGAACTATGGCTATGGCTGGGGCATAAGATATCAACCCCTCGGAAAATCTAACGATAGTATTAAAGTAATAGGACACAGTGGGGGTATTAATGGATTTAACACCATTATATCGCGCATCCCCTCGGATAAACATTTAATCGTATTACTTAATAATACAGGAAGAACAGAGCTACAACAAATGAGCAGATCCATAAGCAGTATCCTTTATGGAGTAGCGTATGATACTCCAAAAAAGTCTGTAGCTTTTTCATTGTTAGGGATCATCCTTGACAAAGATATTGCGTCTGGACTTGAAGAATTTGAAAAAATTAAGGTTTCAGAAACTTACGCTCTCGATGAAAGAGAAATGAATACGGTGGGATATCAACTTATGAGGGTTAATAAAGTGAAAGAAGCCATTGAAGTATTCAAACTTAATGTAGCATCATTTCCAGAATCCGGAAATGTATATGATAGCCTGGGCGAAGCCTATTTAAAGGATGGAAATAAAGAACTTGCCATCAAGAATTACAAAAAATCGGTAGAAATTGATCCTAATAACACCAATGGAGCTAAGGTATTGAAGGATCTTCAATCTGAATAGGAAGATTAAAAATGAAAAATGCTACCATCAAAATCACCAAAAAAGAAGTATTATCAGACAACTGGTATACTTTACATAAGGTGACCTATGAATATCTCAAAAAAAATGGGATATGGGAAACACATACCAGAGAAGCCTATGATCGTGGCAATGGTGCTGTAATCTTACTATATAACCCCAGCACCAAAAAGATTATTCTTACCAGACAATTTAGACTACCTACCTATATCAATGGCAATGAAACCGGTATGATGATCGAAGCTTGTGCTGGATTATTAGATCAGGATAATCCAGAAGACTGTATCCGTAAAGAAACCGAAGAAGAAACAGGATATAAAATCACCAAGGTTGAAAAAGTCTTTGAATCTTATATGTCACCAGGGTCAGTTACCGAAATACTTTATTTTTTCGTTGCAGAATACAATCAAAGCATGAAAATAAGCGAAGGCGGCGGAATCCCTGAAGAACAAGAAAACATTGAAGTACTAGAGCTAGATTTTGACCACGCTATAAAGATGTTATACTCGGGAGAAATAAAAGATGCCAAAACCATTATGCTACTACAGTATGCAAAAATTCATAACTTATTATAAAACAAAACAGAGTGATTATTAAACTAGCAGAAACGCATCTTAAAACAAAGTTTGGTGACTATCGTGAAATCCTTTTTTATGATGGGCAAAAAGAATCTCATGCCTTAGTGATGGGAGAATTAGAAGGTGAGGAAGACGTATTATGCAGAGTACATTCTTCCTGCATATTTGCACACCATTTTAATAGCATAGAATGTGATTGCAGAGAACAAATGGAAATCTCACAACAACTCATCCAAAAAGAAGGAAAAGGAATCATTATCTGGTTAGACCAGGAAGGAAAAGGAAATGGACATTTTGCATTGCTAAAAAGCATTGAACACAAGAAAACTGGACTCTCACAAGCCGAAGCTTATGAAGCTGCAGGATTTAAAAAAGATGCCAGGGATTTTGCACAGGCCGCCAAAATTCTAAAACAAATCGATGTTAAATCAATCCGAATGTTAACCAATAATCCCAAAAAAGTAGAAACACTTACACAACATGGCATCTCGGTTACGGGTATCCTGCCAACTGTATTAGACCATTCCTAAAAAAAGAAAAATAAGAACTTATAAAATCTAAACCTATATATTCTACCTTCAAAAAATTACAGTATATTACTACTATAATTATATTCAATTGTAATAAACACTAAAAAGTGAAATTTTTTAAGCTAAAAAAAACCTTTGACTGGAAATATATAATTCGTGAAGTGCTCCTCATTTTTATAGGAATCAATCTAGCAATATGGTTTAATAACTGGAACTCTTCAAAAAAAACCAATCATGATAAAGCTATTGCAATTTCAAAAATAAAAGGCGAGATCAAAAATAATATCGCAGAACTCAACAAAACTCAAAACAGTAACCAATTCATTTTAAGTGCTTTTACAGATTTACATAAATTATCAGATAAAAACTCCTCTAAAGTCGTTGCAACTCCAGAACAATTAATCAAACTTAAGAACCAATATCCAAGTTTTTTTAGTGCTTCAGATTCTTCAAAAGTTAAAGACAATCTATTTAATTACAACATCCAAACCTATATCGAACTCGAAATCCCAACACTTACTCAAATAGCTTGGGAAACCACTAGATCTATTGGTATTACTAATGAATTTGATTATGAATGCTTATACGATTTAGAAAGCACATACAATCTTCAAAAGAGGGTTCAGAATGAAGTGGATAAGGCGGCTAATGCATTACAAAAAAGAGAAATAAAATCATTACTAAGTATTTTAGAGTTTTTAGATCAACTCAATGCCCAATTGATTAAAGATTACCAAAATATCCTTCTGGAAATAAACAATTGTCTTTAGATCATTTTCTACATACTTTTATATTTTCAAGCTATCGTACAAGCGCTTATTGTTAACCTAATGATTTTTCGCAATCACACCCAACATTTTTACCCCCTAAGATCATGTTAATTTACTATGTGTTTTAGAAAAAAAGAATACTTTTAAGTATTCAAAAATCATAAATCAATGATACCTATCAATGAACTTCTAGTATTTGCATTAGCATCTCTTATCATGGTATTATCGCCTGGACCTAATATGATTTATCTTATTTCAAGGTCATTATCACAAGGAAAACAAGCAGGAATCATCTCTCTTTTTGGTGTTATTTGCGGTTTCTTGTTTCATATCCTAATGGTATCTTTTGGGTTAACCGCAATTTTCTTTGCTGTACCTTATGCTTTTGTTGTTGTTAAATTTCTTGGTGTTGGTTATTTATTATATTTAGCCTATTCTACTATCAAATCTGACAGAAAAAATATTTTTGAAACCAATACTACTTTAAAAACAGATAGGCCATTAAAATTATTCAACATCGGATTACTAACCAATGTATTAAATCCCAAAATGGCGTTGTTTTATTTATCCTTTTTTCCACAGTTTATCAAACCTGAATACGGCTCTATACTTTCACAAAGTTTTCAGTTGGGGATTGTGCAGATCATCATTAGTTTTTGCATAAACCTTCTTATCGTTGTTTCTGCAGCTAAAATGGCAACTTGGTTTGCTCAAAAACCAATCTGGGTTCGAATACAAAAATGGTTTATGGCTTCAGTATTGACTGGTCTGGCAATAAAAATAGCTTTTGCAAAAGCAAAATAAATGTATAAAAATTACTATGAAATACAAACATCTATTCTTTATCCTATTAGTACTAATTACCGTCAGTTGTAAGCAAAAAGAAGAAAAACCTAAAGAACCTACAGCTCAACCCAATGTTATAGTTATAGACAACCTATTCGAAATGCCCGGACTCAATAGAACCAGGCAAATTAGAATTTACTTACCTCCTAATTACGATAAATCTGATAAAAAGTATCCCGTAGTATACATGCATGATGCGCAAAATTTATTTGATAATGCTACTTCATATGCAGGTGAGTGGGGTGTAGATGAAAGTCTGAATGAGCTTTCAACATTATCCGACCTTGAACTAATTGTAGTAGGAATTGATAATGGAGAAGAAAAACGTATGAATGAGCTTAGTCCTTGGGAAAATACAGAGTTTGGAAAAGCTGAAGGCAAACAATATATGGAGTTTATTGTGAACACCATCAAGCCCTATATAGATACCACATTTAGAACACAAAAGGATAGAGAACATACTGCAATCATGGGAAGTTCTATGGGTGGATTAATTTCGCATTATGCCCTATATAAATACCCTGAAGTTTTTAGTAAAGCAGGTATCTTCTCTCCTTCTTATTGGTTCTCTGAAAATGTATTTAGTTTTACATACAATCACCCAATCCCTAAGGACAGCAGGATATTTCTTCTAATAGGAAAAAAGGAAGGGTGGGATATGGTAAAAAACACTCGTAAAATGAATAAATATATCATTTCATCCCATCCCGAAAAAAATCTTAAACTTGTGGTAGATCCAAAAGGAGAACATAATGAAGCATTTTGGAGAAAACAATTTACACCAACCGTAGCATGGTTGTTTCAATAAAAAACATAATAAAAATGAAAACTATTCAAATTCTCCTACTCTTTACCCTTGTTTCACACTTATCCTGGAGTCAAAAGTCCGAACTTTCCGTATTTAAAAACTTAACTGATAAAGTTTGGCAAGCCGAAGGTAATTGGGGTGATGGTAGTAAGTTTAAACAAGAGATTGTCTTTACATTTGATTTAGACAGCACCATAGTTATTACTAAATCCAAAGGATTTACCAATAAAGAACGGACCGAATATGGATCCCGAAATCATGGAATCAGAAAATATGATGTAGCAACCAAGACCATAAAGTTCTGGGAGTTTGATGTTTTTGGAGGGTTAACCAAAGGAGAAGTTACTATCGACGGTAAAAATATTCTCTATCAATATCAATATGGGGAGTCTGTGGTGACCGATATGTGGATATATGTTGATGATAACACCTACAATTTCAAGGTAGGTAGTTATGCCGATGGAAAATGGAAACAAGTATATCTCGAGACTCAGTTTAAAGCAGTTAACCTAGAACATTAAATACGTAGTATCATGCAAATCTTAAAGCCAGATTTTTCTCGTTTCGAATCCATTAAAGACTTCCCATATAAAGAGAATTTTGTTGATTTCGAAAACCTAAAAATGCATTATATTGATGAGGGAAATGGCGAAACCATTCTGGCACTTCATGGAGAACCTACTTGGTCATATCTCTATAGAAAATTTATCCCCACTCTAAAGAATTATCGATTTATCGCTCCAGATTTTATTGGATTTGGTAAATCTGATAAGATTGTAGGGCGTAAAAATTACAGTTTTGACCTTCATTTTAAATCATTAGAAAATCTAATTCATAAGCTGGATCTTAATGATATTACATTAGTCGTACAGGATTGGGGAGGTTTGTTGGGATTGTCGCTTTTGGCAGAATATCCAGAACGATTTAAAAGAGTGGTCGTTTTAAATACGTTTCTTCCGGCAGGTAAAAAATTGGCGTTCCCATTTAGGTTGTGGAGAATGTTTGCTAAGTATCACCCATCACTGCCTGTAAGTGGGATTGTGCAATATGCTTCATATCAAAAATTATCAAAAAAAGTGCTGGATGCCTATGATGCTCCATTTCCTAATAAAAAACACAAAGGCGGTGCAGTTGCGTTCCCACTTTTAGTTCCTGCTCATCGTAATGACCCAGCTGTCAAACCCATGCAAAAGGCGAGAGATATCCTTTCTCAGTGGAATAAACCAGCGTTGGTTATGTTTTCTGATAAAGACAAAGTTTTTAGTGGATTAGAAAAATTCTTTTACAAATTAATTCCAACAAGTAATCAACAACAAAAAATTACGATCAAAGATGCTGGTCATTTTTTACAAGAAGAAAAAGGAGAAGAAATAGCAAATTATATCGATAAATTCATGAAAGATGATTTGAGAATTAAGGAATAATATAGTTGTAAAGAGCTTTTATTTCTTTAACACAAAAAAAACCTCACAGGTTCTGTAAATCTGTGAGGTTTGTAACTTTATGATAATTTCTATCTACTTTTTATTCATTGGTAATCGAGGCTACCAAAGTTTCTGCAGATCGATCGATCTTTTTCACTAATCCCGATAGTACTTTTCCTGGTCCAACTTCGGTAAATAAAATTGCGCCATCTTTAATCATATTTTGTACACTTTGAGTCCATTTTACTGGTGCCGTTAACTGTGCGATTAGATTTTTTTTAATCTCCTCGGGATCTGTAACTGCAGTTGTGGTTACATTTTGGTATACGGGACAGTTGGGTACATTAAACGTAGTGGCATTGATTGCTGCTGCCAATTCTTCTCTGGCAGGCTCCATCAATGGCGAATGAAATGCCCCTCCTACTGGTAATACTAATGCTCTACGTACGCCTTTTTCTTTCAATGCTTCACATGCTTTATTGATTGCATCTACATCTCCAGAAATTACTAATTGACCAGGGCAATTATAGTTTGCAGCTACTACTACTCCTTCAATTTGAGCACAAGTTTGCTCAACCACCTCATCTTCTAATCCTAAAACTGCCGCCATTGTAGAAGGTTTTAACTCACATGCTTTTTGCATTGCCAGTGCTCGTTTAGATACTAGTCGCAATGCATCTTCAAAATTAAGTGTTCCATTGGCTACTAATGCCGAGAATTCACCTAAAGAATGTCCCGCAACCATATCGGGTTTAAAACTATCACCTAAAACTCTACTTAAAATTACTGAGTGTAAAAATATAGCTGGTTGAGTTACTTTGGTTTGTTGTAATTCTTCCTTTGTTCCTTCGAACATGATTTTGGTAATCTCAAACCCTAAGATATCATTAGCCTTATGAAAAAGTTCTTTGGCCATTTCTGAATTTTCATATAGATCTAGACCCATTCCTGGAAATTGAGCCCCTTGACCCGGAAATACATATGCATTCATGTACTGTGTGTTTAAAAATTTTGACAAAAGTAATGAATCTAAGTTACAAAGTAATACAGTAACCAAAGCACAAGGTTTTTGATTAATGTACTATTACAAAATTCATATATAATCTTCTCCGGAATGACAAAATCTTTGCTTGTTTAGTGCTGTGCTTGTCATTCCGTTGAAGACCTAAATCCATAAAATCCATCATACTTTTACCCCCTCAAGTATTCAGGCTTATTATGGAAACAAAAAAATTATAAAACTTTAAACTGAAAGGTGCTTGATTCTGACGTATTTCCGCGAGAATCTTTCGTTATTATCTTCCAGTAATAGATCGTATTTGATGCTATAGACACATTAAACATACTTTCTTCGAGATCACTTATCCTAATTTCTGGTTCAGGAGTTATGTCAAAATACACATCATACCCCACGATATCATCGTCAACATCATTGCCTTCCCAATCCAAAATGATTTCACTGGCTGTGGTTCTAATAGACTCCGCCATTGCAGGTGAAACAGCTTCAGCGGGAAATGGCACATAGGATTCGATTGCCTCTCCCGCATTATAAAATTTCCAGGAAGCACTTTGGGCTGTTTCTGTTACTGTATTGGATTTTGAAATCACATGCCAACTATATGGCGTTCCCCTGCTTAAAACAATAGGAGTATTGGTATCTATTGCTGAATGAGTTGTGGTGCTCCCCGTAGTTAAATTTGTAAGTTCTACTTCGTAACTATCTGTATTGAGACTACCTTCCCATTCAAATAAAACCGTGCTCTCGGTTAGAGTTATATCGGTTCCCACATTGCACAGTGAGTTTTCAAAAGGAAAAATTAGATTGGAAGCAGCAGGGTTTTGAACTGTTTGTTGCCCCTCTTCACCTTCGTCACTATCGCTACTACAACTGCACAATATTAAAACCAAGCTAAAAAGAAATAATGGCTTTTTCATTTTTTTACAATTTTAAAAGTGGATTGAAAACTATTAGAGCTAAGTGAGACTAAGTATATGCCCGACTCAAGGAATGAGGTATCTATTCGTATAAATCCATCTTGAATTGCATATTTTTTTGACACTACTAATTGCCCTAAGTAAGAATACATACTAAAGTCAACATCTTTTATCTGATTATCCCCCAGATTTACATGAAGGTAATCCTCTAATGGATTTGGATAAAACTGCACCTCGTTAGCAATAAAAATGGTTTTTTCGTATGTTCCCTGGCATTCTTGATCCGCTTTAACCTGAATCGTATTAACACCTTTGTTTAGATTTAGGGTTACAAAAGCATCCGTAGTATTAAAAACCAATCCGTTCAAATCTATGGTATACCTTGATCCTCCGGACATTTCTATAGACACTTTGCCTTCGGTACGATTTATACTTGTTAGTACAGTTAAATCTTCTGGCTGGGTAATACGAACTTCAAAACAAGCTCTATAATCGGGTTTATCCTCTATAGTAATGCACAGTTCATAGATTCCTTCACGAAGGTTTCTGATCTCAACATCATTGGTGAAATCATACTCGGCATTTACCTCATCTCCTATAATTGTGGCTTTGTAATTAAAAATTTCAACCGCCGTAATTTTTACCTTTCCGTTATTACTACTTCTGCAATTTTCACTTGTAGTCAAAATAGTAAAGTTGGTTGCAGGTAATGTAAAAAAGGCACACCCAAACAAATCAACGGTACTACCAAATGGTGTATTTGGGCAAAGATCTTCGGTATCTGGCACATCATCATTATCGTCGTCATCACAGATTAATTTATATGCAGCAGTTTCATCTTTGAACCAATTCGGGTACGACTCTGAAGCCGCAATATCATCAACCAAAATACAGGTTAGATTGGAGTTATCAGTAAGGTCAATATTTTCGAGAATCGTATTAAACCCATTATTTGCATTCACAGTTATTAGTTGATTTGATGAACACAACAAGACCTCTATATTCGGATTTTGTATAATATCGATACTAGTTAATTGATTTGACGAACAATTTAACTGTCCCAAAACTGTATTGGTACTCACATCAATATTGGCAAGCCTATTATCAGACACATCTATTTCTATCAATGAGGTATTCAAAGAAACATCCAAGCTTGTTAATTGATTCCCTGAACATAACAATCGTTCTAATAGCACATTATTACTAATATCTATACTGGTTAATAGATTGTTGCTACAATTGAAAGAAACTAAGTTTACAAAATCTTGTAGTCCAGTTAGATCAGAAATTTCATTGCCACTAATATTCAAGTTAGTAATTGAACGTATTGCAGCAGTAGGTACATAGTCATTTAATACTCCTGAATCTAGACCTAAATTTATTATAGCTTGTTCAAAACCATCATCAGGAATAAAAGTCTGGTTATAGTAGCAATTTTCTGCATAAGAAGCAGTGTCATCTTTCTGCCAATTTGCTCCAATGTTACTAACGTCATCAATTTCAACACATGCCAAATTTGGGTTATTTAATGTATTAAAAATAGTGAGGTTGTTATTATTACCATTATTTACACTAAGGGTAACTAATTGGTTAGTCGCGCAACTTATTTCAGTTAAATTAGTATTGACACTAAGATCAAGGTCTGTAAATTGATTATCATCACATTTAAAACTAATTAGATCCGAAAATACTTCAATATTAATTTCTAAAAACTGATTTGAAGAAATATCGAGTGTCTGAATGATATAATTATCACTTACAAACAAGCTATCAATTTGATTGTTTGCACATATGATCTCAGTTAGATTAGTGTTAGGTCTAAGATCAAGGCGATTTCCAATATTGATCGAGGAGCAATTGAGTGATTGTAGTTCTGTAAAATCCTCAAGTCCTGTTAGATCAGAAATACTATTATTACTGATATCTAAATTACTAAGCGAACTTATATTTGCTGTGGGCACATAATTATCATTAGGTATATCATCATACATTGCAAGAGCTTGTTCAAAACCGTCATCGGGTACAAAAGTATCTTCGTAACGACAATTTTGACTGTAGGATGCACTTTCATCTTTTTGCCATTCATCTCCAATTTGATTTTCATTATCGATTTCTATACAACTCAGATCTGGATTATTGACAGCATTAAATCGTAGTAATTGATCATTATTTCCATTTTGTACGTTTAGACTTTCCAGTTGATTAGAAGAGACATCTATATTGGTTAATAAAGTATTTACCTCTAAATTTATATCGGTAATTTCATTGGAAGCTACACTAAAACTGGTAATATTTAGAAGTTGATCAAGATCATTAATTTCTACTAGTCTGTTTGATGAAAGATCCAGAATTTGAATACTGGTATTATTAACTAGCCCAACACTTTCTATTTCGTTGTTTGACGCCGATAATATGATAAGAGCAGTGTTTACCTCAACATCTAGAATTTCGAGTTGGATATTTCTGCAATATAATTGTTCTAAATTCTGATTTTCGGATAAAACTAAATCACCCAATGGATTATTGGAACAATCTAAAGATCTTAGCTGTCCATTTTCTATTAAATCTATGGATGTTACCCCATTATTGGAAAAATTTAAAGAGTCTAGCTGTTGGTTGAAGCTCACTTCTAAATCTGTTAATTCGTTTGAAGCACAACTCAAACTTTCAAGAGCTACAAAGTCATCTACCTCTATATTTTCTAGCAAATTATCATTGCAGCTTAAATCTGTAAAAAAGTCATAAGATGCCGTAGTATCATAGATCAAGTTAGTTATTTGATTAGAATCACAGGCGAGTTCTTCGATATTGGTATTTGCACTGAAATCGATATCGGTTAGAAAATTAATTGAACAATTTATTTTTTTGAGTTCAGTAACTGCAGAAATATCTAATTCAGACAAATTATTATCTCCACAATCCAATTCTTCCAAAGTGCTTGATACCGGGTCAAGATCGAGTATACTAAACTTATTTTTACCACAAAACAATTGTTTAAGTGTTGTACCGGTGATATTTAAACCTCCAATTCCTGTTGTTGAAATATTGTTCGAACTACAATCCAGTGACTCTAGATTGGTCATATCACTTACATCAAGTTGTGCTAGGTTGTTATTGTCACAAACTAACGCTACCAAATCCAAATTGGGATTGGATTGTAAGTCTAAATTGGCTAATTTGTTACCTCCACAATTGAGCTTTATAATGGAATCATTTACCTGAAGATTGAGTTCCGAGAGATTATTACTAAAACAAGAGAGATTTTTTATAGAAAGATTGTTACTAATATCTAAAAGTGATACCTTATTTTCTGAACAATTTAAAGAATCTAGAGCTACAAATGCTTCTATACCGGTAAGATCAAAAATATTTCTATTGCTAATATTAAGGATTTCTATTTTGTTTATTGAATCGGTTACGACATAATTATCTAAAGAACCACGGTCATAACCAAGATCAATTAAGGCTTGTTCAAAATTATTATCTGGGATAAAAGTTTTATTGGTTGTACAACTTAAATCGTAGGATGAAGTCGCGTCTATAGACCAATCTGGTTCGTTTTCGGCGGCAGTAACATCATCGACCTGAATACAAGCCAATTCAGGATTTCCGGTTGCGTTCAGGAAAGTCAATACTCCGGCAGGTACATTTTTCAAAGTTAAATCCACCAAGTTATTAGAAGAGCAATCTAGGTATTCCAGATTAATCAGTGGAGTAGCATTCAGGTTACTCAACATATTGTTGGCGCACTTTAATGAGTCAAGAGCAATAAAAGCTTCAATTCCCGTTAATCGTTCTATATTTTTGTTATTTATATCTAAAACGGTTATGGTATCAATTCTAGCTGTGGAAACGAGATTATCTAGTGGTGCTTCATCATAACCCATATCGATTAAGGCTTGCTCAAAATTATCGTCTGGAACGAAAGTAAGTGACTCACAAACTTCTTCATATGAAGCTACATTATCTATTAACCAGGTCATTTGGTCGTTGGCCATAGCAGTAGCATCTACCTCAATACAATATAAATTAGGATTGTTTAAAGCATTTAAAGTTGCCAATTCTTCATTATTGCCATTGTTGATTTTTAGGGTTTTCAATTGATTCGCAGCACAATTGAGTGAAGTAATTGAATCATTTTCACTAATATTAATTTCAGAGATTAGGTTAAACGAAACATCTATAGATTCTAATTCTATATTTTCACTTACCTCCAATACCACCAATTGATTAAATGCTGAAATCAAAGTTTCTAATTTTTTATTGTTCTCAAGCTCTAAAAGGGTTAACTGATTATTAGAGCACCCCAAAAACTCTAAGGAATCATTCAAACTGAGGTTCAATTCTGTTAATTGATTATCGGAAACAGTTAAGTTGGTAAGAAACCTGTTACCAGTGACTTCCAGAGTGCTTAATTGATTGTCTGAAACATCAATAAAAGTAAGCGAATCATTTGCTGAAAGATTTAGATTCGTAATATGATTAGAAGCACACAATAATGTTTTTAACTCTGCATTAGCATCTATATCAAGACCCGACAACTGATTTTCGGAACAAATCAGCTCTTCTAATGAAGTATTGGTATCAATTTCGAGATTACTCAATCTATTATTTGAACCTCTCAAACTGACAAGAGAATCATTTTGACTGGTATTGATCATACTTACCTGATTTGAAGTAAAATCAAGATTTCTAAGCAAGCCATTTTGAGAAATATCGAGTATTAGTAATCGGTTATCACTACAATTTAATGTTTCTAAAGATGTATTCAGAGAAACATCAAGGGTTTCCAATAGGTTCGAAGCACAGTTGAATTCGACAAGTTGAGTATTCTGGCTAATATCAATATTGGTTAACCGATTATTAGAACAATTCAGCACTTCTAAACTTTCAAAATCCTCAATTCCCGTTAGATCAACGATATTTTTATCAAAAATATTGAGATCTGTTACGTCATTAATATCTTCGGTCGATACCACACCGTTTACCTCACCATCAGAATCAATCCCAAGATCGATAAGTGCTTGTTCAAATTTGGAATCAGGTATTGCAGTTTCCTGACCCCAAAACACATTTGAAGTGGCTAACACCAATAAAAAAGAAATAAAAATCTGTCTTTTCATGACACATGTTTTATATTGAAATTATATGCGCTCAATTTCTAACCTTTATATCTGTAAACTTTTGTGCATGCTTTTGATGAGTATGCATAGCTTTCTCTATGGTTGATTGCATAAACTGCGTAATTTCTTCTCTATATTCAGGGTCAGAATCCATCCTTTGCCAAAACGGATGTTCTTCAATTGGAATTAGAGCTGTATTTTGTACATCCCGAATAGATTTAAAGTTGTTGGTATTACCAAAAACCATTTTATCTATCTGTTCATTATCATCTAACTGCTGTTTGTAATTTTCCCTGGCTATCTGTATTGAAGTCTCTATATGTTCTCTTGAAAGGTCAAAATAAAGAATATTATCTTCATGAGAGCGAACCAAATTGTAATCAGATTGTTTTTGGTTTTGATATTCTTCATCACTTTCCGATTCTGACATATTGAGTTCATTAACCTCTATAGCCTTGGCAAAACCGGGAACTAAGTTTATTAGTGCTTTATTTGATGCAGCTACTTCTTTCTTTAATTCTCTATATTCTGAGCGTAATGCTTTAAGTTCTTCTTCTTGTTTATATACTATCTCACTTAAATCATTAGTATTTATACCTACGGCCACATTTACAAGACTTACATCATTAGATATTTTGTTTATTACCGACCAGGCCACACCGGCTATTTTTTTATAATCTCTTGTTGTCATATCTTTTGGGTTCACTGCTTTTGCAAACCCACTCCCAATTTCGCTTGGCAAAATATAATCTCCAGGATTTACACTACCAATGACTCTAGCTGGCACTTGTCCCATAAAGGCAATTTTTACATGGTCTTTTTCATTGCCCTTTTGTGGCATATTTCCTAAGACTATAGGTCTTGTAGAAACGATCATTACTTTTTCTGCACCCCATAGGTTTTTCGTTACAAAACCATTATTAACCCCAACTAACTCTCCTGGAGTAAAAACATCTGATGGATTTTGTTTGAGTAACCATTCTGCATAATCTCCAGCACCAGAAGAATAGGTAACACCAACATTATTATTTGAAGTTACTATGAAGTTTGCATTTTCTTCAATTACGAGTCCTAAATTAACTCCACGTAATACAGCCCCGGCGATCTTAGTCACCAAATCCGTACCTCCTTCTACAATAAGTGACGGAATAGGAACAGTAACACATGCTCCAAAACCTACACAACCGGTAGCAGAAGTTGATGCGGCAACTGTTTTAAGACCTTTCTGAAAGACATTGGCTACTGCAAGAGTTAAATTTCCTGCAGAAACGGCAAGGCTCACCCCATTTCTTGCAACCTGTCTAACATAATTAGGGTTTGACAATAGATCTTCACTTGACTCTCCCTGAATTCTTCCCCACATTTCACCAGAATCCTCATCCCAAAACGAAACATAGTTATTATCTTTTGATCTACTTCCATTTACTTTAATTGCAATACCTTGATTACTTCCTTGAACCAATAATGGATATCTTTCTATATTGTTTTGCCCACCTTCGCCATCTACATTTGCATTTATACTAACCTTTCCATTTAATTGTGATGGGCCGTCTACATCAATAGCGACAAAAGTACTTGGCTCTTCAAAAGCAGTTGGTCCTTTAAAAGTTGCTTTAAGACCAAAAGATGACTCTCCAGAAAAGTTAGCGGGAGTATTATTATTAACATTAAGCCCATCATTTAAGTCTGTTACTCCATCTACATCCAAAGTGCTATTCAAATCTGTGGCACCTTCTACATTTAACTCTCCAGTGAGGTTGGTTGCGTTATTATTATTTACATCCAACGTACTATTTAAACGGGTAGGTCCTCCCACAGTAAGTTCACTATTTAAATCGGTTACATCATCTACTACCAGCTTACCTGTAGCTTTGATGTCTCTATGAAACCCATATGGTAAATAAGTAAGTTTCTCGCGACTCATATCTACAAAACCTGACCCTCCACCACTAAAATCTATTTCTACTTTTAGGTCTTTGTTAGTTCCATCCCAATTGATCTTGGTGAACTCATCGGGGTTAACACTACCAATAGTTAAATTAATCCTACCATATTGATCTGTATTGGTGGTTTGGACCTCTTGATACTCCATACCATTATTAGCATCTATAATTGTAAATCGAATAGAAACTGTGGCATTAGGTAAAATATTCCCTTCGGCATCTACTCCTGGCAATTCTTGATTATCCGGACCAATAATGACAGCTTGATAGCTTATTCCGTCTGTTTGTGCTGATAGATGTATACTTGCTAAAAAAAACAGGGTTAGTATTAAGTTTTTCATGGTTATGCTATTTTTAGTTTTTTATTAATTCAATGAGTTCGTCTAATTTTGGTGATAAAATAATCTCGATTCTACGATTTTTGGCTCGGCCATCTTCGGTCGAATTATCAGCTATAGGATCGTACTCGCCCCGACCAGCCGCAGTAAGATTTTTTTGATCTAGATTTTGATTATTTCTAAGAACTTCAACAATGGCAGAAGCTCTTTTTAAGGACAAATCCCAATTAGTAGACACTTCTCTATTAGGAATAAGCGGTTGGTTATCTGTATGACCTTCAATGAGTATCGATACATCAGGATTTCTGGCCAACACATCTCCTAAGGCATTAACTGCATTTTCTCCTTCGGATTTTACCTCCCATTTTCCAGAATCAAAAAGTAAATCGCTTTCAAGAATGATCTTAATACTCCCATCATCCTTTTTTGTAGTGAGCTCATTTCCTGTGTAGGGCAACAATGCATTTGAAATAGAAGCTCGAAGCGATTTAATTTCTTCTTCTTTAGACATTATCTCATTACGTAAAGCTGTAATTTGTTGCGATTTATCTTCGAGTTCTTTTATTTTTTGTGAATTGGTTTCTATCTCTTCTTTGAGGTTCATCATTTCTTGACTCTCACGTTCTTCAGTTTTTGAAAGATTAATGAGCAATCCTAAACCAAAGTTGTGTGCATTAATTTTTAGGTCACCCTGAATGTCTTTAAAAGTACCTGCAATACCGTACATATATTGTGAAAAGGTGGTTAGCTTTTCAGATATTTTATATTGCACTCCAAGTCCTCCTCTAAAAAAATAGATCGGAGTATCAAAATCGTCTTCTCCTGGCAGATTAAACACCTGGTTATTCAATGTTTGTGCACCTTGAATTAGAAACTCGGCTGACGCAGTTGTTTTTATGTAAAAGGTAAAATTACCAGGCCTATAAAATTCGTAGTCAAAGCCTGCACTAACCCCTAAATAACTAACATTCCACTCAAAAAAATTATCCAACGCTCTATCACTCCCTATGGAACCATAAGTGCTGTAATTACCCGCTGCATTTAGAAATAGACGTTCTGTAAAAACGTTTCTGCGGTATCCCAGGCTTATAAACGTATGGTCGGTTGCACGAAGATTTTCGAGCTCTCCTCCTAAAGAATTTTTAAAATCAAAAGAAGATATTGTTTTACCTGCTTCTAAATAAAGTTGCTGACTTTTTATTGAAGATATGCATAGTAAACATGTCGCGAAGAGTATTAGTTTCTTCATAATTATTCTTTTATAAGTTTGGCTGTGAATTTTTTATTCCCCGATGAGACCTTCAAAAAATAGGTGCCATCAGAGATCTCTTCTAACGGAAGTGCTATTAATTGTGAAGCAGAAAATTCTTGCGAACGAATAGTTCTACCTGTGATATCAAACAAAATGATGCTTACCTGATTGGTGATTGGTGTATTAAATGAAATATTGATAGATTGTTGAAATGGATTTGGGTAGAGAACAGCCCTCAAATCATCTCTGTTAGGTATAGAAATGATTTTTGCACTAAGAAAAGGTTGCTGAAAACCTTGCCGTATCGTATATCCATTCTTACTATACGTACCTATTACACTACTCTGGCCTATACTTTGGCTAATATTATAATTACCAGTGTTAGCAATGATAGTTTTAGACGATCCACCTACTCCAACTGTTGATCTTATTATCGAGTACTTCCCTTTTACATTTTTGCTATTGTTTTCACTAAGATCTTGACCGTAACATACGATGGTAACCAAACAAAACAATACCATAGAAATTTTCAGATTCATTGAAATTATAATTTGATAATTAGAATTTTACATCATTTAAAATCACTCAATTGGGGAGTTGAGATAGAAGCTTTAACTTTTCGATCTATCGAATAGTTAATCTATACTTAAGATATAAGCATACCGTCTTATAGGCTGAATAGAATTCAACTTAAAATATTTTACATTGTGATATGGGACTGACTATCTACTATATTATGGGATTTTCCTCTGTAGTAGCAAAAGAGGAAACACCAAGACCCTAGATATAATTTAATGGGGAGTACAATACTATAGGGAATTCAAACTCTTTTTGTTTAATTAAACTGTTATAAAAGTAATTGTTAGAAACAACATAACCAAAAAAAAAAGACTTCAATAGCATAAAAACCAGTGTTTTACACCATCAACCACGTAGAAACACCTACCGGTTTTAACTCTGTGTTTTTATTGTATTTTTCACTCTTTGGTAATAAGAACTACCAAATAAATTAAGGTGTACTAAAAGATAATATAGCTGCCAGATAGGTAATCGATTTTTCCAATTCGCTGTTAAAGGAAATATCTCATTATACGAATCAAATAGTAGAGAATCAAAACCACCAAAAAGGTGCATCATTGCGATATCCATTTCTCTTGGAGCATAGGCAACGGCAGGGTCAATCAGACAAGGCATCCCGTTTTTATCGATCATAAAATTACCACTCCATAAATCCCCATGAACTAAGCTTGGTTTTTCATTAGGAATTTTGGCTTCGATAGTTTCATAAAAAGTATCTAGATTGGGAAATGAAAAACCGTTTTGTTTGGCTAATCTAAATTGAGGTTCTAATCGATAAGCGATATAGAATTCTGAAACCGAATCGCACATTGTATTATATTGCGGTAAGCTTCCGATATAATTATCTTGTTCAAAACCAAAATAAGGTTGGTTTTTCTGATGTAGAATTGCTAGCTTTCTTCCAAAAATTTCCCAAAAATTGTTGACTTGCCTTTTTGAATCTATGTATTCTAAAATTAAAAAGGCAATATCTTCTAATTCTCCAAAACCTATAACTTTGGGTATCACAAAGGTATTAGAATGTAGTAGATATTGTAATCCTTTAGCTTCGGCTTCAAACATCCCAGGAAATCTTGAAGCACTATTTATTTTTACAATAACTTTCTGCCTAGAGAGTGTTAATACATACACCTGATTAATATCACCACCTGATATAGGTTTGGTAGCTATAATTTTTTCTGAAAGTATTTTTTCTAGATGTTCTTTTAGTTCTGGGGAGAACATTATTTTCTTTTGTATGTCAGATAAGTAAAAGGATAGTTATGTTTTTCATCTTTATCATGAAATTCTTCTTTTACCAGTTTCCAAATTTCTGTGTTGATTTCTGGAAAAAAAGTATCGGCATCAAAAGTTCCTTCATGTACCCGGGTTAATTCTATAGCATCTGCATAATCAAGTCCAATGGTATATATCTCCCCTCCTCCAATGATGTAGGGTTGCGGATCACTTTTTGCTATTTCTAATGCATCTTTCATTGTTTGCACTACCAGAGCTCCTTCGGCCTTATATTCTTTATTTCTAGAAATTACAACATGTACACGATTAGGTAGTAATTTAGGAAAGGACTCAAAAGTCTTGCGCCCCATAATAATATGATGACCAGTGGTAAGTTGCTTAAAACGTTTAAAATCATCTGGTAAATGCCAGACAAGGTCATTGTTTTTCCCCAATTCATTTTGTTCGCCTGCTGCAGCGATCATGGTGATCGTTTGTTTTAGTTCTTTTTTCTCCACCATTTCAACTGGCTGTTTTCCTTTAATAAATTCTTCTTTCTTTTTAACAAGATCTTCTTTTGGATACATTAAATCCACATCTTTTTGGATTAAATTGATTTCTTCTTTTTGCCTGGCAATCAATTTTTCCATTTGTCGATCTGTCCACTCCTGCCCCATAAATGTATTGAATAACCATACATTACAAAAGTGTAATGTAAAAAGAAATGCCCAACATATGATCCCTACTATTGACCAATATGCTCCAAAAAAAATAACCTCTTTGCCAAACCCAAAGGCAAGATTAAGCACTACCATGAATATAGATCCAACTACAAATACTATAAAATGCTGAAATAGTCTTTTCTTTTGAATAACCCTGCTTCTTGCATGTTCATATAGTTCACGCTGTTGTGGATCAATTTGTAGTGTTTCTTTTCTTTTGGAAAACATTTTTAATAGTACCTTAGTAATGTCCCAGTAAATATAAAGGTTTTAACAAAAAACCGATAACTAACTTATGAAGAATTTAAGAAAAGAATTTCCTCTTTTAACCAACAATACTGATCCCGATACAGCAAGTTCAGGGTTACTATACAATTCGCTTTTAGGCTATAGTAAAATCACAATTTAGATTTCTTAATTGGCTGAGGTATATTTAGAAACCAACAAGATTGATCCATTTTTAATCTAAAAGACGATCAAAAGTATATAACTATTCATCCTAAAAATAACGTTATCGCTTTATTTCGTGGTTAGGGAATCAGAATAAATCTACATTTTGACAATTCTACTGGTGATACAGATAACTTGTTGAATGTACTATATCGTTATCGTTAATAAATAACTGTAAATCTGACCATTACTACTTTTTAATTTAGAAGTTTTATAGTAATTTCATTCTAATTTTATTAACCAATACTTAATATTTAACGAAAATTATGGCGATTACCAAGCAGTACTTAAAAACAAAACCCATCTGTAAAGTTACTTTTATTGTTCCTGCAAAGGAAGCAAATAGTGTAAGTGTAGCTGGAGAATTTAATGAGTGGAACACGGAAGCAACAGTGCTAAAGAAATTGAAAAACGGAAACTTTAAAGGAACTGTTGCCCTTCCTAAAGGCAATAAATTTGAATTTAAATATGTTGTAGATGGTCAATGGACTAATGAAGTCGAAGCCGACGGGTATCAATGGAATGACTTTGCAGCAGCGGATAATAGTGTATTAGTTTTATAATCTAAAGGGTATTGTGGTTGAAGAAGTACTAATCTGCAACCACAATACTTTTCCGAAAAGACCTATACTCTTTGATTTGCTGTGCAAAATCACCGGAATAAGGACAATACCAAGCAACATCTTTATTTCCTCTCCTTTTCGATATCAAGTTTATTTAAAACTGACTTAAGCTAGATTTTTTTTATGAATTTAAATTAATAATCTTAGTTTTAAGTAATGAACTTCTTGGAAACCATTTTTTTATTTTTTGCTTTACAAGCTTTTGTTTTTGCGGTTTTGTTTTTCTTAAAAAAGAAAGGCGATAGACTTGCAAATATATTGCTAGGCATATATATACTGCTATTTAGTTATAACATCATCTACAATATACTATACTGGTCAAAGCTTCTAAATTCTGACCAATTTATACACTTAAGTTTTACCAATAGGATACCATGGGTTTTATATGGGCCCATTTTATATTTATATATTAAGCGGCTTATTCATAAAAATAAAATCAGAAGTATTGACCTCCTTCATTTTATACCATTATTATATGTTTTAATAAATTACTCCCCTTACTTTTTTCTTTCTACTCATGAGAAAGTCGATGTACTAAACAATAACAAGTTTGGATATTACTTATACTTTTATACACCACACTTTATCAAAATTATTATTGTCTTAATGCTATTTTATTGTGGCCTACTGTTTTTTTCCTTTAAACATAATATCAAAAGCTATAACAATTCGAGGTGGTTAAGATGGCTTAGTTATTCTTTTTTCGGTTATGTTCTGTCTTTTTCTTCATATTTTATTTTGGTTTATTTTAATGTATTAGATACAGGATCTGACTATTTTATTGGTTTTTCTATGATATTTTTTACCGGGTTGGTTTTCTACTTTGCTTTTTTACAGCCTAAGGTTTTTGATGGTTTATCCATGGATAAAGTTCTTCCTTTTAAGAAATATCGTAAAACTGGGCTTACCAGAGATCATTCTTTAGAATTAAAATCGAGGCTTATCGATGTTATGGAAAAAGATAAGCCTTATTTAGATAGTGAACTAAGGATAGCCCATTTGGCCAAAAAACTTAATCTCTCCAGACATCATATGTCTCAGGTTATTAACGAGCACTTTGATCTCAGTTTTTTTGATTTTATTAATCATTATAGAGTTGAGGAAGCTAAAAAAATGATGGTAACGGATGATCATTTAAATATGACCGAGATCCTATACTCTAGTGGTTTTAATAATAGAGTATCATTTTACAAAGCCTTTAAGAAATTTACTAAAACAACTCCTTCAGAATTTAGAGCGCAACAATAATACTTTGACATTTTTCACAGGTATTAATGTGGTTATTATAGAGTTTTCAAGAATACATTCTGTAAACCTTTATCGGCAACCATTAAACGCCTCTATAGCGTAACATCTTTTCTTTAAAATTTACATTCATTTGTCTCGAGTCATATAAATCATTATTCAAAAAAATCAAAAAAAACAGACATGATGAAAACAATTTCTACATTCTTAATGATTGCATCAATCACATTCTATTCGTGTGGTGTTGGTGACAATACTTCTGATGATGATGGTGTTCCAACTCCATCTGATGAATACACTCTATCTACTCTTACCACCTTACCTATAGGAACAGGAGGACTCGACGTAGATATCTATGGAAATATATATGCAGCCGATTTTGGAGTTGGTTTGGCCAACATTAACGGCTCGGATATATTCAAAATAGACCCAGAAAATGGAGAATCAGAACTTTTTGCCAGTTTCTTCCCAGCTGGTTTAACGGGCAATCATTTTGATACTATGGGTAATTTATACCAGTCAAATTTTGGGGTAAACAAAGTATTTAAAATAGATCCTAATGGGAATACCGAACTTTTCACTGAGGCAGTAGCTCTACCAACCGGAATAACTATAGATGACACCGGTAACATTTATATTTTGAGTTGTCAAAACGGTACGATTACAAAATTCACTCCAAATGGTGATTCTAGCTTATTTGCCAGTAGTGCAGATTTTGCCTGTGCAAACGGTATCACCTGGGTAAAAGATACCGGAAATATTTATGTAGTGAATTTTAGTGATGGAAATGTACTGGAAGTTGTTTCTACCGGGGAAGTTTCTATACTGGCAGCAATTCCAAACTCAACTGGGAATGCTCATATTACTTCCTTTGAAGGAGAGCTATATCTTACTGCTGCCTCTTTAGGTCAAATATTTAAAGTAAGTTTAGATGGTACTTCTATAGAAGTAATTGCTGGTGATGGTAGTTCAATCAATACCGATGGAGATGCATTGACTTCGGGATTACGAACTCCAAACGATTTAGCATTTAGTCCTGATGGAGAAAAAATATATATTAATTGCGTTGCTAATTCTGGAAACAGTGATGAACTATCTCCTACCGTTATACGAGTTTTAGAAAAAGACTAATTCATCTAAAAACATAACAAGTCATCATAAAACAATACACATGAGGTGTTGTGGTAGATTGCTAGTCAACAACCTCAACACCTTTCCAAAAGGCAACATACCCTTTGATTTGTTTTGCAAGATCACTTGTCTCTGGATAATACCAGGCAGCATCCTGATTTTCTTTTCCGTCTACCTCGACAGTGTAATAAGAGGCCATCCCTTTCCATGGGCAATTAGTGTGCGTGTTGCTAGACTTAAAAAATTCTTTATTTATAGTTTCGGGAGGAAAATAATGATTGTTTTCTATAATCTTTGTATCATTACTTTCTGCTATTATCTGACCATTCCAAATCGCTTTCATCTGTGTTTAAGTTTTGGGTTCTTATATTTTATTTATTTAGCTTTTTTAAGTAAATAATCTTTATAATCATTATTCGAGTCCGAAAAAGATTTTACAATCTCAAGACCAGATTCTTCAGCGAGCCACTTTACAATATCATCATCATATTTCTGAGAAATCTCGGTATGGATACTTTCCCATACTTCAAAATGAACTTCTAAGGATAAATCATCAATATCTACAGTTTGTTTTTCTGTACTGATAAGATAACTTCTAGCTGTTCCGTTTTCAGGATCATAGGTTTCCCAGTGCATAAATTTATTAAGATCAAAATTTCCGTTGAGCTCTTTATTAATTCTTGTCAAAATATTTTTATTAAAAGCTGCTGTTACCCCTGATTTGTCGTTATAAGCATCTAAAACTTTCTGGGGATGTTTTTTTTGATCAAATCCCATAAATACAAGATCTCCTGGATTCATGGCATTACATAATTTTTTTAAAAACTGAATAGCTCTAGGATGTAATAAATTACCAATATTAGATCCCAGCACCATAATTACTTTCTTACGATCACTTATATGCTTCAACCGATCTAAAACTTCAAAATACTCACCAATTTGGCCCTCCACAGTAACCTTTGGCATCTCGTGATTGAGATTATTTATCAATCCATCGACGGCATTTTCACTTATATCTATTGGCTTATAAACAAAATCGTAGTCCTGATTTAATAATTCTTTTAGCAACACTTTGGTTTTCTTACCATCTCCTGCTCCAAGTTCTATCAGATCGAAACCTTCTTTATTTGCATCAAAGCTTTGAGTAATAGCCAATTTGTGCTTCTCAAAAATTTCATATTCAGCCCTTGTGAGATAATATTCAGGTAGGGCCATAATTTGTTGAAAAAGCCCATCTCCTACTTCATCATAAAAGTATTTTGAGGATAAGTATTTTGGGAAAGCTGTTAAACCTTCGCACACTTCTTTTTCGAAAGTAGAGATTATTACTTTTTGTTCTTTGGAGTTCATGTGAAACGGAATTAATTATCTTTTACCAATCGCAATCCAGTAAATTGCCATCTTAAGTTTGGATGAAAAAAATTACGATATGTGGGTCTGGTATGATATTGTGGTGTAGCTACCGAGCCACCTCGGAGTACTTTTTGGTTTACCATAAATTTGCCATTATACTCGCCTAATGCTCCCGGAGCTTTTTTATAATTTGGGTAGGGTAAATATGCACTTTCTGTCCATTCCCAACGTTCTCCCCAGTTAAAATAGGGTTGTGCAACTTCCCATTCAAACTCTGTGGGCAAACGCTCACCTTTCCATTGTGAAAACGCGAATGCCTCGTAATATGATATATGGGTTAATGAATGGTCTGGATTCAATTTTTTTAACCCTTGTAGGGTATATTGGTGATACTCGCCATCAATTTTGTGCCAATACAATGGTGTTTTTACATTTTCATTCTGCAACCAATCCCAAGCTTCGGCATGCCAAAGCAAGCTGTTTTCATACCCTTTATCCTCAATAAATTCAAGATATTCTTTATTAGACACCAATTGATTTGCAATAGCATATTCTTGAAGAAATACTTTATGCACCCCAAGTTCATTATCATAACAAAAATTGGAGCCTTTATGCCCAATCTGATACATTCCTTCTTCGATAGTAATATACTCTGTTGTAGTATTAGAACTAGGGTTTTCTGTAAAGGTATCGTTGTACTTAGGAAATAGCGGATTATTACCAAGTATAAATTTTATATCTGTGATCAGTAACTCTTGATGTTGTTTCTCATGATGAATACCTATTTCGACCAAATCTTGTATTTCGTCACTTGTATTCTCTTCAAGAAAAGATTGTAAATGCGAAGTCACGTGATCTCTGTATTCATATACTTGACTCACTGTAGGTCTAGAAAGGTTACCTCTATTCGTTCGTATTACCCGTTTCCCTATGCTTTCATAATAACTATTAAAAACATAAGCATATTCAGGATGAAATCGTTGATAACCTTTAATGTATTTTGATAAAATAAATTCTTCAAAAAACCATGTGGTATGTCCTAAATGCCACTTAGGAGGAGAAACATCTACTATAGGTTGAATCACATAATCTTCAACCTGAAGCGGGGCACAAATTTCTTCTGTATCTGAACGGGTTTTCAAAAAAGAAGTAAGCAAATCATCAATAACAATCATAAAAAAAAGTGTATTCGATTTACGAATACACTCAAATTTACTGATTTTTATTTTTGTTAGACCTTTAACAAGGTTAATCCAATGTTAAAATATTCTAAATACTATTGCGGTTTTATGAAAGTAATCGGAACCGTGTATGCTATCGCTATAGGTTTTTCTCCCCATTTAGCCGGCTCCATTTTAGGAATAGCCCTAATAATTCTTATTGCCTCTCTTTGTAAATATCGATGAGCTCCGGTAACTTCTAATACTTCTATTTTCCCCTTCTTATCTACAATAAACTCTACTGTTACTGTACCTTCTAAGCCTTCTTCTAACGCAATATCCGGATATTCAAAATTGGCAATAATATGATTCCTCAATTTATTATCGAAACATTGCGAAGGGGTTTGTCTTGAGCGATCACATTTTGGCCATATAGGTGTAATTCCTTTTTCGGCTGCATTTTCTTGCGAAAGGATTATTCCTCCTTGTGCAAATGAGAATCCAGAAAGTAAAATTGTAAATAGTAATAGTAGTAGTTTTTTCATAATTACTCACTTTAAATTTGGGGCTAAACTGCTACCGCTCCCTTAATGTGTGGGTGTGGATCATAGTCTACTAACGTGAAGTCATCAAAAACAAAGCCAAAAATATCTTTAACCTCAGGATTGAGTATCATTTTAGGTAATTTACGGGGCTCTCTAGACAACTGTAACTCTAACTGTTCTAAGTGATTATTATATATATGCGCGTCTCCAAAAGTATGTACAAAATCTCCAGCTTCATACCCACATACTTGTGCCATCATCATTGTAAACAAAGCATATGATGCTATATTAAACGGTACTCCCAGAAATATGTCTGCACTGCGTTGATATAGTTGACAAGATAATTTACCTCCTGCAACATAAAACTGAAAGAAAGCATGACATGGTGGCAAAGCTGCCTTACCATTAGCTACGTTTTCAGAAAAAGATTTTGACGTGTCGGGTAATACACTCGGATTCCAGGCAGAAACTAACATCCGTCTGCTATCCGGGTTGTTTTTAAGTGCTTCTACAACTTCTTGTATCTGATCTATTTCATTATTATCCCAGTTACGCCATTGATGGCCATAAACAGGGCCAAGATCACCATTTTCATCTGCCCATTCATTCCAAATACGAACACCATTTTCTTGAAGATACGCTACATTAGTATCTCCTTTCAAAAACCATAATAATTCGTGAATTATTGATTTAAGATGTAGTTTCTTGGTTGTAACCATGGGGAAACCTTCACTTAGGTCAAAACGCATTTGGTACCCAAAAACGCTTTTTGTGCCTGTGCCGGTTCGATCTTCTTTTACATTCCCATTTTCAATTACATGACGAACAAGGTCAAGGTATTGCCTCATATTCTCTCTTACTGTTTACGTTATTGTTAAAGTTGTTATAGTCTTCTCAAATATACAAAAAATAGGTTTTGAGAACCCCTTAAGCCCAAAGATTATGAAATAGTTATAAACCGCTAAGAAAATTGTTATTTCAGCAATAATTAGAAGAAATATTTATCCGATTATCATTCCTGCAATGGTTGCAGATAATAATGAAGCAATAGTACCTCCTATCAACGCTTTCATACCAAACTCTGATAATGTTTTACGTTGACCTGGTGCCAGAGAACCTATCCCTCCTATTTGTATACCTATTGATGCAAAGTTTGCAAATCCGCAAAGCATATACGTTGCCATAATTACCGATTTATTATAAGTAAGATGCAAAGGATTAGCCGGATTTTTTAAATCAGCCAATTGAATATAACCAACAAACTCACTTGCCGCTAGTTTTATCCCAAGGAGTTGGCCCATTAAAGCTATGTCTTCTTTGGCGACTCCAATAAGCCACATTAATGGTGCAAAAAGATAGCCTAAAATAAGTTCAAGAGATAAGCTTTGGTATGCTGTATTTGATACTATCCAAGTGTTTATAGAAGTGACGTCTCCAACCCAACCTAATATACCATTCAGCATGGCAATAAAGGCTACAAACACTAATAACATAGCGCCAACATTTACAGCTAGTTTTAAGCCTTCAGTTGTTCCGTTTGCTATAGCGTCTAAAATATTAGATCCTATTTTTTCTGAAGAAACACTTACGTCTGTATTAATTTCTTCTGTTTGCGGGAATAGTATTTTAGAAATAATAATTGCTCCTGGAGCTGCCATTACTGATGCTGCTAATAGGTGTTTTGCAAATTGTAATCTTAAAACTGGATCGTCTCCTCCTAAAAACCCAATATAAGCTGCCAGTACAGCTCCCGCAACGGTTGCCATACCACCGATCATAACCAATAGCATTTCAGACTTATTCATCTTTTCTAAATACGCCTTAATTAATAGAGGTGCTTCTGTTTGTCCTAAAAAGATGTTACCCGCGACACTTAAACTTTCTGCTCCAGATATCTTTAGTGCTTTAGTTAACAACCAAGCCAAGCCTTTTACTACTTTTTGAATAATACCTAAATAAAATAATAAGGAGGTTAAGGCTGAAAAGAATATAATAGTTGGTAATACTTGAAAAGCGAAAATAAAACCAAAGGTATCCATATCTACAACCAAACCTTCAAACAGAAATTTACTTCCTGCTCTGGTAAAGTCTAAAACACTAACAAATAGGCCTCCAACCCATTCAAATATCGTTTGAACAAACGGTACTCTTAAAACTCCAATGGCAATTATTAATTGAAACCCGATACCTAATCCAACTGTTTTCCAATTTATTGCTTTACGATTACTACTAAATAAGTAAGCAATTATCAAAAGTACAATCATACCCAATATCCCTCTCCATAAACTGGTAAAAGAAAATCCTTGATTAGGAACCAACTTATCTATTTCTGCTTCTTTAACTATAACGGCAGTTTCTTTTTGAGCACTTAAAGAATATGTAATTCCACTTTTTGACAATACCAAAGTAGAATCTGTACTGGCATTTATCTTATATTTTATAATAGAATCTTCTGCAACCTCTGGGAAAAGAAGTAAAACATTATGTTGCTGTAGATAATCTCCTTTAAGGGATTCTTCTGCATTAATAGTATAAGAAAATTGTCCTTTATTAAATTGAAAGTAATCTCCTTTTTTAACTTTCATGGACTCTTCAGAAGTATCTTTTCTTTTTTCCAAAACCCATTTTTTTTCAATGGATTGTGCAAATGATGTTGTAAAAACAGATAGTAACAACAGGAAAGTAAGTAGTCCTTTCTTCATAAAAATTGAACTCATTTATAACATATAATTAGATCCCAAAAATAGTGTGTGATTGTGGTATTCAAAGCTAGCCTCGCTTAGAGATTTCATCTCTTATTCTGGCAGCAAGCTCATAATCTTCGTTAGCAACTGCCTGATCAAGCATACGATTAAGTTCATCCAAAGACAAGTCTTTATAGCTGGTTTCTTTACCTACCATTTCGACATCTTCTGACACCAATTCATCTACCAATAAGCTTTCTGGATCATTTTCATCATCTTTTTTGGGATTAACTTTAAGATAAATCCCGGCCTGATCGAGTATATTTTTGTATGTAAATATTGGTGCTTGAAAACGAAGCGCAAGAGCAATAGCATCGCTTGTTCTGGCGTCTATGATTTCTTCAATTTTATCTCGCTCACAAATTATGCTAGAATAAAAAACACCATCTACCAATTTATGAATAATCACTTGTTTAATGATAATATCAAATCGATCCGAAAAGTTTTTAAAAAGATCATGGGTCAATGGTCTTGGAGGTTTAATCTCTTTTTCTAAAGCAATTGCTATAGACTGCGCTTCAAACGCTCCTATAACGATTGGCAACTTTCTTTCCCCATCTACTTCACTTAAGATTAGTGCATATGCACCATTTTGGGTTTGACTGTAAGATATTCCTTTTATGTTCAGTCGAACTAAACTCATAACGCTTTCAATAAAAAAAGGGCTGTTTGAACACATGGACTTTTACCTAAGTTCAAACAGCCCTCAATTGGGCACAATTTATGAAAATTATGCGTTATTCGACTTAAATTCTTTTAATTTTTCAATAAGTTTTGGCACTACTTCAAACGCATCTCCCACAATTCCGTAGTCTGCAGCTTTAAAGAAAGGTGCTTCTGGATCATTGTTGATCACTACTTTTACTTTACTAGCATTAATACCCGCAAGGTGTTGTATTGCTCCTGAAACTCCAATAGCTATGTACAGGTTAGTTGCAACTGGTTTTCCGGTTTGCCCAACATGCTCACCATGTGGTCTCCATCCCATATCACTTACTGGTTTAGAACAAGCTGTAGCTGCTCCTAACACCTCTGCAAGATCTTCGATCATTCCCCAATTCTCTGGCCCTTTTAATCCTCGACCACCAGACACTACGATATCTGCATCAGCAATAGAAACTTTATCTGTAGCTTTATCAACCGATGTTACCTTTACTCCAAAATCTGCATCAGATAATGAAGGTGCAAAAGCCTCGGCTGCAGCTGCTCCAGAATTTTCTTTAAGTCCAAATGCATTATTAGACAATCCGATCACCTTAACATCTGTAGACATCTCTGTGATATTAAATGCTTTATTGGTAAATGCAGTTCGTTTCACTTTAAAAGGAGAAGCACTTTCTGGTAATGCAACTACATTAGATGCATATCCTGCATCAAGGTTTACAGCTAATAAAGGTGCTAAAAACTTACTATCTGCAGTAGAACTCACAACAACAACTTTGGTTCCTTCTTGTTGTGCAGCTTGTTTTATCGTATCTGCATATGCTTTTGCATTAAAATCAGATAATTTATCATCCTTTACCTCTAATACTTTATCTACACCATACGTTGCTAACTCACTACTATCTCCTCCATTAATACTTACTGCAGTAACGGTTGTTCCTAACATATTAGCTACTTCTTTTGCGTAAGAAGCTACTTCGAAAGCTGCTTTTTTAAACTTTCCTCCTTCACTTTCTGTATATACTAAAACTGACATATTTTTCTCTTTTAAATAGCTTTTGCTTCGTTATGTAATAAATCTATAAGTTCTTGAACATTGTCTGGAGATACTAATTTCACATCTCCTTTTGGAGCAGGTTTTTCAAACTGAACAGCTTTTGTTTCTTGATCAGCATCTACTGGTTCTATAACCGAAAGTGGTTTTTTACGAGCCATCATAATACCACGCATATTAGGAATACGAAGATCACTCTCTTCTACTAATCCTTTTTGACCACCGACAACTAAAGGTAATTTGGTTGTAGAGGTTTCTTTACCTCCATCAATTTCACGAATTGCGGTAGCGGTATCTCCATCAACCTCTAGGCCAATACATGTATTCACAAAATTAGCACCAGTAAGAGCTGCAATCATACCAGGTACCATACCTCCGTTATAATCAATTGACTCTCTTCCTCCAATAACAAGATCATAACCTCCATCCTGTACAACCTTTGCCAATTGTTTAGCTACAAAATAACCATCTGTCGCTTCAGCATTAACTCTAATTGCGTTATCTGCTCCTATTGCAAGGGCTTTTCTTAATGTTGGTTCTGTCTCAGGACCTCCAACATTGACTACATCTACCGACGCTCCTTGCTTTTCTTTGAACCACATAGCACGAGTTAATCCAAACTCATCATTCGGATTAATTACAAACTGCACTCCATTAGTGTCAAATTTAGTATCACCATCCGTAAAGTTAATTTTGGAAGTTGTGTCTGGCACATGGCTAATACAAACTAATATCTTCATTTTATATAGGTATTTTTTGAGAATTTATTAATAAAAGCGAAGGTACAAATAAAATGTCTAATTTACTATGCATGCATAGTAAATTTTTCAACATTCATCCATTACTAAAGGGTTTTAATTCCTATTTTTGCGTTTCGTTATAGCACAAAATAATTATTTATAAATGAAACCGACACGATTAAAATAATTATTACTGTTCATTTTTAATAATTATTTTAATCGTCAAAGATTCCATGTGACGAATAAAAAAAAATAAAAAAAAACACATGAAAACAATACAATTCAGAGAAGCAATTTGCGAAGCAATGAGCGAAGAGATGCGCCGAGATGAATCCATATATTTAATGGGTGAAGAGGTAGCAGAATACAACGGAGCATACAAAGCTAGTAAAGGCATGCTGGATGAGTTTGGCCCAGATAGAGTTCTGGATACACCCATCTCTGAATTAGGTTTTTCGGGAATAGCCGTGGGTAGTGCCATGAATGGTAATCGACCCATTGTAGAATACATGACTTTTAATTTTTCATTGGTTGGGATAGATCAAATCATTAACAATGCCGCAAAGATGCGTCAAATGAGTGGTGGGCAATTTAATATTCCTATTGTTTTTAGAGGACCTACTGCATCTGCCGGTCAATTAGGAGCAACGCATTCTCAGGCTTTTGAAAATTGGTTTGCAAACACTCCTGGTTTAAAAGTTGTAATTCCTTCTAATCCAAAAGATGCTAAAGGGTTATTAAAATCAGCTATTCGAGATGATGATCCTGTTATCTTTATGGAAAGCGAACAAATGTATGGTGATAAAGGTGAAGTTCCCGAAGGCGAGTATACAATTCCGCTTGGTGTAGCCGAAATTAAAAGAGAAGGTAATGATGTTACTATTGTTTCTTTCGGAAAAATTATAAAAGAAGCCTACAAAGCTGCCGATGAGTTAGCTAAAGAAAATATTTCATGCGAAGTAATAGACCTAAGAACAGTTAGACCTTTGGATCTTGATGCTATTTTTACTTCTGTCAAAAAAACGAATCGATTAGTTATTCTAGAAGAAGCTTGGCCACTAGCCAACATTGCTTCAGAGATCACTTACCAAGTTCAGTCTAATATCTTTGACTATTTAGATGCACCGATTATAAAAATAAATACAGCCGACACTCCTACTCCATACTCACCTGTTTTATTAGAAGAGTGGTTACCAAATAGTAAAGATGTTGTAAAAGCCGTAAAAAAAGTGATGTACAAATAAAATGAACCTCTTTATTTTACGTTTCATCAGTTTTAGGAATTCACTTTACACAAAAATGGCCTAAAAATTGATGTGATCCACTATTTATTACAAGTATTAATTTTAATAACTTTAGATGAGACATTTGATTTTAGGAGGAATTTTCACACTATTTAGTTGTACATTCCTTCTTTCGCAAACTAAGGTTAGCGGTCAGGCTTTTGACAGTAATAAACAGCCTATACCATTTGCCAATATAGTTTTTGCAAATTCTACAGTGGGTACAATCACAGATGAAAATGGTAGGTTCTATATGGAATCAGACAGTAACCACTCTGAAATTAAAGTTTCATTTATTGGTTTTCAGACCAAAATCATAGCACTTACTAAGCGTGTTACCTACAACATGCAAATAACTCTCGATGAAGAAGCCGCAGCATTAGACGAAGTAGTTATATACAAAGGTAAAACTTCTAAAAAAAATAATCCCGCCATAGATATTCTTAGAAAAATATGGGACAATAGACGAGTAAACGGAGTTAAAAAATTTAAACAATATACATACGATAAGTATGAAAAATTAGAATTTGATTTAAATACCATTGATAGTGCTTTAATAAATAGTAGAATCTTTAATGGTATGGAATTCATTTTTAATGATATTGATACCTCTAGGATCACAGGAAAAACCTACTTACCTATTTTTCTAAATGAAGCTATTTCAAAAGTATATGGGGATAACCAGCTTAACGAGTACAAAGAAGTACTCACAGGAAACAAAAATGCAGGATTTAGTGACAATCAAACTTTAATCGCCTTTGTTAAAGATCTATATTCTGATTATGACGTCTACGAAAATTATCTAAAATTCTTTGACAAAAGCTTTACCAGTCCTTTATCTCGTACAGGAATTGGTGTTTACAACTATGTCCTTACTGATAGTGCATATATAGACAACAAATGGTGTTATAACATCTTGTACTACCCTCGAAGAAAGAACGAGCTAACATTTAAAGGTGATTTTTGGGTTAACGATACTACTTGGGCTATAAAAGAAATTAATCTTGAAGTTACCAAAAGTGCCAACATTAACTGGGTAAAGGATTTATACATAGAACAAGAGTTTGATGTGCTTAATGATTCTATCTTCTTAATAACCAAAGATTATTTTCAATCTGATTTCGCTTTTAGTAAAAAAGAAAAATCCCGAGGAGTATATGGTAAAAGAACGACCTTATATGACAATTATAAATTTGACATAAAAAAAGGCAAGAAGTTCTATCAAAGCCAAGTAGATCCCTACGATCAGGATATCTATAATCGTGAAGATTCGTTTTGGCAAAATGCACGAATGGAAGAGCTGAACAAAGACGAACAAAATGTTTATACACTACTCGACACTCTTAGAACAGTAAAAGCTTTTAAGCGATTGTATAATATAGGAACAATTTTAGCCACAGGGTATGTAGAGTTTGATGGGTTTGATTTTGGGCCTTTATTTTCTACTATTGGATACAATGACATTGAAGGATTTAGACTTAGAGCCGGGGGTAGAACATATTTCACTTCTAACGACAGATGGCGTATTGAAGGATATGGTGCTTATGGGTTTAAGGACAATAAGTTTAAATACGGAATCTCTGGAAAATACCTGGTTGACCGAAAATCCAGATTGATCATTTCTGGAGGAAATCGACGGGATGTAGAACAATTAGGAGCTAGTTTAACCAATACCAATGATGTAGAAGGAAGAAGCCTTGCTTCGTCTTCTATTATAGCTACAGGAGATAATGACAGACTTACTTCTATCAATTTATCAGCATTCTCTATGCAGTTAGAACCCAAGAAAAATTTCACTATTGGTGTTACCGGGTCATACAGAAGATTAAAACCAGCGGATAGATCATTGTTTAGCCTGGATTTTATTGATACTGAAACAGGAATTCAACAAACAGAAATCCAACAAACAGAAATAGCAACCTCATTAGCCTATTTCCCAGGTCGAAAAACAACTGGTTATGGCGTAGATAGAGTCATTGTAAATGAAGGTGATTATGCAACACTATTTCTTAACTATGGTGTGGGGCTAAAAGACTATATAGAAAGTGACTTTGACTATCAAAAAATTCAATTATTATATCAACAACCATGGAACATTGGAGGTTTTGGTCGATTAAACAGTACGTTAGAATTAGGTAAAACCTTTGGAGATGTTCCCCTTGGTTTATTAAGCGTTATCCCTGGTAACCAAACCTATTTATCAATCTACAATACATTTCCGTTACTCAACTTTTATGAATTTGTAACCGACACCTATGCAACGTTGCATTTAGAGCATAATTTTAACGGAAGAATATTCTCAAGAATACCATTCCTACGTAAATTAAACCTTAGAGAATTAGTTGGTATACGAGGTGCGTGGGGGCAGTTATCCGACGAAAACATTTTATTAAGCGCGCCTTCTAATGAAATTTTAATTGCTCCTGAAGATGAAGTCTATTTGGAATATAGTTTGGGTGTAGGTAATATTTTCAAAATTTTTAGAATTGATTTCCACTTCAGAGGAAATTATTTCGACAACCCCGATGCCCGAAAATTTGGAGTTACCGGATCTTTTGGGTTCTATTTCTAAATACTTTAGGCCTTCTTAATCCCTAAATTAATATCAAGTTCCCATTTTTTTAATTTCTGAAAACGTTATAGTTTACCTTTACATTAACATTTTGTAAAAAATATGAGATTTTCTTTAGATAAATTTTATCTAACCCCTTGTAATACCTATCTTTGCCGCCCATTAAATAGAAAACAAGAATTATGAGCGCAGCTACTAAAGAAAGCTTTGATGTACTTATCGAAATCCCAAAAGGGAGCCGTAATAAATATGAATACGATTTTGACATAAAAAAAGTGCGATATGATCGCATGATATTTTCATCGATGATGTATCCTGCCGACTATGGTTTCATACCAGAAACATTAGCATTAGATGGTGATCCACTAGATGTTTTAGTACTGGTTACCGAACCTACATTTCCTGGATGTGTGATGGAAGTAAAACCTATTGGCGTTTTCCATATGGCTGATGAAAAAGGTCCAGATGAAAAAATCATTTGCGTACCAATATCCGATCCAATAGCAAACAGATTAGTAGATCTAAAAGAAATGAATCCTCATTTAATAAAAGAAATAGAGCATTTTTTCCAGGTATATAAAGATCTTGAAGAGAAAAAAGTTGATGTTGGCGGATGGGGTAATATTGATGAAGCCAAAGCCATCATCAAAGCTTGCGTTAAGCGTTTTGAGGATCTCGAAGATAAACCCGAAGGATTGTTTAGCATATACTAAATTTCAGCTTAAAAATTAAACAAAAGCGCAATATTTTATTATGAATATTGCGCTTTTTGTATTTAGCTTTATTTTACTACTTTTAGCGACTAATTAACTTAAAAAATATTTAATGGAATCAAATATGATTTATATGCCAATTATTTTGGCATTACTAGGGCTAATTTATATGCTTATTAAAAAATCTTGGGTAATGAAACAAGATGCCGGTGATGGCAAAATGAAAGAAATTTCGGATCATATTTATGAAGGCGCCTTAGCTTTTTTAAGCGCAGAGTATAAATTACTTTCGATATTTGTTGTAATAGTAAGTGTCTTATTATTTATAGTTTCTATTGTCGTTGATACAACGCACTGGTTAATTGTGATCGCCTTCATTTTTGGAGCTGTATTTTCCGCTTTTGCCGGAAACATAGGAATGAAAATTGCTACGAAGACCAATGTTAGAACTACCCAAGCGGCCCGTACTAGTTTACCAAATGCGCTTAAAATATCTTTTGGAGGTGGTACCGTAATGGGACTTGGAGTTGCAGGATTAGCCGTTTTAGGATTAACCGCTTTCTTTATTATATTTTATAATGTATTTATGGGAGGCGAATGGGTCTCTACTGATAAAATGACCATTGTTCTAGAAACATTAGCTGGATTCTCTTTAGGAGCAGAATCTATTGCTTTATTTGCTCGTGTGGGTGGAGGTATTTATACCAAAGCTGCAGATGTTGGAGCTGATCTTGTAGGTAAAGTAGAAGCTGGTATCCCAGAAGATGATCCACGTAACCCTGCTACCATTGCAGATAATGTAGGTGATAACGTAGGTGATGTTGCTGGTATGGGAGCCGATTTATTTGGATCTTATGTAGCAACTGTTCTTGCAGCTATGGTATTGGGTAACTATGTAATTAAAGATATGGGAGGATCTATTGCAGATGCTTTCGGAGGCATTGGCCCTATCTTACTACCTATGTCAATTGCTGGTGTCGGTATTATCATCTCTGTAATAGGTACGATGCTCGTTAAAATTAAAAGTAACGATGCTAAAGAAGCTCAGGTAATGGGAGCGCTTAACGTTGGTAACTGGACATCAATTATTTTAGTAGCTGTAGCTTGTTTTGCATTATGTAAGTGGATGCTTCCAGAAACTATGAAAATGGAATTCTTTGGTGAAGGTTTAGTCGAAATATCTGCGATGCGTGTATTTTACGCAACCTTAGTTGGTTTAGTAGTAGGAGCAGTGATTTCGTCTGTAACAGAATATTATACAGGATTAGGAAAATCACCTATTCTTAAAATTGTACAACAATCAAGCACAGGTGCCGGGACTAACATTATTGCAGGTTTAGCAACAGGGATGATTTCTACTTTCCCTTCAGTATTATTATTTGCTGGAGCTATTTGGGCTTCTTATGCCTTTGCAGGATTCTATGGAGTTGCATTAGCAGCTTCTGCAATGATGGCTACTACAGCAATGCAGTTAGCAATTGATGCTTTTGGACCTATTTCAGATAATGCAGGTGGAATCGCAGAAATGAGTGAACAAGAACCAATAGTGAGAGAGCGTACAGATATCTTAGACTCTGTAGGTAACACAACAGCAGCAACAGGAAAAGGTTTTGCTATTGCTTCTGCAGCATTAACATCTTTAGCACTGTTTGCAGCATATGTTACATTCACTGGTATTGATGGAATTAACATTTTTAAAGCACCAGTATTAGCCATGTTATTTGTTGGAGGTATGATTCCGGTAGTATTCTCTGCTTTAGCAATGAATGCAGTAGGTAAAGCTGCTATGGAAATGGTACAAGAAGTACGTCGCCAGTTCAAAGAGATCCCAGGTATTATGGAAGGTACTGGAAAGCCAGAATACGATAAGTGTGTTGCTATTTCTACAAAAGCTTCTCTTAAAGAAATGATGCTACCAGGCTTATTGACTATTGGATTTCCATTAGTAATAGCATTTGTTCCGTTATTATTTGGTATGGATACTAAGGCCGTTGCAGAAATGCTAGGAGGATATATGGCAGGAGTTACTGTGAGTGGTGTATTATGGGCCATTTTTCAAAATAATGCTGGTGGAGCATGGGATAACGCAAAAAAATCATTTGAAGCTGGTGTAGAAATTAATGGAGAAATGACGTACAAAGGTTCTGATGCCCATAAAGCCGCAGTAACCGGTGATACTGTTGGAGATCCTTTTAAAGATACTTCAGGTCCATCGATGAACATTTTAATTAAATTAACATGTCTAATAGGACTTGTAATTGCACCTATTTTAGGAGGACATCACGAAGAAACTGCCGTTGCAAACAATGATATAGAAGTAGTTCAAGCCCTAAAAGATACTTCTGAAAAGAAAATTGAAGTTAAAAAATTGAACGAATCAGAAGCAAGCATTGAAGCGTCTTCAAAATAAAAACTAAAAATTTATATCCCAACAACCTCGTTCCTTTGATCGAGGTTGTTTATTTTTATGTCAAAATCTACTTTTTTTCATGTTTAAGAAGAAAGCTTTACGTATCAATACCTACTTTGGATATGGCACTAATACTCTTTTTCGTGCCACCGGAAGAGCTCTTGAAGATGAAAATATAGATTTTAGTGCCAATCAAGGTGTTTTTAAAACCTTAAGAAATATTTATAGACAATTCGAAAGTGATGAAATTAGAAATACACCCATCGTACTTACACTTCCTGATGGGCATATTATTGAAGCAATCACAGATCAAGAAGGATATTATCATCTCGAATTAGATATCTCCACATCATCCAAGTACTTAAATAATGAAGGATGGATTACCTATACCGTTGCTTATAAAAAGGATAGTATTGACAAAAAAATAAACAATAATAATTCTTTTTCGAGTCACATGCTTATTCCATCTAAAGAAGCTGACTTTGGAGTCATAAGTGATATAGATGATACTATTTTACATACAGGTGTGGCCTCTTTTTTTAAATGGAGAGTAATCGCAAATACTTTTTTTAAAAATTTTGATAAGAGAACCGCAATTGAAGGAACCGTAAAGTTTTATAAAAAATTACATTTCGGAAAAAATAACAATACTTCTATAAATCCTTTTTTTTACGTAAGTAACAGTCCTTGGAATTTATATGATTATTTAAGTGCTTTTTTCAAAAAAAATAATTTCCCCAAGGGCCCTATTTTACTAAGAGATTTTAGAACTCCTTTTGACAAAACACCAAAACCAAAAATCCCTCATAAACAATCAGAGATCTTAAATCTTTTAAAAATGTATCCGGATATGAATTTTATTCTGATTGGGGATTGTGGAGAAAAGGACGCAGATATTTATACCAAAATCGCAAAAGAACATCCAGGGCGTATTTTAGCAATTTATTTAAGAAATGTAAACCACCGTCGGAAAGAAAAACGAATAAAAAAGCTTATCAAATCCTTTGATTCCTGCCCTATTCTACTTGTTCATACTTCGGGTGAAGCCATACAACATGCAAAAAAACTAGAATTTATAAACTAGTTTTTCAAGCTTCTTACTTCTGATGTTAACGTCAACATTGCCTCTTGTAATTGTTTAATCGTAGCAGTATCTGAATTCGCGTCAATATTGAAACTCAATTTGCTATTTACCTCCCAAAGCTCAACAATTTGATGCGTATTAATGGTATATGGCAAATACTCTGCATTAATAGAAATGAGTGTAATTACTGAAACATCTTCATTTTTTCTGATTTTCTTTACCACTACACTATCTTCTAATATAACAACACAAATTGCATTATTACTCAATTCAGAAAGGTTATTTACAGCTTTACCGATTACCCATTCTTTGGGTTCTAAAACTGGCAACATACTATCACCCTCAACCTGAAACCCCCTATGAGTAGCGTTTCGATATTCTGGAAGTGGGATATCAAAAGCAGGCAATTGTTGATACCAATCTAAATCCTGAACATTATGAGGATACCCAGCAGCAGCTTTAACATTTACTAAAACAATATTCTCATTATTTAGAGAATCCACAGTAACTACCTTAGGAGCAACATTACCGTTATGTAATTCTAGTCTTTTTTGATCACTTTCTCCAAATAACCAAAGTGGATTGATACTAAATTGCTGCAATAATCGTGTAACAACTTTCCCTGAAATTTTTGTCTTACCACGCTCGATATCTGCAGTAGAGTTTTTAATTTGTAAAACCTGTGCAAAATCAGATTGGGTATAATGGTTCTCTTCGCGAATTTGTTTAAACCGCTTAATGGTTTGGTCAGTCAAATTATCCATAAAATTGCAATTTAATTTTTAACCATATGTAAGTATTTAACTTCTAACTATTGTTTGGGATAATTACTTAAACAAAGATACATTTTTTTGGAATATTTCCAATTTTAACATAATTATATTTCTATTATTATGGAATTTTTCCATAAATTTGGAAAAATTACTACTAAAATTAATCATATGTCTTCACCAAGCATTCCTTTATATCAAAAAGTATCTGAAGAAGTTGTTCGTCATTCTTTAAATAATACCACAAGAGCTATTGATGTACTCGAACAGGAATTAAACAAAAAAGGGTATCATTTTGTCTTAAATCAAAGGATTGGCCATTATAATTTTAACTTCTATTGCCCTAAGCTAAGAACTGCTATCGAAATAGATGGATATGCTCACGAGTTTCTCGACATACATAATCAGGATGCTCCTAAGAAATTATTTATTTCCTCATTAGGGATTACAGTGCTAAGATTTACAGATTATCAGATTTTTGTAGACATGGATGAGGTTTTTAGAATACTTAAAAACCATATTCAATCTTCAAGGGTAAACCCATATGTTGTTTGATAGAATTACGGTTAAACCATTTATAGTTACGCTTAGTGTGTGTATTTTTTACCCATTTTAAATTTCGAATAGACGAAATAAAGTATTATGTTTGACGTTAAGTAACCAAATAACTATATCTATTTATTATGAAAAAATTTTTTTTAGGAGCTCTAGCTCTAATGTTTTTATCGGTTGTTTCTTGTAAACAAGCAGCAGACAAAGCAGAAGACGCTGCTGACAAAGCAGAAGAAGTTGTTGAAGAGGCTGCAGAAAAAGTAGAAGAAGTTGCAGAAAAAGTAGAAAGTGCTGCTGATGCTGTACCTACCTTTAGCGACTCTGCTGTACAAGAGTACGTTAATGCCTACCAAGAGTATATGGCTGAGTACGAAAAAATCGTTGAAAGTAAAGACATGACTGCTTTTGCCGGACTTAGTACAAAAGGGCAAGAACTTGCAAAAAAAGCTCAAGAAGTTTCTGGGAAATTATCTGGTGAAGATGCCCAAAAATGGACTGAATATATGACTGCAAGCTCTAAGAAAATGCAGGAACTTGCTGCTAAAATGACTCAGCAGTAATATTACAGCTAAACAAAATAGGTCTCTATTGACTTATAATAGAACCATCCCTTTCGGGATGGTTTTTTTGTTTTATTTATAACCATTTGATTTTATCCTCTATTGGCTCACGCTTTGATATTACATCTTCTTCCTGATTATGATTCCCTATATAAAAGAACCCTAAACAACGTTCTCCTTCTTCAAAATCGCAAAAATCACCCATATAGTTAATCAATTTAGGACTACTCCAATAGCACCCTACTCCATCTGCAGAACAAGTTAACCACATATTCTGAACTGCCATAGCCGTTGATGCTATCTCTTCCCACTCAGGAATCCGTTCCTTTAGATCCCTTTGCATACATATGATTAGTATTGCACTAGCAGATTTACAATTGTTAAGAATCTTTTTATGTTTAAACGGAGAAAAATCCTCATTAGAAGTGATATCGGTATACGTATCTGATAAAAATTTTCCCAAACGATCTTTTGCTTCTCCTTGTACCACTTTAAACCGCCACGGTTGAGTCAATCTATGAGTTGGCGCCCAATTTGCATTCTCCAGTAAATTTTGAATGAAGGCTTTAGAAACCGGTTTATCATTATATTGAGGAGGGAAAATCGATCTTCTACTCCGAATTATTTCATTTATAACCTCTTTACTCATATTATTTCTTTTTTTTGTAAAGTTATTATTATTCCTAGGACTAAAATATACTTGATTATTAATTAATATAGTATTGTGAACTCAAAAATTAGACTTCATAAAGCCGAACAGCTGGACGACCTATCTCTATCGGGGGATACTCTTGAAAAAACATTGTTCAGTTTAAAACTAATCAACACCATTCTTGGTAATCACAGACAATTAGGCAAAGCTATAGTACACTATTGTAAAGTAAACCCTGCTCAAAAAGAATTTCACATCATAGATTTAGGTTGTGGTGGTGGGGATTGTATTCGATCTATTTCGAAAAAATTAAAGAAACGTAAGATTAAAGCTGTTTTTACAGGTATTGATGGTAACCCAACAAGTATATCGTATGCTACGCGAAACAATTTAGATATTGCAAATACTGATTTTATAACTGCCGATATCATCAATGAAGATTTTACAGTGCCTGATTGTGATATCCTAATAAGCAGTCATTTCATATATCATTTTAATGATAAGGATCTTATTGATTTTTTAAGAAAAATTCAGTCCAAAAAAGTAAAACATATTATTTTTAGTGAGCTGTATAGAAATAAGACGGCATACCACTTATTTAGATTTGTTAGTTTTGTGCTTCCAATTTCTGATATTGCAAAAAAAGATGGTATGTTAGCAATACAAAGAGCTTTCTCCATTAAAGAACTAAAAAGAATTATACAAAGCAGTGCCATTAAGGAATTTAAAATCACAAAAAAACCTTTTTTCCGCACCATCACACAAATAGATGTACACTAATGAAAGACCTACTAAACGATAGTTTAAAAAAATTAAAAGAAACCCCAAGAACCCTTATTCTAATCTATATTATTATCTATTTTTTATGGGGATTAGGGATGAATCGTTTTGGAGCCGAAATGGAGATTGCAAGATTTACCTATTGGTGGCAAGTAATTACATGTTATATCTTATACATGGTTCCTATTTCTATACTGCTAAAAGAGCATAAGTTCATTGATCAGTATGCATACGGCCTAGTGGCTATGGGATTACTAGAATTTTTGGGATATTGGCTTCAAACCTCATATGTATACCCAAACAATATTCTAGACCATATGTTTAATCCACAAAACTTTAGTTTAGGAATGGCCTTATTTTTTGCACTATATTTCCCTGCCGGAAACTGGTTAGTGGCTAAGATACACCAACTTGTTTTTTAGAAAAGAGCTTAATTTGCACACTACATATTACCCTATTTTTTTGGAACCAGGATAAACTGTTTCTTTCCTTGCTTTTTAAGCCTGTAGCGATCCTCTATATCTCCCGACCCCTCTAGATCAGATATATAATCCATCCAATCTTGTCTATCTACGATGGCATTATCTAATATGACATCGGTTAGATTTGCATTCTCTAATTTGGCTCCCCACAAGGTAGCTTCAGAAAGGTCTGCACCACTAAGATCAGCTCCAAACAAATTTGCATTGGTTAGATCAGCACTTAACAATTCTGCTTTTTGAAGATTAGCATTATGTAGTCTAGCTCTTTTAAGAATTGCATCAGAGAGGTTGATTTTACTCATCTGGGCTTCTTTAAGCTCGGCTCTTTCGAGATTAGCGGCCGGCATCTGTGCTTCGGTGAGATCAGAATAATCCAGTCTGGCATATTTTAGATTTACTCCCCTACCCAGGTTAACCTTTCTCAGATTTGTGTAATTAAAATCTGCCGAGTTTAGGATATCTTGTGAAGATTCTGATCCCAAATCGCTCTTTAACAAGGTAAACAAAAGCTGCCCTCGTTCTGGACTAATGGGATTCTCGATTAATGTACCATTTTCTATATAACGATATGGTTTCATTGCCATACAAAGGCTTATTATTCTTGCTTCTAACGTCTTACTGATGTTTCGTGCGCTATTTGTGCCTTTATATTTAAGCTCTTCATTAAAATCTGTTAAAACATCTCCCATTACAAAAACCAGTGATGATCTTCGATCTGCCTCTACAAGATTATTCTGACTGGTGATCAACCTATTTTGGTTCATTAATAACTTCGTCTGAAAAATCAATACAGCTGCTGGGATAACACCAACCATAAAAGCAAACAGTCCTATTCTTGTAATTCGCCAAATAACACTCGATGATACATCAGAAACTGTATCTACAGAAACTGTTTTATACTCCTTATATTCATTGATAGCATTACTAATACTTCTTTTAAGTCGGCCACCAAAAATTGGACGACTAGATTTTTTTAAGAGCCACCATCTAAATCTTCTCTTTTTCTGTTTGCCTTTACTAAACTTATCAAGTTTATCCTGTAGCAACTTATTTTCTATCTTTAACCGTTCGATATGATCTTGTTCGTTCACTGCAATATAGATTTGGATATTTAAACGCTTAAGATATAAAAGTTATTATTACATAAAAAAGAAAGCTTCCTTAATTAACTAAGAAAGCTTTCTCCAATCAACATAAAAACAAATAATCAATGATTTCTTACTTCAGGTAATTTGAAATATCATTGGCAATATCTTCTACTACAGAAAATTCTTCCTGTTCGTCTATTAGATTAATGGTCTTAACCAGAACTAATAAATACCCAGAGATATAATTCTTCTTTTGTTCGTCATGCACATACTCTTTTCCTTCAACTACAATAAACGTAATCAAATTGCGTATAATCAATCGTACATCAGAAATATCTATATCACCTTTCATATAACACTTTTTAAATATTCATTTTTAAGAATATAATTTGAAAGTATGATTCTAATTTTTGAAATATGAAAATTGCTCTGAATTAAACCATTAATCGTCGATTAAAGGTAAGTTTTGTCGTTTTTAGAACATTATGAAGTTGATCATGAAGTTAAAGAGACATCTAAAGATTATACACACCGTGTTACTTTACCATTTTTCTTCACTTCATTTAAAATGAGCAAGGTAGTAGGATCGCCATGCATTGCTAATCGATTAATTACATTTTCTAAATGTTTGCTATCCTTAACATGAAATTTCATAATCAGGCAATCTTTCCCCGTTACACGAGTACATTCTACCATTTCGGGGTATTCACTTAATGTATTGGTAAATGACTGAAAGTTCATGCTATTTACACTCATCATAATAAATGCAGAGAGAGACCACCCTAATTTTGAAGGATTTACTTGTGTGGTATACCCAGTAATAACCTCTGTATCTTCCATGCGTTGTACTCGTTCTGCTACAGCCGAAGGCGAAAGCTTTACCACTCTACCTATTTGCGCAAAAGATAAACGTGCATTCTCTTGTAATAATTCTAATATCTTCCAGTCTAAATCATCTTTCACCATAATCGTTGGTATTTTTGAATTAAAAAAATATATTCCGTTGAAAAAACAAATATATGCCAATGATTCAATTTCACTAGTATCATCTGAAGCTATAATTTTGAGTATATAAAATCACTTAAAAACAAAAACTTATGTTCGGAATTATCAATTTTGGAGCTTTCATTGTGGCCGGAATTATACTTAACCTCACCCCTGGGGCAGACACTATGTATATTCTGGGACGTAGTATTTCTGAAGGGAAAAAATCAGGAGTTATCTCTGCCCTCGGGATAGCCTCTGGAGCACTTTTACACTGTATTTTTGCGGCTCTGGGACTATCTATTCTTTTGGCAAAATCGGCTACCGCCTTTAGCATCGTTAAATACATAGGAGCTGGGTATCTCATTTTTTTAGGAATTAAACTGTTACTATCAAAAGCAGCATCAATTACAGAGGTTTTTGAGCAAGGAAAAAACACTCAGAACTACTCAAAAATATACGTATCCGGAATCTTAACTAATCTTTTTAATCCTAAAGTAGCCCTATTCTTTTTAGCATTTTTACCTCAATTCATAGAGCCTAATCATGCCACCAGTGTACTTCCGTTCTTGGTTTTAGGACTAACTTTTGTAGCCACAGGCACCCTTTGGTGTCTTGTACTTGCCCTCTTTTCTGCAAAATTAGCCAGCAAAATCAGAAAAAATAACAGGATAAAACTTTGGCTCGATAAAACTACTGGAGGTCTTTTTATTCTATTAGGTATTCAACTTGCATTAAGTAAAAAATAAGGATATTGTGTTTGGATTTATCTCATGAATTCTCCCACATTTACTACCTTAGTTCTTTAGCGTAGTATCATTATATACTTACATAGTATCACAAAAAAAATGTTGCAGCATGCAAAAAATTCGGTTTTTGATTTTTATTGGCTTACTATTGATTACTGCTTGCAGACAACAACAAAGCGACACGTTGCATATTGCTGTTGCTGCAAACATGCAGTTTGCCATGAAAGAATTATCAAAAGAGTTTACCCATCAAACTGGTATCGCTTGTGATCTGATCATTAGTTCTTCGGGAAAACTAACTGCACAAATTAAAGAAGGGGCCCCCTTTGATGTATTTGTTTCTGCCGATATGAAGTATCCCAACGAATTGTTTACCTCTGGTCATACTACTAAAAAACCTAAAATCTATGCCTACGGAAAATTAGTGATGTGGTCTATGATTGATGATATAAAACCATCTATCACTATTCTTAAAAGCCCTCAAATAAAACATATTGCCTTAGCAAACCCCAAAACGGCACCGTATGGCGCTGCAGCCATAGAAGTATTAAAAAAGTATGATGTATATAATGATGTAAAAGATAAACTAGTATTTGGAGAGAGTATATCGCAAACCAATCAATTTATCATTTCTAAATCAGCCGAAATTGGATTTACATCAAAATCTGTAGTAGTTTCGCCAGAAATCAAAGGTGAAGGAAACTGGGTAGACGTTAAAGAAACCGATTATCCTGCTATTGCTCAAGGAATTGTTATTCTTAAAAACGATGCCACCAAACAAACTAACGCTACAATTTTTTATGACTTTTTGTTCTCTGCGAGCGCTAAAAAAATCTTAGAGAACTATGGCTATTTGGTAAAAAGACAATAATTACCCTAACAAATCTTTAATTAATGTATTTTTATATGATTAAATAACTGTACTTGTGTGAATATCCTTGAAGGAAAAATAACGACTATAAGAACCCATGGCAGTGTATCCTTGGTTACTCTACAAATAGGACCTGTTTTTTTGAATACTATTATACTAGAAACTCAAGATACTGCTTCGTATCTCAAGCAGGAACACCTTGTTAAAGTAATGTTCAAAGAAACCGAAGTTATTATTGGCAAAAGCATAGATCTCCTTGTGAGCATACAAAATAAAGTAACAGGAGAAATTCTGGATATAGAAAAAGGAGCACTACTAAGTAAAGTAATCATAGACACCGTAATCGGAACTATAATTGCAATTATTACTTCTGATGCTGCTCAACAACTTCAATTAAAAGTTGGAGAACACGTGACTGCTATGATAAAAACTACAGAAATAATGTTATCAAAATGATGGATTGGCAGCCCTTACTATTAACCTTTAAACTGGCATTGATAACGACCATTTTATTGTTGGTCATTTCTATCCCCATCGCCTATTGGCTAGCGTATACAAAATCACGAATAAAACCAATATTCGAAACCTTGGTTAGTATGCCTCTTGTTTTGCCTCCAACCGTTTTGGGGTTTTATTTATTAGTCGCATTTAGTCCTGCTAACACTTTTGGGAGTTGGTTAGACGAACATCTGGGTATACGACTTATTTTTTCGTTCGAGGGGCTTGTTTTTGCGTCTGTTCTGTATAGTTTGCCATTTATGGTTCATCCCATCCAGGCCGGGTTTTCAAATCTATCCTCATCCCTTACAGAAGCATCTCATGTACTGGGAAAATCCAAAATCACGACTCTTATTAAAGTACTTTTACCTAACATAAAACCATCATTGCTTACCGGAATTGTATTAGCTTTTGCCCATACCATTGGTGAATTTGGTGTGGTGTTAATGATAGGTGGTAACATGCCCGGAAAAACAAAGGTAGCTTCTATCGCTATTTATGATGAAGTTGAAGCCCTTAATTATACTGTGGCAAATTGGTATTCGCTAATTTTATTTGCGATCACATTTAGTATTTTACTCCTGGTATATTTAGTTAATGGAGGCTTTCTAAAAAAATTCTGGAAATGATACATATCGCTTTGCAAAAAAAATTGACCGCAACGCATGGAACAATGCTACTTGATATTAATGTTGATATCGAAAGGGGTAGTTTAGTTACGCTATATGGAAATTCTGGAGCAGGAAAAACGTCCATCTTCAGAATGATTTCAGGATTACTGCACGCAGATAAAGGACGTATCACTGTTAATCAAAAAACCTGGTTGGATACCGAAAAAAGAATATCCCTGAAACCTCAACAAAGAAAAATAGGGTTTGTATTTCAGGATTATGCTTTGTTTCCAAACATGACAGTAAAAGAAAATTTGCTGTACGCTTTAGAAAAAGGGCAAAACAAGGAGATCATAAACGAATTAATAGAGATTATCGAACTGGGTGACTTGCAAGATCGCAAACCCGAAAAACTCTCAGGGGGACAAAAACAACGCGTCTCTTTAGCAAGAGCATTGGTACGAAAGCCAGAAATTTTAATGTTGGATGAACCTCTATCGGCATTAGACCATATGATGCGTGCGAAACTACAGGATTATATTCTTAAAGTACACAAACAATATAACCTCACAACCTTGCTTATAAGTCATGAAATAGGTGAAGTTATAAAAATGTCTGACAAGGTGTTTATGATCGAAAACGGGAAAATCGTCAAGCAAGGCAACCCAATCGAAGTATTCACGACCAATCAGGTAAGTGGTAAATTTCAGTTTTCGGGAGAAATCGTTGAAATAAAAAAAGAAGATGTCATTTACATTGTTACTATTTTGATAGGAACAAATTTTGTAAAAATAGTGGCCGAAGAAACCGAGATAAAAACAATGACCATTGGTGATAAAGTAATTGTGGCTTCAAAAGCATTTAACCCTCTACTTCAAAAGATTCACTAATCTTTCGATAGTTCTGCTGAGCTTGTCGAAGTACGTTTTTTTAGAAATGAATACTTCTGCATAAAATTTTTAAATTAAATTCTCATAATTACTTAGCCTATTTCTTTAAGATAAAGTAAATAAAAACTAGGCCTTCCATCGTGAACGCATCTTAACTTCACATCAATATACCGAGTTCAAATAAGAAATTTTTATTATATACTTCTTTTTTGATACAGTCAATTTTAACGTGTACAAATATTCACCCTGTGTACTTTTATTTATGTATGTAACAGCAAAATCAAAGTACCTTACCATAGGATAAATTGCTCGATTTTTATCAATTCCGACTTATACTTCTTGTTTTAACGCAAACATGTCCCCTACATTTGACTCAATAAAATTTGAGTATGAAACATTATGGCTATAACAAAAAAAGTAAGTTTATTACTGATATCATTTTGGCTCTGAATATGAAGTTAGATGAATTTATGTACAATCTTGTACATCATAAACCTTATGAAGTAACACTTTACTTATGGATTCATAAACTATATGCTAAAGACAAGTCAATCAATGATGCCATACTACTTATCCATAAAGCAAGAAATCTATGTATTAAAGCAGTATAGTAATCTGTGCACTATCAAAATACTAGTCAATCAATACCCCCATCCCCCTTTAACAAATTAATTCTTATTCTGAAATTAAAACTGCGTAAACAAACCCGTCATAACTACTTATTAAAAATGATTACAAACTAAATAAAAGATAAAAATTATGACTTTTATTCAACAACTAGAGCTTATAGAAAGAGTGGATCAATTGATTCGTTTGCAAGCTACCGGCTCGGCTCGTGATTTAGCCTATAGGTTAGGAATCTCAAAAACCAAACTATACCGTATGATCAATATCATGAAGGAGCTTAATGCACCGGTTGAATATGATGTAACTGTACAAAGCTATGTTTATCAAGAAGAAGTAAGCCTCAGGTTTAGATTTCATGCTAAACCGTTGGAGCCCAAAAGAACATATCCCATAGCCGGATAAAACAAAAATCATTATTCATTCTCAGTACCGAAAAACGAAACTGGAATTTTTTAATATTGTACTACGAATTATAAATGAGTCCTTAATCCAAAAATAGGAACCAGACATCGAAAAGGGGATTTTCCCCTTGATCATGATTAAAATTTTCGGTGTACGTTTGCCGCTTTGTTTAAAGAAATCTAAAAATAAATCACATATATGAACCATTCAGTATTACGCTATGTATATCTAGTACTTAGCTTTCTATTCCTTCAAAACACAATCGCCCAATCGGGTTTTTACGGAGGCTACGGCACTGCAATAACGGCTGCTCCCACAGCTGCCAAAGCTACTAAAGCCAGTGGTGCCAGTGTAGATCTTACTACCGGAACAGTCCAACAATCCGTACCGATCTATACGATCAAACAAAACGGAGTAAGCTGGCCGGTAGGCTTGCAATACCGCTATACCGGCCTACAGGTGATGGAAGAGCCTTCCCCCATTGGACTGGGTTGGGGTCTTGTTGCTACCGGTATGATCTCTAGAGAAGTTAGAGGCTTGCCCGATGACCATCCTAAAGGATACCATGGGGCAGAACGACTAAAAGAAAGCATTTTGGATCCCTATTATCACTTTGATCCTAATAACAGTCCGGATACTCATGGTAAACAAGTAATGAAAGAACATCATGCCTATTTATTAGCCAATGGTATGGTGGATGGTGAGCCAGATCTGTTTACAGTAAATGCGGGAGCCTTAAACTTTTCGTTTAAAATCGGGAACAATGGGCAACCCGTATTTTTATCTCATCATAATGTAAAAGTATCCTTTAGTTGGGATCAGATAGAAGTAATCGATGCCGAAGGGGTAAAATACATTTTTGCCACCAAAGAAATATTTGATCCCTATGAACCTACGATGCTCTTCCTTCCTTTAGGAGGAGTAAATCCTGTAGCAGATGCAGATTATGAAACCTACACGCGTAGTTGGTACCTGACCAGCATCCAACCGCCTAATACGACACAGCAGATTACCTTTGAGTATCAAAATCAAACCGATAGAAGAAAAGCTTTTGTGCCTAAAGCGTATTCCCTAAAATCAAGAGCTTCAGAGTTTTTATTTGATCAAGATTTTGAAGGAGATGATCCTAAGACAGATCCTTATATCTATCCCCATGTTCGTATGGATGTGGACGTGACCACCCCAGTACTCACCAAAATCAACTTTGCTGAAGGGTCTTTGGATTTTATCAGTAAACCTGGGACTTCAGGAATATACCACCAGTATCACCGTATTGCCCTTAAAGATTTTCATAACAATACGATTAACAAATATGATTTCTTTACCCAGCGATCGAGACGTTTACTTACCGAGATCAAAAAGAACGATCAGTTAGAGGTTAGGTTTGACTATTACGATCAGAATGATCCATATGACATTCCTGATTTTGATTTTGATAAAGAAGAAATTACTTCGGGGATGGATAAATGGGGATATTATGCAGGAAGACAATTATTTTCGAGTGATTCTGGTTCCGTAATAAGTGACTATCCGAATTTTAGGGGAACCGTGCAAGGGGCTTTACAAACCATTACTGGTAAAGGTGGTGGAAAAACTGAGATTACCTACGAATTGAATTCATATCATCAAGGGTATGGCGGTATTCGAGTAAAGAGCATAGAAAATTGTGGAGGTGCTACCAGTGCATGCACCAAAAAAGAATACGACTATAGCAAAGAAGAACTAGGCTCTAGTGCCAAAATCAATTCGGTGGTTCGCAATGCAAGCAGTGGAGATTATGTGGGCCCTGCCAAACCTATTTATTATGCACAGGTGAGTGAGCGCATCGTATCCTCAGATCCTGTCAAAGCGATCCATAACGGAAGAACGGTCTATACTTTTGAAGCTCCGGAGGTGTTTGAGAATATCGAAGACTTTAGTGATTCGGTAGGACATAATGAGGTTCCAAAAGGAGAAGTAGAGGGGGATATCCGAATTAAATCGATCCGTACCTATAAACATATCGATGGTAATCCGCAACCAACAGAACAATTACTTACCGAGCAACGCTATGAGTATGTACCGGTGCAGATGGATAGAGATGCATTCGGACATTCATTAGATCCTAATTATCCCTATGGGCTTAAAGTACGTTCTAGTAAGGGGATCAAACGCGATATGCCGCTGAATGAATATTTTCAAAGGCAACTTGATGCAGGTTCGATACCATATCTTGGGCTTCCCTATTTAATGTATGATTTCCGAGAGTATTATGTCGACCGTACTCAGTCAGAGTATCAGGACTATACCGTAGAATTGATTCGCAGAAGTGGTGTACTAGAAGGCAGTTATTTGCACCGAGTTTTAACAGAATTTACCAAAGGCGTAGGTACGGCTGCAGCTGATGAAAATAAGCTGTACTACATACAAGCCTATAAAGAAACCAACATACAACCGCTACAAAAGCTAGTGATCAGTCGAACCTATTCGGATATCGATCCTACACAATATTCAGAAAATACTACAGAATATCTGTATGATGAGTATCACCAAATGATCGGGCAAACCCAAACGAACTCTAAAGGGGAGATACAGAAATCGAACTATTACTACCCGTATCATCCGGATATCAATAATACCCAATTGGTAAGTGCGCATCGTATGGCTTCGCCGGTCAAGACGGAGACTTTTATTGGGCCTAAAAAACAGGCCACGGCCATCGTTAATTTTAATACCACTACAGAGGGATACTATTTACCTTCTGTCATACAAGGAGCCAAAGAAGGCGCCCAACTAAAAGATCAGACGATTTATCATAAATATGATGCCAAAGGAAATGCTCTGGAAGTGTCCCAGGGGAAAGGCCCTCATACAGTCTATATCTGGGGATATAACGATCTATACCCGATTGCTAAGATCGGTAACGCAACCTATGATCAGGTGGGCGGTTATGTAGCCGATCTTAAAGCAAAATCCAATGCTGATATCGATCGCACTTTAGAGTATACTGGTGCAGAAGGTGTGCTAAGGCAAGCCTTAGATGCGCTACGTGATGCTTTACCCAATGCAATAGTCACTACTTATACCTATGATCCATTGATCGGACTCACTAGTACAACTGATCCAAGAGGATATACTACTTATACCGAATATGATGGGTTGTATCGTTTATTACACACACGAGATGCCGAGAATAATATTATTAATAAATATTATTACAACGATAGCGGGATACAGTATGATCCTATAGTTTCTAGTATCACATCAGATAAAAACTGGATGTATACCCATACCAGTATGCAAATACAGTCTACCACTACAGGAGGCTCAGAGCGCTATTCGTATCGTTGGGAGGTCACTAAACCAGGGAGTGCCACCCAGTACTTTACTACCAAAGACATTAGCCTGCAAGCAGGAGGTGCTGTGGGTATGGCTACGATAAAGCTTACGATCACCGATACCATTACCAGTAAAACCAAGGTGGTGAATAAGTCGATTAGTATTTATGCTCCGTTATCCAGTGCTTCTGGACAGATCTCAAAACCTTCACAACATGAGGTAAAGAAAACGGCTTCATTTAACATTACTCCAAGTGGAGGATCAGGAAGCTATACCTATAGCTGGACCATTAGTGGCCGTGCTGCGACCTATACCAGCAGCCAAAAATCCTTCGGACTCTATATGAACTATAACTATTACGGTAATGTAAACATACAGTGCGTGGTACGAGATACTAAGACCGGAGATGCTAAAACGATCTCTACGACAATGAATGTGCATGATAGTTTTTGGACAGCTTCTATTGCCACCAGGCGCCATAGCTCACCAAGCGGAACCAAAAAATTAGAACTATTGGCCAAAGCAGGAGGTGGCTCCGGTAGTTATAACTATAAATGGTATGTCAACGGAAGCTATAAAGGAAACTCGTCTAGCTTGTTTACTACGCTGAGATGTAGCGGTCCGAGATCGGAAACTGTAAAATGTATTATCACCGATAACATCACTGGCAATAATCCCTCTACGACCAGAACTTTTAGTATAGGAGACTCAGAATGTACCAGCTCTGGAGGCGGCGGTGACGGTGGACCAGATATTATAGTCCCTGATACCAACCAATAACCCCAAACCCACCACAAGATGAAACAAAGACATAAAACATATACCTTGATGAATACCATAATCAAAAACACATTATATATCATAGGGCTGCTGTTTACGATAAGCACTACCTATGCCCAGGGATTAGTCCCGTCTGAGGATCAAAACTATGTCATGGCAGTACAGGCATTACAGCCTTTTACTTCAGCCAATGCTTTAGAGACGGCACCCGAAGATCAAAAAATCCAGACCATTACTTATTATGATGGATTGGGAAGGCCCATACAGCAAAATGCCATCAATGCTTCAACGGGCAATAACGATATCATTTCTCATATAGAGTATGATGGCTTGGGTAGGCAAACGAAGCAATATTTGCCTTTTGAAGCCACAGGAGTACCGGGAAGTTACAGGGAAGTCAATATTCATCAGGATATCAACGCCTATTACCAAAACAAGTATCCCGATGATTTTGCTGGAGTACCGGTAGAAGAGGTGAACGCTTATAGCGAGACCATTCTGGAAGCCTCTCCGCTTAATCGGGTAGAAGAACAAGCGGCACCGGGTAGGGCTTGGGAATATAAACGCCATAGAGACCCAGTATATGCCAGTTTTCCGACAGACATGGTCTATACTAAGGCTTGGCCGGCTACAGAATTTTTTAATATCCCTGGCCCAGTGTCAACAACAGGACTTATTGATTTAGAGGATCATGTTGGAGTTACGGTAAACAATGCAGAACTTAAGTTATGGATGTGGGCAAAACCAGAATTAGGGTTCGAGGCATTGCCGATTGGGAAGCTTAGAAAACTGGATATCTACCCTGAAATCGAATTTGCAGATTTAGGACAGTTGACTGATGTAAACGATATCCTTGTCGATTACAAAGTGAGTATCGAAAACAATTATCTTACCATTACTCCAATAAGTGGTACTCCAAGACCTTTAACCAACGGAGTAAAGATAAGAAGCACCTACGATCTTAGTCCTATCCAATATATTAAAGAGTATAACGAATATATCACCAATGAGCATACCGTAAAATCTGAATATGGTCTTAACACAGCATCAGAAGTACTGCGTTTTGATGTGGTGATAACAGATGGTGTTCCTACACTAGTACCCAATGGGAGCTATGCGGTAGGACAGCTAAGCAAGAGTATCATTAAAAACGAAAACTGGACCGCTACCGATGGCAAGAACAAAACCGCAGAGAGCTTTACTGATAAAAATGGTAGAACTGTGCTAAGTCGTTCCTACAACAATGAAGAGAGTATAGATACCTACAACGTCTATGATGATTATGGTAATCTTACTTACGTGATTCCAACTAAGGTAAATACTACCGATCGGATCTCTGCCGAAGAACTTAGCGAACTGATATATCAATACAAATATGATGAGCGCAACCGTTTGATCGAAAAGAAAGACCCAGGAAAGGGACGGGAGTATATCGTATATAACGAGCTTAACCAACCTGTATTGACTCAGGATGAAATCATGAAGGCAAAAAGCCAATGGTTGTTTACCAAATATGATGGCTTGGGTAGAGGTGCCTATAGCGGGATGTATACCGATACTCGTGATCGGGCAGCACTACAGCAAGAGGTGAATGCAATCACTACCCTATCGGAGCAACGAAGGGCGGCAAACGATATAGCAGGGACTACCGTATATTATAGCAATACAGCATTCCCAACGGTTAATATCGAGCTGCATAGCATTAGTTATTATGACGATTATAACTTTGATATCCCAACCGAGCTTGCTAACCCGGGCACAGTCTATGGTGAGCCGATAACCAACCGTACTAAAACCTTACCTACGGGGGGCAAAACACGAGTGTTAGGCACCAACAATTGGACCACAACAATACCCTACTATGATAAAAAAGCACGACCTGTTTATGCAGCCAGCAAAAATGAGTATCTAAGTACGGTAGATATTATAAAAACTCATTTAGATTTTGCAGGAAAAGTGACCCAAAGTACAAGTACACATATCAAAGGCAGCAATGCAGCGATTATAACCATCGATACCTTTACATATGATCATATGGGTAGGGTACTCACTCAAACCCAACAAATCAATGATCAGGCCGAAGAAGTAATTGCCAGTAACGAGTATGACAATCTTGGGCAATTGGTGGCCAAAAATGTTGGAGGTGGCCTGCAGCATGTAGATTACAAAACGAACATACGCGGTTGGTTAACGGCGATTAATGACGAGGATACCGCTAACGGAGATCTGTTTGGCTACGAGATCCATTATAACAAACCTACCGAAAATCTAGGAGCAAAGGCCCTATATAACGGTAACATAAGCGAGATCACCTGGAAAACGGCCAACGACCATACCCAAAGAGCGTATGGCTACCAATATGATGCTCTGGATCGATTAACCCAAGCGATCAGTAATGATGGCAAGTATGACTTGAGCGAGATTACCTACGATAACATGGGTAACATACAATCGTTACACAGAAAAGGACATACAGATACCAATGCCACTACTTTTGGAGAGATGGATAAACTATCCTATACCTATGAAGCTACAGGGCATAAGTTATTAAGTGTAACGGATGCCGGCCATACCACCTTTGGATTTAAAGATGGCAATACCGTAGGTAATGATTATGAATATGACCAAAATGGTAGTATCACGGTAGATAAGAACAAAGGGATTACCAGTATCGAGTATAACCATCTGGATTTACCTGTTAAAATTACCTTTGAGAATGATACCAACAAAACGATCGAATATATCTACGATGCTGGAGGAAGCAAGCTAAAAAAGATCCTTAATGATAGCGGTATCATTACTACTACCGAATATGCTGCTGCACAATATAAAAACGGGCAGCTAGAGTTTATGGGGCAACCCGAAGGATATATCGAACCTGTAACTCAGATCGGTAGCGAGGCAATCTTATCATTTAACTATGTCTATCAATACTCAGACCACTTAGGAAACATTCGTTTAAGTTATAGTGATAAGAATGCTGATGGCAACATCACCCAAGAAGAGATTATAGAAGAAAGTAATTATTATCCTTTTGGATTAAAGCACAAGGGATATAATGGTATGATCAATGGGCGTTCTCACCAATATAAATACAACAATACCGAACTTGAAGAAGGTTTAGGACTCAACTGGTATGAAATGCCATTACGTTCTTATGATCCAATGACTGCCAGATGGAATAGACAAGATCCTGTAATACATCATGGGTTATCTACTTATAATGCGTTTGATAATAACCCGGTCTATTATGCAGATCCTAGTGGAGGAAATAGTCATAGAAGCAGAGGTGCTGCTAGAAATAGAGATAATAGGGATGATAATAAAGATAGTAATGCTAGCGCAACACGTACTATTTATATCAACTGGGATGCTGTTAATGACCATAATGGAGATTATGTACCTATTTGGAATAGTGCTACAGGATATGCTCCTGGGCAAGGAGTAGGGTTTACACCAATACATCTTGTTAATAACTCAGGCGGTACACTTTATTTTGGAGAATTAGAACAGATCAGTATAGAAGGAGATTGTTGTGGAAGGAAAAAATGGAAGGATATGACCCCTAAAGAAAGGCTTCAAGCAGCAAGAAAAATGGGTCCAGGAGCCGGTCTTGCTATGGGTTATGCAGTGCCTAATGGAGGTTTTGGTGCAGCAATGGACGGAAGAGATGCATTTAACCCTACGGAAGAAGATATTGCAGAAGCGGATGAAGCTCTTGGTCAAGCTGTTTTGTTTATAATGGGAGAATGGGCTGCTGTTAAAGTTTTTCAAGGAGGTGTTTGGATATATAGAGTTATAAAAGCAAGAAATTTAGTAAGAGGAATAGAAGTGCCTACAAACTTAATACGATTTAGTCAGAGCTCGGTTAATGGTTTAGAGACACTAATAAATAGTATGAGGAAAAGTGGTTGGAAAGGAGATCCAATTGATTTGGTTCGTATGTCAGATGGAGGTTTAACTACAATAGATAATACACGAGTTTTAGCAGCTCATGAAGCAGGTATTAATGTAAAAGCAATTATTCATAATGTAAATGACTTATTACCTAAAAACCTAATTGAAAGGTTTACAACCAAAAAAGGTATTCCTGAAACATGGGGAGATGCTATCCGTCTTAGAATTGGCAAACAAAACTCTGGATACAGAAATACTTATCCGTATGGTTCTAAAGTAATAAACGGAAAAAATTAAATATACGAAGACTCTCTAACTAGTTTAGGGAGTCTTTTATATAGAATTTAAATAAATAATTATTTTTTCTTCCAAATTTAAGTTAATGATAACGTCTTCATTCCAATCAACTAGCATTAAATCAAACTTTTCTCCAAGACTTAAAAGTACTTTTGTCAAGTTTACATAACCATAAAGGGGATGTTTTAATTTTGGATTAAACACTAACCATATATTCTGAACAATATTTTGATTATAATCAAAAAGAATAGCATAATCCTCATAACCATAGGATATAATATCTTTTCGTAATATATTAGTTTTGGAGCCATATCCAGAAAATATATTTTTAAATTTCACAAGAGCATATTCTTCTAAAGTAGAAACCAAATAATCTTTGCTTATTCCTATTTCTTGTGTTGGAATTTTATGAGATTCTCGAAATGAAGCGTTACTAATTCCTAGTTCATTTAATTCAAACTCTGATTTAGAAATATTTCTACTTTTATGAAAAAAATTTCCTTTAGGTATTATTTCTACTTGCAAGTAATCATCTTCATGAAAGAACAAGTCATCAATCGTTTTAAACTTAGATTTAGTCATTTTGAAAAATTTAGCTAATAACGTTTTCTTTTTCACTGAAAGAGTAATCATCAATTTAACAAGTCAAATTAAAACTATTACTAGTGTAAATATAAGTAATGAAATACATTTCAAACTTTGTTTTATAATTAATATTTAAGATGACTGCTTTTGTAGTTGCTTTATAAAATATGAAGGATATATACCTGTTATTTTACGAAAGGCAGAAGCAAAAGACTCTCCATTATTATATCCCATAGTATCTGCAATTGCTTCAATTGTATACAAACGAAGTTCCTTGTTCTGAGTCAATTCCTTTACCGCATGTTGTATACGAAGTTCATTAAGGTAAGAAGTAAAATTCTTGTTTTTATATGAGTTTACAACCTTTGATAAATAACTAGAATTAGTATTGAGATGTTTTGCTATATCACGCATTGTAATGTTTTTTTCAAGGAATTCTTTTTTTTCTTCAAAAGCATTCAATCCTTTCAAAATATTTTCAATAATTTCGGGTGGAATTTGAGTTGCTTTTTTTGGATTTGTCTCTATAGTATCCATAGTAATTTTATTTTGCTGGCTAGCTATTAATTCTTCAAACCGTCTTTTATAGTTTTTATTTCTTGAATAAAGAAATCCTCCAAAAATTATCAATATAACACTTAAAAAGAGTACGCTGTATAATAGTAATTGCGTTTTTAAGCGTTTATTCTTTTCTTCTAGGGTATACTGTTTTTCTCTTGCTACATTATATTTTGCTTCTATAGTATTAATTTTCTTTCTTAAAGTATTCTTAGATATATTTTTTGAAATAATATAAGCTTCGTTTATATAACGAGAGGCATTTTTATAATCATTAAGTTTTTCATAATTTTTAGCAATATATTCAAGATTATCTCTTTTTATACTTAGTGATTTATCTTCTATAAAAAGGTTGGACTCTTCAGCAAATTCAATAGCCTTTTTATATTCTTTTTTATAATGATAGATGTTACTTAAATTACTCAAAGAGACAGCAATTCCAAAAGAATTATTTATGCTTTTATTTATTGTTAAGGCTTTGTTTGTGTATTTTTCGGCAGCATTAACATTTCCAGTATTTAATACCATTCTACCAAGATTATCATATATCCTCGTAAATAAACGATTGTTCTCAGGCGTTTCAGGAAATTGAAGTGCCTTGTTATAGTAAAACAATGCACTATCTTTATCGTTTTTGTAATACTCTGGAATACGAACATAATCTACTCTGTAAAAACATCTGCCGATTTTTAAGCAACTAAAAATAATATCTAGAGTATCATTTCTTTTTTCAGCATTAGATAACGCTTGTTTGTGATATACAATGGCTTTTTTAAAATTTTCAGATGTTTTGAATACTTGTCCCAAAAAGGTATTATACTTATAATATAATAGAGAGCTATCCATTGTTTTTAGTTTTTCTAAGTTGATCAATAGAAGATTAATACTTTGTTCATTGTATTCAGCATAATACTGTATTTGAGCAATTCTAAGGTCTATTGCAAACCTATTCTCAACACTTAATTCTTTAAAATCATTTTCGATTTCTTTTATTAGCAAATTAGCATTATCATAATCTCGACTGTCGAGCTTTTGATCAATTTCATTTAGAATCTCTAATAGTTCAGCGTTATCAGAATTATTTTGCCCAAATAAAGAGAGATTTATAAAAACCCCCAGTAGGAACAGTTTAGAATAATTTTTAAAATACTGAAATTGAATAATTTTCATTGGAGATAGAAACAGAATTTTTGTTAAAAATAAATGATGTTATCCCAATATAATGGAGTTTTTCCAAAAAAACACATGCTTTCTATTATCAGTAGACATTTAGTACACGAATTTTATAAATCTCGACTAGATTTTTTTGTTTACAGATAAATGCCAAGCATATATTTGAGATGATAAACTAACTCAAACAAAAACTATACGGTTAGATAACTACTTCAAAAAAAGAAAAAACAAACTAAACACATCGTCATTTATAGAACATATGGCTGTATTCTACAGGATATTTCATGAAGACTTGCATCCATTGACCAACAAAAAAATCAAGGATATATATCTTTTATATAATTGATCTATGCAATAGAAATGTATAATTTTTTCAAAAAACCACCTCAAAATCCTCTAGTTTCAAAAAATGAAACTGAGATATTGTAATTTAGCGTACTAATTAGGAAGATAAGACATATGTCTTTTTAAGACGGTTTTATATGACAAATGAATCTGATGAAAAGAAAATCAATTCTACCCATAAATAATTAACATGAAGCAAACATCTTTAATAATCCAAATAATATTCTTTTCCGTTACCTTTCACTTAAGTGCACAAGATTTTTTTGAAGGAGAACTTAATTATAAAATTGAATATGAAGTGTTGAATAAAAACATCTCAGTATCTATTCTTGAAAGAGAAATGGGTGACTCCTTTGATGCATATGTAAAAGAAGATAAGTATATTATGACGTATAATTCAAAAGGCGAACTTGGTTGGAGCAAAACAATTGTTCTTTTGGATGAAGGGTATACCTATGTTGAATATGAAAAATCAGACACCATATATAAATACCCATTGGATGACAACAAAAGCAAGTTGATACAGATTTCTAGAAATGTAAATGATCAAAAAAAGGTACTCGATGAAATGTGTGAATCAATTACTTTGAAATATGAATCTACAGATTCTAATTCAATGTTTAGGGTAACTGATGGAAAACATTATTTTAACCCTAAATACAAACTGAATTACAAAAAATATAAGAATTACACTTCTGGATTTTGGAATTTATATGTAAAAGAATCTAAAGCAATTAGTATTCGTAATGAACATCTTTATAAAGGAATGTTTAAATCAGTATCACAAGCAACCAAAATAACAAAAAAGAAGATTCCTGAAGAGTTATTTATTATCAATCAAGACAAGATTGTTAAAGAAACAGATTAGAGCCTATGAACAGGGAAATTTATTTTAAAACCCAATGAACTACATCATATTAGACTTAGAAGCAACCTGTTGGAAAGACAGGAGCATAAACAAACAAAATGAGATTATTGAGATTGGTGCCGTCAAAATAAATGAGAGAGGCGAATCTCTAGGTGAGTTCTGTGAATTCATCAAACCAAAACGTAACCCGATTTTATCAGATTTCTGTATAGAGTTAACTACTATAACTCAAAACGAAATTGATAAAGCAGATACGTATGATAAGGTAATCGAGAGATTCAAAAAATGGATTAATCTCGATGAATCATATATTTTATGCAGTTGGGGATTTTATGACAAAATGCAATTTGAAAAAGATTGTGAGTTGCATAACCTAAATACAGATTGGCTAGATCATCATATTAGTTTAAAACATCAATATGCCAAAATCAAGAATTTAAGAAAACCTATCGGAATGGGTGGTGCATTGAAAAAGGAAAAACTTGAGCTAGAGGGTACTCACCATAGGGGTATTGATGACGCAAGAAATATTGCAAAAATATTTAGAGCAAATCTGGGTAAATGGATAATTTATGAAGATGATTTTCCAAAGTATTATATAAATCTCTCAGTAGATTCAGTATCAAACTCACAATTTGAAAAATGGTTAGATACAGAATTAAAATCAGGGAGAAAACTTCAAGATTTAATTATGAGTTTAGGTAAGCAATATGTAAAGAAATGGAATATTTTTCCTTCTCAATTAGGAATGGAAGTTGAAGATAGCCAAAAATCAGAAAAACTTGAACTTGAAATTTTAAATGATAGAATATTAAGTCAGTTAAAATGAACAAAACCCAGACACAAATAAGCAAACTGATAAGCTATTGGCTTAGACATAAACCCGAGGATGGTAATATCGTATTAGATGAATTCGGATGGGGAAGTATCGAAGATATATTGGCTGCTTTAAAAGCAAACAATATAGAATCAACCCAAAGGGATTTAATAGAGTTAAGCAATAGCTTTGACAAAGTACGATGGAAAATCGATGAGGTAAACAACAAAATAAAAGCTACTCATGGACACTCCATACCCATCCTTCAGGAATTAGAACCTCAAACCCCTCCTGAGATTCTATATCATGGAACCGCCACCAAATTCTTAGAAAGCATTCTGGGCAGTGGACTAAAATCTAAACAAAGACAATATGTTCACTTGTCTGAAACCATGGCTATGGCCAAAGAAGTGGGTGCTAGACATGGTAAACCATTTATCATAGAAGTGGATACAAAAAAACTAATTAAAGAAGGTTGGAAATTTTATAAAACCGAACAAAATGTTTGGTTAACCTCAGAAATACCTCCCCAATATTTGGATGTTGAACCTTAGGAATTTAACATTGATCAGAAAACGAATACTACTTTTCTAGGAGAGTTAAAAAAGGGTCATTTTCATACAAACACCAATATTTTAGTATAGAATAATGTAAATAGCATTCTTTTTCCATCGGTTATTTAGACTTGACTAATTCTCTGATTTTAATTGCCTTTTCAAAGTGATCAAGCTTATTCTCCAGGATCCACCATGTTGCAGCCTCCATTAATAATTCTGGGTTGTCATTTTTATTTGAAAAAAACGCATAAAATGAGAGTCCGACATTCAGTCCTTTTGATTCAATTTTGCTATCGCAAACTCGAATAATTTTTTCTTTTAAGTTTGAATTCATCGGTTATTTAAACTTTTAAGTATTGGGCTAGCTAGGGCTTTTAATAGGAGGTTTGGTTCATTCTATAATTTCGTAGTCAATACTTAGTTTTCGCAAAGCTCTTAAAGCAGAACCAGAGTTTTTATCTTCCATCTCAATATCTACAGCGTCTCCTTCTAAGAGTATATCTGTAAGTTCCCTCGACAAGGATTCATCAATGTTAGATGAAATCTCTGCAATACATTTGGCTATCGCTCTTCTATCTGGTCTCTGAGCATCACAAGACAATAAGTTCAATTTCATAATAAATAATTTATTAATGCAATGTACTAGATTTGAGATAAGCATGTAGTATAGGTACACGATTATTCATTTTAAAGACGCACAACAATTAAATATAAAGGAGGGAACTCAGAAAAGTCTAAAAACAAAGAAACCCCTTGATAAATCAAGGGGTTCTCTTATGTACTGAAGGCGGGACTTGAACCCGCACGGCCTAATGGCCATTGGATTTTAAGTTCTATGATATTTAGACTTTAAGTGACACTAAAAAACACTAAACCCCTATTAAATATAGATAAATAGGCACTTCAACTATTATCAATGTGTATTAAAATCATTTGAAAACACCCCAAATGTTTTACCTATGTTTTACCCACGTTTTATCTAAATTATTTATCTTAGCTCAAAATAAGATACAAAAATGGCTTCAATTAAAACAGTTTTGCATCCAAAACAAGAGAAAGGAAATAAAATTTATCGCCTAGCTATAAGAGTTACTGTCAATAGAAAAACGAGCTATTTATATTTAGGTCACAATATAAAGCTCAAAGATTGGAATGATCAAAAAGACAAAGTAAAAAATTCACATATAAAATACCCACAACTCAATAGATTGATTAGGAAAAAATATGATCAAGTAGAAGATTTAATTTTTGAATATGAATCTACTCAAAAGGTCTTTACAGCAAAACAAATTACTTCATTTATTAAAAACAAAAATCAAAACAAAACCTTTTTTGAGTTATCTGATGAATACTTAAAAAATCTAGAAAAAACTGGAAAGCTTAAAAGAGCAAAATCTGACAAAAGTAGAATCAATCGCATTAAGGAATTTTATAAAAGTAACAGCTTAACATTTAATGAGATTGACATTTCTTTTTTAAAAAAACTAAAGATTTATCTAATTTCTTATCATGGAGTTTCTGAAAGAACTGTTATGAACGTTTTTGTATTGATTCGCACGCTCTATAATATTGCTATAAAAGAAGGAATTATTAAGCCAGAAAGCTATCCTTTTGGTAAAGGTAAAATACAGATAAAATTTCCTGAAACTATCAAAATAGGCTTGGAAGATCATGAAATCAAAGCGATAGAGGATCTAAATTTAAAAAAAGGAACCTCTATTTATCATACTAGAAATGTATTCTTGTTTTCCTTCTATCTCGCAGGAATTAGGATTTCTGATGTATTAGAAATGAGATGGAGTTCAATTAGAGACGGAAGAATTATTTATCAAATGGGGAAAAACAATAAAGTTGACTCATTAAAATTACCTGAAAAAATCATTTCCATTTTGCATGATTATGAAAATGAAAAAAAATCTTTTAATGATTATATTTTTCCTGAGTTGAAAAAAGCCAATCAAAAAGACCCAGAGGACATTTATAGAAAAACCAATACCGCTATTTCAAAATTCAATAAGAATCTGAAAAAAATTGCAGAACTAGCAGAAATAGATAAAAAAATAACAACTCACATTGCTCGTCACTCATTTGGAAATATTGCTGGTGATAAAATATCTCCGCACATGTTACAAAAACTATACCGTCACTCCCATTTATCTACCACAATTGGATATCAAGGGAATTTTATTCATAAAGATGCAGATGAAGCCTTGGATAACGTCCTAAAATTTTAGAATCGGTTTATTGAACTTTTGATTAAATATCCCTTTTTGAAAGCAATCACATTATTTGTTAGTTCCGCTTGTTTCCATAAACTTTTTCGGTTTTAACAATATCAGTATTAATAACTCTACTCGCATTAGGCGAAAACTTTCTACATATAGTTTGTACTCTCGAAATGCATGTAGTGCAAAAATTCCCTCCATCTTCGTCTATTTCTATCAAACCTGCAACATAATATCCATCAGGACAATGCCGTATTGTTTGTCCGCTACGTCCTCTTCCACTGTCTATTATAATAATATCTTGTTCACCAGATTTTAATCTATTGTTGATATTGGATATTTGTGAACCAAGAAAACTATTACTAGTCGCTTTATAATCCATTTGAGTAGACCTCAAATCACCCGCGAGAACGCTTGTTTTATTATTAACGGTTGCAATATTGCTTTCCAGTCTAGAAAAAGTTTTATAATCCCCTGGAATCTTTATCGAAGGACCGGAACCTACATCACTGTCAATAGTTAAATCAATCATCTCATTTAATTGTTCCGAAGATTTGTTGCATGTTAACGTTGCTACTCTATTATTAAACTTAGCCTTTTGATCAAGAACATTTGTTATTTGCCCATTAATTGTGGTATAGCATTCTAAACCTATTGGAGCTATCGAAGTAATTCTCCACTGCCCTGTTGGACTTCTGTTAATTAGCTGGACAGTGAATTTATTAAAGGAACCTCCATAAGCAGGGGATATTTTTTTTGGTAGAATTCCATAGTTACTGTTATAATTTGAATTTTCAACACATTTAGACCAAGCCCTGACAATTTTACCATCAATCAATTGTTTATTACTTTTAATCATTAATCTATATCTTTCATCGTATTCATTTGATGCACAAAATTTACTGTATTCATGTTTTTTTTGGGACCAACTCATTCCAACGTCTATTCCGATAATAGTATTTATCTCTGTCACAGGCAAACCTCCTGATAAAGAAGCAAAAATTGACTCACTTGAAGAATTATTTACACTGTTGCAAAACATTTCTTTAATTTTTAAGTCATATTCAATTGAAGCAAAATATTCATAATTGTTATAAATCCCATTCTGTAAAATAACATCACAGCTAGCAAATTGTGAGAATATCTTGAGATGAAGTAAAAAGAATAAAATGAATAGGAAATTAATAAGGTTAAAGCTGCTATTTTTTTTCATGATTAAAACTTTTTAGAAATTAAAATCGATCATTAACTAACTGAAATAAGTTTTTGTTAAGAGTTAATGTTTACTCTTTAAGATATGTTTTATAAAGGATTACTCATTCAAAAGTAGAAATTAAAGAAAATGTAAAAAATACCCACTACTGAGTATTTTGAGTAGTTTGGCTTTGGAATGCTTGGGCATATTGCATAATATCTTTGAAAGATTTGATCTCAAGTTTTCGCTTTATATTTCGCCAGTGTGTACGTACAGTGTAGAGTGAAATACAGAGTTGAGAAGAAATTTCTCTGTGTTTTATCCCAGATGCATATAAAAACAAAATTTGTTGTTCTCGGACTGTAAGAGAAGAAAAGAGTTCCTTTTTTCTATGAGTAAAAGATTTTTGCCCAAGTAATCCTTTAAAAGATCTAATGGTATTAGTAATTGAAGTAGCCGGTCTCTTGATATTAATAATACAATTCCCTTTTCTATCAACCTGATTCAATGTTACTTTAGTATCTGCAAGTATTTCGGGTTTAATGTCTTTTTGAAACTCAACATTCTGATCAAACCACAATCTAGCTTCTTCTTCTGTAGTAAAGTGTTTGGGCACAATAACTGATTTTGTTTTATCAAAAGTTTCAATGATATTGAGATGAACTAATAGGTCTTTACAAACTACAAAAGCCAGTTTTTGATTCCCATATTTTTTACAAGGAATATTAACTCGATTTTCAATCCAGATTTTTGTATCATCATCAATGTGTAAATCAAAATTTTGTTGAAGCCACAGGGACTTAGTAGGTCTATGTTTTTTATAATATGCAACATAAGCCAATAATTCATTTTTGAAAGAGTGCATAGATTCAGGAGTTGTTTTCCAAGATTGTATAAATAGACAATGGTTACGTTCAAATGTAATCCTTAAAAATTGACCCTCATAGATTATTGTTGATTCCATAGATAGTTACTTAGTAATTTAAAATATCAACTATGACTATAAAGGGGTAGTTTGAATGTAAAAGTTAAGTGGTTGGAGTAAAGTAATATATGAAAAATATCTAAAATCTTATAATGAGTTTATTGAATTTTACTTTTATTTTTTCGTTCTTCTTTCTTTTTTAATCGTACTTCTATTTTCTCCTCTGGGGAACCTTTCATCCAAGTAAGTGATCTATCTCTTTCATAATGAAAACTTGCATAAAAATGCATCTCATCTTTCTTGAAATATAACCCATAGTGGTTAGGAAATGCTTCTACTTTTTTAAATGCGTATCCATGTAATTCACAATATTTCTTTCCTTTTCTTTCTGCACCACAATCAGCCAAGTAGCCTAACAACTTAATTAATCCTAATAGGAAAAAAGCAAGTAATATTACTCCTCCTATAATAAACGCTAATATCTTAAGTATTATCATTGAGACAATCGTTTTATTGAACTTTAACCAGCAAGTTAAAAATAAAATATCATTGTTCCATAATACGTTTATTTTAATATACTTTGGAAATGTAAGAGATCGCGGTGCAATACATTTTTATCAATCATTCTAAAATGACGGTAATTTTTGCAATGTTTACCATCATTACATTTTTTCAAACTCTGACCCGAATTACAATAACATAAATCCCTGATACTTAGTTTTTTATTTTGCAACCTTTGTAACACTAATCTTCCAATACTCTTGACATCATTTATGCCTAAAATATCCTTATATGATTGAACTATTCCCATTGAACCGTGATCATATTCATCATAGCAATACTTTTTATTGATTTCATAGTATGAATTGTTCTGGAAATACCTAATTACAATCTCATCAATAAAATTTAGTACAGATTTTATTTTGGTTTTTAAAAGTACCTGAGATTTTGCCGCGGTAGTAAAACAACAAGAACCTGAGTCAGTATAGATATGCCTATCCAATTTATTTGGAATGCGTCCTCCAAACTCTAAGACCGTTGGAAACAGTTCTGGATATATATCTAGTTTTATGACTACATCGTAGCTATCACCATCTGGCAGAAATAATTCACCACTTAAAGAATTACTCTCCAAGTGGTAAACTAAACCTTTATGCTTTGCTAAAACATCTTCAATTTCTTTACTAATATCCATATGGCTTTGGCTTAATAATCGCAGCGCCTAGAGAACTTTTTAGATGATTACTTTTAGATTCCTCATCTTTATCATCACCTAATGGAAACCTAGAACCAAATTGATTATTTCTTAATATTTCCGATGCTGTTTTGAAGTTTTTTTCTTCCGAAGCCTTTTCACAATCTTCTTTAAGGCTTTTAAGTGTTGATAAAAAGTTTGATTTTCTAGTTTCGCTATAATTTTCAAAAACATCTTCATCTGATGGTGTTGTAGGTCTAAAGCATTTGAATCCATTATATTTATTCAATTCCTCATCTATGGCTTTTATGGTTTCTCTAAAAGCTTCGTCTAAGTTATCTGCATCAACGTAGTGATTAGTTGCTAAAATCGTTAGCTCAAATCCACTAGGTAATTTCAAATTAGAGTTTTTGTTCTCTCTGAAATTTTTCCAAGCTTTTAAACAACGCACTATAGCTTCTAATCTAGACCTTGTTTTTTTCTTTTCGTTAAACCATTCATAGAATTCTTTGGGATCACTCTCTATCCAGCCTTTTGATTTATGAGCAAGCTCAATAACATCATCTTCTTTATAGTAAATAGGTAAATCTATATGATGCCCATCTGCATAAATAACTCTTACGCAGGTTGTTTTCTTTATTGAGTCCTTTCCTGTATGGTTCTCGGTTGCTTTGTATACCCAATCGTGCCAAGTGTTAATCGATTGTTTAACATCATCATCATTTTTTTTGATAAAATAAACGCCATAATCAGTGTCATAGTCTAATAAAGGTTTTCCATCTTCATCATATGTTAGAAGTGGATTTATAGTAGTACCCATCTCCGACGAACCTTGAGGATGAAATTTAGGTTGAATCTCATCTGGTTTGTTATCCTTGAACCATTTTTTTATTTTTTTCTTCAGTTCTTTTCTACTTTTTTTTAAGGAATCTTTTCTACTCCTATTGAGTTTAATCTCTTTATCGAATTTATTGTACTCTTTGTTTAATACTGCCATAGTTATCTATTTTAGAAATCGTGATTTTTATTATTACTTACCCATTTTAGGTCCTTGAATTCTCCTTTGGTTTGGTATGGACTTCTATTTGTAAAATAGCGTCCAGATAGCTTCTTTTCATTTCCGTCCTTAATGAATTTAACCACCTCAGTTCCATAATGTGGCGGGAAGCCTTGTTCTATGCTTCCTTCATTTAGATAGTTGTAAATAAGATTGAAATGCTGCCCGTCTTGTGTGTGTTCGATATACATTCCTTTATTTGAAGAAGGTGAAGACATAGAACCATCTGCTTTCTTAGTAAAAGATGAGATATTTACATTGCTTCCGGTTTGTGAAACAATTTTTATGTGCTCAAGCTCGCCCGTTTGAAGGTCTCCGTTCTCATCTAGAAACTGATATATCAATCGCCCTTCATATCTACCAGAGAAATCTTCTACCCAAAACAGCCAACTAAATGGTTTATATTTCCACAGATATTTTGTAATCGTTACTATCAATAGCGTAAGAATACTGAAAACCGATATCGATAATCCAAACGATTCTTTAGTTAAATAGATTAGTAAAAATCCACCTATAATAAGAAATATTAAAAATTGTGGATGGTAATACTTTAAATAGTCTTTTTCCATATTGCATTGTATTTAAAATTTATACTACAATACTACGACCTTACTATGCAGAGTAACCGCATAGTTTTTTAAAGCAATAAAGAGAAATGTTAGTTTGCTTGGTTGAAGTCTTCCACAATTTTGAAAATTACATCAGCCTGCTTCTCTGTAAAAACACCATCTATACCCATACTGTGGAAGTTTTTAAAGGGTGAGTCATATAGTTTACTAGGCTCGATAGTTCCATTTGTGGTTAAGAATTTCTTGATGGTATCTAGAAATTCTATTTGAATTGCATTAAGCTGAAAGTCATTGATAAATTTAGCGAAAGCAGCATCTACCTTTTCAGGACTCAAGCCCATCAATGATATGATAAATTTTACTAGACTAAATTGAGTACCTAATTCTTTTTCAATGGCTTCTTTTTCTATACCACCTGCAAACAAAATGTCCTCTAGCGCTTGCAATTCTTCTTTTGTAATAGTCTCGCCTTTTCTTATCCTTGATATTGTAATATGATCTTCATTTTTACGTATCAATTCTTCTAGACGATACACATTATTTTGAAAAGGCGACGATGCATATATAGGATCTCTTTCGCTTACCATACCGCTTACAACAATCTTGTCTTCCATAATATAATCTGCAAAATCTGTAGTTACATAACGTTGGTCAATTGGATCTATATATTTTACGAGCTCACGCACACCTTTTCTTAGTTTTTCAAGATGAACTATGCCTTCTACTTTCCAGAAATCCTCTTCCAGTGGTAACTTGATTAATGCTTCTTTAGATTTGACAGCTGGTATTGTTGTTTTCTTTAATAGCTTTCTAGATGTACCTACTACTTTTGAAATAGGTATCATAAAGCTATTAATATATTCTTCGCTACTAGGTGTTTCTAGTCTTTTAGTGATTAATGTAAATAGTAATTTGTCATAAAATCTTGCTAGGTCTGTATCTCCTTTTTCCGGCTTTACTAAAGATGCCAATTCATCTTCTATACGTTTTGCCTCACGTTTTGATAAATGATTCCATATCTCACGATTCTCATTTCCAAATTCGTGTACAATTTCTAATTTCATTTTTACATCAAATCGCTCTAAATCTAATGTTGAAATATCTTTATGTAAGCCATCTAATAATTCAGTTCTAAAACTTTGCAGAGAATGATCATCTTTAAACTGATTACTCTTTAAATATTCTGCAAGACGCAATCGTAAACCAAATAAAATCTCTGTCAAACTCTTTTGTGAGCTTGTTTCTATGCCTTCTGGATTTTCATTAAAAAACTCAAAGTTTCCACATAAGTCAAAAATTAAGAAATGTGTTTTATCTTGTCCTGTTCCAAAAAGATCTGGACGTAGTCGTGAACCACGACCTATCATTTGCCAAAACTTAGAATAGGATTTTACTGGCTTATAAAATACCAGATTAACACAACTCGGTGCGTCAATCCCTGTATCCATCATATCTACTGAAATTGCTATTTGTGGTAATCTATCTTTTTCCTCATCACAGAAGCGATTGATAAACTCTTTGGCTTTAGGCTCACTATGCGTAATTACTTTTACATAGTCGTTACCAAACTGTTCTTTATCCAGTTCCATAAAAGTATCTTTTAGAAACTGTGCGTGCTTTCTATTTTTAGCAAAAATAATCGTCTTTCCTAATTCATCACCGCCACGCTTTTTAATACCGTGTTCTAAAATGTATTGAAGTGTTTCTATGGCAGTTGGTTTATTAAATAACCAACTGTTTAATTCTGAAGATGAAATCCACTCGTTACCTGTCGCTTCTTCACCATCTAATATTTCTTCTTCAAACTCCTCTTTTTCTTCATCTGAAAGCTCGTCATACCTAATACCTTCGGTCATAAACTTGGTAGGAACCGGAATAGTTTTATAGGGATTAAGATGTCTGGGTACATTGTTTACTGCCTCTTCGAACGTATATGCATCTGTTGGCGATTTATCTGCCAATCCAAAAATGTGATATGTATTTTTATCAATACTATTTTTTGGTGTTGCGGTAAGCCCTAAGAAAAGCCCATCGAAATACTCGAAAATAGCTTGGTATTTTTTGTAAATCGAACGGTGTGCCTCATCAATAATTATTAAGTCGAAATGGCCTACACCGTAAAAACGTGCTTCTTCATCACGACTACGATCTATTAATCCCATCATTGTCTGATAGGTGGAAAACGCAAATCGCGCATCTGGATTGTCTTTTTCTTCTAAGAGATTGACACTAGTATGTTCTGGTAAATGCTTTACAAAATTTCGTTTTGCTTGATCCACCAAACTGGTTCTATCTGCTAGGAATAGAATGCGTTTTGCCCAATTGCATTCTAGCATTAATTTTGAAAAAGCAATAGATGTTCTAGTTTTCCCAGTTCCTGTAGCTAATACTAGTAAAGCACCTCTGTTAGTACCTATTAATTTACCATAACTTTTATCATTACCAGCAAAATGCTCTGCTATACTTTTGATGGCTCGCATTTGATAGGAACGTCCTGCTATTTCTGTATCTATAGGTGCGGTACGGATATCTTTACGATGGGTACGTCGAAACATAACCGTCTGTAGTTCTGCTTTTGTATAGAAACCGTGTACTCTTCGTGATTGTTTATAGAACTGGTCATCCCATAAAAAAATCTCATAGCCATTGCTGTAATACATTACTGGACGGTGACCATGCATTTTTTCTAAACTATCAGCATACAGTTGTGCTTGATTTTCACCTTTACTCGCACTTTCCAACGTGCGTTTAGCCTCTACCAAAGCTAGTGGCAAACCGTCGTCATCCCATAATACATAATCTACATAGCCTGTCTCAGAAATGTTTGTCGATTTGGGCATATAGGCAACCTTATATTCCTTATCGTTTATGCCTTTTAAATCCCAACCTGCTTCACGTAAGGCAACATCGATTAAATATTTCCGTGTTTCAACTTCGTTACGTGGATGTTTAACCTCATCTTCAACGTTAGCTTCTACTTTATTAATCACAAAAGATTCTTGTCGTAATTCAAGTTGTCTTTTGAGTAATTCGTTTTCTTCTGCTAATACCTTTCGTTCTTCTTCCTTTATTTTTAGCTGCTCTTGGTAGATATCTAATTCTTTATCAAGCTGCTCTTGCAAATTTTGTTTTTGCTTTCGCGAAAGTTCACTTCCACCTTCTTTAGGTATGCAATCAAAATCGAAAATTCCAATGTCGGGTACTGATTCTTGTGCATACGATTTTATAAACCATTTGCCAAAATAGAATAACGCTTCTATAGCTTTGTGTGAATCTATATCATTTACAGCTTTGTTATGCGCTGCTAGATTACCTGCACTCTTAATAATGAATAATTCATTATATAATTTGTGATTGAATTGTTCTTTGAAGTCAGTCTGTACTAATAAGTTGTGTAGCGTGGTATTATGCTGTTGCTCCAGATCTTCGTCATTTGCATACATCCAATTTATAGCTTCTTCTAACGCCATACGACTATATATAAGTGATGTACGCGGGTCTGTAATAACCAACTGTTCTGCCTTGACCGCTCTGTTGTGAAAGGTGGCAAACTCGTCTTTAAGAAACTTAAAATTTGAATTCATACTTATAAGATACTCTTTATTTTTTTACACCAACTCTCCTTTAAAGGCCCTTTGTAATAGGCAATTAAACAAATCTTCGCTTTCCTTTAACTCTTGTTTGGCTAGTACTTTTTGTTGCTCTATTAAAGCTAGTTTTTCTGCGAATTGTTTTTGAAGTTCTAGCGGGGGATAAATAATTGGAAATTCTTCTAAATGATTTTTATTTAACTGTCTCTTATCTATTCCTCCTACACAAACTCTTCGTATATATTCACGATATTGATTTGTGGTTAAAATAAACAAGATGTATTCATTTATAACTTCCTTTTTGAGCCTTATAAGATATACATGACCATTTAAGTTTGCTTTCTCATCTTCTCCCTGATACATTGCAGCTCTCCCTAGACTACTGTTCTCAGTATTAACTCTTCCTGTTTTAGTCATTAAAATATCACCTTTTTTCAAACTACTTTTTTTCATACCATTATGAGTAGCCTCATCTATAAAAGCAATATCATTCATTAACAAATTATTCCTCCAAACGTTTTGACTTCTGAAAAAAGTAATTCCTTTTTTTACATATACTTTACTGCCGCCTTTAGGTGTATTTCCACTTCCTATTTTAGTGGATAATTGTTTTAGTTTATGAATTTTCCAGCTTTTTGGATTAACCACTGGATCCCCAAACATATCTAAAAAGATAGATTGAGCTAGCAGGTCATATTCATTAAGTAATTGAGTTGTTTTGTCACGTAAAGTCGCAGCATCATCTAATATACCAGCTATGTGTTTTTGTTTTTTTATTGATGGTAATGGAATTTTTAAGTTTTCAATATAACGGGTTAATTGTAAATTAATAATTCCTGTAGTCTTGTTCTGAAACATTCCCGTAATTCCATACCGATGACTTCCATAAAGTAAATAATGTAAATATTTTGGTTCAACTTTATCTTTCTTAGGTCTCAATATTGATGTAAAATTATTACAGAGATATACACCTTCTTCTTCATAGAAAACAACACGGCCAACTGGTTGTTTTGGACCACCACCTGATTTTTCAATTATAATATCGCCTTTCAACAACTTCTTTTGTTCAATTTTCTTTTTTGAAATAACTCTTTTTACAACGTTAGTCAAATCAAGAACACCATCATTAGTAAAATTCGTGGTTCTCAAAATATTCGTTCCCTCACCTTCTGTTCCCCATTCTCCAGTAATAGGTTTTTCAATTAAATCTTTTAGATATGCCATCAATTATAAGAGTTTTGATAATTTTTTATTGATTTGCATTCTATCTAAATTGAGTGAATCAATTTTCTTCAATATTTCTGAAGGTGAATCATATTCCACTTCTTTATAAACAATCTCTTTATAACGATTGATAGACAAATCCCAATCGTTTTTTTCTATTTCTTTAAATGGAACTAGAAATGATTGTTCGGTACGTGCTCTTTTGTCTTTATTCCGTTTTGGGTAACGAGCAAGTAGATCGGGTAGATTAAATTTACTATGCAGATCTTCTTGATCATCTTTCGCTTCCTTTGCAAAAATATCTCCAAAAGAAAAAGCATCGAATACTTTTTCATCTACCAGTAAATTACGCTTATCATCAAGACTTTTCCCGTCCGCCTTCATATCATAAAACCATACATTATCGGTACCACCATTATCAGTCTTGGTAAAAATGATGATTGCAGTACTAACTCCAGCATAAGGCTTAAAAACACCACTTGGTAAAGAGATAACTGCTTCTAGTTTATGGTTTTTTACAATCTCACTTCGTATACTTTTAAAAGCTTTACCACTTCCAAAAAGCACACCATCTGGTACAATCACTGCTGCACGTCCTCCTTTTTTGAGTTGTCGTAGTATCAAGGCGAGAAATAATAACTCTGTTTTAGTGGTTTTAGTAACGTTACTAAGGCCTGGCGCAATGCTTTCTTTATCTATTGTTCCTTTAAAAGGTGGATTCGCTAGTACTAACGTATAGGCGTCACTTATTATATTATCTTTACTTACTGCGTCTACATCTATAATATTAGGTTCTTCTACGCCATGCAAAAACAGGTTCATAGAGGCAATACGAAGCATTGTAGCATCAAACTCGGTACCATTAAACATGTGTTTGTTTATATGGTCTTTATGTTTGTCTAGTTCAGTAATGTCGTAATGTTTATCTACATATTCCTTAGCTGCCACTAGAAATCCTGCAGTACCCACCGAGGGATCGCAAATTGTATCTTCTAGTGTAGGTTGCATTAGTTCGACCATTAGTTTAATAATATGCCGCGGTGTTCTGAACTGACCAGAGGTACCTCCTCCTTCTAATTTAGATAGTAGATATTCGTACACATCGCCCTTGATGTCTTGTGACTCCATATCTACACGTTCTAGTTTTTCTATGACCTGGTCTAAGGTGGCCGCTTTATTTATACCAAAAGACGCATCTTTCATATAGGTGCTAAAGAGGCTTTTCTTACTTCCTAAACTTCGTATAAAAGGAAAAATGCCATCTACCGAATTACTGAAAATCTGGTGACGAGCTGGTGCATCCATTTCTTTTAGATTTTTCCAGCGAAAGTCTTGTTGGTCTTTACCAAAAATGGGGTTAAAATCTTTTTTTAGTCTTTTTGCCATACGCTCATTACGAGTTTCTGTCTCGTCTAAATCTTTGATAAAGATGAGATAGGTGAGTTGCTCGACAATGGTAATGGTATTTGATATTCCACCTGTCCAGAATGTATTCCAGATAGCATCTATTTGTGATTTTAATTCTCCTGTGATCATATTTTATTAAACTGTAATATCTTTTATAAATGTTTTTGTTCCGTCTGAACTTGGCTGAGTCGTTATTTCTAGACTTTGATTTAGTTTTAGTTTATTGGAAGTGACCATAGATGGTGGTATACCAACTTCTAAGGTGTTCCCATCTTGTTTAAAAGTACCCCAACCATTACCTGCAATTCTTGTCACCTTTCCTCTAATAGAAGCTGATCCTAACGCTGTTTGTGCCTTTGTCCATTTAGCAAGATTTGTCGCTTTGTCCATGTTATTGTCTATAAATGACTTAACACAATCTAAAGTATCTAGTAACAGCAGAATTGTACTTTGATATAAAAATGTATTTGAATTTGATGCCATATATGCATCAACACCAAGGTTGCTTCCTTGATTATGTGACCCGTCTTGGGTAATATTCAATATTTTGAAAATATTAAAGGCGATTACAGGATGTAAGATTTCTTTTTGGTGAATATAATCTCTGTGTTTACCTGATAGAAATAATCCAGAACCATTAATCCATCCTTTGTCTTGCATAATTTCATCAGGAATACACCCAATCTCATTTAATTTTGAAAATATAGCTTCAATAATCTTCCTTATTCCCGTTAGAGAATCTTGAGCGATTTTAATTTGACTTGGATTTTCAATATCCAAAACCAAGTTATGTAACCTGTCAAAATGCTTCTTACCTAAATAAGCATCAGTACACATCTCGAATGGATTATGGTATTTATGTTTTAGCTTTGTTAGCTCCCTATTTGCACAAGTGTCTACAAGCATATTAAAAAGGGCATCCTCATCTTCATCAACACCTTTGTTAAACACGTGAGGAAAAGCATTATTAAATTCAGGTGATGCGTATGTTTTAGCTTGTCCAGTTAACACAAAATAAGCCAGTGTATTATCCAAATCTCGGATTCTATCTTTTGCTTGATGTACCCATCTTGTATCTTCTGTTCCTGGTACATCCGTTTCATTTTCAAAAAATTTAGCATCTAATAAGACTGCATCATATTTTGAAAGATTTGCTTCTAGTTCCCCACAACCACCATTCATTGATTTATATGGCCATAATTTAATATCAAAATCTGTTGCGGTTTTATGAACAGCATCTAATGATTCGTGTTGATCATCTATCCAAAGTACATTATATTTTCTACTCATTTATCATAGGTATTATTGGAAAATTAAATCTAAAAACAATAGGAAATATATCTTCATTATTCAGTATTAATTCCCAATCTGGATTTTCAAAATAGGTTGCAATTCTATTAATATCATACCCTCCTAAACCAGAACCATTTTCCATACTGGTTGTAGAAAATTTTGTGATAAATTTCTCTTTATCGAAATTTTTTGGAAACGGTTTTCCGTTATTTCTCATTTCTAATTCTAAAATATTATCCGTTGCTTTTAATTCAATAATTAATTGATTAGTTTCAGATATAGAATCAAATGCATATTTATCTGCATTTGACAGAATATTATTAATCAGTATTTTGAAAAGAGTAATATTTAAATTAACTGCTTTACCAGCTATTTCATTATTAGGTGGCGATTTATATTGAGGTTTATAATTGCCTCTATCTCTTTTGGTTGTTCTTAATGCCTTATCAATTTCTTGTAATGATGTTGGTTTGAGCTCATAGTTTTCTAACACTAACCCATTTTCTCCTTTCTCGAGAATGGTAGAGATATGATTGACATCGTCCTTTATTTGAATTAAATCATCAACTAAGTTTGTATCATAACGCTTACTGTACAATGCTTTCACCTCATTAAAAGCTTCAGAGTTGTTACTTTCAAAAAAACGAATTAAGCTTTTAGCGTTAGAAAGAATATTTTGTCTAGGTGTACCTAAAGAATGTTTTAATGAAGCAAATTCATTAAAGCTTGAAACTTGCTTTCCATGAACTAAAGCATTTCGTTCTAATTGAAGTAACTTAAATTTTTCAGCTAGTTCTAATATACCTTTTACCTTAGCCCTTTGTTCTTGAATAGACGGTATTTCAATTTTAATTTCAAAAAAATCAGATCTATTTATAGACGCTATTGTACCTGGGTTTTGATATGCCTCTAATTGTTTAGCAACTTTTGATGACCTTAACTCATTAATCAAATAATGAATATCTATTGCAATGTTTGTAGAACTAATTTCTAATGCCAAAATATCTATACCAATATATATAGGTGTTCCAGTATATTTGAATAGAGTGGGTTTAAGTGCTTTCCATCTAGTTGTAACCAAAATACAATCGTAAGCTATTTCTATAGCGTGAGAAGGAATTTCTGTGGTTTTTAATTCATTAATATCGAGATCATAAGAAACATCATTATCTTTAAGGTTCCTTGTTCGAACATATTTACCTACGAAATGTCTTTTATTTCCAACTCGTATACCACTAATTCTTTCTAAGATGGATTTTAATGGAATACCATTATAAGTATCTAGGAAATACCTTTTTACACTAAGATTGTAATTATTGTTTCTTACCTCATCTGCAGAAACGATATTTGTATAATTAGAGTTACCATATTTATGAATATTATTTAAGAGTTTCTCAACTTGAAGACGCTTATTACCTTTTCCAATATTTTTTACAAAATCGGCAGCGTCAATTAATCTAATGCTCTTATTAAGGTTTTTTCCCTTAGTCAAAACAAGAATGCAAACCGGAACACCTGTGTGACGTAAAACACCTCCAGGCAGGGACACTATCGTTTCTATGAGACCATTGTCAACTAAATACTGCCTTAGTCTACCTTCTTGCCCTCCTTTAAAAAGTATTCCTTGAGAAGTTACACATACTACTTTACCATCGTAATTAATTGACTCAAGGCCTTTAGTAATTACGAAAGCTTCTGCGCTCATTTTCTTTTGTCCAAATTGATGAGCGATATGTGAATCTATCTTATAATTGAACGGTGGGTTAGAAATAACCAAATCAAAGTTTTCATAAGAAGGCCAATTGTTAATTGAATCTTCAACCCGATAATCAATATTAGCGTATTTTTGATGTCTCATCAAGCGAAGCATTCCCAAGGCCCAAGTCGAATTAACTATTTCTTGGCCATAATAGCGTTCGTTATTTTTTAGATGTGTCGCGAAAGAAGCTAAACCCGCAAATGGATTAAAGACTGTAGCTTGAGAAGGTATTTCAGCGAGTTCCATTACAAACTTACTTATTTCATTAGGCAATAAAAATTCGCCAGAATATTTGCCCTGATTATCTGCTAGTCTAAAAAGTAAATCATCAAAAATCTCATCAAAATATAGATTCAAAACTTCATTGCTGAACATTGTAAAATTATTCAATACCTCATTAAGTCTCTCCTCTGGAATACTCTTGATTATTGGTCTATAGACATCCATAATCCTAGAATATCTTTGTTCATTCTCTAAAGAATTAAAAAGATACATATGCAAATCATTTGAGAAATCAATATGAACACTTTTAATGATACCATCATAATATGCGGATAAAAGAAAAAGATAGACGTGATGATGTTCCACAGGTAAAACACCGCGTAGAAGACTCATTGATTTCCATACTTGATTGGTAATCATTTTTATTTCATCATTATCTCGGTAATTATCGCCTCTCATATATTTCTCTTAATTGTATACCGCAAATAAACCATTTATTTGTGCAGGGTGCCTGCGCAGTTAGTCATCATAAAACTTATACATTTGATTTGAATGCTCTCTCAGTTGTTCTCTTAATACTTCTGGTTCTAATACTTCGACATCTTGACCATAGGACAATAACTGTTGTACTAATTCTTTATTTATTATAGTCTCAAACCAAACTTGATCTTGTTTTTCTTGTTCAAAAAACTCTTCAAAGTCTGGTTGAAATGGTTTTGTTTTAAAATAGTTTTCTCTCCCGTTATGGAAGCGTAACACTAACTTTTCTACTTGTGCTTCACGAGGTCTTACAACGCCTACTATTGTTCTAAAAAACACTTCCCAATCTGTATTTGATTCTGCATAATTTTCATCTTCAAGTATGTCAAAATCAATTAGTCTTTCATCCAGCGGAATACTCCATTCCGGAACATCTCTAGTTTTGTTTAAACCAAAAACAAACCATCTTCTATTGTATTGCTTCAATATGTGAGGATGAAATTCAAAAACTGAAGAAGATTCGTCCTTAAATCCTTTAAAATTTATTTGTAGTACCTGCTTTTTCTTAATGGCTAGGTATAATGGCTTTAAGAATTTTATTCCTTTGTATTCTTCATTATGGTCATAAAACAAGATTCTTTTTGCATCATTTTCTTGCTCCTCCTCATCTTGGAACTTGATTAAGGCTTCTGCCAGTTTGTTATATTTAGGATGATTCTCAAAACGTGTTAGTAGTTGTTGTGCGGCATCAATTAAGTATTGTTCGTATTCTAGTAATGGTCGCTGCGCAATTGAAAAGGTAGAATCGGTATATCTTAGGATTCTTATTTTTTCAGGTAATGGTGCACCAAAGCCATTTTCCTTATCTCTAAAAACTTTAAGATCTTCACGTAATGTTCTAGTCGCTACACCTTCTCCTGGGTAGAATTCTGCAATTCCTTCATTTAATACTTTAAACAATTCATCGAAGGTATATGATTTATTGCGAAAGCAATAGTCTAGAATATTATATCTCAAATGTGCGTGTATGCTATTTGCCATTATTCTATTGTATTGATTTCATTTTCAAAAAAATTCATAATTATTGACAATTTTATTACATATTTTATCCTCCCATAATAATTTACAAATTAACTAAAATTAAAAAGACAATTTTTCTAAATATTTATAAAAATCATTATTCAAAAATATCTATAACAATCAATTATTTTCAGATATCTTACCCAAAGGTCACCATTACCTTAAATGAAAAGTATGCTTAAAATCAAAGCTCTCTTTTCGCAAAAGAATAAAATGGAATGCAAAGTACTGTTATTGTAGGTGTCTTGTGAAAAAAATGTAGAATTTCAATACCAGTACGGCACAAGAGAATCTAATAGGGAATCTGACCTAGTATAAAGTTAAACGATGAGAATAGTATTCTGGATTCTTTATATTTTGACAATAGTTAGATTGATTTTTTCTTTAATCATTATTATTTCAGGTAATAGACATTGCTCGGATAATAGCTGTATGATTCAATTGCTACATATTATTGGAACACCTCTATTAATTATTTTTATGATATTACTTTTTTTATGACAAGAAAAATTATCAAACAATGGAAATCTAAAGTTCAATAAAACGACCCATTTGCAAATGGATGGACTGTTCTTCTGTACTTACCCTGACATATCCGAAAACCATTAATTTAAGTTTAAAAATATATCTAAAGGTAAACTTTTAAATTAGTACGCCTGAATGAACTTTATGAGAGTTGCAAATAGGTTTATCATCATAAGTTCAATAATAGGGTCGTATTTATATGCTTCCGTTTCGAAGATTGATTCTTAAGCCATCTCTGCAGCACCCATAATTTCTTTATTGAATATATTGTATTTGATTCCTGTAATCCCATAGCGGTTTTTAGAAGTAACCGCATAGTTATTTCTGAAGGAATCATCAGCTTTCACAACCTCGATATTAATACCAGCATCAAAGAGTGGGGCTGTTCCTCCTCTAATGGTCTTTTGAGTAGTACGCTGAAAAATGACAATAAAAATGGTATTAGTATTCTCTTTTCGAAGCTTATCAAAATCTTGAGAAGGTAATCCTGTCTTATTCCAGCTATCAATAATGATTACATCAAAACTTTTGGTAGCTTCCTGAATAGTTTTATGTCCCTCTGGTATTTGATCGGCTATGAAAATCTTGTGTTGATTTTCGGGTTGGAGGTACTCCTTTTTCATTCGAGTAATCAGATCGGATTTACTTCCAATTTCTAAAGAGAAAATAGCAATCTTATTTCCAATATCAGCAAAGGCATCGGCTAATTGATAAGTAAACCTTGTCTTTCCACCACCCTGATCTCCTTCAATGGTAATTGCTAGTTCAAATCGTTCAATATTTCCTAACAGAACGCCTAAATCTCCGTTAAGAGTAAAGGTGTTTGCATTCTTTACATGGGTATGTTCATTCATTGCAGAAAAAAGACCTGAAGCTTTATTTGGTTTTATTTGGGGAAGGTTTTCAATAACACCCAACTCTTGGTCTTTAGATATATTGGACACCTTAGAATTTGTGATTTTTCGTAGTTCATTTAACCACTTTTGCTTGATGACAATTCGCATTTCATTTTCAAAAAGTCGATCATTATACAAATTGATCAACTTCTTTTGGATTTGATCAACCTGATCAGCAATTGGAGAATTTTTGGTAATTAGCTTTTTTGAAATGGCACTATGAAGGTCAAAAATATAGGTTTTCAATTGTTCTTTGGATTGTATGGCTCTGTGCATCTCCAGAAAACGTTTTATAAAATCAATCTCTATAATAGATACTTGATTAATTGAATCGCCGTCTTCAGATAAATATGTATTTAGACGATCTAAATATATATCTATGGTTTCACGAATGGTAGGTTCCTGATCATAGAAATCTTTTGCTTCCATAAAAAACCGATGCCCGTTCTGTAATAATTTAGGGAAGGTATTGATCTGTAACTTTGAGATTATCTGCTCATAATTGTCGAAAGAAATGAATTGTTTTTCCATTTGACAATTTTATAGATTCAATCCAACACAGTTTCAGGATGGTTCGGTTTCCTACGCGATGAGTTGTTATTTTAACAAAGCAAATTGTAATTGAAGGGCTTTTGATTTTAGCAGTATTGCTGCTTTTGATATTTCTTTAAGCAGTTCTTTATTTATAATTCTTTCTCCAACTGCTTTTACTACAGGAACACTTACTGCGTTTCCAAGCATATGATATCTTCTGTAGTCACTTAGCTCTACTTTTTCTCCATTAATTATCCCATGCTTAGTCCAATTATCAGGAAAACCCTGCAGGCGTTCACACTCTAATGGAGTAAGCTTTCGTACACAATTCAGGTGAGTCAATAGATTTTCATTTTGAGAATGAGCTGTAATAGTTCCTATTATACCATCATGTCGTGGGACAAACTGCTTTTCCCGAAAAGGAGCATAGTCCTTTCCTTTCTTTTGACTTTCTCTTCGAATCTCTTTTGCTTTTTCTGTACGTTCTACTCGTAACGGTTGCCAGTTCCCAAGAACAAGATTATCCTGATCTACTCGGGTAATACAATTTGTACTACCATCCTTTCGAAATTCAACTTTAGTACCACCTTTTACCTTTCTTCCCCCTCTTAATGAAAAAATAAAAGGATTAGTCATTACGCTGGCATCACCAACTTTAGTTACGATTGTTGGAGAAGTGTTGGTTTTCGAGAGCCTTTCTCTAGAGCAATCTTTAATCGCTTGACAGCTTTCTCCGACAGGAAATATTTGAGGTCGGGATTTTCCTCTAAATGATCCGACAAGGTAGATGCGCTCTCGATTTTGGGGGAGAAACCAGGCAGTATTAAGCAATTGCCATTGGACGTCATATATCCCAAGGTTGGCAAACGATTTAAGTACGATTTCAAAGTCTTTGCCCTGGTTACTAGAGAAAAGCCCTTTGACGTTCTCAAAGATAAACAGACGGGGGCGATATGCATCGAGGATTCTAATTGCTTCAAAAAAGAGTCGGCTTTTACTTCCTTTAATCCCTCTTTGTTTTCCAGCAATTGATAAATCCTGGCATGGGGAACCGAAGGTGATAATATCTGGTCGTTGGAGTTGGCCTTTTCTGATGTTTTCAATAGGTCCAGCATATATAGCGTTTTTAAAATTGTATGAATAATTAGCAATAGCATATTTGTCAATTTCACTGAAGTAATGTTCTTTGAATATAAACCCTGCTTCTTTTAATCCTTTTGGAAACCCACCAATGCCTGAGAATAGATCAAGTAATACTAGATTCTTCATATCAGACCTTCTTCCATCATAGAGAGATATCCATCCTTAGTAACGATAACATGATCTAATACTTCTATATCATGAAACTTACCTATTTTACTAATTTCATTAGTTTTCTTGATGTCGGCTGTACTTGCTTTTAGATTACCAGAAGGGTGGTTGTGGGCCAGTATTATTTTTGTAGAAAGTGTTTTGAGAGCAATAGCAAATACAATACGGTTATCAACAATAGTAGATGTTAATCCTCCAGAAGAGTGCAAATGGTATCCAATAATATTGTTTTGATTATTAAGATAAATGACGAAGAAATGCTCCCTGGTTTCGATAGATCCTTTCTTGAATAATTTTCTAACCACTTGGGCTATTTCTTGTGGAGAACTAGCTTTTCCTAAAATCCTGCGGCCACGATTATAACTGATCCTGATTTCCGGAACTATGCCCGCTTTGTACTGTCCTTTAGCCCCATAAAGTTCTTCAGTAGAGTATGTAACTTTTTTTCGCTTCACACCATTTAAAACTCCTCTGGATTTTAACTCTTGGGTAGCTCTTTGAATCGCTTTGGTCCAGGGTTCATTTTTTTTCCGTATTTCCTTCGCTTTTTTGCTTATTCGGGCAACCACGCTTTCTCCTTTCCCTTGACAGAGATTTGACGGCTTTTTTGGATTCTGTTTTTTCATGATCTGTTACTTAACAGGATAATGATATGAAAGCATAGAAAAATAATTTCCGATTGATTCCTTATAATTCCCGTAAACCTTTGTTCATGGTTTTTTTTTCATGTATTTTTAAAAATAAACTCTTAAACCACCTACATGTCTGAATATCAACAACTACTTTCTTGTTGGCATAAGCTGGAGCATTTTTCACCAACCGAGGTTCCTAAGTCAAGAAAAATTGAAGAAATCAAAACTGGTTCAACCCTTCCATGGCAAGAGCAGAAAATCAATTTCCCACAATCTAAGGTTGTTATTCATACTATATATTTAGGAGTATTTCCAATTTCAGAGGTTATAGGTTTCGCTGAAAAATTTTATGAGGTAAAAAACACGAATGAAAATCTACCGGATAATTCTATTTGTTACGCTTCTATTAAGTTGGATACCAAAGGGAAGTACATTGAAAATACTTTTGGGATATCAACCCTACCATGGGCATTGTCCCAATTAGAACAAGATAAAATTAAAACAAAAGATTGGCATTCAGGTTTTCAACATTTGAAGACTAACCTCATAGAATTAGCAAATGATATTCTTTTTGATTTAATTGATAGAGATGGTGAAAATGAAAGAATTCCAGCAATTCAGACATATGAAAGTTTGCTGGAATTACAAGAATTGATTCATAATGAAGTAAGCTGGAGTCAACTTCCAGAGTTAAAACTCTTTTATCAAAAAAAGGAAAGAGACCTAAACACTCCCGAAAAACAACAAGGAAAGGTAATTGAAAGTCCAGAAATACTAAATAGCTTTTACGTTGAAGATCTTGAGAAAATTATTAATGACTTCAAACCTGATAAGGCTCCAAAGGCATTCTTGAAATATGTTCAAGGAAATTTAGACATACCTATTGATAAGAAAGACTTAAGGATTGAAGCCTCTGTATTAGAAGGGATGCTCAGGCCATTAAATTTTCCCGATGGTTGCTGGCCCTCTAACTATCAACTGAGCCTGATGCAACAGTTTGCTTTAAATAATGTTCACTGTAATATGCTGATAGCGGAGAAAAGCCAGAATCTTTTTACAGTTAACGGACCACCAGGCACCGGGAAAACAACTTTATTACGTGATATGATTGCTTCTATATTAGTAGAACGGGCAAAAGAAATGATAAAATTTAAGGATCCCTATGATGCATTTGATGATTTTGGAAAGGTTCAAAATGATTCAGATTTTGATCATAGTATTTATATTCCTAAAAAAGAGCTTACTCAATTCGGAATGGTTATAGCATCTTCTAATAATGGTGCGGTTGAAAATATATCAAAAGAGCTTCCTTTAAAAGAAGCTGTAGCACCTTTTGAAAGTGAAATTCGTTATTTCTCAAAAGTTGCTGAACAAGGAAATAAAGATAATTGGGGGTTAATTTCTGCTGTTTTGGGAAATATGAAGAATAGGAAAAAGTTCGTGGAAACGTATTGGATTCGATATGAAGACGATACGTATAAAAAAGTGGGACTTCAGAAACTGTTTTTGGATTCTAATATCAATGGGTTAGAAGAATGGATTCTTGTTGTAAAAAACTTTAAGGCAAAATTGCAAGAGGTAGAAAAGGAGAAAGAGCGTTTGGAAGATATACGAGCTAGATCAAAAAAAGAATCACAGGTAATTAATACTCTTGACAAGAGTGCCTACAAAATAACTAAAAATGAAGAACTACTCTCACAGATAAGATTCAAGGAAGAGAAATTAATTTCCAGCATAGAAAGGTTAAAAAATGATAAAGAGGATCTTAAAAAAGACTTAGATAATGTAAAGGATTATAAACCTAATTTTTTTGAATTACTTTTTAGGACAAAAAGCGCGAGAATATACAAATCCAGAAAGAACGCATTATTAAATGAACTAGACAATATACAACATGAATTAAGCATAGTAAAAAAAGAGGATAATTCTTTAAAAGCAAAAATTGAATCCTTGAATGAAGTTTCGGAAGCTTTGCGCGAAGAGCGATTAAAATCTCAGGAGATTTTAAAGAACATTAATGAAGCAAAAAAAGAATTGGGTGAGAACTATGCTAATAATGAATTTTGGAATATGTTGGAAACTAAAAAAGCTCAGACAAGTTGTCCGTGGTATTCTAAAAGATTAAAAACTTTACAAACAGATTTGTTTATACTTTCTCTAAGGGTAAATGAATTATTCTTGCTAACTGCTAATAGAAAGAATAAATGCCTTACAAAAACTCTCTCGGCTTTTATGGATGTTCTGAAAGGAAAAATGCAAACTGTAGAAAAGGAAAAATTGAAAGCGTTATGGAATACCTATTTGATGGTCATTCCTATTGTGTCTACTACTTTTGCTTCAGTAAAAAGGCTTTTCAACGGGTTGGATACAGAAGACTTACCTTGGTTATTTATTGATGAAGCTGGACAGGCTGTTCCTCAAGCAGCGGCAGGAGCAATATGGAGAGCTAAGAATGTTGTGGTTGTTGGAGATCCCTTACAAATAGAACCTGTTGTTACTATTCCTGAAATTATTACCAATAACCTTCGGAAAGATTTTGAGTTGACTAAGAGTCAAATTGATACTGAATTATCGGTTCAATCTTGTGCTGATAGAGCAAACCCTTTTGGCACTTTTTTAAGTGATGAAAAAGGGAATGACATTTGGATCGGAACACAACTTCGTGTGCATAGAAGGTGTCAGGAACCTATGTTTACAATTGCTAATAGAATAGCTTATAATAACAGTATGTTTAGTGCTGTATCTAAAGAAAATATATCTCCTATAAATTTTAAAACAAACTTCCTTCATTGTTCAGGAATAGTTACTAACAGACATTATTCGGAAGAACATGCTGTAGTAGTAAAAGATTTTTTGGAGCGGGAAATGAAATTAATAGATAACGAACCTAATGTTTATGTAATAACTCCTTTTAAAGAAATTAGCCAAGAATTAAGAAGATACATAAAAGAAAACCTATTGTTTTTATATCCAGGGTTTTCACCAGAGAAGAGCAAAATAAAATTCGCCCAATGGGTAAACGAGCATATCGGCACAATACATACTTTTCAAGGAAAACAAGCTGACGGAGTTATTTTGTGTCTTGGTCTTGATAAAAAGACTGAAAGTTCTGCAAGCTGGGCTTCACAAAAACCTAATATTCTTAATGTTGCCCTTACAAGAGCTAAATATCGATTTATGGCTGTAGGTGATCAGGATATATGGTTGAAGCAACCTTATTTTAAACAGTTGAAAGAATTAAAATCTTAATTTAAGGTTCCCCTAACCGTTCAAACAAAAAACGCACCACTTCTGGTCTTAGAAGCTTAGTGTTTTTATGATATCCAAATTCCTTAAGTTCCTTTAGATACGTATGTATCCAAGAAGAGAAAGTCTTAGTACATACATTATATAAAGCTGCAAGTTCATATTTGTAATATGCCTTAACCTTAACCGGTTGCTCTCCTTCAAAATATATTTGTGTTTGAGTAGTTTTCATATGTATTTCCTAGTTCTTTATGTTCTTCAGGGATCAACTCTTCACCAAGACAGTTTCCAATAAATCCTCCGATCAGGATAAAAGGATAGGTTTCTTTAGGGGTATATTTCTTAGCGATAATAAACCCTAACATACTACCCATTAATGCTAACCCTGCCTTTTTTGTATTTTTCGATAGCTTCATTTCTAATTCATTCGATTCAGTAACAATAATCCTCCTGTAGTGGCTAACAATCCCCAGGCTATATAACATAATCGTCTTCGACGCTCATCTCTAAAATCTACTAAGGTTACTGTATAAGCATTCCCATAACGATATTGATGCTCCTTTGCTATATTCATAAAACGATTAAAGTCTTCGGCATTGGCAAAAACCAAGCATCCAGCTGAGAAGTCATCAATCACTTTAGTGGTTCCTTGTTTTCTTGCTCTATGAATATTGATTCCAAACCTTCCGCTATCCTTAACTCCAGACTCAAACCATTTAAACAATCCTTTACGTTCGTAATCTCGAATAATACTAACTGGTTTGGTCTGTATCAGTGCAGGATATATGCCTCTGTGTAAGCCCAAACTATACGCATCCTTGTATTGTCCTTTTTTCAAAAATGCTGTTCCTTGAGGATGCACAGGGTTTTCCAACCAATACTGCCCTGGATCCGTGGTAGCTTTAAAGATATGATACACCCATTTTCCCTGATCATTCGTATAGAATATGTGTATCTCATCATCAAACTGGTTGCTTCGAACAAATCGACTTCTGTAACCTACAATATTCAACCTATAAGGTTGTCTGTAAATTTTATACCCTTTGCTACGTAATATTTGTAAACTCTTGGCAAGCATTATTAAAATATTCTTATTTAATTGGCTGTCGGTCCTACCGACCCGACAAAATCTGATACTGCCCACACCTGTTTTTTTAATCTACGTTTTCGATATACACCATCACCTTCTCTTGATCCGCCATCATTGGTATTACCTTCTACCGTAATGATCCATTTCTCTCCCCAATGATCCACAAAACCAATATGAGCAAGGCGATTGAGTTTGTGATACCATATCATAAATACATCTCCAGACTGTGGCTCTTGTTTTTGGAATTTTCCACGTTGATAGATACGTCTGGACTGCAAAGCAAAGCTTGGAACCCATCCACTAATAGGGGCATTGACTTCTGCGTTTTGGTAACACCAACTTACAAAGGCTGCGCACCACGAATATCCCGGTCCGAGTTTTACACTCGCTAGATACATCTCTACATGTGCTCCTCGATTTTCTCCTCCGATTTCACGTACTCCAACCTGGGAATCATATAACTCTTTGACACATTTTCTTAGTTCTATTTCTTCATAAACTTCTGCTTTGGATTTTTGAAGACTCACAGAGTCCTGGCTAAAAAGGTTACTGCAAATAAGAAAGCAAAGAATATAAAGGTGGATAATTTTAGTTTTTGCCATGGTGATATTGTTTTAAAATCTTCTCGAAAATGATGATCCAGATAATGTTCTGAAGTTGGCCAGATGAGTTTCATAAGAATGCGTACAATCCCATGAAGCACAAAAATACCGATGATTGCAAAGAGATATACCTGAAATACTCCTGCATCGTACATTCCTGCCGTTGGGTCTATCCAACGAAGGAATACTGCACTATGGATCCAAAGAATAAGTCCAACTGCCAAAGAGGATAATTCCCTCCATACTTTTAAGTATCCACATAGTGGCTTTAGTTTATTGAGAATCTTTTTGATCCATTGGTTTGTTTTTTTCATGTTTTTCACTTTTATATTTTACATTTAGAATTTTCAATTTTACATTTTAAATTGAGGATAAGTTTTGAGTTGGAGCGTAGACAGTCTCTCCTGATTGGGTGAGAATTCTAGTCATTCCTCTTTCCATTCCTGTGATATATCCTATAATGGTATTAGGTACTAATTCAGGAAGTATAAAAGACCCGTCTTCTGCTTTGAGTAGGGTTGCCCTTTCTACTATAGCCAGATTCCATTCTTGCTCAATTTGATCACTCATATGATCAAAATTTCCAATAGTTCCCAAACTAGGAACAAACCATACACCTCGAGCGTTTTGTTTGAGTCCCATTCTTCTGAATTCTGCTCTTATTTTTACTTTTTCTAGTTCTTTGGATTTAAAAGCAACACTAAGCAGGGCATTGACTAGTGAAGTTACTCTGGTTCCCAGGATCCTTACATTTTGGAAAAAAGTACTTACTTTTCTATACCCATCCGGAGAGGTTATTTTTTTTAATCCATTTAAGACACCAAATAGGTTTCGTTTATTAGCTGCATCGATCAATTCTTTAGCAACGGCCCCCCAACCCCCAATGGGGGAGCTCTTACTCTTGCCGACCAAGTTGGTAAACGTGCTTTGTGTTATTGCAGAAGGGAATCCCGCAGCACGCAAAGCACGTTCTGTTCCCCTGCCAAAAATACCATCAGGTTTACCATTTCTGAAACTTGTTTCTTTAATGATTAAAGCCGCTTGCCCACCTTTTTGTAAAAGCGCATTTTGTACCATTTGTACCAGAGAACCTCTAGTTCCTCTTCGAAGTGGAAAACTACCAGAGGAAGCTACGGGAAGTATGGGTGTAGTCACAATACCTCCTGGTGTTAGAGGATTTATAGGATCTACTGCACCTCTAACTATAACTTTACGATTTCTAAAGTAATTATAAGCCAGGTATCCACCACCGATAAGGGCGGCAATGCCAAGACCATACATGACATATTTCTTTTGATCAGCTTTCTTTTTAGTGCTTTTATTTTTTGTCTGCCGTATTGTGTTTGTTTGTGTTTTCATGGTTTATGTTTTTGAGTTGATAATCTCCAGAGCAATTGCATATTCTTGTGTGGTCAGCTCATTTTTTAAATCAGTAGAAAGATTACTGTTATATAAGTCCTTATACGCTCTAAGAACCCTTCGCATAAGTGAGGCAGAAGGTATCTGTTCCAATATGCGATACACCATCTCTTCATCAGTCCCCCATCCAAAGGCATTGTCATTTTCAAAGGCCATTTTTAGTTGGGTAGCATAATTGGCAGGGTTGCCTTCATTTAATGCCAGTCGTTCCCGGTTGTTACGTTTGAACTTTCTTACTAAAGCCCGCACTGCAAAAAAAGCTCCCAAACCCAATCCAGCTGTTAATACTACCGTGGTAACTTTAGAATTAACCTTTAATTTTGGTTTACTTTTTATTGCCTGCACTGCTAGTGCTGCTGCGGGTAGTGTCATCTTATTTTTTATTTAGTTGAATTTTGACCAGGTTTCGGATAAATGCATCCTTAAGAAATAATTGTTCCATCCGGATGATACCCTTTGCACCAAAATGCTTGTTCATGGTTTCAAAAGCCTTTTTTACCTGATGCGCTTCTGTTTTATCTTGTACGTCTAATCCTATGGTGATTTGTGTTTTCATAATTCGGCCCCCTAGCCCCCAAAGGGGGAACTATTATCAGGGTGTTTTTTAGTTATACTTCACTTTTATGCTCCCCCTTTGGGGGTTGGGGGGCTTTTTTTAGTTGATTCAGATAGTACCCTATTTTTTGAATCAGATTGGTATCGCCTTTAATTTGTTCCCCTAACTGTACCATGAGTTGAATGACTTGTTCGAATTGTTCTTCGGTAAATACCTCACGGAGGTAGTTTAAAATTTGCACGAAATGATCTTGCTCTTCATTTATATTTTCATCTGCCACATTATGGTCGGATAGGCCTAGCCTTCCCAGAGTGCCTGCGATCCCTTGCATTTGTTTGGGGTACTGTTTGGCTAATCCCGAAATCGCTCCGGGAAGGAGGGCCTTTCCTAATTCTACAAATCCTAATTTCTTGACCAAAGCTTCAATTTCTTCTTGTTTGGCTTCAGTTTCTTTTTTTGATTTACTTATATCTTCTTGTAATTCCTTTATTTTTTCTTCCTGTTGCGAGTGCGACTTTTTGAGAGTTTCAAAGTCTCGTTTTTGCAGTTCCTCCTGAAGCATGGAATGTACTTTGTGATGTACTCCATTTAAGGTTTCTTCACTACTCCTGCTGATCTCTTCCAGTTTTTCCTGAAGCTTTCGGTTTTCTATTGATAACCGCTGTATGGTCAGTTGATCTTCCACTATACTGGTATGTGGTCTTTTTTCGCCTACCACTGGTAATGTTCTTACTGTATTTTCAAGAGGTGATTTTAATACCTCGAGCTTCGACTGTCCTTGTTCCATTTTATATTTCACATAAGCACTTTCACTCGTAAAGCCAAGCTTATCCATTTCTTCATATTGCGTATCGTTCAACCGAACAGATCCGGGTTTCCTATTCTTTACTTCCATCGTCACTTGTTTTTAAAATCACCTGTAAAAAACGAATCGTACTTTGCTCATCTCTTGAATTCATAATCTCAATCCTATCTGCATGCTCATGAGAGTTTTCTACAATTCCCTGGGTGAACCAATTCTCATATCGCCCATAATCTGATTTCACAATGAGCCCCCATGCAATATGGGTAATCAACCATATTTCGTTATTCGCCTGGAATTTCAGCATCCCTTTGGCAGGAATCACAAACTCCCTATAGACAATTCTGTAGTTGTCATACCCTCGTTCTTTGGCTCTTATATCAGCATATTGTAATGCAAAATCTTCTCTCATTGATATGTCAAATTTATTATCTCACACGCATAGCGTGAATTTATATCACACTCATACGTGGAGTTATACGATTAATACTTTTTTACATGTCCATTATGGACTCTTCTACCAACAGCCATACTGTTATATCATATGGATATTGTGCTTTACCGCCATCTTCAAATATTGCATTGATGTAATCCGTATTGCCTAATTCTTCAACTGGAGTAATTTGATACTGATCAGGAATATCTGATACTGTTAACCCTTCATTAGGTTGTAGTGCAGCATTAATATTTATGGAAAACCGATCTTCGGATACTACTTGTACCTGGCTATAAAACACTCCTCTTTTTTGTATAAGGGATAAAGTTCCTAGTATCATGATTTGTTATTTTATGATGAAGTTGTAAATGAAATGAATACACCAGTTCCTTCTAAAGGAAGAATACCACTCCAGAGATAGTAATCCTGTGGATCACAATAGCCGTCTACTTTGACAGCAATAGTTTTTGGTTCTATTCCAAGATCAAATCCATTCAATAAGATAGTTGGTAACTGGTCTACTATAGGGTGAACAAAGTACCACCACTTAAAGTCGGAGAAAATATCAAAGGTGACATCAGGAGGATAATTTCCATTAAACTCTTTGCCTTTGTTGGTTTCCAGAAAGGAAGTGTCTTCCATCTGGTTTTCGGTAACTCCGACATAAAATCGTGAAGTGAACGGTTCTTCTATACAGGAATCGACTTTTGAACACGTCAGAATTCCAATAATTTTATTGGTAGTAAAAGGAAGTTTGGCCTCTGCGTTTAAAAATTGATTTTCCCTGTGAATAGTAAATTTTAATGGGACAAACTTCCTTCTCACTATTAACCCTTCAGTATGCTCTTTATTGTCTGAATCAATCTTACATTTCATTGTTTATTCCTTTTAATGCATCTTAGATGCCTTCATCTATGAGTATGATAAGGCTTACTTTATAACCTTCTCCAAAAGCTGCATTACTATGGTTCTTATCCTGGTAGCGAACTTTAACCGAAAGATCGCCAGGCAAGACATCTCCTAATTCAAAAAAACGTTCCTTTGGAGCCACACTTAATGAAGACATCAATATCTTACTGTCAAATCCATCAGGGAACAATTCCTCCCCACCAATTTCTATGCGTTGACTTCCTCGATAGTACAATCGATCCGGGTAGTCTGAAATCAATTGCAGCCCTTTAACTAGTTTAGTATGCTTTGGGAGCTCTATGTTATCAATCGTGAACAGCCCATTTGCTTTATCTACTGTAAAGGAAAATGCAACCCTGGTCTCTTTTGTTTTTTGATCCATAGGGCTATTTTTTATGCAGGTACTGTTGCAGTTCCTGCCAGTACAACTTTAATAAGTGCCTTCTCTGGAGCATCATCTCCTAATTCAATATTGAACTCAAACTCTTCATCATCACGAATAAAGCGTGGGCTTTCTAAAAAATAGGTTCCGATATTGATGGTTGTATTTCCATCAGTAGCAAACTCCTGCATTGGGCGTTCATCGATGATGATTTTCTTATTAGCAATCAGAGAAAATACTCCATTCTGTAATCCACCTACTTTTTTGATGCTATCAAAATTGGTTTGTTTAATTACCTTTTTAAGTTCTGAATCACTTCCCGGAAGGTCACCTTCGATATTTGATGCTAATAATATGATACGGTTGCATAAGAACAATCGATCTTTCTGAAGCTTGGCTTGAGTGACATTGGTAATTCCGATCTCTTTGGCATCTTGTGTTTCGAACATATCGATATTGGCTTTATTCCCTGCAAATTTGATGGAATAGTAAGCGGTATCTGCCAGTTGTAACCTTCCTTCTTTAATCCCTGTAGCTACTTTGACCATCGCAGGATCGAACTTTTTTGCCTGATCTCTAAGGGAGATGTGAGCATTCACAATTTCTAAGAATTGCGATCTTGAACTTTTTTTCATGGTATTCATATTTTAAGTATTAAGTAATGAGTATTAAGTAGTGAGTTCCCCCTTTGGGGGCTAGGGGGCTTTTTAAGCCACTGCATTGAGTTCAGAGATATCTTCAGCTCCCTGCAATTCGGTCATATCGAGATTTCCAAATTCTATTTCACCCATTTCATCATCAAAACCCTCTGTAAAATCTTGCTCTATATCTGCGGTAGGTATAGGTTCTCCCGCTTCTATCCTTTGGATCACATCATCAATTTCATCGGTATCGAAGTCGCCTTCATCTACCATATCAGATCCCATGAATACAAGGGGACGATCTTCTATATTTCCTAAAGAAAGCTTCTGTGCCATCGAAGGAGAAAGTTTATCCAGGTACAATTTTTTACCGATGGCTTTAAGTGAGTTTACAGCACGGTCTTTGGCTTCTTCTAGATTGTCCTGAATACCATCTATGCCATTAGTAGTTTTGGGTTTTCCTCCAAATCCATTTGAGAATGCCATTCCCACTCCGGCAGAGGTAATCCAGTCTTTACCGTAGTAGGCTCCCCCGAATATGGTCAGCGCACCAAGGGCGAGGGAATACCTTCCTACGGCAGAACCTGCCACCATCCCTAATACTCCTGTACTTAGATGTTTGCCTACTTCCAGAAGACTATCTTTTGTGTTTGCTTTTGTTTTCATATCAAAACTTATTTTTATTGTTTCCGAGAACCTGCCTGTCAGACAGGGACAGAAATCTCTACGTACTATTCTAATTTTTAATTCAACTCTTTTTTAGATTTATAATAATGCCTTTGGAACTAATTTTTCCGTGGCTTTACGCTTTGTTGCTCCTTTCTTTTTTGTGGAGGAATGTCCTTTGGTAAATCGTCCCAAAGCATCCCTGCCTGTATTTTTTTGCTTCCTTCGCTGAGGGCTTTTTTTAGGAACCCCTGAAACAGGTTGCGAAGCTTTCTTTTTGTTAGATTTTATAGCTACTGCAATTGCTCCACCAGCAACTAATACTCCTGCCCCAATAAGTAATGGTGTTTTATTTCGTTCTATCCAGCTCTTCTTTTCATCCGGTGCTACGGTATTGACTTTAACTGGTAGCGGTGTATTGGGTCTGATCGGTCCTCTTGAAGTTCGAGTAGGACGAAACGTTGATGTCCTTGGGATACTTCTTGGCACCGGACGAGGAAGGGGACGTGGAGCTGGAGGTCTTGGAGGGAGTCTTCTGGGTTTTTGAAACAAATTTTGTGCCTGTTGTTTGACCTGACTTACCTGAGTCACTACCTTATTTGCCTTTCCAAAGATATTTCCGATTTTACTGAGTACGGTAGCCACACTCGCTACTGCGCCACTGGCTGCAGCTACAGCAGTTCCGGTAGCAACAGCACCTAATCCATCTACCTCAACTTCGTTATTTAAAAACGCTTCAAAAGTATCCACATCAGATTCTACCACGAATTTTTCAAAAGGATCACTATAGAAGAGAGGTTCCTCATCAATACTCCCAATCGTAAATCCACTTAAAGGTACTTTTCGATCTTTGTTTCCTTTTCCGGTAAGAATAGCTTTTCTAAGATTTCTACCTCTTCCTCCGGCCACACGATAAATTTTTTCTGCTTTTTCTACCGCCTTTCGAAGCTTTGCAAACTTCCGCATATCCACCCCCATTTTCTTAGCTTGAGCTTCGCTGAGATATCCAAAGCGAAGCCGTCTGGCAACTTTCATCATATCGGATTTCATGGCTAGTAAAAATCCATTACGAAGTAAGATAGTAACAGGATTTATAAAGCGATTAATGGTTCTTACCACGGGTTTAATAACATACTTCCCTACTTTTCTGGTAAATTTCTTGAGACCTCGCCCTATCTTTTTAAAAAAGCCTCCCAATCCGTCAATGACATAAATATTTTCATCGGTATCAGCATATAAGATGACATTACCTTCTTCATCTAAAATTTCGTAGGCAATCTCTGGTTGCTCTGCAAACCCAAGCCTCTGAGAGGCATCAGAAAATATAACCTCAGTGTCCTGAATATCCATATCGTCTAGTCCGCTGGCATCAAAGCCATCTAATCTGTGTAATTCCATACGTTTCGCATTTAGGGTCAACCGACCCGATTGATTTTTTTAATTATTTAGCTCTTTGAGCTTTTTTTGTCAATAGCTTTAATACTCCGATTCCTGCGGAAACGGATATCACTGATATGATCAGGTAATTGAGTAGATTAAAATCCTTTTTTGCTTCGATGGTTCTTACATTCCTATTGTCATCAAATCGAAAAGGGGAAACTACAGTTCCTGACTTTGAAGCTTTGGCTGTGGTTCTAGCTGGTATGTTCTTTGGAATCTTGCACGGTTGAGTTTTTGGATTTATGATAATTTTCCTTAATGGAATCCGTTGCTGCTCTAAAGCATCCAAACTTATATCCATCATATCAACCCCACATAACCCTGATATCTCGATATCTTCACCAATGATATTGCCATCCGGGACAATGTCCCTCTTTTCAGAATACGGGACTTCATGGTCAAATCTGTCCGTTACACAATCGATAGTGATATGCCCTCCCTGAATAGGTACAATAGGATATACATGCTGAAAGTGTTTTTTTCCTCCATATTTTGTAACCCTCATCAAAAAAGGAATCTCTAAATTGGAGAGTATACTCCCAATAAAAACTGTGTAACAGTCACAATCAACTCCGTTAGTACGATCAGCCCAAGTGCGTGAAGGCCTGCGCACCTGCTCGACACCCGTTTTATCCATGGTATATTGGATATGACCATACACGAAATTCCAGATATTCCTACAGGTCTCAGTCACCGAGTGACCCTTTAATTTTATAGCAAGCTTAGCGGTATCACCTTTGGTTTCCTTAATGATTTGTTTCATTAAGTTTAGGGTATCCTTTAATTGAGCTTTTCCACTACCTACTACCACAGTATCTTTACTAATACTTTGAGGTATCAAATGAGAAAATTGATCTCCTGAACTGATATGTCGTTTTACCTGTGCCTGCATTAAAGTTGTAGTATGATGTTATCTGTTTTTTCATAAGGCAATCCATTAACCCTGGTAGTTACCTGTGTTTGAATCTTTAATTGAATAGGGTTTCCAGAACGGATATCACCGACCACTTTAGTTCCTAGTATTTGGATGAGTGTCAGCCAGCCAGCAGATTGAATTTTTAACTCAAAATTCTTTTGACTATTCTCTAAAATTTCGATGATGGAGTTTTCAATAGTCGAACTGCCTAGTAACTTATCTTTAAATAAAATTTTGACAAAAGGATGTTGTAGCTTCAGCGAAACTGGATTTGGATTTTGTAATTGCACTTCTGCTTTCAATTCGATTCCTGTAAGATTGATTTTATGGATATTAACCCGTATGCGAGAGGTAATATTAGTACTTGCCCGTTGTAATCGGGATAAGTATCGAATCGAAAAAAAAGCTGCCAATCCTCCGGCGATCCACTTGAACATATTTCCTTGTTTTCAATCAAAGAAATGTCAAAAAAAAGAGGGTTCAAAATGGGTTTTACACCTTGAAAAATAAAAGTTGTTTTTTATGAAAAAAGCAGTAAATTAGGGATATACGGAAGGTAATGCAAGGTAATTTTATCTCTTGTAACTCTTCACAACACTAGGATACTTTAATAGACATTAATAAACAATAAAGAATGAGATTTACCTTTAAAACAAAACAGGAATTGAGTGCGTTTTTAGGGGTCAGCCGACAGACGTTACGCAGAAAAATGAAAGAAATTGAAGGTTTGGATACGGGGAGACGACAATTATTATACCCTTATGAGGTACGATTGATTTTTGAAGCGTTTGGGGTGGATGGTTGAAATTGCTTTGTCAAGATTATTGTTTGCCTGTAATAGGATGAATCTTATTCCTAAATTCATTTTCTATAAGTGGTAGTATTGTATCATAGTTTTCAACCCCTATCCTAATCACTCTAACTCTAAAAGTGTACATATTCATATTTGATCGATTTAAAAGCTTTAAAGCGTAAGTCCCATGTTCCAATGGTAAAGTTAAGTGTTCCTTAATTCTCTTCATGATATGTTGGGATTTACCTAGATAGAGAGGTGTCCATTCTTGTATTTTCGAATGCATCTTAATCCTTTTTTTTATGAGTTTTGGAAATTTACCTTCTGTTGATGTCCATTTTGTTTCGAAGTCATCGGTCCAATCTTTAAAAGAATCAAATGATTTAGAATTCTTGATTTCAAAAAGATAAATACCTGAAAAACCATAATCTTTTTTCAATATAGTTTCATGAATATTTTTCAGATTAAACTCAATGGGTTGGGTAAAATTAAAGCTATTGACCAATTTCTTAATACGACCAAGTTCAAGGGTAATGTTTTTATCAATAGATTCTAATGAAGTCATGTTATAAATAGGTAATTATTTAAAGATAAGTATTACTATCAATCACAAATGGGTATGTAAAGAGGTTTTATTTAATTGACCATTTAAAATCAACATTTTTCTTCTAAGATTTTGATCTCTTTTTGTAATTTTTTTACGTAATCCTTATCCTTTCGTGAATGTTGTTTTGCAGATATTATAAGTACAATCAAACTGAATAAAATTATTATATTTTGCACATATCCAATAGTTAAGAAATCAAAAAAAGACTCACTACTAATTTTACTAAAGAAAAATTTGATAAAAAATGCAAGGATAAAAAACATGATTATGTGCACTATAATTGAGGTAATCTTTGAAGTTTTGATTTTCTTTTCAAGTTTAGTTATTAAATCTTTTTTAAACTCAATTTTTTTCTTGATATCACTTGTTTCCATTTCTTTTGCTATTATTATTTTTTGTTTACAACAATCTAAAGTAAACAAATAAATAGTTTTTGCTCAATTTATAAGGGTTTACCCAATTATATTCTAGGTAAACCCTTGTGTTCTGTTTACTGTTTACAGAAATTGTTTACACTTAAAATAAGCGAACTCCATTTTTGTACTTGGCAATCTCCCTGCCTTCAGGTAAGTTCTCATAGATAATAGCGGTTTCCCAAGTTCCTTTAAATCGTATGGTCAACATTTTGTCAAACCTTCGTATACCTAACGCTTGATTGGGTTTTGCCCGCTTATGAGATTTGTCTAGGGAATAAAAGGTTCTTGAGTTGCCATCATGAAAGTACACAATGCATTTGGTCAGCGAGGTACTAGGTAAGTGTTTCGAGATCATATGGCACTAGGTTTTAAAAGGGTTCGTTGTAAACTTTTTTCATAGACTTGCATTAAACTATCATCCTTGTAAGTAGATAACCTTTGCTGCTGTATCCTGAAGAGTTGTAAACGGCTTTTATGCTTATGCTTACCTTTGCCCTTGTTGTGATCCTGCCATTCTTTTTCAGCTTTTTGGATCAGGATTTGGTTTCGAATTTCTTTTTTGAGCGTTTCCTGCTTTATAAACCAATCATGGGTTTTTACAAAGCCATTACGTTTGTTATTAGGATGAAAGTAAAGATAGGGTGCAGGAACCCATCGGTTTGGATTTCGTTCCAGGTATCTGGAGACCATATCCACCCGTTTATAAAGAATTTCCTGATACCCCTCCCAATCTGTTTTACTGCCTTTGATCTTGAATTTTCGATATACCGAAGCCCAAATATGGTTCAGGATTTCTTTTTCCTCTGGTTCACTCAGGATAAGCTCTGTAAAGAGTACCACTCTGGCATACGTCCAAAAATCCCGAACCATTTGTAATAAAAAAGTCGACTCCGACTCGTTTTGGGACGCATTTTTTGCGCCCCTGGTTTGCTTTTTCGAGTCGGAAGCCTGACTTTTCTCCGTGTTCTTGTCTTGTTCTTGTATGGTTCCTGTAACGAAGTTATTTTTTTGTGGGTGAGCCGATAGGTGAACTCCTTTTTCTGAAGTTATCAAGGTATCCACAGTGCTATTATTATTCTTTTTTTGTTCTTGTTGTACATGAACTAATGGGTGTAAATTTTTCACTTCAGGGCATAATGCCCCTTTAATATCTTGAATAGTAGGCTTAAGATTTCCTTCAGTTGTTGATATCCTTTTAGGTTCGAAAACCTGTGGATTGATCCAAAGCTCAATCCCTGTTTTTCCCCGATGGATTTCTTTGACAATAAACCCTGCTGCTTTTAATCGCTCTTTATGATTGATAATGGTTCTTACTGTACAGCCTTTACAGGAAGCCAAACTAGGATTAAAGGTTTTGAATCCGGGTAATTGCATTGATATGTCCTCTCCCAATGAAACTGCATGATTGAGTTGCTTGGCATACAGCCTTGTAATGAGTTCTGCCGTAGCCCTGTGATTTCCATTTAAACGTTCTGTAAGTAGATCGTGTTGTTCATTATGACGATCTATAAACGTTTTAGTAGCCATAAACAAGGTGCTAAAATCATAATAGGGGCGCATGGGTTTTATTTCTTGCGTAATCATATAGTTTTGTTTTTTGAGGCTTTCGAGGGGAAAGAAAATATGTATCCCTCGAAAACCGATTGTCACAGTGTTATAGTTTGGATCATATTATGTGATTTCCTGACCTTTTAGATAAGCGATAATACTTTTCTTGGAATATAATATCCTTCTGCCATGCTGATAAAAAACAATAGCCTTTTGATCTCGCAGGTCATAAAGGCGGTTCCTGCTTTTGATTCTAAGCAATTTCATGGCTTCTGTAGTGCTTATAAAATCCTTTTCGTCTTCATCTACTGATGATATTTCTTTATGTTTTTCTTGGATAACCTTATACATAAGTACCATGGTCTCCTCCATGAGTTTATAATAACTGTCCTTTTCGAATACAATTAACTCCATCTTATATTTTTTTAACTATGTTCTACTTTTTTAAGAATGCCAGAAAGAGAAGTGTATCATTCAATAGCAGTTTAAATAAATAGGATCCTGCTGCTACTAAAATGTAAACCTCAATATCCGATACTTTATGTTCGGAATTGATCTATGAGCATCACTGAGATAAAGAAAACTAAAAAAACAAAGCGTTTTTAGTGCGCAAGGGTTGTACAACCCCTGTACAACCCTATGTTAAAATATTGTTATTCAATGATTTGTGTTTTTTAGAAGAAACTGAAATCAACACTAAATGACATAATATTTTTTTTGAGACTCTACAAAACCTCGGAGAACCCCAGTAAAACTGTTTGCGTCCGTAATAAAAAGCAACCCCATTAAATACTGGGGTTTCCAAAGGTTGTTAAAATTTTAACACTTATCAAGGCATTAACAAGGATAAAAAAGGTCAAATATCAAGATGTAGAATAGAACCAAAACATGCCCATTACAGAATAGTTTTATTCTAAAATGGGCATGTTTATAGCTAAATAAGATAGCCTATTACACAGCTTTCGAATCTCGAAGCATTTGTAATTTATTAAGTATTCGTATCAATAAACGCTCTACCGTTTCAAAAGTATCTGAAGAAATGGTGTAGAAACAATTTTTGATACTCTTCTCGGAGATATTATCCGCATCTTTTGAGGTGTAAATTTTAGAAATAAATTTAAAATAATGTTGCTTATTCCCTTGTGGATTGATTACTCCTGTTTCTTTAAAAAGCCTACTAATTAGTGCTATTTCAGAAACAGAGAGATTGACTTTTCTCTTACCAAAATTGGCGTTGATCATACCCTCGGTATCTTTATCGGGGTGCTGCTTTTTTCGGGTTTGTAACTCTTCAAGTTCCAATTGCTTCTGATTTAAATCAATTTGCTTTCGAATAAACTCGATTAAATATGCTTTTAATCCTGGGAAGTTGGGTTTGTATTTATGCGGTGAAGTCACCGCTACAGTCTGGATTTTGTGGAGTTGGCGAAAAGATAAATTTTGCCTGGCAATTGGAGTTTTTAATTGATCTAAACGCAAAAGTATTTCTTCTTCCATCGCTTTATAAACATTATGAGTATTATAATCCAATGCGATTAAGAGCTTGTATACCTGGTCATGATTTGGGGTCTCCATCTTGGATAACAACCGTGTAAACAAATCGATGTACTTACGGTAGTATTCCCTGCGAATATAACTCATGGAATTCAGGTTATCATCCAGAACAGCATATAGAGGTTTACACACTTCTATTTCTATGGTTTTTGGTAGTTTTTGAACTTTAAACAGCTCTATAAGTTGTTGAGACTTATCAAAATAGTCTTCGATAAAAGCTTTACGTTTCTGGTAAGATATAGTTCGGTTTTGGTCAATGTATTGTCCACAGCATTCTTCAATATACATCAAGGTTTGCTCAAGTCCCTGGCAAACACATTTGTAAACATCCAATATACTGCGATCAATATCTACATTACGAATATCCAGCCCTTTGTTGGGATGCTCTTTAAATTTACGTTCTAAAACACTAATGTAATAATTCAACTTCGTTTGATATTTACGAACGATATGTTTACGTTGTTTTTCCTTTTTGGATTCATCAAAAAAAAGCAAGTGAAGATGTTGCTTGATATCGTCCCTGACTTTTACAATTTGTTCATGATAGTAATAATAACAAAGTTGAATATCGGAGAGGTTGTCAAAATCTTCTTGAAGAAACAATTCTACTTGTAACTGAGTATCTTGATCCTTGCAATGAATCTTTTCAATCGCCCGGATACTAAACCCTACTTTTTGAGTTAAATACTCAAAAAGTTCAGGTAAACTGTTTTCCATGGAAATGTTAATGTACCCTTGATTTGGTGTATTTGCCTGATACCTGTAAAAAGGAATTTCGGTATACTGCACAATACAAGGTTCTTTCTTGGTTTTGTCAATTATAAACGAATAATGGGTTTGCATCCCGGAATAGGCTTCTTTAAGAAAATTGGTGTAGGTGGCAATCGGTAAATACTGCGTTGTGAGCCAGCCCATATCCTCATGGAACAGGCGATGTAATACATGTAAGTATTCCATACGATAATTGGTTAGGTTTTATTAGTATTTATTTCCAAGCAAGTGGACGGAATCGTCCAAGGGGTAGGAACTTCTTGCTTGTATAATATTTTATGGACCAAACGTACAATTTAATTTTTTCATCCACAATAGGGGGATAGGGGGGAAAATCCCCTACTACAGCTAGTTTTCGTTAAAAGAACATGAATAATAGATTAACGACACAAAAAACACTGTTTTTTTAGGTTTTTAATCCTGTTTTCATCGCAGTAAGTATAAATTTTAGACTGGTAGTGAGTTAATTAATTTATGAACTTCTTGAATAAAAAAAAATATTCAATCTATTTGGAATTGGGTATATTGTGGTGCAATTTAAATCTACCATATATTCTTTTCGACATGCAGCAATAGGAAAGTTATTTGTTTAAAAAGTCAATGAATTAAGAAAAAAGAAAGAACCTAACTTTGAAGAAAAAACATTAGATTTTGTAAGAAGTATTACTTTACATAAGGACAATAAAGTGACCCGTGATTACCTAAGAGAAATTGGTTATTATAAGATTGATGATTGGTCTGAATTATTGAAATAAAATGTACTCGGATATGGGCCAAAACAAAACAAAGCGACAAACAAATTTTGACAAAAAACTTCAATCCGTTATAAGAACATTGGAGAATAATCATGAATTAACCCAAAAACAATTAGGATGGATACGTGAGCAACGATATAGATATAATAAACGTCATATCAAAATATCACTGTCCGACAAGAGTCTTAAGAAATTGGAAGCCTTAACGCCTTTACTTGGATATCCTTGGTACGAATCCAGAACTTCTACCGCATACACTCGCAATCAAGTATTTAAAATAAAACAACTTCTTTCAGAGAAAAGGCCAATCCCTAATACCCACAATGAATGGCTTATAATGATGAAAAGAAAGTATCAAAGAAACCCTTCTGTTATTTCAGAACAAAATATTCAATTGGTAGATAGTCTCATTCCTTTTTTAGGCTACGATTGGAAGCAATCTAAAACTACTCGTAAATTCATTGATTATATACAACCTATTAAAAGATGTATAGAGGAAGGACAAAAATTAACTAATCCACAGAAATGGTCGATTCAAATTTTCATGGAGACTTTGGGGTATTCTCAGCCTGAACGTATTCCAGAAAAGCCTTCTGAAATTACAAGCTTACTAGACCAAATTACTAAGGATTTTAGAGGGCTTGAATGTAGGAATGCGCTAAAATTTGTAACTGTTACAGATACCATTTATAATCTTCTACAAGAGAATAAGAAACTTACTCCTGCTCATAGTGTGTGGTTTTTAGAGCAACGTAAAAAACTAAGCCATACTCCAACTTCCAGATTAACGAAATGGCAAATCAAAAAATTAGATGACGCTACAATAAAATTAAATTACGATTGGAGGATTGGTAAAACACGAACAACATTTGATCAAAATTATCTAGATGTTATTAATACAATTTCGCAAGGAATTTCACTGAAAGAATCTCAAAAACAGTGGATACATTCCCAAGCCTATCGTTTTAAAATACAACATCATCTGAATATTTCTGAGGATGAATTAGCTAAGATGAATCATCTTCAGGAAGTATTAAAAGATTCTTGGGAAGTTTTAAGTAAAACAGACGATACTACTAAAAGGGAAAACAAGGACAAAAGAAATCGAATTGAGCAATGGATAATGATTAATTATCATTTTCTGAACCTATCCGCCATAGAAAGGAAGTTAGGGATCCCAAAAGGAACTCTTCAAAAATTTTATAAATATGACCGAAAATTGGATTATAAATGGATTAATCTTATTTCAGAGTTTGCCAACTCCATTTCATTTAAATTAAAATAGAAATAATGGAAAAATTAGAGTGTAAGATACAAAGTACGATACTTGAAAATGATGATTGGTAAGTAGTATTATATAATTATTACCTAATATTTCCTTGTAGAAATAACAATACCATTTGTGTCAAAATATTCCCAAGTACCTGTTTTGTTATCTAATTCAAACCTTCCTTTTTCTGCTATATTACCATTTGGATAGTATTTTTCGTATTTACCATGCCATAGACCTGCCTGGCAATGGTATATTTCTTTAATTAATCCATTTTCATAATACTCTTTCCATTCACCATCTCTCACCCCATTATGATAATGTCCTGTAATAGATAACTTGCCATCAGGATAATACTCTTTATGATCGCCATGCCATTTACCATTATAGATTGGAGTTAGAATTTTTGATGTACCATCTGCATAATAATATACATATTCACCAATAGGAGTACCATTCTTAAATTCTTCCCTGCCATGTATATTGCCATCATCATGATAAGATTCCCATACTCCATGTTTTTTACCTTTCACATAACTTCCTTTTGAGAGCAATATACCTTGTTTGAGATCATATGTTTTATGCACACCTTCTTTTACTCCTTCTTTATAGGTTATAGAATCGACTTGTATCTCATATTGATCATAAAATGCCCATACACCTGTTTTTTTTCCTGCTTTGACCTCACCAATAGACTTTATCTTGCCATTGTTATGATATTTTATTCTTTCACCATTATCAAGAAAGGAACAATTTGTAAAGGTTATTCCTATGAACACTAATAGAAATTGTAATATGTATTTCATTGTTTTAATTAATTCTTTTTATTAAAAACCACAACACCTTTGAAAATGTTGTGCTCTTTCTTTTCTTACTCATGCTTGGTACTCGTTACAAACGAGCACTAGCGCATACTAAGACCCAGTGTAGGTATTAATTACTTATTTTTTTACTAGCTATCTCGTATTTCTTTTTTAATGAAGAAGATAAATTTACTTCATTTACCTTGCCCAAATAACTAATTACATCAGAATAATTACCATCTTTCCAAGCCTTATTGGTTGCCTCTATGTTTTGATTATCAATTAATTCTGAAGTGTATTCTTTACTTCTGATTTCATCAAATTTCTCAAGACTAGTTATCACTTGTTTATCTCCTTTCAAAACCCTTTGTCCAAGACCATCAAAAAATAAGAATACATTATTTACAAAAGTCTCTTGTGGTAGATCATTAAGCTTTAAATCAGAAGTAAAAAATTCATACATAACATAATCATCAATTTCAACAAAATCGTTGGACCATTTTGCCCCTAACCAAAGTGTATTTGAATTTTCCCGTGGGTTATGTGCTAACGAAATAAGTAACCTTTTTGACTCATACTTTATAATGTTTTGTGATTGTTCTGTTATTGCTAATCCATGTTTTGCAAACAAAGAATCCAGCTTTTCCGATATAAGTTGATTAAATTCCATATTTTTTTAATTAAAATCCAGGTGGCATCCATGCACCTTTGCTAGAATTATATATCCACCCTCTTGTTTGAAGAGTAAATCTTTCAGCTCCTAAAAACCCTCCTGTAGGTATTAAACTTCCATTAGCTGACCTATAAGAATCAAAAATAGGTTTTCCTAACCCCATTTCTCTCCTTAAAGCACCATAATTAGCTTTCCAATTTAATTTTACAGATCCTTGATTAGGAAGATTTAAGAAATAATCTCCACTTTTCCAGCCACCTGTTTTACCAGTTTGAGGAGCGAGTTAATCCAATGCAAAGTATCACACATTGTAATATGTATTTCATTATTTTAAGTTTGTATTTTTTATCAGTATTTTTCAATTTTTTAGTACTAAAAACCACAACACCTTTTACAATGCTGTGGCTATCTTACTTAATCTATCCTGGATTGAAAATCCGAGATGTTAGAACTATTTATATTTATCTCTTATTTCTTTCATCTCTTTAAATTCCTTATAGATATATTTACAAGCATCTTCTTCTGAATTAAAAATCACTTTTTGATCCTCATTACCTCGTTCATCAAAATAAAACACTCTCCATTCATGGTAAGAATGATATAAAACAATTCTATCTGTTAATAATTCACCTTCCAAAGAATATTGATTTTCATCTATTCCTAGTTCATTAAGTTTCTCTTTTAATTCTAATTTATTCATAATTATAATGGACCTATTATTCCTCTTTTTAATAATGTCTTTGCATTAACAGGAGACAAATATTGAATTCCTGTACCTACCCTACCAAAAGCAGGAGCAATTGTAGATGATTGAACAGTAAAAGGTTTCAAAACCTGATAAGAGTTCAATACTCCTGTGTTACCTGGTGGTAAAGCCCTCATAAGATCTGGAGTTCCTGAAGAGGAAAAGAACTTACCGAACTCACTACCATATCTATCAATTTTTGTTCCAACTTGTAATGTTTCATCACTCCATGCGCCTAGTGCGCCATTATTTGCAGGGTAATAATTTACAAGAGCTGTGGTTTTTCTTGCTCCTCTCTTGGCAAGTTGTTTTAATAAAAACTTACCACCACTAGTTGCTAAAGCTCGTAATACATATGCATAAAAAAAACCAGCTACAAACAAAATGTAACTGGTTATTTCCTCTATTTTCTTACTCTTATCGCTACTAGTTGCAAACTAGCAGTAGCAAATACTATAACCCAGCTTGGGCCCATACTATGACCCAGCAGGGGATCTGGTTTACAAATCCGAGCCATCAGGTACATTATTTAATAAGCATTTAAGGTATAGCTAAATTCTCCGTTATAATTATAGACTTCTTTTATTATATTTAAAATTTTATCTTCAATTCCTCTTGAATCAGTTCCACTACTAATTCTCATGAAATATGTATTTTTTTCAACTAAATTAAATTCCATAAATAAAGATGAGTTTACAAATCTCTGATTATTTTCTTTATCATTAGATTTATCTTTATGAAATCTCAACTCTAAAACACTAGCATCTAAATCAGATGAAGAAAAATCTATCCCCCATGTATTTACGTCATATTGTTTATATAATTGTAATAAAACCTGTCCATTATCTCTAAAAAAATCTAATTGTAGGTTTCTTTCTTTAGAACTTAAAAAAGTTAATATCAAACTCTGTAAACTTTTCATAATATCTTATTTATTACTGTAATATAAATATCCCAAACCTGAAAGACCTATTCCTGTTGCCCATCTAGCACCAGTACTCAATCTAGAATAATTCATAGGGGATGGTTTTAAACCAGATGATAATGCGGGAAGACTATTGTAAATAGTTTGTGCCCCTCTTCCAAAATAAGTTCTTGGAAATGGTAATATTTGGCCTCCCTTATAAAGTTTTCCATGAATCCTTATTCCTCCTGCTGGTGCTCGGCTTAATGCAGAATATAGAGGTTGAGAGTAGTTTAAAACTCCTTGACTTAAACTATTTAATGCATTAGGGTTAGTTATTCTAAAAGCTCTAGCTATTCTAGCATTTTGATATAATTTCCCTAAGCCTTTAAGTAAACCAATTTTCGGCAATGGAGCAAGAAGCATAGCACCTTCCATTACAGCATGTGCTGCGTCTCCTTGCGCTGCTTGTATACTACCTCGTAAAGCACTTAGTTCTGGTGCATAGTGATTATCATAAAACCATTTACCATAGTCTCCGTAATCATAATTGGTACCATTTTGTAAGTTATACTCATCAATAGAGCCTTCAAAAGAAGTCTCATAATGTCCAACATCCATGGCATCGATCCAATCTGGCATTTCATCATAACCCCCATCTGTAGCATAAGCAACTGGGTCTCCAGTTATGACAGTAGATTTTTTCTTTTTCTTCCCTGGGTCTGTCGCAGAAAGTCCATATTGCGCTAGTGCTCCATTTAGCATAGCTAACCCAGACATCCCCCTATTTCGATTAGTGTCAATAGATAATCCTATTGAGTTTAACGCAGTTCCAAAACCAACAGCGTTACCATTACCATTTTCATATTGACCAGTATTCCAGTTATAACTTACACTAGAGCTTGCACTACCATCTAAAGCATACTCCCTGCTACTCATGTACCTACCTTCTCTAATAACATGGCTACCACCACTTGGGTCATTATAGTATACAGGATTATTCCCAAACGTATTATAAGTCGATAAAGAGTGATGTGTAATGGGATCAATACGATTCCATCTCGCTATGGTAGGATCAAAGGATCTAAGTGGCATCTCGTACCAGTTGAGTCCTAATCCTTCTTCGAGTTCGGTGTTGTTGTATTTATATTGATGAGATCTCCCATTGACAGGGATATTGGGTCTTTTTTGTTGAAGTCCAAAGGGGTAATAGTTATTTTCCTCTACGATCTCATCGGTAGAGATTTCCCCATTGTTATTGCGGTCTGTGTATGAGAGTCTGATGTTACCTAAATGATCTGCAAACTGATATACATAGTTAAATGATGAGATTGCCGCGCTACCGCTCACAATGACAGGTTCAATATACCCTTCAGGTTGCCCCATAAACTCTAGCTTCCCATTTTTATATTGTGCTGCTGCATATTCGGTAGTCGTAATGGTACCGCCATCATTAAGGATCTTTTTTAGCTTGCTACCTCCTGCATCGTATATATATTCGATGGTTTTGTTGGTATCGTTCTCAAATGTAATCTTTACTGGTAAGTCTAAATGGTTATACTCGATACTGGTAATCCCTTTATTTTTATCTGCGGTGATACTTCCATTTTGGTCATATTCATAATCATTACCTACCGTATTACCATCCTTAAACCCAAAAGTGGTATTACCAGCATCAGTTACACTAAGCAGTTTATGCCCCGTAGCTTCATAGGTATAGGATAGTTTATCCATCTCTCCAAAGGTAGTGGCATTGGTATCGGTATGTCCTTTTCGATCCAGGGTTAGGATATTCCCCATAGTATCATAGGTAATACCAGAGAGGTCATACTTACCATCATTACTGATCGCCTGAGTTAATCGGTCGAGAGCATCATAGCTATACGCATAACTTCTGGTTACATTATCGTTGGCAGATTTCCATGAAGTTTTTGCGATATTTCCATTGTACAATGGGTTTGCAGCGGTATTGTAGTCAATCTTATAACCAAACAGGTCCCCATTAGCGGTATCGCCATTGTTAATAGCCGTTAACCAACCGCGTATGTTTGTTTTGTAATCTACATGCTGCAGGCCACCTCCAACATTTTTGGCAACCAATTGCCCAAGATTGTCATACTCGTTACTGGCAATTACTTCTACAGGCTGATCATTGATCTGTTGCGTTTGGGTAAGCACTCTACCCACATGATCATAGGTAAACCTATCGATGGTTACAATCGGTGCATTGCTGCCTTTGGTATGGGTGGTTTTGCTTTGGATCACTTTGCCTGCAAAGTCTATTTGAGTTTTTGCAATATCTAGAGTACTAAGATACTCATTTTTGCTGGCTGCATAGATTGGTCGTGCTTTTTTATCATAATAGGTCACCGTAGTGGTCCAATCGTTAGTACCTAACACCCGTATTTTGCTCCCTGTAGGTAAGGTTTTGGTTCGATCGGTCACTGGCTCACCATATACTGTATCTGGGTTGGCAAGTTCTGCAGGCAGATCAAACCCATAATTGTCATAATAACTAATGCTATGCAACTCTATATTATCCGTTGGGAACGCTGTATTACTATAATGCACAGTAGTCCCTGCGATATCGATTGGGGCCCCTCGCTCTTCCCATAGGGTAGTGAGCGTATTCACCTCTTGTTGTAGTGCCGGTCGATCTCTAGTATCGGTATACATTCCGCTATAGACACCTCTGCTCAAGCCATCATATTTGGTAAACAACCAGACACCTTGTGTCTTTAAAATATCATCCTGAGTCAATACAGGTTGGTCGAGCTCGTTATAGACGATATACTCCCGCCCCTTGCCTGGGTCTTTCTTTTCGACAAGACGGTTACGTTCGTCATATTTATATTGATATATGAGTTCGCTAAGTTCTTCGGCAGAGATCCCATCGGTGATTATTACTTTTGGTGGGATCACAAAAGTAAGATTACCATAATCGTCGTAGACATTGTACGTGTCTATTGCTTGCCCATTGTTATAAGAACGGGTCAACATAGTACGCCCATTTTTATCAGTAAAACTCTCTGCCGTTTTGTTCTTGCCATCGGCAGTAGTCCAATTTTCGTTTTTAACGATACTTTTGCTTAGCTGTCCTGCGGCATAGGTACCGTTGGGTGCTAGTGTAGGAACACCATCTGTTATCACCACATCAAAACGTAATACTTCGGCGGCTTTGTTAAAACCGTATTCAGACTTTACGGTATGCTCGTTGGTCACATATTCGTTATACTCTTTGATATATTGGATAGGACTAAGATCGTAGGTGCTTCTTATCTTTACTCCGTTGGTTAAAGGTCTTGGATTACCACTTATTGGAGTAATGGTAAGATAGTTATTTTCAATACTGGCTTTATAATCGATTGGGGTATCGTTTACATCGGTCAATTGGCCCAGGTCTGCAAATTCGATTTCAGGGTAAACATCGATTTTTCGAAGTTTTCCTGTAGACAATACCTCGATATCGAGTTCTGGCTTTGCCCATATACCCAGTTTAAGTTCTGCATTGTTAATCGTTATGGCAACCACATTATCCAAATTAATAGAAGTATATGCGGGTGCATAGGGATCCAAAACGTCAGACGCGGTCCAGTTCTTCACATAGCTTATATCGGTTGGAAAACTGGCATATACCGGATCTTTATGACGTGTATACTTCCAGGTAGTTCCTGGTGCAGCTTGTTCTTGTACCCGATTAAGCGGTGAGGCTTCCAGTATGGTCTCACTATAGGCATTGACTTCTTCTACTGGCACTCCAGTAAAATCATCGGGATACTTGTTTTGGTAATAGGCATTGATATCCTGTTGGATATTCACTTCTCTGTAACTCCCAGGTACGCCTGTCACTTCAAAAGGCAGATATTGTTTGGTTTTTCTACCCAAGCCGTCATACTCGATATGAGAAATAATATCCTTATTGCCCATTGAGGCATTGATTGCATTTTGTTGTATGGGCCTTCCCAATCCATCATAATAGGTAATGGTTTGGACTTTTTGATCTTCGGGTGCCGTCTCTAAGGCATTGGCAGTAGTAAAAGGCGCTTGTGCCTGTACTGCCATGACATAGTTTTGATCCTCAGACGGGACTAACCCCTGGGCATAGGTGGTTCCTATAGCAAGAAACATCCCTATGGTATATATCGTGATTTTGATTATGGTATTCATCAAACTGTGTTTTTTATGTCTTTGTTTCATCTTGTGGTAGGCTTAGGTTATTGGTTGGTATCAGGAACTAAAATGTCGGGTCCACCGCCATCACCGCCACCGCCGCCATTGTTGCTACTGCATCGCGCACTGTTGATAGTATAGGTTACAGGAAACATATTCTTAACCTTACCGGTTATCTGGTCGGTCACCTCACATCGTATATTTTTAGTTCCGTTAGAGCCACAATACAGGGTGACATTAATTTTTGAAGAAGAACTTACTCTGCTTCCGTTGACATACCAAGCGTGTCTATAGCTGCCTGAGCCTCCACCTTTATGAGCACTAACCTCAAACTTTTCTGTTCGTGGGGGAGAGGTAGTTGCCGGCATTCTTCGTAATGAAACTCCCCAGGACTGGAACTCTTCAACCGTCATCGTAGAGGTAATGGTCTTGCTTTTTCCTGTAGTACGGTCGTTTAGGATACATTCTATACGTAAATTTCCATAATACGCATAGTCCAAATAAAGACTAAAGGACTTTTGTGTAGATGTATGCGTTTTATTGCTTTTATATACCCTCCAGCTATAGCTAAAGTTACCTGATCCCCCAATGGGGTTGATCCCAAACGAAGCGGTTTTCTTTACCTCATGATTGGCTGGGCGTACAATTTGACTTGACGCAGTCGACAACGGAGCATAAATACTAATCGATTTGTTTACCACCTTGGTTTTACTTGTAATGATATCGGTAATGGTCAGTTCTATAGCGGCCATTCCTTTGGTAGTACCCGCATGCAAGGTAAAGTTAGAACCTGTAAAATACTCTGGTGCTTTACCGGGTTTGGTAAGTTTCCAGCGGTAGGTAAATTGTTCAGATCCTCCGTTAACTTCAGATTGAATCATTAACGTGGTATTGGTTTCTAACCAGTTACGTTCTGAAGACACACTAGCTACTAAAGGATCATATTGTATCCCGCTATCGTTATAATAATATTTGTTGATGATATGATGCTCTGCATCTCGTGTGTGTAATAAACGATACAACCCATCATATTCGGTATAAGTGGTATATCCTCTAGGATCAGTTGTACTAGTTACTCCGATCAGTGGGTCATAGGTATAGGTCGTTACAATCACATTGGGTAACGCATCCCGAAGGTTGTCTAAACCTTGTCTCAGGGCACCTTCTGCACCAGTGTACTCTAAAGTGCGATCGATATCAGCATTGGATTTTGCTTTAAGATCGGCTACATATACTGCGACCTGATCATAGGTTGCATTACCAACCTTAGCGATCGGGTATAGATCGTTATATCCCCAGATATACACCGTGTGTGGGCCTTTCCCTTGGGACACTTCTAGTGGGTTTCCTTTGGCATCATATTTATGATAGATCGTTTGATCTTGTAGTGGGGCACCTTCTTTAGCGCCTTGTATTACAGAGGGTAGGTAATACCCCGCATCGGTAGTATTAAAATTGACGATTGCCGTGGCTTGTTTTTTAGGTCCAATAAAGGTTTCGGTCTTAACCGGTGAAGCCATACGATGTGCACCCATTAATTGGGTATTATTAATATCTGGGTGATACGGGTAGTAATAGTTCGATTTCTGGATCTCACCTTTAGAGTTCGTTTGGGTCTGCCCGATCATCTGGTGATACTGATCATACTCATACTCAGTAATACGTTCTGAATAGTGTGTAGGATCGGTATCCGAATAGGTTCGGCTGATCACTCGCTTTTGTAAAGGTTGGATGTTGGTTTCTTTATAGGTTTCTATGCTGTATCTTCTCATCCAAGCAGGAGCATCTTCATCACCCACTGCCAGGGTATATTTTGTAAATGAAAACCCTAGTGTCAAACCGACTGTATTCATCACATGTCTTGCCCAATCTTCATATTCTACCTGGGTACCCTCTTGATAAAGAGCGCGATACTCCCACGCTAATTGGGGCAGATAAAGAAGAAACTCGCTTCCTGTCCTTTCTAGTTCTCTACGAATAAATTCTCTCAAATTCAATTCTCGCTTTACTCCTTTATTAGAACGTACTTTAATCGCATAGGGGTAGTTAGGATCTAAGGAATTTCCAAATGCATCCCGATTCATCTGCACTGGTATATATTCATAGCGTTGCTCTGTAAGCAATTGTTCTGTGGGTTGTGGATTGCCATCGATATGCTTATAGGTACGGATTGATTTAATTCGGATATCCCCTTCGACTTCACCTCGTGGAGCAAGATTATGAACCAAAGAATCACTAAAATCCCCTATATTTTCAAATACCTCGGTATCTTCAAAGGTATAGACCGTTCGTCCGTTATGGATTGCTTTAGTAGGATCTGAGGATACCACCCGCTCACTCACCTGTTCATAATAAATAGGTTTAGGTGGGCCCACATAATCAGCACTGTTTGCATTGCGAACCACTGAATTGATTTTGGCACTAGAGCCTAGTTCTTCTTTGCTATAGTCATACTCTTTTTTGGTACATGCACTGGTAGCACCTCCACAATTTTCTATGCTCTTTACCCGAATACCGCCATACCCTTGATGATATGAATTCAATTCATATTCGATCTTAGTTTGTCCGCCGCTTTTACCGGTTATGGTCTTTAAGGCACCTTGCACGGTTCCCTTAAAAATTGGATAGTCAACTAGTACAGGATCACTTTCATTCGAAGGCACACTTCTATTGGCATAATATCCCCATTTATCCATCCCTGAAGTAACTTTTTCTTTATCAAAATCAAAATCAGGAATGTCATACGAATCATTTTGGTCGTAATAGTCAAATCGAACCTCTAACTGATCATTCTTTTTGATCTCGGTAAGCAAACGTCGTGTTCTTTGGGTAAAGAAATCATATCTGTTAATCGTATTGTTATGAAAATCTTTAAGGGCAATACGGTGATACTGGTGGTATATTCCTGAAGTCCCAGGTTTACTGATAAAATCCAAAGACCCTTCAGCAAAGTTGATTTTGGTGAGTACTGGGGTGGTCACATCCACATCCATACGTACATGAGGATAGATATAAGGATCCGTCTTAGGGTCATCTCCTTCAAAATCCTGATCAAATAAAAACTCTGAAGCTCTAGATTTTAGAGAATAGGCTTTAGGGACAAAAGCCTTTCTTCTATCCGTTTGGTTTTGGTACTCAAAGGTAATTTGCTGCGAGGTATTAGGGGGTTGTATACTGGTGAGATACCAACTGCGCGCATAGGTCTCATAATTTGCTTCTGTTACCGGATTTCCTCCTCCAAAGGGAAGGAAGAACATATCAGGCTCATAGGGATCAAAGATCTCTTTGGCAGCAAAGATGTATTTCACTCCTTCGGCATCGATCACTTCAATTTGATCCCAACCAAAGGATACTTTTACATTATGATGGGATAACAATACAGGTTGACCGTTAATCCCGATTTTAAAGGAGAAATTTAAAGCTCCGGCATTTACTTTAAACAAATCTGGCTCGCCGTCTACCATACCATTGGCTAATAAATACGCATGATGTTCTTTCATGACTTGTTTACCACCAGTACCTGGGCTGTTATTCGGATCAAAATGATAATAAGGATCCAAAATGCTATCTTTTAGTCGTTCTGCCCCGTGATATCCTTTGGGGTGATCATCGGGTAGGCCTCGTACTTCTCGAGAGATCATCCCGGTGGCGATTAATCCCCAACCTAATCCTATGGGTGAAGGTTCTTCCATCACCTGTAGGCCGGTATAGCGGTATTGCAAGCCTACAGGCCAACTCACTCCATTTTGTTTGATAGTATAAATAGGTACGGCATGTTGTACTGCCCCGGTAGTAAGATCTACACTGGCACCACTGGCTTTAGGAGCATTAGCAGCTGTAGGAGTCGCCTTTATGGCAGTACCATAGCCCCCATAAAAACCTGATTGGGCGATTGTGTTTTGAATGAATAGAAAGCTAAGTACTAGATATACATAGCGTAATACTGAATGGTTCATATATGTGATTTATTTTGAGGTTTCTTTAAACAAAGCGGCAAAACTAATGCTAATTTTTAAAATGCTTGGGGGGAAAAACCCCCTGTGTTTTCAACTTTTCGTTATGATGTTTTGTAAATCGGATCAACAACACAAAAAAGTGATGTTTTTTTTTCAAATATTACGGTTTTCCTCATCGTTTTCATGATGTTTTTCTGTTTCCTGATGCAATATTAAAACATCCCAGTTTCATTTTTCGATACTGGGAAAATTAATTGATTATTTTTTATCATGTTATGGCTTGTATTTTACTAATCCTTAATTCATTAGTGTAAAAACCAAATATGAGGCCCACTTCTTCTTCATAAACATAGCTTTGTATGGTTTCATCATACTCAACTGGTGCATTAAGATCTTTCATAATCCTAATCATACGATATAGTTTAGTTCTTGAGATTCCTAGTCGATGGGCTAATAATATTGGTGGTCCAGTTGCTTTCATTCGTATAAGCCTGTCAATTCTTTGCATGAGTTCAATCTGTTTGATGATAATATTCATAACATAATTATTTAAAAAAGCATAAGCAGGTGTCAATTGATCTGGGGTTGGGTTAGGGGGACTTCACAATTCATTTTGGGTCAATCTGATCAAATAAGTCTAGAAGTAAAAGTCGCCTGGTTTTGGGGTTTCTTTTTTTTACATGATTTCTTTTTAAGAATTGTTCGAGTATATATTTCAAGTGCATATTACTGAAAGCCTCTTCAATATTTCGGTTATCAAAAGCAATTAACTCATACTGACCCGGAACTGTGAAATAAAGGCTTTCACCTCCCATAAAGGCAGGAAATAAAGATTTGATTTTATAAATGCTTATATACTGGCATTCATCTTCCAAATAGCAATATCCATAATCTCCAATGGGAGTTATGTTTCTATTTTTTGGATGTTCAAGCGTTTTCCTAACCTCATGAAATCGAATAGGAGTACTAAAATCAATTAATAAGCTTTCTATCTTATGTAAAATATCATAAACTTCAAGTTTGCTCATACCGTCAAATTGTTTGAATAAATTTTGTAATATTTTTTCTTCGTTATTTGTCATAGACATTGCTTTTCTCGTAATTATCAGAGAATCTTTTTTAATCTCAACTAATTTCATATCTAAAAAGAACGCGAGCAGTTATAAAGTGAGAGGGCTCATTACACTAACTTAACTCAATTTGATGTAGATAAACTACTCCCAATTTCCTTCCACGGTATTATAAAAAATAACATAAATACAATGGTTTGGGATAATTCAACTATCAAGCCATTAGAGTTAATGGTTTTCCTATATTTATTGATTCAAGTTGTAATTTTGAGTTCTTGAGCATTTTTACTACCTCTTTTACTGTACTACCATTTTCATAAGATTCTTTTATCCAATTTTTTAGAAGAAATGCATAACCTCTATGAGTATTTACATAACAGTCAAAATGTTTAGGATCAATTAACAAACGGTTAAAAACCTTTTGTTCAAAAATTTCTGTTTGGCTTTTTTTTGAAGTTGATTTTACAATAGCTTTCATATTTCACATTTTTAGAAACTGATATATTTTTGATCCAAATGTAAGGATGATCAAACCTGAAAAGCAACATGTATTTGTTCGCTTTCCGTGAAAGCGAACTTCATTTTCCGTGAAAGAATATCCCATTATCCTTTTACAAAGTATTTCGAAAGGTTAGCAAAATACTTCTAGATAATATTTTAACTATTATCAACCCTTAACAAAATACTTTATTACCCTTTTTTGATAGTATTTACCCCACTTTTTAAGCCTTAGAGGCTTATCTATCAGGATAATTTACCCTCAACAAAACTCTTTGAAGCATTAATGAAGTCATTCGAAGTACTTATTTAATCTTTGGAATGAGTTTTCAAAGGGTAGCATTACTATTCTAATAGAGCAAGGGGACTTATAGTTTGGCTATAGAGGGCCATTTTAATGGTTCACCTTGATACTTTATCGGTGAAAAGCTATTAATAATGGGGTTATAAGTAGTATTATAATCCATAGTATTAGTCGTTTAGAAACAACAAGAAATAGTTCGCCTTCCGTGAAAACGAAGTAATAAATTTAGCTTTCTAAATCTTTAATAAAATCTGAAGGATATTTCCCTATTTTCTTGAAGAATGCCTTAGAAAAGGCATTGGCAGTATTAAAACCTATTTCTTCTGCGATGGCTTTAATCGTATAATTAGTAAACTTTTTGTCAGTATTAAGCCGATTAATCAGATACTCAATGCGCAAGTCATTTATATACTGAGTAAAGCTTTTTTTCTTATGTAGATTAATAGTTTTTGAAAGATATTTACTATTGGTATTTAATTTAGACGAAAGAATTGGTAGTGTTATATTGGGTTTTAAAAAATCCTTTTTTTCTTCAAATTCTCTTAACCTAATTAAAACATTTTTCAAAATACTTTTAGATAATGGAAAAGAATTCAGAGCTTTATTTTTGTGTGATTTTTCTATATTTGATTTTATTTTTGTTTCCGAAATTTTCTCAAAAAGCACTTCTACATTTCCATATCCACGCTCTTTGAATTTGTGAAAAGTTTTGTATGATGCTTCCTCCAATTCTTTTCTCAAATCAAATTCAGCATGTTTCCTTTGCTCTTTACTAATGTACTGTCTTCTTTTAAATATTTCAAGTAATTTTTTTACCATAACTCTTTCTTTCAGGATAACATTAAATACTATTAAAAATATCTCTTAAATCATCTTGAAATTCATCAATATTAGTATCTAAATCTGATTTTGTAACCAATCCCGCCTTTTCGGCATGCTTAGCTTTTTTAGCTATTCTTGGATAATGTATAGCTCGTATTCTTTCTAGGAATGAGAGTTGTTTATAAATTATATCATCTTTATAAGTGTAATATTTAACAAGAAAATAAGTAAACGCACTAAATAATATCGCACCCACTAAAATTGCGATTATATATTTATTTTGAGTAAAGTCTTTTTGAGTAAGGAATAGTAAGTGAATAAACCAAAATCCCGAAACTAAAATGCCTGTAAGAGAAACAAAATGAAACCTAAAAGTACTTCCTCTTGAAAAATCATCATGAAGAGATTTACAACTAAAAAAGAAAAGCGCGGTTACCAAGCCAAAAACAAATATCCAAAAATGAAAACTAGATCTACCTCGAAATGAGTGTTCTTTATTGATTTGAGCTAGTTCGCTATTGATTTCTTTTAAATTTTCTTTTGAAAATTTCATCAAATCATTAGCTAGAGTATAATATTCTTCAACACTAATTTTTCGATTTTTTAAATCTTCTAAGTATTGTTTTTGTGTATTATTCCTATAAGCTATGGCTTCATCATACCTATCGTTATTAGCAGGTATTTTATCCGATTTACTATCAAAAAAAATATGGAATAAAGAAAGGGTAACTAACAAAAACGCTAGTACTCCTTTTATGATTGGTAATATCTTATTACTATGCTTCTCTTCTATCGTCTTCATCGACTGTCCCATCATCTGTTGAGTCGACCATTTGTGGTTCTGATTCATAGATTTCATAATTTAACTCCTATGTTTCACAGCTACTTAGTATAAGAATCATAAGTGCTGAAGTGAATAAAATAGTAAGCTTTTTCATTTGGTAGTATTTTATAATTTATTAATTCTAAAATACTACTTAATGAGGATATAACCCTTATTTGTATAAGAATAATAATCATAAAAGCTAGATGATTTGGGGAAGTACAATAATTCAAGAACTTTGAATCAAGGTAGAATCAATCTAATCTTTTATTTTGGTTTGTTATTAACAGTATCAAATATAGTAAAGAAAGTAGCTTATTCAGATACGGTTTTACCGTAAGTCACTGTTCTTGTGGCGTTAAAACAATATCATGTTGCTGATATTTAGAATTTTATAAAGTAACTAAAATTAGAAAAAAATCAATAATACTTTAGCACTAGTAATTTTTTACGGAATCCCATAAACATTAGGTTGTAGAAGTTTACTTGTTAATTTGTGTACCTAAAAAAACCTATCTACGAATAATGCAATCGCACCAATAGTCTATATGCTTTTCTTTCTTCTTGGATAATTTTATAGGACCGATTTGAAGATTGCCTTTATAGTCCATTGTAATGGATTCCTGAGAGGGTAATTTGTATTCGTTGTTAGGTATTCCCCCAGGGATTAGGGTATGTACTTTGCCTTTAATTATTTTTATTATTTCAAATATGTAGGTTATTTCATGTATCTAATGAATAATAAAAGAAGTATTTGTATAGGATTGGAATAGGGTATTATTGTTGTTTACTTCATTATATGGATAAATAGAAGTTTTAACTACCTGAAAATTAAACCTTGTTTGAACTAGTGATGTTTTACCTATGTTTTACCCAAAGGTTTAATTTTAAAAGAATTTTAAAACAAGATATTTGTTAAAAACAAAGAAACCCCTTGATAAATCAAGGGGTTCTCTTATGTACTGAAGGCGGGACTTGAACCCGCACGGCCTAATGGCCATTGGATTTTAAGTCCAACGTGTCTACCAATTCCACCACTTCAGCATGGTATATATTGTCTCAGAGCGAAAGACGGGATTTGAACCCGCGACCCCCACCTTGGCAAGGTGATGCTCTACCCCTGAGCTACTTTCGCAGTTTTTTAAGAACGTCGCAACCCTCTGATTGCGGATGCAAATTTAAAACATTTCTAGTAATACCAAAGTCTTTTTTAAAAAAAGAATAAAAAAAATTACACCTTAGAGGCTTTCTTCCTGGTTAACATACGTTTAATCTCATTAAGCTTCATTAATGCCTCTACAGGAGTAAGGGTATCGATATCGATATCAAGGATTTCTTCCTTGATTTGTTCAAGCAATGGATCGTCTAAATTAAAGAAACTTAATTGCAGTTCATCTTCTTCCTGAATCCCCTTAATCTTATCGGTAAGTTCTTCGCTACTGTGAGATTTTTCCAATTTTTTAAGCATCTTATTAGCTCTATGCAATACCTGTTGTGGCATCCCTGCCATTTTAGCTACATGAATACCAAAACTATGCTCACTACCCCCAGGAACAAGCTTGCGTAAGAACAGCACCGTATCCTTAAGTTCTTTGACCGATACATTATAATTTTTGATTCTGTCAAAGGTCTCACACATTTCATTTAATTCATGATAGTGCGTAGCAAATAACGTTTTTGGTTTTCCGGGATGCTCATGCAAAAACTCACTAATCGCCCAAGCAATCGAAATCCCATCATACGTACTGGTACCACGACCAATTTCATCTAACAATACCAGGCTTCGATCTGATAAATTATTAAGAATACTAGCCGTTTCATTCATCTCTACCATAAAGGTAGATTCTCCCATAGAGATATTATCACTAGCGCCTACACGGGTAAATATTTTATCTACTACTCCGATCTTAGCTTCTTCTGCAGGAACAAAACATCCCATTTGTGCTAACAAAACGATCAAAGCGGTCTGCCTTAATATTGCCGATTTACCACTCATATTGGGCCCTGTGATCATAATAATCTGCTGTTGATCGCGATCTAACAATACATCATTAGCAATGTACTGCTCACCGGGAGGCAATTGTTTTTCGATAACAGGATGACGTCCATTTTTAATTTCTAAATCATGAGATTCGTCGATTAATGGTCGCACATATTGATTTTCTTGTGCTAGTTGGGCAAAAGAACCTAAACAATCCAACTGACCAATTAACGTGGCATTTAATTGTACCGGTTTGATATACTCATGCAACCAAATCACCAGATCATTAAATAATTGCTGTTCTAATGTTAGAATCTTTTCTTCTGCACCAAGGATCTTAGCTTCATATTCTTTTAATTCTTCGGTAATATATCGTTCTGCATTAACCAGGGTTTGTTTGCGTATCCAGGTATCAGGCACCTTATCTTTGTGGGTATTTCTAACCTCGATATAATATCCAAATACATTATTTGAGGCAATTTTTAATGAAGTAATTCCGGTAGCTTCGGTTTCTCGCTCCAGCATTTTATCCAAATAATCTTTTCCAGAGAACGCAATAGATCGCAATTCGTCTAATTCATCTAAATACCCATCGGCAATGGTGTTTCCTTTTAATATATTTACAGGTGCTTCTTCATTAAGGGTTTCTTTGATCTTATTACGAAGCAATTCGCAATCATTAAGTGTGTCGCCGATAACTTTTAACGCTTCATTATCACTAGTAGATGCTTGTATCTTAATGGGAGCAATAGCTTCTAGTGAATTTTTAAGCTGAATCACTTCTCGGGGATTAACCTTAGCTGTAGCCACTTTAGAAATTAGACGCTCAATATCCCCTATTTGTTTAATTTGGTGCTGGATCTTTTGATGCAACGTAGCATTATCCTGAAAGTACTGAACCACCTCCTGACGCTTCTGTATAGCAGCAATATTTTTAAGCGGTAAAGCCAACCAACGTTTTAGTGTACGACCACCCATTGGCGAGATCGTTTTATCAATAACATCCAATAAAGTCACTGCATTGACAGCATTGGCTTGATATAACTCAAGGTTACGAATCGTAAACCGATCCATCCAGATATATTGATCCTCGGCAATACGTTGGATCGCAGTTATATGTTGTAATTTATGGTGTTGTGTTTCATTTAAATAATGAAGAATTACCCCAGCGGCAATAATCCCTTCATGCAAGTGATCCACTCCAAATCCTTTTAAAGAAGAGGTTCCGAAATGATCATTCAATGTTTCGTTGGCATAATCGGTTTTAAATACCCAATCCTCAAGAAAGAAAGTATGATGATCCTGCCCAAAATCTTGATGAAAAGTTTGTTTTTTGGGTTTTGTGATGAGTACTTCGCTTGGACTAAAATTCTGCATCAATTTATCCATATGCGCCACATCACCTTGTGCAGTCAAAAATTCTCCGGTAGAAACATCCAAAAAAGCAATTCCTAATGACTTTTTACCATAGTGCAATGCACATAAAAAGTTATTGGTTTTACTCTGCAACACCTCATCATTTAGTGCTACTCCGGGAGTCACAAGTTCTGTAACTCCTCGTTTTACTATAGTTTTGGTTTGCTTAGGATCTTCGAGCTGATCACAGATAGCAACACGCTCCCCTGCTTTGACTAACTTTGGCAAATAGGTATTTAGAGAATGATGAGGAAAACCTGCCAATGCCGTTTCCTGATCACTACCATTACCTCTTTTGGTCTGAACAATATTAAGGATGGCTGCGGCTTTGATCGCATCTTTTCCAAAAGTTTCATAAAAATCTCCTACTCTAAACAACAATAACGCATCAGGATATTTCGCCTTAATTGCATTATATTGCTTCATCAAAGGGGTGACTTTTTTATCGTTTTTTGCTGCCAAAAGAATAGTATTTATGAATCCCGCTAAAGTAGCTATTCTTCTATTTTTTTTGAAATATCGTAACCGGGAGTTATTCAATTTTATTCACAATTTTTTTAAGTGGGCAGTTTTTAGTTGGCAGTAGGGAGTAGGCAGTAGGGAGTAGGCAGTTGGCAGTAGGCAGTAGGCAGTTGGCAGTTGGCAGTAGGCAGTAGGCAGTAGGCAGTTGGCAGTGGGCAGTAGGCAGTGGGCAGTGGGTAATTTTGAAATTAGAACCTATTCAAAAAAAGAAGCCTTTCTTAATTACTGTATCTAGCAATTAATAATGAGAAAATTATACCTTTGACAACAGATATGAATACCATATGGATTTTAAGGACTTATTAGCTTACAAAAAATCATTTGATTTAGCAATGAAAATTTTTGAAGTCACTAAACGCTTTCCTAAAGAAGAAACTTACGCTCTAACGGATCAAATAAGAAGATCTTCACGAAGTGTTACTGCAAATATTTCAGAATCGTATAGAAAAAGAAAATACCCTAAACACTTTGTCAGTAAACTTACAGATAGTGATGCTGAAAATTCTGAAACTCAAACTTGGCTTGAATTTTCATTAGCATGCAAATATATAGATCAAACAACATTTGAAGAACTTAATTCATTAAGTCTTGAAGTTGGAAATTTAATACACTATATGATCCATAATCCAGGTAAATTTGGCGTAAATGAATAATTAATCAATTAGCAGTAAACAGTAGTCTACAACTAAACTGCATACTGCAAACTAAAAACTGCCTACTACAATGTCCAGGAAACTCAAAAACAGCGAACTTGATCGCAAAACGATAGCAGAATTTAAAGCTTCAGAAAAAACTCGGTTACTCATTATTTTAGACAATATTAGAAGTTTGAATAATATCGGATCGGTTTTTAGAACGGCAGATGCCTTTTTGATTGAAAAAATATATCTCTGCGGCATTACCGCTACTCCACCACACAAGGATATTCAAAAAACGGCTCTTGGCGCTACCGATACGGTAAGCTGGGAACACAAAAAAGATACACTAGAATTAGTACAAGATCTAAAATCTAAGGGTATCAAAATTCTTTCTATAGAGCAAGCAGAAAACGCTGTAATGCTTAATGATTTTACCCCAGAAACCAATCAAACTTACGCCATCATTTTTGGAAACGAGGTAAAAGGTGTTCAACAAGAGGTCGTTTCAGAAAGTGATGAAGTAATAGAAATACCACAGTTTGGAAGCAAACACTCCTTAAATATTTCGGTAAGTGCCGGCGTTGTGGTTTGGGATTTGTTTTGTAAACTTTAAAATAAATCGAAAATAATTCTTTTTGAAGAAAAATCCCACAAACCCCCAAATACCGCTAATTACCAGAGAATTCTATCCAAAAAGTAGTTGAAATTTAATTACAATAAGGCAATCTTACTCGAGGTATTTACGTTTATATACGTTCTTACTAGTAAGGGTAAGAGTCATTTTAAATTTTTATAACTAACCAAACACAAACTCATGGAATCAAAGAAGCAAACACTTGCGATTCTTTTATGTATCGTATTGACAACTGTAAGATTTGGATTTGCCCAAGAACAGGAATGCGGGGCAGAGCCACCAGAACAATATGACGCGTTTATGCTTAAGCGGGTTCAATCTATAATCGGCAAAAGAGCATTGTCTGGTCCTGTATCACTTCCGGTACAGCATCATGTATCGCGTACCTCGAACGGAAATTCTCCTGCTGTATCCAGTTCGGATATTAGAGATGTAATGAGTGAACTCAATGCTACTTATGCACCAATGGATATTTCATTTTATGAATATAGTCCGACTAGATTTATTGATAATAGCAGCTGGAATCCTTCTTTTAATAAAAGCGACGATAGACAACTGGCACGATACGAAGTCGCAAAAGCGATTAATATTTTTTATTTCACCGAAGTAACCTCAGGGAGTTCTACCATCTGTGGTTTCGCTAAATTTCCGGGATCAGGGAACCGTGTCATATTAGATGCATCTTGTTCTCAAAACGGATCTACCTCTTCTCATGAAATAGGACATTATTTCTCTGTGCTTCATACGCATTCAACATCAAATGGAAGAGAACTTGTACGACGTACTAATTGTGGTAGAGCCGGGGATTTTTTCTGCGATACACCTGCTGATCCAAGACTTAGTAGTTTAGTGAATTCTAGATGTAATTATACTGGCAATGCAACAGATTCTAATGGAGATAGATACCAGCCCGATACGCATAACGTAATGTCATACACCAGAAAAAGCTGTAGAGATGGTGGTTTTACCTCTCAACAACAAAGTGCCATTATTGTTTCACTAGAGTCAGACCGAGCCTATCTACTTGATACTACTAATCCTCCTACGGCCTGTACTAATATTAGTAATTTTCCGTACAGCGAAAGCTTTGAATCAGGTTTTGGAGATTGGAGCAATGCATCTGGAGACGACATAGATTGGACTAGAGATTCTGGCGGAACCCCTTCTAATGGAACAGGCCCCTCTTCAGGACAAAATGGATCCTACTATTTATATACAGAAGCTTCTACAAATGTAACACCCGCCGGAAGCCCTAATAAAACTGCACTACTAAACAGTCCGTGTTTTGATTTAACAACTACCTCGAGTGCATCTTTAGCATTTGGATATCATATGCTTGGAACCAATATGGGGACTATGGAAGTTTTGGTAAGTACTAATAATGGTGATTCTTACTCTTCGATTTGGTCGAAAAACGGAAACATAGGAGATACATGGAATCAAGCCACAATAGATCTTACACCATACACTGGTTCTGTGATTAAAATACGTTTCAAAGGAACTACAGGAAGTAGCTGGAGAGGAGACATGGCCATAGATAATATTAAAATTACTACAACCAGTACTCCAGATGTATGTGATGGAATTACAAGTTTTCCGTATAGAAAAAGCTTTGAGCCGGATTTTGGTTCATGGACCCAAGAAACTAGCGATAATATAAACTGGTCTTTAGACAGTAATACCACTCCGTCATCAAGCACAGGCCCCTCGGCCCCTACCCACGGAAGCAATTATATATTCACTGAAGCCTCGGGTAATGGAACCGGTTATCCAAACAAAGTAGCTTTATTAACAAGCCCATGTATCGACCTCAGCAATCAAACTGATATAGAACTTACCTTTGATTACCATATGTATGGCTCTAACATGGGAACTTTAGAAATAAGAGTTTCTACCAATGACGGGAATAATTGGACAACAATTTGGAGTCAAAATGGAAATAAAGGAAATAGCTGGAAATCCACCACTATAAACTTATCATCATATAGCGGATCTGTAGTAAAACTACAATTAAAAGGAACCACGGGATCCAGTTATAGAAGCGATATGGCTATCGACAATGTAAATATTATTTCTAATTCGACAGATGCTGATCTTGACATTGCAGATAATACAGATACAGACATTTTTACGCCTGAAAAGGCTACCATTTATCCAAATCCAATAACTTCTGGATTGTTAAACATAAAACATTCTAGCATCTCAAAAAGTAAGGGACCTGCTAGAATTATTATTACGGATTTCTTAGGAAAAACTATAGACTTACTGGACACGAATAGTAAAGTAACAACCTATGATACTAGTAGCCTAAGTAAAGGAATCTATTTTATAACCATTGATTACAATAAAGATAAGATCACCCGAAAGCTGGTCAAAAAATAGAATTTCTTCAATTTTTTAAATAAAACTGCCCGGAATTAAATTTTCGGGCAGTTTTTTTATTAGATATCATCTGAAATTTGTTTTGTAAATTTAAAGTGAAATAGTTTTACACACAATCATACTCAAAAATGAAGAACCTCATCGTATTCTCAGTAATTACATTATTTCTAATCTCATGCAAACAAGAAAACACTCAAAAAGATACTATATCTGAAGATCAACTGATTGCCAAAGCAAGAGCGATTCATGACAACGTTATTACCTTAGATACGCATTGTGACATCAATGTAAAAAACTTTACAGACTCGATTAATTACACCCAAGATCTTAATTCGCAAATTACCTTACCCAAAATGAAAAAGGGCGGATTAGATGTTGCCTGGTTTATTGTCTATACCGGTCAAGATTCTTTAACTGCGGCTGGATACGAAAAAGCACATGAAATAGCCATGTCTAAGTTTGAGGCCATACACAAACTAGCCAAAGACATAGCACCAGACCAGATTGAATTGGCGTTAACATCAGATGATGTACGCCGAATTCATAAAAAAGGAAAAAAAGTGGCTATGATTGGTATCGAAAATGGCTACCCTGTTGGTACAGATATTAGTAACGTAAAAAAATTCTATGACCTTGGAGCGAGATATATGTCGTTATCTCATAATGGGCATAGCCAACTTTGTGATTCTAATACAGGAGAAGCAGACAACATTTGGCTACATAATGGCTTGAGTGATCTAGGAAAAGAGGTGATTGTAGAAATGAATAAAACTGGGATGATGATCGATGTTTCTCATCCTTCAAAAGAATCGATGCGACAAATGATCGAGCTCACCAAAGCCCCAATTATCGCATCACATTCTTCGGCAAGAGCACTTTGTGATCACAGTAGAAATCTAGACGATGAGCAATTGCAATGGTTAAAAGAAAATGGCGGTGTAGTACAAACTGTAGCCTTTACTTCATACCTAAATACCGAAAAATTTGAAAAGAGAAATAAGAAAGAAGTAGAGATCGCCAAACAAATCGCAGATTCTATGGGAGTAAACTGGCTAGAACGTGAAGATGTAATGAAACTTAGTACCCAAGAAAAGGAGAAGTATTATGATTTCTATATGAAAATGTTATCCATTCGCAGAGAAAAAGTGAAGAAAAGAAACGACCTTCCTCCTGCTGTTGATGTTGTAGATTTCGTAAATCATATTGATTATATGGTAAACAAGATTGGTATTGATCATGTGGGCATAAGCTCAGATTTTGATGGTGGTGGTGGAATCGAAGGATGGAGCGATGCTTCAGAAACATTTAACGTTACACTAGAATTAGTAAAGCGTGGTTATACTGAAGAACAAATCGAAAAACTCTGGAGTGGTAACTTATTACGTGTACTTGATGAAGTGCAGAAAGTAGCGACTACACTCTAGAAAACAGCATACATTAGATAGATGGCTTCGCTTTAAAAACATTGGCGAAATTGTTAGCTACAACAGCAAAATAATCAGCCACAACATCTTATAGACCAACTAACATATCTTATGTATCAAGCAACACCTCTTGATTATTATCCGTGACCTCTTGATTGCCATCCACAATGTATAAAATATTAAACAACACCTCTTGATTATTATCCGTGACCTCTATATTATCATCCAAGACATACTAATTTTTAAATCACACATGTTTTTCATTAATTAGTACATTTTTTTGTTTAAATTTGAAATATTCAAACCAAAAATTCATATTTTATCATGTTGAAATATAATTTTGAGCCTATTATTTTTGCTCGTGGTATACAAAGACCATACACTTATTTTGTTAATGCAGGATTTTCTACGCAATTAGCGACTAAACTAAAAAACAATCAGGTAAAAATTCTAAGACCAAAAACAATCGAAAAGCTATGTCTTTTGCTTAATTGCACCCCAAACGATATTATGGAATGGCATCCAACTCAACACCAACTAGAGAATAAAGATCATGCACTTCATGCTATAAAAGCTAATAATATGGATAAAATAGAACATCTTACCGATTTGCTGCGCAAAGTACCTTTGGATAAGATTGAGGATATTCAGACATATATAAAAACACAGCAAGAAAAGAAGTAGTTTTTTTTAGTAGACAGTATTAAGTACTAAGTATTAAGTACTAAGTATTAAGTAGGCAGTATTCAGTAGGTAGTATTCAGTAGGTAGTATTCAGTAGGTAGTATTCAGTAGGTAGTATTCAGTAGGTAGTATTC
>CANNFM010000015.1 GCA_947503835.1 uncultured Aquimarina sp.
ATCATAAGATAACTCTAAAATGAAAAATTACTATCAACTCAATATTAATTTTTTGCTAACTTGTGCAACAAGCACAAAGTGTATAATTAATTGCTCGTTTTTAGCCTACTTACGAAAATCCTCGCGGATTTTTTATTATGTCCGTAGTTGCTAAATTTAGTGCTTAAACCACGCAACTAGTCATACATAAACACGTTAGCGATTATGAAAACAACAATTATAATTACATCTCTTTTCTTTATAGTTACCAGCTGTGGTAATCAAAAAAGAAAGATTGATTCTAATGAATTCGATAAGGTAGATTCATTGAGTAATTGGCAAATTTCTTCAGCGAATAATTTGGTGAATAATAAAGGCTTGTTAAATGTTGAAAGTATTTTGTATGATAAGGTTAATCAGGTTTTTTATGCCACCAATGGACTACATTATGCATTAGGAGCAAATGGATTTATTTCTAAAATATCCAAAAACGGGGATCTCTTGGAATTAAAATGGATAACAGGCCTTAATAGGCCCACCGGAATGGCTATTCACAATTCTATTTTATATGTCGCCGATGTTAACTCCCTGGTCTTAATCAACACTAAAAACGGAAAAATCATTGAGCAGTTTTTAGAACCAATAGCCAATTCTGGTTTAAATGACGTCGCAGTACATAAAAATGGAGAAATATATGTTTCTGCTTCATTTATTCATTCTATTTTAAAACTGAATAATGGAAGGCTGGAAATATGGTTAAAAGAGGAGGAAAAACTCAAATGGGCCAATGGCCTGATTGCTGAAGATAATCAAATAGTGGTGGCAGGCTTAGACCTTAGTTCGATTAACATCGATTCTAAACAGGTCACCAGGATTGAATTGAATTCTGCAGTTAAAGATTTTGATGGAATAACACCCGATGGATTGGGAGGATATTTTTTGACAACTGTTGAAAACAGTAGCCTCTTCTATTTTGACGGGCAAAATAGCATCTACAAGCTGATGGAAGGTACTGCTTATTTCGGAGATATAACATTCAATTCTAATCTCAAAAAATTATACGCACCGAGAGGGGAAAAAACAACAGCCGAATTTTTTATAACCGAGTTTAAAATGGAACAGCGATCGCTAACAAAAAATAAAATCCATTACAATGATCTCGACTAAACCTGGGGTGACAGAAGACAAAATGCCCTTATTCATTTCTTTTTAGAAAGAAAGTACCCCTCATAGCCTTATTAAGACTATCTTAGGTAAAAAATAATGTCGATAGAGCGAAGAGTGCAATTGGTAGAAAAGCTTTTTTATCAATTAGATCAAGAAAGCGCTCAGTTTGAACAATCATCAGGGCTTAGTTGTGTTTCTGGTTGCGGAAAATGTTGTACACACCCCGATATAGAAGCTTCTCCTTTAGAATTTTTACCCTGGGCATTTCATTTGTTTTTAAATGGGAAAGCATTAAAAACGCTTCTTATGCTTAAGAAAAATTCTAGTTCAACTTGTTTCATCTACAAACCCTTATCTATTATTGATCAGGGTCGTTGTGGCAGTTACAAATACCGGGGTTTAATTTGTCGGTTGTTTGGATTTGCGGCCAATACTGATAAATATGGAAAATTGAGATTGGCTACTTGTAAAATTATCAAAGAAGGTCAGGCCGACAACTATAATTCTACTTCCAAAGCAATTACAAAAGGATTGTATGTACCTGTATTTACAGAGTACTACATGCAATTAAATCAAATAGATTTTCGCTTAGGAAACATAATATTACCAATAAACAAAGCCCTTAAAATGGCTTTAGAAGAAGTTTTACAATATTATGCGTACCGATCTTTTCTGGATACAGAAAAAAAATGTATTTAAAAAAACATTAAATATCTCGATGCCATAGATTTGTAACCCATATACCTAGTCTGCCATTACCTCTACTCGGATTGCAAATCCAAAAACGATCAACATAAAATATAAGTTGGATTGTTGATTTTTATAAATTTAAAAAATATATCATTATCTTTTGTCTATATACTATGATGTATAGTTAACAAGGTAATTGTATGTATATGTTATAGGCAATTAAAAACCAGCTATGAAAAAACTGACAGGAATTGTAATCTTTATTTTAATCTTAAACTCTTGCAAGAACAACAGCCAAGAAACAACCAAATCACAAATGGACAGTGATGCAAAAATTGAATTTATCGATTCTTTAGGAAATAAAATATCTAAGAAAGAACTGGAAAAATCCACAGGTAGTTTTAATTACGAAATTATTGGAATTGACAATGTTTCTAAGTTGGCAAAATCCTTACACAATGAAGCAAGACAATATGGACAAACAGGTAATTACGAGAAAGCAATTGAGACATTAAATCTGGCTAATAAAGAAGCTCCGAATTGGCCCTATCCCCTATATGATCTAGCATATACATATTTATTAAAAGATGATTTTGAAAACGCTCTTAAATATTATCGATTGACTGATAGTTTAGCTCCCAAAGGATTTTATACTTCGAAAACCGCGTTACACACATTAGAAAGAGAGAAAAAAGGAGAACTCAAAGAAGGATTATATAAAATGTTCTTATCACTTGAATGGATAAATAACCCAGATGAAAAAATGGAAATGACTAAATTATTAGTTTCTAATTTCCCGTCTTTTGCACCTGGATGGAAGGAATATTCAAATCTTCTTGAGGGAGCAGAAAGAATCAAAGCAATTGAAAAAGGACTTGATCTTGATTCTGATATAGAAACAACAGGGATGTTACTAATCAATAAAGCTTTAATGGTCGATCAAGGAGGTGACAAAGAAAAAGCCACAGAAATACTAACCAAAGTAATTTTTGATACAAATTCGACCTACGGTAATATAGAAATGGCCAAATTTGTATTGAATAGTATAGCAGGAAAATAAAAAACCATAACAATTTGTATAATGCATATGCACCCTTCGGGATGCAAACGCACCATACAAGAGCCGTTGTACACAATGCAAAAACGACTACATTGTTATTAATAAAACGGGGCGATGCAAAAAATAATTTATTACGTAGCTAGTTCTCTTGACGGATTTATTGCAGGAACGAATGATGATATAAGTAAGTTCATCCCTGAGGGGAAAGGAGTTGAAAAGTACTTATCTGATTTACAAAATTTCGAAACGGTAATAATGGGACGTAGGACTTATGAATTTGGTTATCAATTTGGACTAATACCAGGACAACCCGCTTATCCACATATGGAACATCATATATTTTCTGAAACACTCAAAATAGACAAGCTTGCAGAGAATGTTAGAATTGAAAAGAAATCAATTGAACGAATTAAAGAAATCAAGGAAAAATCTAAAACGGACATTTACCTGTGTGGTGGCGGACAATTTGCAGGTTGGCTTCTTGACAATCAACTAATCGACCAATTAAAACTGAAATTGAATCCGATAATACTAGGAGACGGAACCCCTATTTTCGGAAATTCTAAATCCTCATTAACAATACATTTGATTGAAAAAGAATCCTTTGATAATGGACTTGAAATCCTTACGTATGACCTTAAAAAACACTAGTCACAACACCATGTAAGATTGCATTGATAAAATAGTTTGTCTTCGTTATCCCTTTGCAAACAATTTAATCAACGATATTAAAGCTCATCTTACACGTAACGTTGTGTGGCATTTGAAAAAACCGAAATGAAATGAACGAAACAAGACGAGAATATCTCAAACGAATACATTTCGTCTTGGATTTCATTGAAAAGAATCTTGATGCTGACCTATCCCTTGAATATTTATCAGAGAAAGCTCATTATTCGCCTTACCACTTTCATAGAGTATTTTTAACAGTAGTTAACGAAAGATTAAATGAATATATCAATAGAAAACGAATTGAGCGTATTGCTTCAATTCTACTTGTTGAACCAACCATTCCCCTAAAAGATTTAGCGTATAAATACGGTTTCAATAGTGATACTTCTTTTTCAAGAGCATTTAAAAAGTACTACGGTGTTAGCCCTACTACATTTAAATCTGAAGGAAAAAAATTACTTAGCAAGATTGGTATAGAACCTTTTTCGTCTGAAAAATACATTTGTTCCATTGATAACATGAAACAGTGGATTAAAATGAATACACAAATAACAGTAAAAGAACTACCAGAACTAAAGCTTGCAAGTATATCACATATTGGAGAATTTGATAAGGCTGGTACTATGTTTGAAAGATTGATAGCATGGGGGCATCAAAAAAAAGTATTGGATACTTCGGATTTTAAAGCCATAACCATTTATCACGATAACCCTAATGTCACTCAAACCTCAAAATTGCGATTCAGCACTTGCGTAACCATAAGTGAGAGTATCAATACAGATGGAGAAATTAGACAAATAACCATAAACAAAGGCATTTATGCCGTTGGACAGTTTGAAATTAAAGCAGAAGAAATTTCAAAAGCGTGGAAAAATATGTGCATCTGGGTCATTGAAAATGGTTATGAATTTAGAGATGGAGACTATTTTGAAATGTATCATAATGACCATAGAACTCATCCAGAACAAAAATTTATATTGGACATTTGCATCCCACTTGAAAAAACAGACAATAGTATACCTGACAGAACAGGCAATGTAGACTTTTCAGATGACAAGGAACAAAACGTTGATTATCATCAACTGATAGACTATCTGAAAGAATTAAAAGCTTTTTTTCATAAAGAATATGGCACTTATTTTAAACTTGGAAATATTTATCAGGGTAACCCCAACTTTTCCTATTTTTCTCTAACAACGGAAGAATTGAAAAATCAAAAACTTAAATTTGTTATTATATTAAATCACAAAACATTGTGTTTTTCAATTTGCTTATCTGGTCAAAACAAAAGTATTCGAAAAAAGTATTGGCAAATGTTTAGAGAGAGTGACTGGAATAAATATCATTTGGCAGAATCAATTAATGATAGTCTCTCAATTATTGACCAAACCATTATAGAAGAACCTGATTTTAGTAATAAAAGAAATTTAACCAAACAGATTGAAAAGGAGTCATTAAAATTCATAAACGAAGTTAAAGATATACTTGAATACTAAAAAACGACCCCATAACAATCCTTAACTTTAATACATCAAAAAACCAAAATGGCAGCCAATATTTTTAATCAAAAAGATTATATGGGTATTAAAAACCGTATTAATCAACTCAATCCTCAGAGTCAACATCAATGGGGAAAAATGTCTTTGATCCAAACGCTTGAACATTGCAGTATTCAACTTAGGATTGGCTTAGGGATTGTATCTGAAAATGGATATGAAGGGCCTTCAATCTATAGAACTACTATTGGACGTTGGATACTGCTCTATGCTGTACCTTGGCCTAAAGGCACTAAGACACCATCCCAAATGAATATTTTAAGTAACAGTTCGTCTGTATCAGACCTACAGGATTCAAAACAAACACTTTTAGAACTACTCGAAAAAACACAGATAGAACATCGCTTAAAACCCCATCCTTTCTTTGGGGATATGAAAAAAAAAGATTGGGGTCGCTTAATTTGGAAACATCTAGACCATCATTTGAGACAGTTCAGAAATTAAAATAGAAAGAGAAACTAAATAATTAAAAATGCTGTAACATCAACTATAGGTAATTGTTTGTTTTCGCCTACTCCAAATGCTAAGATTAAAAGGGAAAAATGTTCAATAAAGGAAGAAATGTTTCCTTCAAAATATTTTGAACAATATCATTGATTTCTTTCCACCCCCTGACATAGGGCTGTCCTAATCCTATTTTACTTTTGTTGTACAACAATAAAAAACAAAGAAAATGGACAACAAAACAATCACAGACATTCTTGCTTCTCAATATAAAGCAAGTCTTGGTATGCTTCGTCACGCTTTAGATAAGGTACCCGAAGCACAATGGAACGGCGAGGAATATAACAACCCGAATTGGCAAATTGCCTATCACGTTTTATGGGGGATAAAATACTATTTGGGAGCTAATCCCCAAAGTTATGCTCCTTTTGAAAATGCTATTGAAGGTGCTGAAAGTCTTGGAGGAATACAGGAATGGGAAAATCCTGACGAGGGAATAAAAGTTGAAGGCTTTCACACAAAAGAAGAATTAATTTCTTTTATTGGCAATGTAGAAAGTAATCTGCAATCTACCATTGAAGCAATTCCTCTTAATGACAATTCGGGATTTGAATGGTATCCTTATTCGAGGTTGGAACTTCATATCAACAACATACGTCATATTCAACATCACACGGCACAAATTATTGAACGCTTAAAAGCAAAAGGGATTACAGGATTTCCTTGGAGGGCAGACCAAAATCCGCCTCAGGAATGGTAATAGCGAAGCAATAATACCCGCTAACAATAACTCCTATGAAAAGCCTAGCCCACTAAGATTACAAATCCGAGCGATCAACATAAATCTGGGTGGATTGTTGATTTTTATACCTATAAAAAAATATATCATTACCTTTTGTCTTTATATCGTTAACAACTACACACATACGTTTTCCCTTTATTATGAAAAACATAGTACCCTTAGTCATTTTCATCCTATTAATTAGTCCACTTTGCTATGGACAAAACACGTATAAATATTCTCAACCGAAAAATCTTGAGGACGGGTGGAAAACAACCAATCTACAATCACAGAATGTTGATACAACAAGGATTTATAAATTATTTAGCCAATTACAGCATCGTAAAAATAAGTTACATAGTGTTTTGTTAGTACAACATGGCAAAATCGTTATTGAGGAGTATTTCAACGCCTATTCAGGAAATAAGCAACATGACCTTCGTTCTGTAACAAAAAGCATAAGATCCATTTTATTAGGTATAGCTATAGATAAAGGATTTATTGATAACGTCGACGATCCAATCTCAAAATATCTCAAAAATCCAATACCTACCAAAAATATTGATAAAAGAAAAGATAAAATAACAATCAGGCATCTATTAACAATGTCAACTGGACTTGATTGCAATGATTGGGACAAAAAATCAGCAGGACAAGAGGACAAAGTGTATAAAAAGAAGGATTGGCTTCAATACACCCTTAACCTACCCATGGTTAATGAACCTGGGGTAGTTTCAAATTATTGTTCGATGGGTGTAGTTCTAATAGCCGAAATAATACACCAGGCTTCAGGTATGAGCATCGATAAATTTGCTAAACACTATTTATTCAATACATTAGGAATTACCAATGTAGGTTGGGGGCATACTTCTAATAAAGAAATTATTTCTTCGGGTAAGAGATTATATATGACGTCGCGTGATATGGCAAAAATTGGACAATTAATACTCAACAAAGGAAAGTGGAGTGAAAAACAAGTCGTATCTGAAAAATGGATTGAGGAATCTACCTCACCAAAAACAAAAATAACGGGAATTGATTATGGTTATTTATGGTGGAACATTCCGTTTAAAACTAATGAAAAAGTGATCGTTTCTAAAGTAGCAACTGGAAATGGTGGTCAGTATATTATGGTTTTTCCAACATTGGATATGGTTGCTGTATTTACAGGAGGTGCATACAATTCACAAGAAGACAAGTTACCATTTGCCATCGTGAATGATATTTTCCTTCCGACATTTACTAACAAAAAATAAGACGTTGAAACCAATGTTAAAAAAGGGATTAAAAATAGTACTATAAAAACAGAAACAGGCAGACCTTCACCTACCTGTTTCCTTCCGAAGAAATTAATTTTATCCTATAGTTTTACAATCTTAAATATTCAATTTATTGCTAAATATGGAAGTCAGACTATTTCACTAAAAAAACATATTCAATTTCTTCGTTTCAGTTTTTGCCACATTGCTATAACAAAAACCTATTCTGTAACTAAATACAAAGAATCATTTTTTAACTACACGACCAAAGTAGTCTGTTTGGGATTGAAAAAACATGACAAATATCAGTTTTTCAGCTTTCATCTGTTAAAACTTTGCATCCCATTGTCAATGGTTATCCTACATATATGGTTTCATACCTTGTTTCCGTTTTTTGAGTTGTTTCTGAACATCACTAAGGCTTTCTTTGAAAGCCAACTCGAAATTTTTCTCATTAGAAGTAGCATATATTTTTGGTCCAGGTAGACTCAACTCGAGGTCACAAATCTTTCCTTTTCCTTTGGGATCAGTTTCTTTTTTGAAAAACACATCGGTTTTAATGATCCAATCATATTTCTTATAAAATTTATCAAGTTTTTCGTGTACATAATCTTCCATCGTTTCGCTTGTAGGCATTTGTACAAATTGAATGTTTGTTTTCATAGACAGTAATTTATTTTTTTTAATTTACGTTATATTTTGTTCAATCTTAATAAGGTACCAGATCATAAGCCGCATTTAATAAGAATATACCCGTTAAGAACAAGAGGATATACAGTACTTGCACTAATTTTATGTTGATAAATTCCAGGAATTTTGCTGTTCCTTTGGGGAAAACAAAAAGATTTAATCCCGCACCTAATGAAATCCAACCTATTGCCGTGATTATAAACCTCCAATTGGGTTCCCAAACATTATGAAAAAGAATGGTAAGCAATCCAACTATGATGGCTACAAAGGAGGTAATAATCAAGAATTTTTGATCCTTCAAATCTTCAAAAATTTGTTTAATCCGAGTAGGATTAAAACTTAGAATAAAGAAAAATATAATAAGGTACCAACCCCAAAACTTTGCTAAAAAAATAGATGCATCCATATACTTTCATCTTTTAAAACCTATTCAAAAATAAGCGCTATCATTTATTTTAAATATGATAAATGTCATTCCGAAAATCAGTGCTTTCATAGAAATTTGAAGAAAACATACAACCATGTATAAGTTAATTCTATGGGTATATTTTTGTACCATTTTGGTATCCTGCAATGACAAAGAAGAAAAAATACTCCCTGTAATAACAAATATTACAGAGTCGGTATATTCTTCGGTCACCATACAGCCAGATAGTTTGTACCAAGCTTATGGCTCTGTAAATGGCATTTTAGATAAAAACCTGGTAGAAGAAGGGGATCGTATAGAGAAAGGAACTGCTCTAATTCAAATCATAAATAGTAACCCTAAATTGAATACTGAAAATGCTAAACTATCTCTAGAATTGGCTAAAAAGAACTATAATGGTAGTGCTGCAATTCTTAATAGTATTGAAGAAGAGATTAAAGCTGCCGCATTAAAAGCCACCAATGATTCTATCAATTATTGTCGCCAAAAAAACCTTTGGAATCAGCAAATCGGCTCTAAAGTAGAATATGATACCAAAAAGCTAGCCTATGAGCTCTCTGCTAATGCTATGGATCTTCTAAAAAACAAGTATGACAGAACCAAAGATGAGCTCCAAACACAACTAAAACAAGCAGAGAACAATTATAAAACTTCTCTTATTACAACCAAAGATTTTACAATAAATAGTAAAATCAATGGCAAAGTTTATGCGCTGTATAAAAATCCGGGCGAGATTGTAAACACTTTAGAACCTTTGGCCTCTATAGGAAGTGCAACTGTATTTATGATCGAAATGTTAGTAGATGAAGTTGATATTGTGCTCTTAAAAAAAGGTCAAAAAGCGATTATCACTTTAGACGCATACAATGGTGAGGCATTTACTGCCAGGGTGCATAAAATTTATCCTAAAAAAGATGAGCGTAATCAAACGTTTATGGTGGAAGCCCTTTTTGATAAAGCACCCAAAGTTTTATATCCCGGGTTATCGGGAGAGGCAAATATTTTAATCGCCACTAAAAAAAATGCCCTTACCATACCTAAGCAATATCTTATTGATGATAATAAGGTAAAAACTGAAAATGGGATTGTAGACATCGTAATCGGATTACAAAGTATGGATACCGTAGAAATCTTATCTGGTATTACCGAGCAAACATGGATCTATAAACCCAACTGAATACATCCATTAACTAAAAATAAACAAGTTTAAAACAAGAATACTAATTTTTCAATAAAAATATATAGGTCGGCAGTTTGCAGTACACAGTATAAAAAACTATAAACTGTCTACTGAAAACCGTTTACTTAATAAAAACTTCTATAAGTACTGATACATGATCAACTGGAAAGTCATATTAAACATTGCAAAAACACATTTGCTTACCAAGATCAAGCAGACCGCTACTGCGGCGCTAGGAGTTACCTTTGGTATTGGCGCCTATATTACCTTGGTGTGCTTTATGACGGGTCTTAATGCAATGCTAGATGATTTGATCCTTAATGTAACTCCTCATATTCATGTTTTTAATGAAATTGAGCCTTCAAAAAAACAACCTGTCGATCTGTATGATGAGTTTCGAAATACTTTTAATGTAGTACATTCTATTAAACCTAAACAAAGTCAGAAAAGAATTCATAATGCGCTTCCGATAATTAAATATTTAAACAAAGATCCCCAGGTTCGAGGTGCTATTCCTCAAATAAAAGAACAGATTTTCTATATCGCTGGTTCTATCGAACTAGGGGGAAATTTAACGGGTATTGATGTTCTGCAAGAAGTAGAACTTTTTAATTTCAAAGATTATATCGTAAAAGGAACACCACAAGCTTTAAACAATAATGATAACGGTATTTTATTGGGTGCCGGGGTAGCCGAAAAAATGTCATTAGACATTGGTGATCGTGTGCAAGTGAGTACCATAAAAGGAGATGTTTTTCCACTAAAAATAGTAGGGATATATCAAAGTGGTATTGCTGACATTGATAACATTCAAAGTTTTGCCAATGTAAAGACGGTACAACGTATTCTTGGTCAAGCCGAAAATTATATTACCGATATCAATGTAAAATTATTTGATATTGAATATGCGCTTCCTTTGTCTAAAAAAATAGAACAGCAATTCAAACTAAAAGCTATTGATATAAAGACCGCCAATGCCCAGTTTGAAACCGGAACAACAATCAGAAACCTGATTACATACTCTGTTTCGATTACTTTACTCATCGTGGCAGGTTTTGGCATTTATAATATCCTGAATATGCTTATTTATGAAAAAATGAATGATATCGCCATCCTTAAAGCTACCGGGTTTTCTGGTAAAGATGTGCAACTGATTTTTATGAGTCAGGCTATGATTATTGGATTGGTTGGGGGGGTATTAGGATTGTTAATTGGCTATGGATTATCTCATTTTATTGGTAGTTTACCTTTTGAGACCGAAGCATTACCTACCATCACTACGTACCCGATCAATCATAATCCCAATTTTTATATGATCGGTATTTCATTTGCCATGATTTCTACATTTTTGGCAGGTTATTTACCTTCTCGAAAAGCAAAAAAAATAGATCCCGTTAGAATTATCAGAGGTCAATAAACGATATTATGAAAACAGTTCTTGAGGCAAGAAACATTAACAAATACTTTAAAAAACCAGTGCTTTTTCATGTGCTCAAGGATATCAATTTTAAGGTGAATCAGGGCGAATTTGCTTCTATCATGGGTAAATCGGGTTGTGGTAAATCTACTTTGCTATATATTTTATCCACTATGGATACTGATTATGAAGGAGATTTGTACTTGAACAATGAACTTATCACCGGGCAAGAAAGAGAGAAGCTCTCCTATATCAGAAACAAACATATTGGGTTTGTATTTCAGTTTCATTATTTATTATCTGAATTTTCTGTGCTAGAAAACGTAATGCTTCCTGCAAAAAAATTAGCAGAAAAAACCGCGGCAGAAATTGAACATGATGCTATGCAGAAACTTCAAGTTTTAGAAATTGATCATTTGGCAAAAAAACGAGCTTCAAGAATATCGGGGGGAGAAAAACAACGTGTTGCAATTGCCCGGGCATTAATTAATAATCCCGCGATCATCATGGGAGATGAGCCCACAGGAAATTTGGACAGCTATAATTCTGATAATGTTTTTAATATTTTCAAACAGCTTAGTGACGAGCAAGGGTTATCGCTCCTGGTGGTGACCCATGATATAGATTTTGCAAATAAAACAGACCGAATTATTGAGATGGGTGATGGTCGAATTATTGGTTAGCTTATACAAAAAACAAGAGATTCATGTCTTTATATATCAAAGTGTTGTATATAACTTTGCTTTATTGAAGCTTAATAAAGGTATATCGGTATGCGACTCTATTTGTTTGACCAAATCACGATGAAATAGTTTTTTAAATACCCCGAGATCTTCACGTTCTAGTAATACGACAAGGTCGGCTTTAATATCATGCAAGTACGTTTTTAGTTTTTCGTAAATATTATCTGAAACCACCAGGTTGAACTCTATATTTTTATAGTTCACTTTTTGTAATACCATTTCTTTAAACCAGGCCATTTTACTTTTTTCATCATCATCATCTTTTGCTGAAATATGAATAACATTAATTTTTGATTCAAAAGGTAACGCCACTTCTGTTAATCTATCAATAGCCAAAATATCGCTTTCTTCAAAATCGGTAGCATACACAATCGTTTTTATTTGCTCGGCATTGAAACTGTTTGGAACTACTAAAAGTGGACAAAGACTCTTTGTAATTAGTTCCTGGGCAATATCTCCTGTCAAAATACCTCGATTACTATGTTTATCTTTCATTCCGATAATAAGCATGTCTGCCTGCAACTCTTTTGTTTTTGTAAGAATTCCGTCGGTAATTGATAAATTTTTGACGACCTCTGTTCGCACATTATGCTCACTTAATGTGTTATTTAAGTGTTTTTGACAATACGCTTTTAAGATATCCAGATGCTCTTCAAAAGCATTTTTTTCTATTTGCTGCAGTGGGCGAATCATACTTGTGCCGGGAAATGAAGGAATATCAAATACATGTAACACAATCAAATCTGCTTGTAATCTAGTACTAAGATTGTAAGCATACTGCAAAGCTGCTATTGAATGCTCAGAACAATCGGTAGGATAAAGAATAGTTTTCATGATTTCTGAATATTTAGAATCAATTCAAGAAAAGATATAATTTTAAACACGGATAAAACATGACTTAAGTCATTTATTATCAATAGGTCATAACATAAATTTAAAAATCATAAAGCACCTAAAAGTTACGAATAAAGAAGGGAAAAATCAATTAAAATGACACTAACAATAATAGGAGGAATAGTACTATTAGTATTGATTATCGGTATAACCGGAATAACATCTTTTAATAGTAGTGTTGAAAAAGAAAAAACCGCCCTTTTCTCTTCAAACAAAATTTTAGATGAAAAGATCATAGAAAATGATCTGGATATACTTCCAGATGTAATGAAAAACTATCTTATCAAAGTCAAAGCAGTTGGAAAACCAAAATACTGTAACATAGTTTTCAAACAAAAGGGAAAGATTAAGACAGACCCAAAAAAGAATTGGTTACCATTTACTGCTACACAATATATGTCGTCTAATAACTCAGGTTTTATCTGGAAGGCACGAGCGTTTCCCATGCTAATTAGAGATAAGTATGTTGACCATAAAGGAGAAGTAAAAGTCAGTTTATTGGGATTGAGAAATATGATAGTATTTTCTGGATCTAAAGTTGATCAAAGCTCTCTAGGACGATATCTTGGAGAACTCATCTGGTTTCCCATAGGTTTTCTTGATCCGGACATCTCCTGGTCTGTAATAGATCCTAAAACAATCAAAGCTACAATTACAAAATCTGATCAGACATTAGAAGGGTATTTTGTTTTCGATAAAAATGGAATGATTGAGTGTTTTAAGACTAAAAGATACAGAGATACGTTCCTAGAAAATTTTATAGGAGAAGTGGGAGAATATCAGGACTACAACGGTTTATTAATCCCAAATACAATGACCGCAATTTGGGATCTTAAAGATGGAAAACTAGACTATTTTAAAGCATCTATTATTGATTACAAATTTGAAGACACTACGCATTGAATATCTGCATGTTAGCATTACTTTAACTAGGACTAATCGTCTTTTTATCGTATCTTCAATAGCGTTACTTAGTTAGTAATATTGCTGCGAAAAATCTAAACATTTCAACCATGGGTACTTCAAAAAGTTTAATTGCCAAGATCAATGAATTAACCACCAATATTGAGACCAATTATCCTGAAATTTATCATTTCATTGAGGAGCAACCTATCACTATTCCATCAAGTGATCATTTCGAAACTAATGAGAAAGCCCTACAGGATTATTTAAATAGCCTAAGTCAATTGCTTAGTCATCATAAGAAAACACATAAAAAGAATTAATACCCTACTTTACTTTTTAATGAAGGGACTTCCCATTTGATCATTTCTTTCAGAAATTGATCTACTTTTTCAACGATTAGTTTTTCTGTAATAGATTCTGGTGTATACTGCCCTAGTTCTATTACATTGTTTTCCTGGCTTGTATTTTCGATCTCTGGAAACATCATAAAAACATAAATATCTCCGTTATATGCTTGTGAAAAAATCAAAGCACCACCGGGTAAAAACTGATATGCTGGGATCAAATTTGTACAATCTATCAATTCTGAAGGGAAAGAATCAAAAGTAATGTTTACGGCCTCATTATTATGAATCCAGCTTAGCTCCTGAACTTTCCAACCAATATCGTATTGTTGTACGGTAGTTTGTAATGTTTTAATAAGTAGATCTCTGGTTTTTGTTTTCCAAAGTAACCTTTTGTCTACAACCGTTTTTATAGAGTTTCTATAATCGCTTACTCGTTCTTCTAAATGTTCAATCTTCATAACCTAGTATTTTCAATTTTCCTTTTTCTTTTCCATCTTTTTAAAATATCCTCTAAACAGGAAATTATGTTTCAAGGCTTGCATATTTTGATTAAACCGATACGTTCCTTCCTTAATACTATTCATTGTAGAATCAATATTTTTAACCAAGGTAGGATCGTTTGCTAAATAATTTAAAGCCCCCCTACCTTCTTTAATGTCCTTTAATACTACATTCAGGTTTTTACTAACTTCAGTGATTTCTACACTCGATTGCTCCAAATTGCTTACTATATTTTTCATTTTTTGCCCTGATATACTATCGCTTAAAAGCACACCTGCTACACTTTCATTTTGATTGATTGATGAAATGATAGTATTAAGCTCTGTAATCGCTTGTGATGCTCCGGTGCTGGCTTTTCTTAATTCATAAATAGTAGATTTAAGATCTCTGGCCATGATAGAATCATTAATTAGTAATCCAAGTGTGCCTTTACCATCAATAATTTCTGTAGTAATTTTTAATAAATCAGCAGTAAGTAATGCAGCATTTTCATTGGTTACGTTTAAGGTGGTTAGCATATCATCGGTCCCTATTTTACTAAAAGATTGAATAGTATCTCCCGAAACTACGGGGAGCTTTTTACTTTCTCTCGGAAGAATATTTACAATCATGTTACCCACCAAACCATCAGAACTTATAGTAGCCACAGCATCTTTTTTAATGTGTTTTCCTACACCTTCTTTTATAAGCATTTCTACTACGATCTGCGTATCTTTAATCATCTTAATTTTGCTTACGGTTCCTACATTGATCCCCGAATACCTAACATTATTACCTAACTCTAATCCATTTACATTGGTAAATTGAGTCATGATTCTAATAGTATTACCAAAAAGATTCTGGCGGTTTCCGATAGAATACAATGCTGCAATAAGAAGCATAGTTCCTAACACAACAAAAACCCCTAGTTTTAGTTTTTGTGAAGCTGATTTTTTTATAGTAACCATATCCTTCGTTTTCTAATGTTTAAAAAATGCTTTTACCTGGGGATCATCTAATCTAATTAATTCTTGATAGGTGCCTTCGGCATAATTTATACCGTCTACCAACAAAATAATCCGATTAGAAATCACACGTGCACAATCCACATCGTGTGTAATGATCAACGATGATGTTCCGTATTTTTTTTGTATGCTTCGCATAAGCTGTATAATTTCTTTAGCAGTAATGGGGTCTAATCCCGTTGTTGGTTCATCGTACAGGATGATTCTAGGTTTCAAAATAAGAGCTCTTGCCAATGCTACTCGTCGTTGCATCCCTCCGGAGAGCTCTGCCGGCATTAGATCAATCGCATCTGCCAAACCCACATTTTCAAGTGCTTCTACAACCAATGTTTCTGTGTGTTCTGTCATTTTCAATTTTTTCTTATGCCTACGTAGCGGGAACTCCAGGTTTTCTCGAACCGTCATAGAATCATAAAGAGCACTTCCTTGAAATAAAAATCCTATTTCGGTTCGTAAAAGATCTAATTCTGTTTGTCCCAAAACGGTAATGTCTTGTCCTTTGATTCTAATGTTGCCACTATCCGCTTGCATTAACCCTACCAAACATTTGATCATTACCGATTTACCAGAACCTGATTTACCCATTACAACCAAATTTTCTCCTTCAAACAATTGCAAACTAAACCCATTAAGCACATGATTATCACCAAAGCTTTTCTGAAGATCTTTGATTTCTAATACTGGTGCTGTTTTGTTTTCAGTTTCCATCTAAATTTGGTTAGGTATTTACAAAATAGTAATGGTTATATTTCAAAAAATATATCCGCCAAAAAGACGGCTATAAAGTCAATAACAAACAATAACATTGAGGTATATACTACAGCCGAATTGGACGCTTCTCCTACTCCTGCAGTTCCTTTCTTGCAGTGATATCCTTTATAGCATCCTACAAGACCGATTGCAAAACCAAAAAAGAACGATTTTATGGTAGCCGGAATAATATCGCTGTACTCTATAGCATCAAAAACCTGATTAAAATATAATTGAAAGGATACGGCTCCCTTCAAATTTTCTACAATAGCAGAGCCAAACAATGCAATTGCATCCCCAAAAACGATCAATATGGGTAGCATCAAGGTCGTTGCCGTTATACGAGTAATCACCAGATACTTAAAAGGATTTGTTCCTGAGACCTCCATGGCATCAATTTGCTCTGTTACTCTCATCGAACCTAGTTCTGCTCCGATTCCTGAACCAATACGTCCTGCACAAATTAAAGCTGTAATCACCGGCCCTATTTCTCTTACTATAGAAATCCCAACCATGGATGGCATCCATGACTCTGCTCCAAATTCCATTAATGTAGGGCGAGATTGAAGTGTGAATACCAGTCCTAAAATAAACCCGGTTACTCCTACTAAAAGTAAAGAGCGATTGCCCATATGATAGCATTGCCTCAATAATTCTTGAAACTCAAAAGGCTTTGTAAACACTTCTCTAAAAAAGCGTCCTGCAAAAAATGACAAATCGCCAATCTCTGTAAAAAAAGCCTTTGTTCTTTCTACTATTCGAAGTGATTGAGTCATAAAAAGTCTACTTCTAAGGTTATTCAAATATAGAAGTAGCATTTTCTAATTAAAATGACATAAATCAGCTACTAAGAGTGTTTATCCTGACATTCGTCATAGTTTGATTAATTGATTTTTAATAGGTTTAGCTGTTAAAATCCAAACCATGAAAACAACAGTGGCAATACAAAACTTGAAATGCAGCGGTTGCGAAAGCACCATTGCCAAGAAACTACATACTCTAGAAGGAATAAAGGATATATCTGTAAATACTAACGATTGCACGATTTCCTTTAGTTATGAAACCCAAGACGGTATCGAAACTGTAGAAAAAGAGCTTACGAAATTAGGATATCCCATTGAAGGGGATAAAAACAACCTAGGCAGAAAAGCCAAATCCTATATTAGTTGTGCTATAGGTAGGCTTAATAAATAATAGTATTTAGCATCTTAATAGTGTAACCATGCAAGAAACAGCAAAAAAAGGAGCTTCGTCTAACGCAGTTTACGGTTTGGGATTTGTAGGGGCCGTAATCTATTTTATTAGCAATGCTACGGGATTTTGGATAGGAGTTCTAGGTGTTTTAAAAGCCATAGTCTGGCCCGCAATACTAGTATATGAAATGTTTAAATTTATAAAAGCCTAAGTAATGACCTCTGAAATAGTAAAAAAAAGTAGCACGAATTATTTTCAGCAATTCCCATCTATAGAAATTGATAATCACATTTGGTTTGTGGCAAATGATATCATTAATGTTTTGGAATTAAAAGAAGACCCAATAGAAATTCTAGATTCGCTTGATGCTGAAGAGCGTTTTTCTAAAAGGTTGACTAGAAATGGGGAACGTCAATTTGTAAACCTAATTTCAGAAAGTGGTTTGTACGCATTAATTTTTAGAAGTAACACTAAAAGCGCAAAGAAATTCAGAAAATGGGTTACCAATCAAGTACTTCCACTAATTAGGGTTAGGGGATATTATTCTACTAAACGGTTTGAGATTCCTAATTATGTTCTTCGATTTAATGATAATTGGAATCGTGTGGAACCTGGCTACTTCTCTGTGCTCAGTGAGCTTTTTATTCGATTGTATGGGCGTTTTGAGCAAGAGGGTTATACTTTACCTAGTAAAGCATTAGATGGAAAAGAAATGAGACCAGATATTAGTGTATCTCTTCATTTTGAAAAATATCTGGAAGAAAAATATCCGCAATATAATCGCGAATTTAAAATGTACAACCATTTATTACCTAATGGGAACGAGGTAGAAGTGAAGCAATATAGTAATCATTTATTACCCATTTTTATAGAATATATTGATAAGTATTGGCTCCTGGATCATGGCTATACATACTTTGAAAAACGAGATAAAAAAGCTTTGGAATATTTGCCAAAACTAATAAAATCATAAGTTTGATAACACACTTGCGATCCCCAAACATAAAAAAAGGCTGCTCTAAAAAAGAGCAGCCTTTATATTTTATCAATTGTTATGTTTTAATACCAACCTCTTACATTATATGTAACCGATTTTGGTTGGTTTTTACCATAAGCAACACCTACATCTCTAGCGGCTTTGATAGCACTTTTCTTAAGATCAAGTACTTTTAACTGATATTTCCAATCTCTATCACTTAGATCTTTTACTCTTGCTGCTATTTTAGCATATAAAGATTTAACCTGACCATAACAAGCTCCTTGAGGTTCTACTGATGATAAGATATTACCCGCTTCATTAGCTGCATTTATATCCTGATTAGCAGCCCAAATAGCAGATGCTTCAGCCAATTTTTGTTTACAATCTCTATCAATACTTTTCTTATAAAGAACAGCTATTTTAGATTTTACTTTATTAAAGCATGTACTTGCCTCTGGCACATTTGTTAATACAACCAAAGCTTCTTCAAACTCATTTTGAGCTTCTAAAGCTGCCGCTTGTTTAAGAATGTTACCACAGTTAGTATTATAGTACTCTATGATTTTTTCTTTTCCTTTATCAACAAACTCTAAAATTTCTGGGTTCTTAGGGCTCAATCTTTTTATCGCAGAAATATAGGCCTTGTTTTCATTAGTTCCTACTCCTTTTAACTCTATAGATTGGCTTGCAAACAAAGTTCCCGATACACCATCTCCGATGTATAAGGTTACATTTAGATTTAATGCTGTCTTAGGCGGTGCAGTAGGAGTAATATCCTTACTTACTACGCTAACATTTGGTGCCAATACAAATCTAGAATTATACACATTATTACTAATTCCATTTTTAGTAATAATTTGTGTTAGTCGATTAAGCAACATTTTCTTTGCAGAAGCAGGGATACCCTCAACTTGTTGTGGAACATATGCTGCTAATGTAATACCGTCACTACTTTTCTTTTCTTGTGCAACTAAAGATGTTACCACAAAAAATAATGCTATATATAGTATTTTTTTCATAATTGTATATTTTATTTTCCTCCTAATATGATAGTTGCCCTACCCAAACCTTTCATAACAAGTTTATTAGGAATCGCATATGGTTCGGCTTTAAGCATTTTGCTCAAACCTCTAACAAATCTTCTTGCATCTACTGCTCTCCCTTTTTCATTAAAAAGAGGGATCCTAACCTGCTCAAACAATGCCATATCCTCGGTCATATCAGTAGTATTAAATCTACCTTTAACGGCGTTATCTGCTAACCAGTCTTCAATAATAACCCCTAATTCTTCGTCATCATCACCATATCCAGTTTCTAGATCACCATCCCAATCATCCCATTTCTGGATTCTTACTATGATCTCACGTCCATTTTCAAACATATCATCAAAATGTGTTTGTAATGATCCTGTAAAGTTATCCATGTGTGATAGTACCGCTTCAGATAATAATACTGGTACTTCGGCAGAAAAAGAAGGAGCTCCTGTTCCTGTAGCCGTTGCTACTTGCTTATCGGTATAAGCATCTAACCCTTGTAAGTTAAAAGTAACCGATTTTTTAGGGCCTGTTCTGTTTATAGTCCAGGTTAATTGCATAATAATATCGGCCTTTGCTACTTTTTTAAGTGCATCGATAGGGCTTTCACTTACACCACTACCTGTTTCTTTTGAAGAACGCATGTTATCTTCTGCAGCATTAGATTCTAAAGTCTTTAATGCAGACTCCATATTCTTAAGAGGAAAACCTCTATCGGCCATCATACCGTTAATTTGACTGATTACCTGAAGTACTTCAGCGTTTTCTTGAAAAGCTCTTTTATAATCAGGTACTTTTACAGTGGTTCCCTGATTATCAAAACTTAACATGTATCCATTTTGATTACACCAAACGTCACTTGGCACAACCATAAGTGTAGGTTTTTTTGCTTGACTATATCCAAATGAGATTGCAAGTATAAAAATTCCTATAAGTAGTATGTTTTTTTTCATTTTTTGTGTCTTTTATGATTAAAACCCAGAGCTTAATGATCTAATTATTCCTTCAGACTCTAACCTCTTTCTTAGTTGATCTGTAGCTACATTTACTACAACTCCGATTTTATATTCTCTTTTGCTTACTTTTAGACGATCTCCAGGTGCTATATTACCGTCTGCAGCAGCGGTAACATATTTTCTAAACTCGCCTTCATCGCTAAAAAAGGTTTCAAAAAATTCTGCGTGATCGTTTTCTACTCCAGGATTACTTACTAATGGTTTAAAAGGCGTACAACCGTTTCCTCCGCCAGCATATCCTTTAAAAACGATACCATGTACTGCATTTTTCATTGCTTGACCCACAGCAAATTTTGGGTTTTTTGAATATGACCAAACCTTTACCAGTTTAGAACCTTGCTTAGCAATACCTTCACATTCTACATCATATCTCCATGCCTTGGTATCTTCATTTGCTAATCTCTTTTTTCTTTGTGCATTGGCATTAAAACTAAAACATAACAGTAATAGTGTTACCAATCCAATCTTTGTGATGAATTTATTCATAATATAAAGTTTGATTTTTTTAGTTAATTTGTCTGATCAACATTCCTGAGTAAAAGTTTTTACCTCCCTTAAACAATGTGTACTCTTTAACTTCTTCTGTAGTTTCTTTTTCTTCTCCAGCCATAAAACGGTTATCCCAGATTTGCTTTTTATCAACCTTGATAACCCCTTGTCTTTTATAGAAAGTTTTACCATTTTTGTCAATCGTCTGCTCTAAAACTTCGTACTTATCACCACCTTCTAATCCTTCTTTAAGTCCTATTTTGGCAGATAGTGGATCACCACTTATCAATGGAGTTTTGGTTCTAAATACTTCATATTTTCTTTGCAGTTTTGCAATTACGGCATCAACAGCTTTTACTGTTGCAACAGCAACTAGTTCTTCTTCACTTTTTTTAGTAAATGAAGTACTTTGCAAATCTGCCCAAGCTACTTCTGTTCCCACTAATTCTACTTTGAAAATATTCGAATCATCAAACGCTTTCTTTCTTGCTTCATCAAAATTAGCATCATCTGTCCAATAATCATTATAAAAAATTGCTGCCATTTCCTCATTCCAAACTAGCTTATATAGATGAGAAGTTGTTTTGATTACATATCCTTTTCCAGCAACATCAAGAGCATTACCTGCTAATTTAGATCCAAGTCCAGATTTTCCCATTAGACCACCTGCTAATGCTAATCCTTGTTTTGCTTTTTGTGCAACTTCTTCTTTGCTTATGTATTTAAAATCATTAACAACAACAAATGTGTTATTTATTAATTCTTCTCCTGCATCAGCTAATAGAGACAAACCTCTCTCACTATTCTTTGCAACTTTCACATCTAATTCTGTAGCATTATAGGATCCTCTTTCTGAAATTAAATCCATATTAAAACCACCTTTTTCACTTCTGTTAAACCATTTTGCGACAACAGCTTTAGCAACACTATTTTTGGTGAAATATTCTTCTATTGCAACTTTTTGAGCTTCTTTTTGTTCTTCTTTTGATAATGATTCGTCATATACTTTCTCAACTGTTCTTCCGTCGATGTTATGATTATTAAATTTCTCAGGAATCTGTGCATCAGTAAATGCTTGTTCAATAACGTCTGCAAATTTTCTGTTCTCATCTGTCACCATAAGGGTGAATAATGAACTTCTTCGGTAGACGGCATCTGTAGATTTTTCCTGGCCGTAACTGTTAAACGTGCTAACAGAAACCAATAAGCATAGTAGTAATTTTTTCATAGGTTAAATTAAAGGGTTAAAAGATTATTATTAATTGTATTAGTAATGAATATGTGCCTCATTTTTAGACACAAAGACTGCAAAAGTAAGTAAAAAGATGTTAACATTCTTGATTTGTGTTAACAAATTTTTTAACGACTAAATACAATTTTAAACGATGAATAGATATTTTTGAAGGTTTTTTCCTACTATCTATAAAGTGCGATTCGAAAATATTAAGATTATAAAAAACATATACGTCTGACAATCAATTTAATATAAAGCTTATTCTTGAATCAATATTTTACCTTACTCGTATTGAGGTTTTGCCATAATTGTACAACAATTCATACAACAATTTGTATCCAAAATCACATAAAACTGTAGCTTATTATTATTTTTGATACAAACCTTTTAAATATTTAGTGGAACTAATTATGGAGAATAAAATATATCGTTTAGTATTGTATATTTACTAAAAACTTAGTGTATGTCTTCTCAATCCCGGCTGGATCGTGCTTATAAAAATGCAAAAGTAATTCCGTTTGATGATAGTTCTAAGTATATACTTTTTAGTGACTGCCATCGTGGGGATAATAGTTTTGCAGATGAATTTGCCAATAATAGAAACATTTATTTTCATGCGCTACAACATTATTATAGAGAAGGATTTACCTATTGCGAATTGGGAGATGGAGATGAGCTATGGGAGAACCTTAATTTTAATATGATTCTAAGAGCACATAAAAACATTTATGAATTACTTCAGTTATTTTATAATGAAAATAGACTAGAAATGATCTGGGGAAATCATGATATGGTATACCGAAATCCAAAATATGTAAAAAAGCACCTTAGTCATTATTTAGATCATAAAACAGGGAAAAAAGTTCCCCTTTTTCCTAACATAAAATATGAAGAGGCTATCCTCTTACAACATAAAAATACAAAGCAAGAACTTTTTCTTTTACACGGACATCAAGCAGATTTCATGAATTATAATGGATGGAGAATCCATCGGTTTTTAGTACGTGTATTATGGAAACCATTACAGGTTATTGGTATCTCTGACCCAACAAGCCCTGCCAAAAATTTTAAAGAAACAATACGAATAGAACGAAGGATTAAAAAATGGATCGCTAATCATAAAAACTTATGTACCGTAATTGGTCATACACATCGCCCTAGATTTCCTGAAGCAGGGGAGCTAAACCTTTTTAATGATGGTAGCTGTGTACACCCAAGATGTATTACCGGAATTGAGATAGAACATGGGAATATCGCCCTTATTAAATGGCAAATTTCAACTACAGAAGATGGTATACTTAAGATTATTAAAATTCCTTTGGAAGGGCCTACGAAATTAACTGACTTTATTACAGAATAAAATCAGTTGTATTATTCTATATTCAACACTTCTTCGATCTGAGGGGCATATTTTTTGATGGTCATTTCGACACCAGATTTTAAGGTCATCTGGTTCACACTACAACCAACACAAGCTCCTTCTAACTGCACTTTTACTCTTTTATTATCTTCAATAGCAACTAAAGAAATATTACCTCCGTCACTTTCTAAAAACGGTCTAATCTCATCTAATGCCTTTTCAACGTTTACTCTTAGTTCTTCAGAAGTCATATTCTATTTTTTTACTGCAGAGCACCCTGCCATTGTTGTTATTTTAATTGCCTCGGTAGGTGGTAAACTTTCATTTCTATTTACTACTTCCTGTACTACATTTCTGGTTAATTCTTCGAATGCTTTTTCGATAGGAGTTGCCGTTTGCAAAGCTGCAGGCCTACCAACATCACCGGCTTCGCGAATACTTTGTACTAAAGGAATCTCACCCAAAAATGGAACTTCGATATCCTCTGCCAGGTTCTTGGCTCCTTCTTTCCCAAAGATATAGTATTTATTATTAGGAAGCTCGTCTGGAGTAAAATACGCCATGTTTTCTATAATCCCCAAAACTGGCACATTAATACTATCCTGCTGAAACATCGCCACACCTTTTCTGGCATCTGCCAATGCCACATTTTGTGGAGTACTAACAACTACCGCTCCTGTAATTGGTAATGATTGCATAATAGACAAATGAATATCTCCTGTTCCCGGGGGTAAGTCAATCAACATAAAATCAAGTTCTCCCCAAGCGGCATCAAAGATCATTTGATTTAATGCTTTTGCAGCCATTGGCCCTCTCCAAACTACAGCTTGGTTAGGTTGTGTAAAAAACCCTATCGATAAAATCTTTACTCCATAATTTTCTATAGGTTTCATCTTTGATTTATCTCCAACCTTAACAGAAAGTGGTCTTTCTCTTTCTACATCAAACATTATCGGAGCCGATGGGCCATAAATATCTGCATCTAAAAGCCCCACCTTAAACCCCATTTTAGCCAATGTAACTGCTACATTAGAAGTTACCGTAGATTTACCTACACCTCCCTTACCAGAAGCAACAGCTATAATATTAGATATCCCTGGAATAGCTTTTCCTTTGATTTCATTTTTCTGGGGTTGAACTACAGGTGCTTCAACCTTGATATTTACTTTTATCTTTGCCTTCTCATATACTTTTTCATGAATCACTTTCATCACATCTACTTCTGCACGTTTACGTATATGTAATGCTGGTGTGGATAACACCAAATCTACAACGACCTCATCTCCAAAAGTAATTACATTTTTTACAGCACCACTCTCTACCATATTCTTTCCTTCTCCGGCAACAGTAATCTCCTCTAGTGCTTTAAGTATCTCAGATTTTTCTAGCTTCATGCGTATTTTTTCTTTTTCTAACTAATCAATAATCTAGATTGATTCTAAATGCAAAGATAGGTCGAAAAGTTAAGATTATAAAGCTCTAAAATCGAAATGATTTATAACAGTATCGCTATTTGTAATATGTGAGTATTTGTAAATTTTTCAAAAATTAGGAAATAATAGGATATCTAAAGATTTCTATAACTCTTGCATAGGATCCCAAAACACCTTTTCAAAATTTTGTATTTGATTATCTACTACTTCTATCCCTTCACTTTCTAAAAGTTGTTGCATTAAATTGGTTCCTTGAAAATGGTGTTTCCCGGTTAAAATTCCTTTACGGTTAACTACACGATGTGCAGGTACATCCTCGCGACCATCGCAAGCATTCATTGCCCAGCCTACCATACGAGCACTACGAGCAGCACCAAGGTATTTAGCAATTGACCCATAAGAAGTAACCCTACCATGTGGAATCAATTTAGCTGCTTCATATACCCTCTCAAAAAAGTTTGTACCGGACTCTGATCCAGTATCTATTTTGTCCCTTATTCCCATGTATAGATGATTCTTGCTAAAGTAATGATTACCAAAATCAGCATTAATATACCCATAAAATAATTAGTATACTTGGTGATCGATGTTGTCTTTTTTTCAATCTTCAGAAAGGAAAATACATAAAAATACAATGTAACAAACGTTCCTGTTCCTGCAGCTATAGCAAAGGCAGTAATTCGTATGGCATCATATTCTATTTTACCACTAACACTCATCCCCGCAGCTATCGCTACAAAATAGGGTATAGGTAATACATTAATGGCTGATATGATCATCCCCTTAAAAAAACTCCGGGTACCTCTGTTTCTATATACTTTAATCTTTGTTCCTCTTTGTTTCGCTTTAGCAAAAAAATAGATTGCCATTAGAAAAAAGATGACCGCTCCCGTACGAAGTAGAATATTTTTAACAAATGGGTTAAAGAAAATATATTTAGCCAAAAGAATAGCAACAAGTGCCTGACATAAGACAACTATTGAAGCTCCTATTGCCACGAGAATTCCGTTTTTTTTACCTCTTTCGAGGCAAGTTCTAGCAACTGTCATATTTACCAATCCAGGAGGGATCACCCCTACTAGTGATGCAAAAAAAGTGACTAGAAATAGTTTAGTAGTTTCCAAAATTGTAGCGCCAATTAAGAGATTTTAAACTGAATGTAAGTTATGGGTTTATTTTGTTCTAAATATTGTTTTTCATAAAAAGTTTGAATTGCGGTCACCACCTCTGGGGATCCTTCATTATGATAGACATTATGATTGGCATACAATACTTCATGACCTTCTCCATGCAATAATCCTAAGGTGTATCCATGCATAAATTCACTATCTGTTTTGAGATGTACAATTCCGTCTGATTTAAGGATCTTTTTGTAGCGTTGTAAGAAAGTTGTATTGGTCATTCTATGTTTTGTACGTTTATATTTTATTTGTGGATCAGGAAACGTAATCCAAATCTCATCAACCTCTCCTGTTTCAAAAATATGATCCACTAACTCTATTTGCGTTCTAATAAAACCTACATTATTCATTTCTTCCTCGATCGCAGTTTTAGCACCCCGCCAAAAACGTGCTCCTTTAATATCAATTCCTATAAAGTTTTTATCTGGATATTTCTCGGCAAGACCAACCGTATATTCTCCTTTACCACAGCCTAATTCGAGTACTATTGGGTTTTGATTTTTGAAGAATTTATCATTCCATTTCCCTTTATATCCATGAGTATTATTAAGTACTTCCTCACGAGTAGGTTCTACTACGTTATCAAAGGTTTTATTCTCGTTAAATCGTTTTAACTTATTCTTACTTCCCACTAATTCTCGATATTTCTTATTTACTAGTCTTCAGGATTACTATTGTGTTACATGAATTCTACATTTCTTTCTCAGAAAAGCAACTATCTCAACACTATACTTAAAGATAATTTTTTGGTAAAATTAAGGAAATATACGGACACAGAAATAGGATTAACTTTATTATTATGATGAAATAGCTAATCACTTTAACAACCTAAAAACTAGAACATTTGGACAAAAAAGTACTTGTAGCGCCTCTTAATTGGGGATTAGGTCACGCAACTCGCTGTATACCTATCATTAATGCTTTAATAAGTAAAGGGATTACACCTGTTATTGCTTCGGATGGAGCTGCGCTTTCTTTACTAAAAAAGGAGTACCCAGAATTACAAACAAAAGTACTTCCTTCTTATAACATTGAATATTCGAAAAAAGCCAGTAATTTTAAAATAAAAATGCTTTTAAACAGTCCAAAGATTGCACATGCGATTAGTGCAGAAAAAAAGGCCATAAAAAAACTTATTGAAGAGGAGGACTATTGCGGTATTATCTCGGATAATAGAATGGGTGTACGACACAAAAGTATTCCTTCGGTCTTTATTACCCATCAACTTACTATTCTTAGCGGTAAAACAACTTCGTTTAGCACAAAACTGCATAATAAATACATTAAGAAGTTTGATGTATGCTGGGTACCTGACATGGCAGATGAACCTAATTTAAGTGGTGAGTTAGGCCACCCTAAAAAAAGTAATATTCCCGTTACGTATTTAGGCCCCTTGAGTAGGTTTGAGCATCAAATTATACCTAAGCGATATGATATCATGGTATTACTTTCTGGACCAGAACCACAACGTACCTTATTAGAACAAAAATTGTTTCAGGAATTTGAACAAAGTGATAAAAAAATAGTGTTTGTAAGAGGTGTAATTGAGGATACACTCAAAACATATGTAAAGAACAATATTACAATTCATAATTATTTAATGGGAAAGGATTTAGAAAACGCTATAAACAGTAGTACTCTTATTATTTCAAGATCTGGTTACACCACTGTAATGGATCTTGCTAAGTTGAAGAAAAAAGCATTTTTTATTCCTACGCCGGGGCAATTTGAGCAAGAATATCTGGCGCAACGCTTAACGACTAATAAATTAGTACCCAGCTGCAATCAGAATGAGTTTACGTTAAAAAAAATACAAAATTTAAATATGTATCGAGGATTAAGTAGTTTTAGTACTGATGTCGACTACGGGAAACTTTTTCACTTTTTCCAGCGTAAATGAAAATTCACTCCCAACACGATAATCACTTTCAACATATATACGTTCATGATGCGCTTCGATGATATGTTTCACAATTGCTAACCCAAGACCAGAGCCTCCTTCTTTACGAGATCCACTTTTGTCTACGCGATAAAAACGTTCGAATAATCTTGGTATATGGGCTTGCGCAATACCTTCTCCATTATCGGTTACTCTAACGATTGTTTTATTACGGATTAAATCTTCGATACTTACTTCTGTGGTACCGTCTTCTTTTCCGTATTTGATAGAGTTTACAATCAGATTCGATAGCACTTGCTGTATGCGTTCTTTATCGGCATGCACTAGTATAGGTTCTGCATAATTCATATCAAACGTAAGTGCAATGTTTTTCTTGGCTGCTTTCATTTCAAAAAGATCAAATACACTTTGCACCAATTCTACAATGTCAAAATTAGTATAGTTAAGATTAAGATCACCAACCTCTAATTTAGTGATCATATCAAGATCATTTACAATATAAATCAATCGTTCTACCCCTTTATTGGCACGATTAAGGTATTTGTCTAAAATTACTGGGTCTTTCATTGCACCATCCAAAAGGGTAAGAATGTACCCTTGTACAGTAAATAGGGGGGTTTTTAGCTCATGAGACACATTACCCATAAACTCTTTACGATAATCTTCTCTAATTTTTAAGGTTTCTATCTCTGTTTTTCGTTGTTGCGCGAATTTCTCAACTTCTTTGATCAGAGTTCTCATATCTGTGGTTACAGGTGTATCTTCGACGGTATTTACATCCAGCATTTCGATATCATCATAGATTTTACGTACTCTACGGTAGATGAACCGCTCTACTCTATACTGAATAATGCAAAAACAAATTGTATAGCATACCAGTGCAAAACCCATTATAAATAATAGGTCAAGAATTGATTGGAAGTATAAAAAAACGCCCAAGGCGAGCGTTAATACTATAGTAATATATAAAGACGACAAGTATGCAAACCTGTACGACTTTTTAAAGTTTTCTGCCATTGAACTCTTCTTGAGTTTTAATGTTTAAGCGAAAAGATAATACTTTCGTACGCTAATAAAGTATTTTCTGAGCAACATAGCCTTAGTTACGTGGGGATAAAAATACGAAATTAAGGGCAGAATGATAATTTTGTAGCAAATAGGAAAACTCTAGGAGAGTTTACTATACTACGAACTTATATCCTACTCCTTTAATAGTTTTAAAACTATTGTCACCGATTTTTTCTCTTAATTTTCTGATATGCACATCAATAGTACGACCTCCTACGATGACCTCATTACCCCATACCTTATCAAGGATATCTTCTCGCTTGAATACCTTGCCAGGCTTAGAGGCTAATAGGGATAATAATTCAAACTCTTTTCTAGGTAATACGATTTCTTTTTTGTCTTTAATAATCTTATACTCATCGCGATTGATCACCAAATTACCAATCTTCACTACATTATCAGAAGATTCTTCTTCTTTAAGTCTGCGAAGCAAAGCTTTTACCTTACTAACCAAGACTTTGGGACGAATAGGTTTGGTTATATAATCATCTGCTCCGGCATCAAATCCAGCAACTTGAGAATAATCTTCTCCTCTAGCAGTAAGAAATGTAATGATGGTGTTTTGTAAATCAGGTAGTTTACGAATTTGCTCACAGGCCTCGATACCATCCATTTCGGGCATCATTACATCAAGAATAATAAGATGCGGGTTTTTCTTTTTGGCAATTTTTACCGCTTCCACTCCATTTTCAGCAGTGAGTACGTTATATCCTTCTGCTGTAAGATTATAGCCAACGATTTCCAAAATATCTGGCTCATCATCTACTAGTAGTATAGTAATATCCTTTTTGTTCATTGTATTATAACATTGAATAATATAGGTTAAATATACTACTTAATACGAAGTATACATACTTACATACACTTGGTAACAATAAACTAACATTAAATATATCTGATGATAACATTTACTTAACCTAACTCAATCTCAATGTTATAATTCAAGAAAAAAGGCTGAATAGTAAACTAATCAGCCTTTATATAATTTATATCAATACTATTTTATTGATGGTCCTTATACGTAGTTAACAAGTTCATTGTTGCAGTAATAAGATCCTTGGTTTCTAATAATAAACCAAAATATAAGGTAGTATTTTTAGGACTACTTTCTTCGGTTCTGGTTCGGGCAACTTGTTTGTCAATTTTTTGATTTACTTTATTGAATAATTCTTGTTTTTCATCGATAATTGTATCAATACGGTCAAATTCTCTATCACTAAAAGCTTTCTTAATTTTTCCAAACAACTCATTCAATTGCTCTTCGATTTCTTTTAAATCTTTGATCTGATTAAATCTGAGTTTTTTATGATTATTATTTACGTGTTTGTGACTTGCCTTAGAAATATATTCTATAGACTGAGACATATCCTGCAAGTATCCTAAAATATTAATATAAAAATTACTTGCGCCTATACTGGATTCATCTAAATTTTTGATGAAATAGAAGATATTATCTCTTAGATCCTCAACTTCAGAATCTAATTTGGCGATTCCTTTCTTATTTTTCTTTAAGGCAGGTAAATCGTATTTTACAAGGCTTTCGATAGTGCTGGAATAAATTTTATTTCCTCTATTTACAAAGGATTTGATATTATCAGCACTCTCTTCGATAACTCCTTGAATAGAGCTGCTTTCAGAACTTTTAAGACTATCTTCTGCTTTCTCTGCCTTTACTCTTTTTCTATAGCTTATGGTATTTCTTGCTAAAAGTAATATTGCTACAAGTAAAAGTACCGCAATCATTACAGGGCCACCAAGGTTAATCAAAAATGCCACCGCAGCTGCTGCAATAAAGGCGCTTATTGCTGTAAAGAACCAACCGCCTATAACATTTAATACTCCTGCTACACGGTATACGGCACTCTCTGTTCCCCAAGCTCTATCTGCTAATGAAGTACCCATCGCTACCATAAAAGTTACATAGGTAGTTGACAAGGGTAATCCCATTGAGGTTGCAATAGAAATCAAAACTCCAGCTACCATAAGATTTACAGCTGCTCTTACCATATCAAAAGCAGGTATCTCATACGTTTTATCTTTTGACAATTCTATAACAGGTTTAGCAAATTGTTTTTCTATGAAATTCATTGCAGGTTTTGGAGTAATCGCAGCAAGTCCTTGTGATATCAATACAGTACCTCTAACAATACCTCTTGATAAAAAGTTTGGGTTAAAACGTTCTTTAGCTTCCCCTTCTCTAGAAAGATTAATTTCAGTTTCAGCAACATATCTGGCCTTTTTAGAGAACCACAATGTCAATACCATTATTAATCCAGCAGCAAACAACAATAAAGTTGGTGTATCAACTTTTTTGGCTAGAATATCCATAGAAAATTCTGCTGCAGGAACACCAGAAGCTACCCAAGCCTCATAGGACTGCCAACCAGCGATAGGCACTCCAATAAAGTTTACTAAATCATTACCTGAAAAAGCTAATGCTAATCCAAATGTTCCTACAATAATAATTAACTTATAAATATTTACTTTAAAGAAATTAATAATTACATAAGATAATATTGACCAAAAGACAAAACCAGCAGCTACAATCTGTAATACATAGGTTTCTAAAAATCCTCTAAGAGTCATTTTAATAATCCCTTTATCTCCATCAATTTTAAAAAGGTTTTTTTGGTCCTTTGCCAATTCTTTTACACTCTCATAGGTGCTTCCAAAGTAGTTATTTGCCCAATCTAATAATCCTTCTGCACCTCCATTATACACAACATCAACTATTGCTTTGGCATAATTGGTCCCTTTGATACCTTTCATGAAAATGAAATACAAAAGTGCCGTCAATGCAATTCCTCCAAATAAGGCTCCAACCCATTTGGCTTTCTTTTCAAAATTATATGATAACAGTAAACGGGTAATAAATTGTACAATGGCTCCGACCGAAAATGCTATTACTACGGATAGTAAAATACCACTAATAATTTTTTTCGCGGTTTTAGTATTGATATAGTTTTCTAAATCAGCAAAAGTTTGTCCCTGATCTGCTCCAATTTTAATTAAAGCAATACACACTGCGGCTCCCAAAAGATTAAATACAATAGATACCGTTGTAGAAGTTGGCATCCCTAATGTATTGAAAAAATCAAGGAGGAGTATATCTGTAATCATCACTGCCATAAAGATGATCATGATCTCGTCAAAATAGAATTCACCAGGATTAAATATACCTTTTCGGGCTACTTCCATTAATCCACTAGAAAAAATAGCTCCAGCTGCAATACCTACACTGGCAACAATCATAATGGTTCTAAAAGACACCGCTTTAGATCCAATCGCAGAGTTCAAGAAGTTCACTGCATCATTACTAACTCCCACTACAAGGTCTGCAATTGCTAAAACTGCAAGTGCAACAACCATTAATAAATAAATATTATCCATTACATTTTTTGTTTAAAGTGCAAATATTATAATCAATTCCCAGCTTAATGTTATCAAACTGTTATGTATTCATCTAATGTTTAGAAATGTATATCAAATTGTAATCTATATGCTAACCCACTACCATCACCATCTTGCGTAGTATAACTTATATCTGACTGAACTTTTAAATTGTGTCCCGCAACATATTTTGAAACCCCTAAGGTATATTGTTCTTCTAAACTTCTACCAACAACAGCATCAAAATTAAGATTGGTATAACGCCCTGCTACTTCCCAGTTACTTTTAAATAAATATCCGGCCTGTAAATTTATTGCATTACCTACTTGTACAATATCTCCGGTAGGAGTACCATCTTCTTCTACTGCTATTGCCTCATCTGCATCTCTATCTGCAAATTCTCCCATAAAAGAAAAACCTCTGTATTTGAATACTGCATCAACAAATATGGTAGAGATATTAGTTTCATAAAAACCTGTACTGGTCTCCATATATGATCCCTGGTTACTTCTATCTTTTACAGCATCTGCATTAAAATCATAAGTAGCAGCCAACAAAAATTTAGGGCTTTGTTCTCTTTTTAGATCTCCTCCTTTATAATCTCCTTTACTTGCAAACTTTCCAAAAGGTAATAATTCTACTCTACCTGTATATTGGTGCCCCCCTAAGTTTCCTGTGGTAATATTTCTACCTTCTCCTTGTGAAACCGCTAATATTTCTCTTACCAAAAACTTATCTGATAGTTTGAAGTGATGTCTTAATTGCACACCAAGATCACGATCAATATTAAATCTACTGTTTAATCTTGAGCGATCTACTAATTGTAAGTTTGCTGAGGAAATAACACGCTCTACGTTACCAGGCAGTTTTGTTTGACCAGCCCAAAGGGTGAAGTTTTTATAAAAATTCCATTTGATAACCGCATCAAGAATATAACGTGGTGCGTTATTTGTAAATTCTGAAGCTCCAGAGATATCTCTATTAGATAAACCTAGTTCAATTTTATACTTAAGTTTTGGACTATATGCAAAACCACCAAATTTTAAACGTGCTCTTCTTACCAGGAAATTAGATTCAGGTCGACTGTAATCACCATCATTGATATCCCAACCTGTTGTAGAAAGGAATTGCATCCTAGTCGCAAATTTCATGCTCCAAGAGCTGTCTTTTGCCACTACATTTATAATTCCCTTTCCGAATTTAGTCTCAGTGATTTCCTGAGCGTTTACAAAACAAAATGTAAATAAGGCTAACGCCGTAAGTGTAATCTTTAATTTCATATTCCGATACTAGTTTTTGTCGCTGCAAAGAACCAATATCAATGTTAAGTTAATGTTATCTTAATGTTTTTTAATAATTATTTTAAAACAACCTTTTTTTTAAGTATTTATGCAATACCAAATCGATTTCTAAATTACCAAAATCTATTCGTTCTTTTTTCATTTTACCGCCTTAGTCATACTTTCCATAGCTAAGGCTATGCAAAGTATTCCTAGCGTTGTAAAACATAAAAAACAACTTTGTCTTTATTAGGCAATTTAGAAATCTATTCGGTATAAAAACAAAAAAAGGCTGACCAAAACTTGGTCAGCCCAGTATTTCAAAAATCTAAGTCGACAAAAACTAATACGATTTTTTGAAATTACTATTTGTCATATGACTCGTCAAAAATATTTTATTTGGCGAGTTTTTGTGTTATCAGAACTTTAAGCTATCGTTAAAAATTCTTTTAAATAAGAGACAGTAGATACCCTAGAATAGATCCTCCAAGTACAATCCACATAGCATTTACCTTTTTTACGCCGAATATCATGAATACGCTTAACAAGGCAATACTTATAGCTTTCCAATCAGTCAGTGTATCCAAAGACATCACATATAGTACTGATAGCATTATAGCAACAGCCGCGATATTAACTGAATCCAAAAAGTAGCTCAACACTTTGGATGTTCTCATTTTAGGCACCAATGGGTTAAGAAGTAATACAAAAAGAAAAGAAGGGAGAAAAATTCCTATGGTGGCAGCTACCGCTCCCCAAAAACCAGCCAATTGATAACCAATGAAGGTGGCGGTAGACAAAACAGGCCCTGGTGTAAATTGGCCTACAGCAATTGCATCTATCAATTCTGGACGTGTTAACCATCCTTTGGTCACTAGTTCTGCATCCAGATATGCAAACAATACGTAACCGCTACCATATAATATAGCACCTACTTTTATAAAGGTCCAAAACACTTTAAGAGATGATAATTTCACAAAGGCGATTGTCGAAATTTTGAATAGAAAAAAAGGTGTAATAGACTTGGGAGTAGTAATCAATCTGGATTTTGAATAGAAATATAATGTTCCCAAAATACCTCCACATAATAATGCCGTAATCTCATTTACACCAAAAAGGCTGGCCATCAAAACTAAAACACCAATAGCACCAATCTCCCAGTTTTTTAAAGCTTTCTTTCCTAATTTCAGAATTGCAGAAGCTATAATCGCCAGTACAGCTGGCTTAATTCCAAAAATAAAAGGAGTAACCTCTGGTAATTGCCCATATGACGTATAGAACCATGCCAAAACTCCGGTAATAACTACTGCCGGAAAAACAAAACATGCACCAGCAACAAATAGACCTAGAACTCCCGCACGCTCATGACCACAATGCATAACCATCTCGGTAGAGTTAGGTCCAGGAATCAAATTCGTAGCTCCAATAAGATCCAGAAAATGTTGCCTATTCATCCATTTTCTTTTATCAACTACTTCATCTTCCATCATTGCTATATGCGCTGCCGGACCACCAAATGCAATACATCCAAGTTTAAAGAAAACAGTTGCGACCTCTATCAATTTATCATTCTTGTTCATGCAAGTATTACCTTTCTTATTAGAATTAAGTTCATCAAAAATATAAATATAATAGGAACTCATCTCACTCGAAAGAGTAACCAAATCAATCACATAACATCAAACTAAAGGATGAATTATTTATTATTTAACCTGTTAATTTTCAGGTAAATACATTTTTAATGTTAATTTAATGTTATGCAAATGTTGCTTAAACGTAAAATAAATGTTACTTTTATAGTATAAGTCGACATCCCAAATAATTTTAAAATATTTAGAATCATGAAAAACATAATAGTATTAATCGCCATTTTATTCTCGGCAACTATAATGGCGCAGGATGTAAAACCTACATTTGAAAAACAAGGAGATGCGATAAAAGGAACTTTCTTTCATGAAAATGGAGAAGTTCGCCAACAAGGTTTTTATAATACAGAAGGTAAGCTTCATGGAGAATGGAAATCATATGACACATCTGGAAAGAAAATTGCCATGGGTCGATACAATAATGGAGTAAAAACTGGAAAATGGTTTTTTTGGGCTGCAGATAAATTATCAGAAGTAAATTATTCAGATAATCAAATTGCAGATGTGACTACATGGTCAAACAAAGACAATGTTGTAGTTAATTACGAGAATTAGATTATAATCAAAACATATAAACGGGAACACCTCAAAATGTTGAGGTGTTTTTTGTTTATAAAAAGTACTCTTCTTTATTAAAGTTTGATTTTTATTTTCAGAAAAACTTAATATCTTATTTACAGCAATCATTACAGAAACAATTTCTTAACATTCGATTCTTTAAGTTTGATGAACACGGTAAAACACATCTCTATTCATTTTCAGTATTGTAAAGCTTCTTCTTATATAAGAATACGCTATTAATCATACTAGCGCTAGATAAATACGGATAACATTTAGATAACATTATAATCATCAATACTTAATTTTTGAATAACACTCATTTAACACTTCTCTTCGTTCTTTGCCTCGGAATTTGAGAACAAACTAAATGAGAAAAATTGTTATACTAGTTGCGTTATTTGTTGTTGGGATACTTAGCGCACAAGAAACCGGATCAATAACAGGTACTTTGCTTGACAAAGAAGCTGGAGATCAACCTCTACCTTTTGCTAATGTAATCATTAAAGGCACCACTAAGGGAACCACTACAGATTTTGATGGATTATACACTCTTGACAATCTAGAGCCAGGTACATATACAGTAGAGTTTAGCTTTGTAGGATACGAAACTATTGACGTTAAAGATGTAGTTGTTAACCTTAATGAAGCTACAACAGTTAATTCTTCTATTGGTGCTAGCGCTGCTGCATTAGATGAAGTAGTTATTAAAACCACTACAAAAAAAGAATCTGAAGCCGCTATTTTATTAGAACAAAAAAATGCAGTGACTATTCAACAAAAGATCGGCGCACAAGAACTTGCCAAAAAAGGAGTAAGTGATGTTGCAACAGGGCTTACTAAAGCAACTGGTATTTCTAGACAAAGCGACAAATTATATGTTCGTGGTTTAGGAGATCGTTATAATAATGCCTATTTAAATGGCTTACCAATCCCCTCATTAAATCCTAAATTAAAACTTATCGATCTTGGGATTTTTCCAACCGATATTGTAGAGAATCTTGGAATTTTCAAAACGTATTCCCCAGATATTTATGGAGATTTTGCAGGAGCAAGCGTAAATATTGATACCAAAGACCGCCCAGGGAAAGGATTTCTAGAGTTTGGTTTTAATTCTGGTATAAACTCAAACGCAGTTAGCAATGATTTCTTTTTATTAAATGGAGGAAGATATGATGACTGGGGACTGGATGACGGATCCAGAAGAGTTCCAATTTTCTTAGACATCCCTAATTATAACTATGTAAGTACCGATATTGCTCATTATCCTTTTGATACTTCTTTTAATCCCGAAAAAAGATTTAACGCTCCCGACGGAGGTGCAAGTATTACAGGAGGAAAAACTTTTGTAATAGCCGATGAGAAAAAACTAGATGTATTGTTTACAGGATCTTTTAGCCAAAATCACAGAACCGCTCTAGATGGTAATCAAGCTGCTTTCAACTCTCAGGGAGAAAGTATTACAGGCTTAGGAAATTTTAAAAAAGTAGATCGTTACCAATATAGTACGAATACTACCTTATTAGGAAGTTTAGGATATCGTTGGAATAGTAAGAACAAAATCCTTGCGACCTCATTATTTGTAAACGATACTCAGGATGAACTCAGAGAATTTACCGATGGAGTAAGTAGTGAAGATACTGATGTGGGTATTCAATTAAGAAGAGGTACATATGAACAAAACAGCTTATTTACCCAACAACTTATTGGTGAACATAAGTTCAAAGAAGGCGCTTACCAACTTGATTGGGGAATAGCTTACAACAAAGCTCAAGGTTTAATCCCAGATAGACGTCAATTAGTATTTACCGAATTACAAAACGGAAACTTAGTTTTAGGAAACCGTACAAGCCCTGATCTGGCAAACAACCAACGTTTCTATCAGGAATTAAATGAAAACGATTATTCAGGAAAATTAGATTTTGATATTAATTTTGGCAAGGATGAGGAAGATAACTTCAAAAACAAACTTACTGTTGGTTTAGCCACTAGATCAAAAGATCGGGATTTCGAATCTAACCAGTTAAACTATAATGTAAACAATTTTAGAAACACTAATGTTGATTTTAACAATCCAGATGCTTTATTGAATGAAGCCAATTTCCTAAACGGCGAGTATGTTGTTTTAGAAAACCTGAATACCACCAGAATCTATGAAGCAGATTTATTAACCCTTGCCGGGTATGCGAATCTACAATATGCTTTATCCAGTAAATTAACCTTTAACGGAGGTATTCGTACCGAGCTGTTTGAACAAAATGTATTTTATAGAGAGCAGCAGGATTTGGAAACTTCTCCTTTTCGAACACAACAGATTGAAGAAACATTTATTCTGCCTAGTATTAGTTTGAAGTATGTAGTAAACCCAAAATCAAACCTTCGTTTTGCAGCAAGTAAAACAGTTACATTACCTAAGTTTACCGAGGTTGCTCCTTTCTTAGATGAAGATGTGACTGAATCAACATTGGGTAATCCAATCCTTAAAAACTCTGACAACTATAATGTAGATATTAAATGGGAATATTTCCCAGAGCAAGCTGGCGAGCTACTTGCGGCTACTTTGTTTGGTAAATATATAGATAAGCCTATAGAAAAAGTATTTGTAGCATCGGCATCCAATGTAAATACTTTTGTAAATTCTGATAATGCCATAATTTTTGGAGCCGAATTAGAATTTAGAAAAAATCTTGGTAATCTTTTCAAACTAGAAGAAACCGTTTGGAATAATCTTAATTTTGGTGTGAATGCTACTTTAATGTACACGCAAGTAGAAATAGACCGCACAGTTACTACATTTAACGGGTCTAATATTGCTCCTACCAATACAGAAAGACAATTACAAGGTGCTTCTCCTTTCCTAATAAATGCAGATTTAGCCTATTCCAAAGAATTCGAAAAACACAAAATCACTTCGGCTGTAGACTTCAACATTTTTGGAGATCGAGTATACTCTGCAGGAGGTAATGGTGTAGGTGACATCTTTGAAAGAGGATTTGGCGTATTAAACTTCAATTTTAAAGATGAAATAGGGGATCATGTAGAAATAAGCTTCAAAGCAAAAAATTTATTAAACCCATCAATTGAGAGATTCCAGGATCAAGAAGATCTAAATCAGGAATTTACTACCTATAAATTCGATAATGGTATCAATTTTAGTCTTGGGGTGACATTTAAATTATAAAAAAGTAAACAACACAATTAATTATTTATAGCGATGAAAACAAAAAATTTATTTACCGGAATAATGATGGGTGCTGCAATACTGTTTAATGCATGTACCATACAAGAAGATAATATCGGAGATGTTATTATAAATCCGAATGGCGGAGGAAATACTAACGGAACTGTTATTCTTGAAGGCAAAATAACCGAAGATCGTAACTTAACTTCAGACGAAGTCTACGAATTACGAGGAGGTGTATCTGTTGTTAACGGTGTAACTCTAACTATTGAAGCTGGTACACGAATTATCGCCGGTGATGTAGGTGGGGTATTCTCTTACTTAGCTATCGAACAAGGAGCAAAAATCATTGCAGAAGGTACATCGGCACAGCCAATCGTATTTACTTCAAATAAATCTACACCAAACCCTGGTGACTGGGGAGGACTTTTGCTGGCGGGTAGAGCACCAATCAATAGAGGCACTACAGCTACTACAGAGGTAGCTAACCTTACCTATGGCGGAACTGATGCTACAGACAATTCTGGTATATTACGTTATGTACGTTTGGAATATACTGGTGGAAAAATTAATGATGATGCAGAATATAATGGACTTTCATTATATGGTGTTGGTAATGGTACTACCATAGAATATATACAAGCTTTTAATGGAAATGATGATGGAATTGAATTCTTTGGCGGAACGGTAGATTTAAAATACGCTATCGTAACCGGTGCTGGTGATGATTCTTTTGACTGGACAGATGGATGGGTAGGAAATGGTCAGTTCTGGATTGCACAACAAACTTCTGCTGCAGGTGATAAAGGAATCGAAGCAGACAACTTATCTTCTGCTCCCGATGCAGCACCATTCTCTAACCCAACGCTTTCTAACATTACATTAATTGGTGCAGAAGATGGAGATGGTGAAAATAAAGGAATCGAGTTTAGAGCAGGAACCAAAGTAACCATGTACAACGCCATCATCAAAGCATTTCCAGGAAAAGGAATCGAAGTTGATGATGATCAAACCTTAATCAACTTGAATAATAACGAGGTAATTGTTAGAAATTCGATTATTGATAATGTAAACTCATTTGACTTGGATCATGGTGGTGCCACTGTAGACCTTGCAAATTTTGCGACATTCAATAACTTCACTTTAGATGGCTCTAAAGCTCCTTTTAACAACAGTGGTTCTTCAATTCCTGTAGGTTTTGAAATCAATGGTTTAACAGGAACTTATGAGTTTACAATTGCCGTTGATGGTGTAGATAACTTTGATCCTTCTACCTTAGGAACATTTTTTGAAGCTGCAAATTATGTGGGTGCTTTACAAGATGGAGACACTTGGGCATCCGGTTGGACTCGTTTATAAGTCAACAAAAATCTAATAAAAGAAAAAAGGCTGCCAATAGGCAGCCTTTAATTATTATTACCAACTATAAAACAATAAATATGTCCAAATTCAGGGATCATTTACAACAAACCTCGAACTAATTTGAGTACAATAATAATTAGTATCAGTTTCATTTTTCGAAACTGAGAAAAAATATTTTTTATTTACTGAAAATATAATTGCTGGTTATACCTTAACCCCTTTCCAGGTTCCTTTTCTAAACCAGATAATCCCAATTACGGCAATCAGAATTTCGGCAAAAGTAATTGATACGAAAACACCAATGGCACCCCACTCAAAAACCAAAGCAGCCAAATAGGCGAAAGGTAATTGAAACACCCAAAAACAAAAGAAATTAATAATAGTAGGTGTTCGGGTATCACCAGCTCCATTAAAGGATTGTATAACCACCATACCATAGGCATAGAATACATATCCCGCAGCAATCACTCGTAAACTTAGAGCGCCGTATTCTATAACCTGGGCCTCAGCACTAAATATTTTTATAATAGCTTCTGCAAAAAACAGATAAAATAATGAGACCAAAAGCATAAAATAAGCATTGTATTTACCTGTTTTCCAAACTGATTGTTCTGCACGTTCAGGTTTTGACGCTCCCAAATTTTGTCCTACCAGCGTAGCTGCCGCATTACTCATCCCCCAAGAGGGCATTAAGGTGAACATTAATACCCTTATAGCAATCGTATAACCCGCCAATACCTCGCTACCAAATTCTGCCATGATTCGCATTAAAAATACCCAGCTTGATGTACCAATAATGAATTGACCAATCCCTCCCAAAGAAACTTTGATCAAATTGATCATGATCCCAGTGCGTAAAACAATATCCCTCAAACCCACTTTGATCTTACTCCAGCCATAAAAAAGAATCAGTAATTGAAAAATAACAGCACTTCCTCTACCAATAGTAGTAGCAATAGCCGCTCCTTGCACTCCAAAAGCAGGAATCGGACCAAAACCGAAGATAAACATGGGATCCAGAATGATGTTTAATACATTCGAAAAAATCAATACCCGCATGGCAACAGAAGCATCTCCCGCTCCTCGAAAAATAGCATTGATCAAAAATAAGAGCATAATGGTTACATTACCTCCTAACAAAATTTGGGTATACCCATAACCATCGGCAATTAGATCAGGTTCGGCTCCCATAAGCCCTAAGATTTCCTTAGGAAATAATATACCTATAACACTAATTATTACAGCTACTGCAATACCTAAGAAAATAGATTGTACAGCCGTTTGAGAAGCTCCCTCAATATCTTGTTCGCCTACTCTACGGGCAACAATTGCAGTAACCCCCATACTGAGACCGATGGCAACAGCGTATACCAAAGTGAGAACAGATTCTGTTAACCCAACCGTTGCAATGGCATTGGCTCCCAGACTAGAAACGAAATATGCATCAACAAGAAAGAATACCGACTCCATCATCATTTCTAATACCATCGGAACAGAAAGCATAAAAATTGCTCTGCGAATACTACCAGATGTAAATTCTTGTTCTTTTCCTGAGATTGCAATTTTAAAATAAGAAAATAAACGAGTAAGTGTAAGTTTATTTTGAGTCATGATGTAAAGAATTATGAAATTAAATAAAAGAAATGAGATAACTAAAGAAGGAATCTTTAGCTTCTAAATCGCGAGGTAAGTGTGCACACAATTATGTACATAATTCTTTATAATTTCATAATGAAACAAATATGCGGCATTATTTTTGAAATTCAAAACTATTTAAGGAATAAAAAACCGTAACTTGGCTACGGAACAACCTTAAAATCAATATTTAACACAAAAGCACTACTATTTTTGATACTGTTTTAATTAAATATTGTATCTTTAACATCCCAAAATAATGATACATGAAAAAAATCTACTTACTGTTAATATTTATTGGTTTAGTCTGCTTGTCCTTTTCTTCTGGTATCCAAGCGCAATCAAATACAGCTCAAAAACAAGATTCTAAGGATATAAAAATAGAAGAACTTCGTATTTTTCCTAACCCTATGTCCGCTGGAAGTGCTTTATATATTACCTCTAAATTAGGACTTACAAAACAAGTTTCAATTTATTCGGTTTTAGGTAAGAGGATCTATTTTAAAGTTTTAGTTGGTAAAAAATTAGATATAAGTCATCTAAAAACAGGCGTTTATATTGTTAAGGTAAAAGAAGCTAATAAAGAAGCTACTAAAAAACTTATCATTAAAAATTAATATACGTTTTTATAGATTATCTTTTCTGGTTCACTTTGTAGTACCCATCTTCAAAATAGCCTTTGTTTTTCATACCTTTGTTCATCTAATTTTTGTTGAACTAATTTTATGCTGTCAGATACTATATTTTCTATTCAAAACGATACAGATTTTGAGAAGGCAGCGTTACGAGTATTTAACCACCAGTACATTAATAACAATTTTTATCAACGATTCTGTAATCTTCTTGGGGTTACAAAAGCTTCAGTAAAATCTAGTAAAGACATCCCCTATCTTCCAATTGAGTTTTTTAAACAAGAAAAAATAGTAAGCACCCCGTATTCAATAGATAAAATTTTTACCAGTAGTGGTACTACAGGTACTATAACTAGTAAACACTATGTTAAAGATCTCACTATTTACGAAAAAAGCTTTAGAAAAGGGTTTGAGTATTTTTATGGAGATATTACCGATTATGTTGTATTAGCATTACTCCCGTCTTATTTAGAGAGAGATGGATCTTCTTTAGTTTACATGGCAGAAAAATTGATTAAGGACAGTAATCATCCCGAAAGTGGATTCTATCTTTATGATATTGAAAAATTGGTTGAAACACTTCAAAAAGGCTCCCTCAAAGACAAAAAAATATTACTTTTAGGTGTTTCTTTTGCCTTATTAGATCTTTCCGAAAATCATGATATACAACTTAATGATAAAACCATCATCATGGAAACAGGTGGCATGAAAGGACGAAGAAAAGAAATGATTCGAGAAGAATTACATGAAATCCTTAAAAATGGATTTGGTGTTACGCAAATACATAGTGAGTACGGCATGACAGAACTGTTATCACAGGCATATTCTAAAGGTAATGGTGTCTTTTATTGCCCCCCATGGATGAAAATATCAATTAGAAATCCTGAAGATCCTCTTACATCTTTGAGTTATAATAAAACGGGAGGTGTTAATATCATTGATTTGGCGAACATCAATTCTTGTTCATTTATAGCCGCTCAGGATCTGGGTAAAATTCATAAAAATGGAAGTTTTGAAATTTTAGGAAGGTTTGACCATAGTGATATAAGAGGATGTAATTTAATGGCTTTATAAGTATGGCAAAGAAAAAAGGAGTAGGTTGTTTTTCATTTCTGGCTATTGTATTAGTTTCTGTCATTGGTGGTAGTTTTATAAAAGGTTTTTTACCTGTTTCTACATTTACATCTTTTGCCATTACCCTCCTTACACTTTCTTTTATAATGGGGAGGTCAAAAAACACCGAAAACAATAAATTCTCATGGAGCTACATTCTATATAGTACCTTTTTCTTGGTATCACTTTTTGGGTTACGCCATATAATTTCAAACATAACAACATCAGAAGAGGTTTTAAAACTTGATATTTCAGAAAATATTTATAGAGAAACCATTTTCGAAAAAGGAGATTCTATACGATTATTAAGCCAAAACAGACATTGGAGCGATAACTATGGAAACTCGTTTAAAGGCAATTTTTCGGTACGCGAAAAAGACTATGTATCCTCAAAAAAGGAGTATCATAATAGCGCACAGGCGTACCAACGATTACCTTGGGGAGACCTCTATCAACACCTAGCTACAACAGATACACCCAGGCTTGATTTAATCCTCAAAAAGCTTAAAGAAATAAAAACCACTAACACTCTTAACCAATTTGAGTTTGCAGATATGGTGGTTACATTTATACAAGATATTCCTTACTCTTTTGTTTTTGAAAACCCTTGTAAATCTGCTGATCAATATGAAGAATCTATTCGAGTTGTATTAGAATCTTGTCCGGATTGCTGTATCGGTAATATTCCTCATGGTATACAAAACCCTGTAGGGTTTATGGGTAATTTAAAAGGTGATTGCGATACTAGAACGGTTATTATTTATACTATTCTAAGTTATTTTGGATATGACGTAGCCATTCTAAATAGCGACTATTACAGACACTCTATTCTAGGACTTAATATCCCAGGTAAAGGGGCATACAAGCTACATCAGGGTAAACGATATTATATCTGGGAAACGACTAATAAATACTTTACATTAGGCACCCTGCCAAACAACTTTAAGAATATTAATCACTGGTATATCGTGCTAACAAATACTTAAAAATATGCAAACTAAACTATTAACACTCGCCTTTATAGAAATAGCACTAGCCATTTTCGTTTCTGTGCTAATATTATTCATCTCGTTTAAGATTCTTCAGAGAGTGTTCTTTAAGAATATTTCTATTAGGGAAGATAATATAGCATTCTCCATTTTTTCGGCAGGGATAATTTTATCCATTGGGATTATCTTGAGTGAAATTATTCCTTCTATTACCAATATGGTTAGGTTATCTATGTCTGAAGGAAACGAAATTACATTAGCTACCATTGTTCAATATTCAGGATTATATCTTTTTATTGGATTTGTTTTTGCAATACTGATTAATACTTCTGTTTTCTTACTTTTTTCGGCACTCACAAAGGGCGTTAATGAGTTTAAAGACATTCAACAAAATAACATTGCCACTGCCATAGTAGTAACCGCTACTTTGCTATCCATTACCTTGATTGCCAAGGACAGTATTAGTCTGCTAATCAGCGCATTGATCCCATATCCTGAAACCACAAATTTTCTCCTTTAACTTCCTAAAAATCTTATATTTATGTTAAAATTGTAATGATCGAAAGTTTTTCACGTCTTAATAGAAAACACTGGTATACAAAACATGAATATGAAAGAAAAACTGACAGTATTATTTCTAATTTTTGTTGTGACATTAAGTGCACAACAGTATGATTATAATACTAAAAAGAGTTTTGTTGCAGAGGGATATGATGTTACCGAATATTTTAGTAATAAAGCAGTTAAGGGAGACAGCAAATTTGTAGCCACATACGATCATGTAAAGTATAAATTTGCTAGCCAAAAAAACTTAGAAAAATTTAAAGGCAACCCTAAGAAGTATATTCCACAATATGGAGGATACTGTGCGTATGCAGTGGCAGTTAATAGTGAAAAAGTAGATATCGACCCTAAAACTTTTGAAATAAGAGATGGTAAATTATATTTATTTTATAATTCCTGGGGCGTTAATACATTAGATAAATGGACCAAAGAAGATGCAGAACAATTGCAAACAAAAGCAGATACAAATTGGGAAAAAATTAAAATAAAAAAGTAATACAGTTGCATCGAACTGTATTGAATGCTAAGTTTTTTCAATAATTGATTGGTTAGTTGACAAAGCCTACTAAGAGTAATTTCTGGTAGGCTTTGTTTTTTGGTTACATTTCCCAGACCTCACAGGTTTTGAAAACCTGTGAGGTCTATGATATTCTTTACACCACTCTTATCACGAAATAATTCTTTTTCCCACGTTGTAATAAGACAAACTGGTTATTGATTAAATCTTTATCTGATACAGAAAAACTATCTGTAACTTTTTCCTTATTTACCGAAATAGAGTTCTCTTTTAGAGCACGTCTTGCTTCGCCATTAGATTTTAGGAAACCTGTTTGCTCTGCCAGAGCTCCTATAATATCTAAACCATTTGCAAGAACATCTTTTGACACCTCTGCTTGTGGTACTCCATCAAAAACATCTAAAAATGTTGCTTCATCCAAATCCTTAAGATCCGCAGATGTAGATTTACCAAACAAAATAGCCGATGCTTTAATGGCGTTATCCAGGTCTTCTTGAGAATGCACAATCACTGTTACCTCATCTGCAAGTCTTTTCTGTAGGATTCGCATATGCGGTGCTTCTTTATGCTCCGCAACAAGGTTTTCTATCTCTTCTTTGTTTAAAAATGTAAAAATCTTTATGTATTTTTCTGCATCTTCATCGCTCGTATTTAACCAGTATTGATAGAATTTGTAGGGCGAAGTTCGTTTAGCATCAAGCCACACATTCCCGCCTTCAGACTTTCCAAATTTAGATCCGTCGGATTTTGTAATTAATGGGCACGTCAAGGCATATCCTTTACCTCCACCTATTCTTCTAATCAGTTCGGTTCCTGTAGTAATATTTCCCCATTGATCGCTACCGCCCATTTGTAGCGTACAATCATGCTCTCTATACAAATGCAAGAAATCATATCCCTGCACTAATTGATATGTAAATTCTGTAAACGACATCCCATCTGTTGATTCTGAAGAAATACGATTCTTCACAGAGTCTTTAGCCATCATATAATTTACTGTAATATGTTTCCCTACATCTCTAATAAACTCAAGGAATGAAAAGTCTTTCATCCAATCATAGTTATTGACCAATACTGCAGCATTAGATGCATCACTTTCAAAATCTAAAAATCGCGACAATTGAGCTTTTATAGCTTCCTGATTATGTCTTAGAGTTTTCTCATCTAATAAATTACGCTCTGCAGATTTCCCAGATGGGTCACCAATCATCCCGGTAGCTCCTCCTACTAATGCAAAAGGCTTATGACCTGCTCTTTGATAATGTGCTAATAACATAATCGGCACCAGGTTACCTATATGTAATGAATCTGCAGTAGGATCAAACCCTACATAAGCAGCTCTCATTTGTTCTAGTAGGTATTCTTCGGTCCCGGGCATTGCATCATGCAACATGCCTCTCCACTGTAGCTCTTCTATAAAATTCTTGGTCATTTGTATATCATTGAATTAAGACGCGGCAAAGATAAAAATATGGTTAATATTTAACTATGAATATAAGAGGAATCCTAATTGACTAACCAATACGGCTTATAAAAGTAACATTTTTAGTTTCTTTGCTATTAATATATATAATCATATATCAATGAAACAAACTACATCTTTTTCTTTCTTAGAACGGTTAGTAATTATCTTTACTCTTATCTCTATTAATTTTGTGCATGGTCAAGTTGAAACAGACACCTTAATAGCATCTCAATATTTTAAAAAGGCAGATTCATTTTTGGAAGTTAGAAAACTGGATAGCTCTATTGTATACTTTAAAAAAGCATTGCCTATCTATCAGAAGTTTAAAGCTTGGGAAAGAGTTGCTAGTTGTTATAATAAAATTTCTGAAAATCAATGGCATTTGAAAGCCTATGAAAAATCAGAAGTTTATTCGATGAAAGCTTTAGAAATCTGTAATGCATTTCTACCTGAAAACCATATTGAAAAGGCACAAGCATATGATAAAATTGGTAAAAAGTTTCAAATCACAGAATCAAATTTTGATAAAGCAATAGAATTTTTTAATAAAGCGTTAGAAATAAGAAAAGAGAAATTCAGTGAAGATAACATCCTTTTGTCCGACTCATATAATAACTTAGGTCTAGCACATAAGGAACTTGGCAATTATCCTTTGGCCTTTAGATTCTTTGAAAAAAATCATAGGATAAAAGTTAAAAATTATGGTGAAAATCATCATAAAGTTTCTGATTCTTATTACAACATAGCTGGTTTACTTTTTTCTAAGGGTGATTATGATCAAGCTATTAATTATACTAAAAAAGCTCTACATATTAAGATAAACCATTTTGGAGAAGAATTTATGAATAGAGCAAAATATTATAATGGCTTAGGGCTTCTAAACCATGAGAAAGGTTTTTATGATGAAGCATTGTTTTATTTGGAAATGGCAATCAAATTTGGGAAAAGAGAATTTGGTGAAAATCACTACAGAATAGGGACATTTTATAACAATATCGGAAATACGTACAATGCTATTGGAAAACATGAAAAAGCAATTGAGTATTTAAAAAAGGCCATTACCATAAAAATCAATGCAACTGGAAAAACAAATCTTAATGTTGTAATGTCTTATCATAATATTGCACGTGCATATGATATTAAAAATGATACTAAATTAGCACTAAATTATAATACAAAAGCCTTAGTTATAGGAGAAAAAGTTCTTGGAAAAAACCATCTTAATCTAACACCTGCCTATCAACTTAATGGCTCACTATATCTTAAAGAAAATGAGTATGAAAAAGCATTCAAATATCTAGAAAAAGCTTCAAATATCAGTAAAACCGCGTTTGGTAAAAATCACACCATGGTTGCTAATTCTTATATGGCTTTTGCTGAATTCTTCTCTAAAACAAAACAATATAACAAAGCAATAGATAACTACCAAAAAGCTTTAGACATAAGAATCCGGCTATTAGGAAAAAATAACTCTTATGTTGCCTCTACGTATAATAAAATTGGAGACAATTTCAATTTAAAGAAAAATTATGAAAAAGCAATTTTATGCTATTACAATGCCGAAATTAGCAATAGAAAAGAGGTTAGTAATTCTGTTAATACTAAAGTGCCAGATATCAATCAATATTTTAGTGTCATTAGTCTATTATATACTCTAGAAGGTAAAGCTCGAGTATATAAAAACCTTTATAAACAAAGTAGAAATTTACAAAATCTTAATAAAGCTGTAAGTGCATATCAAAAAGCAGAAACTTTAATTAATAACATACGACAAACATTTGCCCTATATGGGGACAAAGTAACCTTTGCCAAAAAAGCTAAAGAACTATACCAAGGAGCCATAGAAGCCCAATTATTATTGTATAGCCTGCAAAATGATCAAAAAAATTTAAAAAAAGCCTTCTATTATGCCGAGAAAAGCAAAGCCAATACACTAAAAGAACTCTTAAACGATGCCAATGCTAAAAACTTTACAGGCCTACCTGCCAATCTTGTAGTCTTAGAAAAAGAACTACGAATCAATAAAGCATTTTATCAATCTAAAATTACCGATGGGCAATCTGCGCAAGACATCGATACCACAAAAATCACTCGATACGAAAACAAACTCTTTGATATTAATAGAAGACAAGATTCTTTAACTGATATCTTAGAAAAAAACTATCCTAAATACTATCAATTAAAACATAAAAATAATATTGTAACGGTTACCGATATCCAGAAAAAGTTGGATGAGCGTACTACTTTGCTTGAGTTCTTTACTGCAGATAGCACCGTCTATGCTTTTACCATTTCTAAAAACAATATTGCAGTGCAAGAGCTAGACGTTGCTACTTTAGAAAATAAAATAGAAGAATACAGGGCATCTATTGCTTCAAGAAATGTAGGCACTTATAAACAAGCTGCTGTTGCTTTATATCAACAGCTCGTCTCGCCAATTGCTAATCAACTTGTAGGTGATCAGCTCATCATCATCCCTGATGGTCCGCTATGGCATCTTAATATTGAACTCTTGCTTACCCAACATAATGATTCTAATAATCCGGCAGACTTATCGTATTTACTTCATGATTATGCGATTAGTTATGCCAATTCTGCCAATTTATTGTTTAGTTCGTTTATAGAACAAAACCCTTCTAAAAAACAAGAAGAATGCCTGGCCTTTTCATTTACAGACAGTACCAACATTGTAGATGCTAAATCTATGAGTTTGGCAACTTTGCGCGACGCTGGAGATGACTTACCAGGAACTCGAAAAGAAATCAAAGCCATTTCTGAGATTATCGATGGGCAATATTATTTCGGGTCAGAGGCGATAGAGGCCAATTTTAAGAAAAATGCAGGTCTATATAATATTCTTCACCTGGCATTGCACGGAGAGATAGATAATGAGCGACCAGAGAATTCTAAACTCTATTTCACCAAAAACAAAGATACGATAGAAGATAATCTCTTATATAGCCACGAGCTATTTGCATTAGATATTCCCGCCGAGTTAACGGTATTGAGCGCCTGCAATACAGGATCTGGTAAAATCGCCAAAGGAGAAGGGATTATGAGTTTGGGGAGTGCTTTCCAATATGCCGGGACCAAAAGTTTATTGTTAACCAGTTGGGAGGTATCAGATCAAACTACTCCCGAGTTGATGAAATACTTCTATACCAATCTTAAAGCGGGTATGAACAAAGCCAAAGCTTTACAGCAAGCTAAACTACAATATCTTAAAACCGCAGATATTAACAGAACCCATCCTATTTATTGGGGAGGATTTTATCTGGTTGGGGATTCTGCTCCTATTCATTTTAGTGATCATAAAATTTTATATTGGATCTTGGGATTAGCTGTTTTAGGAATCCTTATTTTAGCCATGTTTTGGTATAGAAGAAAAGTAAAATCTTGATATTTAAAGCGCTAATTACTTACTTTAGTACTACAGAACACACATTATGATATTAGTTACAGGAGCAACAGGTTTGGTTGGCACACATTTATTAGTAAAGCTAGCTCAAGAAAAACAACCGATACGAGCGTTATATCGATCAGAAACTAAAAAAGAACACGCCAAAAAAGTGTTTTCTTATTATTTACCTGAAAAAGAAAATCGTTTTGACGCTATAGAGTGGGTTAAAACTACAATTAATGACGTCCCAACCTTATCGGAAGCTTTTAAAGATATAACACATGTATATCACTGTGCCGCAAAAATTAGTTTCAATCCATCACATTATAAAAAGCTGCGAAAAATTAATATCGAAGGCACTGCCAATATTGTAAACCTTTGTTTGATTCATAATGTAAAAAAACTATGCCATGTAAGCTCTATTGCTACTTTAGAAGAAGATCCTGCTGTATCTTATATTGACGAAACTGCCGAATGGAATCCCGAAACTCAAAAATCTGTATATGCCATTACAAAATATGGAGCCGAAATGGAAGTCTGGAGAGGTTCTCAAGAAGGGCTTACCACAGTGATCGTTAATCCAGGAATTATTATTGGCCCTGGTTTTTATGGCGGTGGTAGTGGATTTCTGTTCAAAAGAATTTATGCCGGGATGAAATACTATACCACCGGAGCTACCGGATATATCGCTATAGATGATGTAATTAATATCATGCATCAACTTATGACCGGTAATTATAGTAATGAAAGATACATCCTGGTTAGTGAAAACTTAAGTTATAAAGAGGCTTTTGATATGATCGCCACTGCCTTAAACAAACCCACCCCTACAAAAAAGGCTTCTCCTTTTTTATTAAAATTAGCCTATCACCTCCAAAGGGTTAGTCACTTTCTTTTTAGAACCAAACGCTCGATATTCAAATCCTCTATACGAAGTGCTCTCTCTACTTCGTATTATAAAAATGATAAAATCAAAAACGAATTGAAGTACAAGTTTACTCCGGTTGATGGTGCTATTAAAAAAACGGCTACTGCTTTTTTAAACGAGGCTTAATCCTTTTTTGTTTCGCCTTTTCTATATTTTTTTCTATGGCTTCTAATTCAGAAATTACAAGTTTATCTTTTGTTTGTAGCGTATCTTTGATTTTCGCAATAGAATCTTCTATCTTTTTTATAGAGTCTTCTTCTTTTTTTAGTTTTTCAAATACATCTCGGGACTTCTCTAAATTACCTTTTACACGCTTAAAAATTTCTTCATATGTGTCTAATTGATCTGCATACCATCTATTATTTTCTGCAAAAACAATACTGTCGATCCCATGTTTTTTAAGAATATACACTTCAGGGTTGATTTTTTTCTGCTCAAACACTTTTCTATTAGAAGATTTGGCCGCTTTTACAAAAGCAATATCTGTAAGAATTTCAACCATGCGATCTTCATCTATCAAAACCTTTGGTTCAGAAGCTTTTTCAATGCTTTGACAAGCAAATAAAAACAGCACTAGTATACTGTATTTTATAGTTTTAATCATCTATCAAAAGTTAATCGTTGTGCATGCTTCGTATCATGAAAGGTAAAGTTTTCATATGCCAAACTTCCGTTGACAAAAGTATGCGTAATTCTTGATTTAAACGTAGTGTCTTCAAAAGGAGACCAACCACATTTATACGCTATATTCTCTTTGGTTACTGTCCAGGGTGCATTTAGATCTACCAGAACAGCATCTGCAAAATATCCTTCTTTTATATATCCTCTTTTTTCAATCTGAAATAAGATTGCTGGATTATGACACATTTTCTCAACAATCTTTTCTAGGCTAATTTTTCCTTGGTGATAAAACTCTAACATCGCAGGAAGCGCATGCTGCACCAACGGCCCTCCAGAAGGTGCTTTGGTATATACATTGTCTTTTTCTTCGATCGTATGCGGGGCATGATCTGTAGCTATCACATCTAATTTATCCTCTAATAATGCCTGAAACAAAGCTTCACGATCATTAGCCGTTTTTACCGCTGGATTCCATTTAATCAAGGTTCCTTTACGTTTATAATCTTCATCAGAAAACCATAAATGATGAATACAAACTTCTGCCGTTATTTTCTTTTCTTTTAGTGGTATTTCATTCGTAAATAAATCTAACTCCTTTGCCGTAGAAAGGTGAAAAACATGCAATCTCGCTCCGGTTTTTTTAGCGAGTTCAACAGCTTTTGATGATGATAGATAGCATGCCTCTTCACTTCTGATAATCGGATGAAGCTCTATAGGAATATCTTCTCCATATTCGGCTTTATATTTTGCTGTATTGTCTCTTACGGTCTGTTCATCTTCACAATGTACCGAAATCAAAAGATCGGTAGATGCAAATATCTTTTCTAAAACTTCAGGGTTATCTACCAGCATATTTCCGGTAGAAGATCCTAAAAACAACTTTAAACCTGCTACCTTTTTTTTATCTACTTTAATTACTTCCTCTAGATTATCGTTGGTACCTCCGAACATAAAGGAATAGTTAGCATAACTGGTTTTTGCTGCTATTTCGAACTTCTCTTCTAACTTTTCAATCGTAGTGGTTTGCGGCACGGTATTGGGCATTTCTATAAATGAAGTAATCCCTCCGGCAATAGCTGCTCTAGACTCTGTTGCAATGTTAGCTTTGTGCGTTAAACCAGGCTCTCTAAAATGTACCTGATCATCAATTACTCCTGGGATCAGATATTTACCTTCTGCATCAATGATCTGAACATTCGCAGATTTTGCACTTATATGCGATGCAATTTCTTTAAAGATGCCATTTTCTATATAAATGTCACCATTAAAAATCGTTCCTTCATTAACAATATTCGCGTTTTTAATAAGTACATTATTCATATCTCATAGCTTTTAAATAGACTCTTAAACTTCATTTTTATAACTCCGAAAACTGCTTCAGAAATAATTCCTTTGCTCATTTTTGAAGTACCTTTGGTTCTGTCTGTAAAGATTACTGGTATTTCTTTTATTTTAAATTTCAATAAATAGGCTTTAAATTTCATTTCGATCTGAAAAGCATATCCTACAAATCGAATTTTTTCCAGATTTATCTTTTCCAACACCTCTCTTTTATAACAGATAAATCCTGCAGTTGTGTCATGAATATCCATTCCGGTTATAAAACGAACGTATTTTGATGCTACCCACGACAACAAAACTCTACTCATGGGCCAGTTGACAACATTTACTCCGGTAACATACCTCGATCCTATTGCCACCTGTGAAGAGCCTTTAGCACAAGCATTATATAATCGGATTAAATCATTTGGATTATGCGAAAAGTCTGCATCCATCTCAAAAATATATTCGTAAGAACGTTCTAAAGCCCATCGAAAACCAGCAATATATGCTGTACCAAGACCTAATTTACCCTCTCGCCGAAGCAAAAAAAGATGTTCTGAATATTCTAATTGTAATTCTTCTACCTTGGCAGCAGTAGCATCTGGAGAATTATCATCTACAATCAAAATATGGAAATTACGTTGTAGCGAAAATACATTCTTGATGATACGCTCAACATTTTCAATTTCATTATAGGTAGGAATGATAACTAAGGCATCTGCCATCTATACTATTTTTCAGGCAAATATAACCAAATAATCATTCCTACCTATAATGAAAACTTGTGGTTAACCGTATAGTTTATAAATGAGTAACTTATAATGTATTTCTGTTAACAATACGCAGATCTAAACACTTTTTTTGTTTTTATTCGTTAATTGATTGTAATTTTATCATCTATAACCTATGGAATTCATTACACGCGAAATAATATCAACCAATTGGCTCACAATTTTAATTGTGTTTTGCCTTACGCTATTAGCTATAGCCAAAGGCATTAACTCCTTTCGGTTTTATGATTTCGTAGGGCTTTTTAGCAATAACAAGTATATTATTTCTTATCAGAAGCCAAATAAGCTTTCCTCTATATTTAATGTCGTTTTGCTGCTTTTGCAAATCGCTTCGGTATCTTTATTTATATATATATGCTTCGATGTTTTCGAATGGCAGACAACACCTGTTGAGGTCACTTTATATTTTAAAATTTCTATAATTTACACGGTGATTGTTATCTGTAAATTATTAATCGAAAAAATTATCGCTACTATTTTTTCTATAGACGCTATCATTGATGAATATCTCTTTTATAAAGTATCCTATCGCAATTTTATAGGACTACTATTATTACCCATAAATATTATATTTATATATTCGATACATCCTTCAAAAATTGTGTTTATAATATTGTTTGTAGCTATGGCAGTTCTTAACACTATTGTACTTATTTCTTTCTACCGAAAAAATGAAAATACTATTTTGAACCACTTGTTTTATTTTATTTTGTATCTTTGCGCACTTGAAATCGCGCCTTATTTTATATTATATAAGTTGATTTAGAACTAAGATAGGAACGTAAGAAAAGAATATATATGAAAGTGAAAACGATTTTGGTCTCTCAACCAGAGCCTAAAGTAGAAAATTCACCTTATTTTGATCTAGAAGAAAAGGAAAAAGTAAAAATTGACTTTATTCCATTTATTCATGTGGAGGGAGTTGATGCAAAGGAAGTAAGATTACAAAAAGTGGATTTATCACAATACACCGCTATTATTCTTACTAGCCGAAATTCTGTCGATCATTTCTTTAGAATAGCAGAAGAAATGCGTTTTAAAGTTCCTGATTCTCTGAAGTATTTTTGTCAAAGTGAGGCTGTGGCATATTATTTACAAAAATATGTGGTATACCGAAAAAGAAAAATATATGTTGGAAAACGTACTTTTCAAGAGCTATCACCACTTATTAAGAAGTATAAAAACGAAAAGTTTTTGTTACCCTCATCAGACAAGCTAAAACCATTAATTCCTGATACTTTGGATAGTCTTAAAGTAGATTGGAAGCAAGGTGTTTTTTATAAAACTGTAGTGAGCGACCTTTCTAATTTAAGAAATGTCTTTTACGATATATTGGTTTTCTTTAGTCCATCGGGAATACAATCCCTTTTTGAAAACTTTCCTGATTTTAAGCAAAACGATACTAGAATTGCCGTTTTTGGAAATTCTACGGTTAAAGCGGCCGAGGAGCATGATCTAACTGTTGATATACAAGCACCTACTCCCGAGACTCCGTCGATGACTATGGCACTTCAGAAGTATATTAAAGAAGCGAACAAAAAATAAACAATATCACTTTATATAAAACAACAAAGCCAGAAATTAAATTTCTGGCTTTGTTGTTTTATAACGTATACTTTTCTTAAAAAGAATATCGTTGAGGGCCTCCTCTTCTGATTTCTTCATTTGCATACGCTTCGAATTTCTTGAAATTCTCTCTAAAAGCGTTTGTTAACTTAAATGCAGTTGTATAGTATTTCTCATCATCATTCCATGTAGCTCTAGGGCTTAAAACAGTATCAGGCACACCTGGGCATGTTCTAGGTTGAGCTACTCCAAACACAGAGTGAATATGATAATCATCATAAGAATACAATCCCAAATCTCCATTAAGCACTGCTTGAATCATGGCACGAGTATACTTCAGTTTAATTCGAGTTCCTACACCATAAGGTCCACCAGTCCATCCCGTATTAACTAACCACACATTTACACCAGTGTCTTTCATTTTTTTGACCAACATCTCTGCATATTCTGCCGGATGTAAAGGCATAAATGGCGCACCAAAACAAGCAGAAAAAGAAGGTTGAGGTTCTACAACTCCGGCCTCTGTACCTGCTACTTTTGCAGTATATCCCGACATAAAATGATATGCAGCCTGACTAGGTGTTAACTTAGAAATCGGTGGCATTACACCAAATGCATCTGCAGTTAAAAAGAATATGTTTTTTGGATTCTTACCAATAGAAGACTCCTGGATATTTTCAATATGATGAATCGGGTAACTCACTCTTGTATTTTGAGTGATTGATGTATCGGCAAAATCCACCTCATCATTATCTCCGATGATTACATTTTCTAGAATTGCACCTTTTTTGATAGCTCCGTAAATTTCTGGTTCTTTTTCTTGAGCCAGATCAATTACCTTCGCATAGCATCCTCCTTCAAAATTAAATATAGTATTTTCTTTAGTCCAACCATGTTCGTCATCACCAATTAGTCTACGATTAGGATCTGTAGACAATGTTGTTTTACCGGTTCCAGAAAGTCCAAAGAATATTGCAGTATCTCCATCTTCTCCAACATTAGCAGAACAATGCATAGGAAAACAATCTCGTTCTACCGGAAGAATAAAATTTAACGCCGAAAAGATTCCTTTTTTAATCTCTCCGGTATATCCTGTACCTCCAATAAGAGCAATTTTTCTATCAAAATTTAAAATCGCAAAATTATGCTGCCGAGTGCCATCAACTTTTGCATCTGCCATAAAACCAGGTGCATTGATGACCGTCCATTCTGGGTCAAAACTCTTCAATTCTTCATCTGTAGGCCTTAAAAACATGTTATAGGCAAACATATTAGACCAAGGATATTCATTGATCACTCTTATATTCAGTCTATATTCAGGATCAGAACAAGCGTAGCTGTCTCTTACAAATATTTCTTTCCCCGATAAGTATTTTGTTACCTTATCATATAAGGCATCAAATTTTTGGGAGTCAAAAGGAATATTAATGTCACCCCACCACACTTTATCTTTTGTGATATGATCTTTCACAATAAAGCGATCCATAGGAGATCGACCAGTAAATTCACCCGTATTAATTGCTAGCGCACCAGATTTAGTTATTTTCCCTTGACCTTTTTGCACTACCTCTTTCTCCAGGTCTTCTGGAGATAATTGATAGCGCACTGTAGCATTTTCAATACCGTAATGCTTTAACGAAAACGTTTTCGTAGTTGGATACAGTGGTTCCATAAAAATATGTTGTGTTTTGTTATGTACGTGCAAAATTATAAATAATAATCACACTAACCTTCAAAAAATCACTTAATCTTAACCAATGAAATAATAAAGAAAATCCATCCAAAAATTAACAAAAAACCTCCCAAAGGTGTAACAAAACCAATACTTGACAAAGAAATCCCTAACGCTTCATCAATTGTCAAAAGGTATATTGACCCAGAAAAAAGGGGTATTCCCCCCATGAAGAAATAGAAAATTCGCTTCTTGGATTTGAGACTTATTGTATTCATATTCCCTAAAATAATGCAAACAATTGCGTGGTACATTTGGTACCGCACTCCTGTTTTAAAAGAATCTATACTTTTAGCATCTACTAACTTCTCTAATCCATGTGCACCAAAGGCTCCTAAAAGCACGGCCAATAGTGCCAAAACAGCACCGGTAATCAAAATTGTTTTATTAATCCCTGTATTTTCCATAATTGATTATATCTTATAGTAGATTTTATGTTTTAGACACATTTTTTAAAAAAAGATAATTAATCCCATAAATTTGAGAGCTTACTTTTTACTGTATTTACTACATTCGTATCAAAGTTATCAAAATATCAGGAGGTATGCGAAAGATTCTAGTTATTGGTGCAGGTAAATCTACTGCTGTCTTAATTAAATATTTTCAGGATAAATCTATTTCTGAAAATCTTCATATAACCATTGGAGACATCTCTATAGAAAATGCCTTAGCACTTGCTAATAAGCATCCAAAGACTGAAGCACTGGTATTAGATGTTTTTGATAAAGATTCCAGAGAAAAAGCCATTCAAAAAGCTGATATCGTTGTATCTATGCTTCCGGCTCGATTTCATATTGAAGTGGCTAAAGATTGTTTACAATTTAATAAATGCATGGTTACGGCTTCTTATGTAAGTCCAGAGATGCAAAAACTTGACAAACAAGTTCGTGAGAAAGGGCTGGTTTTTATGAATGAAATAGGAGTAGACCCAGGGATTGATCATATGAGTGCAATGCAAGTTATTGATCGAATAAGAGATCTGGGAGGGAAAATAATTTTATTTGAATCTTTTACTGGTGGTCTGGTAGCTCCTGAAAGTGACACCAACCTTTGGAATTATAAATTTACCTGGAATCCTCGTAATGTGGTTGTTGCCGGGCAAGGTGGGGCCGCAGAGTTTCTTCAGGAAGGCGCCTATAAGTATATTCCTTATCACAAACTATTTAGAAGAACAGAGTTTCTAGAGGTCGAAGGTTATGGGCGTTTTGAAGCATACGCCAATCGCAATTCTTTAAAATATCAAAACATTTATGGCTTAGATGATATTTTAACCTTATATCGTGGGACCATTCGAAGAGTAGGATTTTCAAGAGCATGGAACACCTTTGTACAGCTAGGTATGACTGCAGATGATTATACCATGGTAAACTCTGAAAACATGAGTTATCGTGATTTTATAAATTCATTCTTAGCATATTCGCCTACCGATTCGGTGGAGTTAAAACTTCGTCATTATCTCAAAATTGATCAAGACGATATCATGTGGGATAAATTGCTGGAGTTAGATATTTTTAATCCCAATAAAAAAGTAGGGATTGCTAGCGCTACTCCAGCTCAAATTCTTCAGAAAATCTTAATGGATAAGTGGACTCTTGACCAAGGTGATAAAGATATGATTGTGATGTATCACAAGTTTGGTTATACACTTGAAGGAGAGCATAAGCAGATTGATGCAACGATGGTATGTACCGGCCAGGATCAAACCTATACTGCAATGGCAAGAACGGTAGGTTTACCGGTTGCAATGGCAGCTCTACGTATTTTAAACAAACAAATTACCTTAACCGGTGTTCAGATTCCTATTCACAAAGAAGTATATGAACCTATACTTAAGGAACTAGAAGAATACGGTATTATTTTTAATGAAAAAGAACGTGAATACCTGGGGTATAATCCCGATGGTGTAAAAGGGTAATTTAAAATACGAATATTGATTATTAGTAACGAATCAAAGATTTTAGTTCTAAACCACTGTTTTCTGAAGACAATAGTATAATACCCACTCAAACATATCCTTTAGCAGAATTGATCTGGTGATTCCTGGTAGCATTTCAAACTCTAAAACCATACAATTTTTATGATTATTATTACTTTTATCTTTCAATTAAAAACCCTAAACCTTATTTTTGGTTAATATATGTAATTTTATAAATAATGAAAGTCCAAAACAATAACGTGAAAATAGATGGTATTGATAAAGAGATTTTGCGCAACCTTATGGAAGATGCCAGAAGACCAATTCTTGAGATTGCAAGAAAGGTAGGGATTTCTGGTGCAGCCATTCATCAACGACTTCGTAAGCTTGAAACATCTGGACTTATTGCCGGATCCAAGTTTATAATTGATCCCAAAATACTTGGATACAAAACTATGGCCTTTGTAGGTGTTTTTTTGGATAAAGCGGTGAGTAATCCAAAAGCAGTAAAACAACTTAACGATATCCCCGAAGTAATTGAATGCCATTACACCACAGGAAATTGGTCTATTTTTATTAAAATACTATGTAGAGACAACGAACATCTAATGAATGTATTAAACAAAGATATACAAGCTATTGAAGGCGTCTCTCGTACTGAAACTTTTATATCTCTAGACCAGCAAATTGATCGACAGATTAAGATATAGTACCGTATTTTTCTATCATCTCGAACACTTCGACTTCGCTCAGAGCTCGAGATGATAGTTATTTTCTAATCTCTTCTTCCTAAGAAAATTGAAATAAAATACAGTAATGTAGCCAACGATCCTAAAGCTGCAACTAAATATGTGCGTGCTGCCCATTTTAAAGCATCTTTAGCTCCCGCATGCTCTTCATTGGTAACCATATTGTTATTTTCTAACCAGGCTAATGCTCTGTTACTCGCATCATATTCTACAGGCAATGTAATCATACTAAAAAATGTAGTTACACCAAATAATAAAATCCCTACTAAGAAAATCGTATTTCCAAATACCATACCCGATGCAGATAGAACTAAACCTGCCATAATTACTATATTAGAAAGTTTACTCGAAACTCCTACCGCTGGTACGATCTTAGATCGCAATGTTAACCAACTATAGGCTGTAGCATGTTGTACAGCATGACCGCACTCGTGTGCAGCAACGGCTGCCGCTGCAGCATTACGCTGACTGTATACCCCTTCACTAAGATTTACTGTTTTCTTTAAAGGATTATAATGATCGGTAAGCATTCCTGCTACAGAAATCACTTCTACATCATGGATTCCATTATCCTTTAACATCTTAGTTGCAATCTCTGCTCCACTCATTCCATTTTGCAGATGTAGATTTGAATATTTCTTAAACTTACTTTTAAGTTTATTGCTCACATATGAGCTTACCAAAAATATGATTCCTGCAATAATATAATATCCCATCATAACGCTATACTTTTTATGCTTGTTAAATTTACAATATAAAATGCAAAAACCTCGCCATAATAGCGAGGTCTTTGGTTAAATAAACTTGAGTTAGCCAATAAATCGAGTTTACTTTAAATATGTATTAACATCTTTTAATGGTAGGCTAAAAGCCTCTGATATCGCAGGATACACAACATCCCCATTAATGACATTTAATCCTTTTTTAAGCGGTTCATTCTCTGCGCATGCAGTTTTCCAACCTTTGTTTGCCAACTGTACAGCATATGGCAAAGTGACATTAGTTAATGCCAAAGTTGACGTATAAGGTACCGCTCCTGGCATATTTGCCACAGAATAATGCACCACATCATCTATAATATACACCGGATCTTGATGCGTCGTAGGTTTTGTAGTCTCAAAACAACCTCCTTGATCTACAGCTACATCTACCAATACAGTACCCGGGCGCATATCTTTAAGCATATCACGAGTGATTAATTTTGGTGCCTTAGCACCAGGAATTAATACTCCTCCAACAATAAGATCTGATGTTTTGATATGTTTACGAATCGTATGTTCGTTAGAGTATTCTGTATTTACATTTGCTGCCATTACATCATCAAGATACCTTAGCCTTTTAGGGCTAATATCTAAGATAGTAACATCGGCACCCATACCTGCAGCCATTTTTGCAGCTTGTGTTCCTACAACTCCACCTCCAAGAACTAAAACCTTAGCCGGAGCCACTCCAGGAACACCACCCAGAAGAATCCCTCTTCCTTTTAAAGGTTTTTCTAAATATTTCGCACCTTGTTGAATAGACATTCGACCAGCTACTTCACTCATTGGTGTTAATAATGGCAAACTACGATCAGGATCCTCTACCGTTTCATAAGAAATACATACAGAACCACTGCTGATCATTGCCTTTGTTAACACTTCACTAGAAGCAAAGTGAAAGTAAGTAAACAGTAATTGGTCCTTCTTAATTAAAGAATATTCAGGCTCAATAGGTTCCTTTACTTTAATAATCATTTCTGCAGTTTGGTATACTTCTTCGATCGTAGGTAAAATTTTACCTCCAACGTTGATATACTCTTCATCACTAAAACCACTCTGCAGACCAGCATTTTGCTGGATGAAAACAGTGTGACCATGTCTAACGAGTTCCATTGTTCCGGCAGGTGTAACACCCACCCTGTTCTCGTTATTTTTGATTTCCTTAGGAACACCAATTATCATATTCTTATTTTTGTGTCGAAAATAGCTGTTTTTATGACATAAAACAATAAATCATATCCAAAAAATATTCAATCAATAATTTTGTTGGATTTTAATCATAATTGTTAAAAAACTGAAAACCTAAACAGTAAATATTAGTTTTTATATCGATACTTAAAATACAACAGCAGAAAACCAGAAATCGCCGTTACAAAATTAGCTAAAACAATAGGTAAACTATCAATTAAAAACCCATAAATCAGCCAACATAGTACTCCTGAAACAAAAATCAACAACATACTTAAGGAAAGACTATCTGTAGATTTTGTTTTCCAGGTTTTATAAACTTGGGGTAGAAATGCGGCTGTAGTTAATAAAGCTGCAACTAATCCTAGAATTTCTATTGGGTTGATCATATTACTATCTGTAAATGATGATTATAACTATTATTGTCGATCTGAGCTTGTCGAACACTTCGAGAGCCTCACACTTCGAGAGCCTCAGTGTGCGACTCAACAAGCTCAGTGTACGACTTGATAGACTCCGTATGACATCTCACCCTTCGAGAACACTTCGGCAGGCTCAGCATGGCACCTCAGGGTTCGTTAGTAACAGAGGGCTGAGGCTCTAGAAGCCCATTTATTTCAATTACCCCACCACATTCACTATCTTACCAGGCACTACGATTACCTTTTTGGGTGCTCTACCGTCGAGTTGTTGTTGTGTTTTTTCATGTGCCATTACAGCTGCTTCTATCTCTTCTTTATTAAGGTCTAAAGACAACTCTAGCATAAAACGCATTTTACCATTAAAGGATATTGGGTATTGCTTGGTACTTTCTATCAAGTGTTTCTCGTCAAACACAGGAAAAGAGGCAGTAGCGATAGACTCATTATGTCCAAGTTTTTGCCAAAGTTCTTCGGCAATATGTGGCGCATATGGCGAAATTAATACTAATAACGGCTCAAGGATTGCTCTAGCGTTACATTTTTGAGCCGTCAACTCATTAACCGCAATCATAAACGTACTTACTGAAGTATTGAACGAAAAATTCTCGATATCTTCTTCTACCTTTTTAATGGTTTTATGTAATGTCTTGAGATCATCTTTTGTGGGTTCGGTTTCGCTTACGCTGAAAACACCCTCCTTACCTCCCTCAAGGGAGGAATGATATAGCTTCCATAATTTTTTAAGGAACGAATGTACTCCAGTAATCCCGGCAGTATTCCAAGGTTTTGCTTGTTCTAGTGGACCCAGGAACATTTCGTATAAACGTAAGCTATCTGCCCCATACTGATCACAAATACCATCTGGATTTACTACATTGTATTTGGATTTGGACATTTTTTCGACTTCGCGACCAACAATATATTTCCCTTCTTCAAGAATAAATTCGGCATCTTTAAATTCCTTGTACCTTTCGTCTGATTTAAACTTATCAACATCTAATTCATTGGATGAATTAACTAAAGAAACATCTACATGAATCGGGGTATATTGAAATTCAATTTTACCTCTAAGATATCCTATAATTTCATCTTTAGATTTTGAGTTTAATTTTTCAAAGATTAATGATTCATTTAAAGCCAATTTTAATTTTTGTGAATGAACAGGAGGTAAACACTTTCGAAATTCTTCTAAAAACTCTTTTTCTTGCTCTTCATCAATATAAGATGCATTAGTAAATCTGACTTTTCCATGAGACACAAGTGTTGGATCTAACTTAAATGGATGTAAATATTTTGTTCCTCCTTCTGTTTTTTCGACATGATAAACAGTTCTTCTGAAAGCGAAAGCACTAGTCCCCAAAATCATTCCTTGGTTGATCAGCTTTTTAAATGGTTCTTCTACCGGAAGAAATCCTCTGTCGTGTAAAAACTTCACCCAAAAACGAGAATATAGCAAGTGCCCTGTAGCATGCTCGCTACCCCCGATATATAAATCCACATTTTGCCAGTATTGCATTGCTTCCGCGGAAGCGAATTCGTTATCATTACCGGCATCCATATATCTAAATAAGTACCAAGAACTACCTGCCCAACCTGGCATGGTATTCAACTCAAGTGGGAAAACTGTTTTATGATCAATCTTATCATTAGAAACCACTTCGTTCTTGTCTGCATCCCAAGCCCAAACATCGGCACGACCTAAAGGTGGCTCTCCGGTTTCGGTAGGAAGGTATTTTTCAATTTCTGGCAATACGATTGGCAAATGTGCTACATCGATCATTTGCGGCATCCCATCTACATAATATACCGGGAATGGTTCTCCCCAATATCGTTGACGGCTAAATACGGCATCACGCAATCGATAATTAATCTTACCTTCTCCCTGGCCTAATTTTTCTAACTCATAAATAGCAGTTTTGGTCGCTTTCTTATAGTTTAAACCATTTAGGAAATCAGAATTTGCGATCACCGTATTTTCTTTATCTGCAAAGGCTTCTTCAGAAATATCGACCCCTTCAAAAATATTAGTTATCGGGATATTAAAGTGTTTTGCAAAATCATAATCACGTTGATCCCCACATGGTACCGCCATTACAGCTCCTGTACCATATCCTGCCAACACATAATCCCCGATCCAGATCGGTACAGGCTCTTTGGTGAACGGATGCTCTGCATAGGCTCCGGTAAACACACCACTTATAGTTTTTACATCGGCCATACGCTCACGTTCACTGCGCTTTGCTGTGGCTTCAACATAAGCTTCAATCTCGGCTTTTTGTTCTGGAGTTGTTATTTTTTGCACCAAATCATGCTCTGGAGCAAGGGTCATAAACGTTGCTCCAAAAATAGTGTCGGGTCGGGTTGTGAATACTTCGATGGTATGCTGCTTCTCATCCCCACCTAAATCCTCCCCAAAGGGAAGGACTTTTAACGCGTCTTCGATTTTAACTATTACTTTGTTTATATCATTCAGCACCTCATCGTTCTGGAAACGTAAAAAAGTATACCCCTTCTTTTCTTCTAACAAAAGTTGTCTTTGTTGGTCTTCTTCTTTTTGAAATTCGTGGATTTCTCCGTCAACCTCAATAATTAGTTTTTTAGAAAGACAAGCGAAATCAACTATATACTTATCAATTGGGTGTTGTTGTCTAAATTTAAAGCCAAGTTTCTTTGTTTTTAATCTTTCCCATAAAAGAGCTTCTGCCTGAGTTGGATTAGCTCGCATTTCTTTAGCTCTCTCTAAAAGCGCTCCAGCAATTTCTGGACTCCCTGTTAAATATCCAGCACTTGACTCCCTTCCCTCTGGGAAGGGTTGGGGATGGGATGGGAGGACCTTAAAAGTCACACTTGCACCCTGTGAACGCCCTATCCAATTGGTTTGAGAATCTTTTAAAGGTTGTGGCCAATCAATTGTATTAAGCCCGTCTAACAAACGTTGCGCATAAGCAGAGATACGCATACTCCATTGGGTCATCTTTTTGCGAACCACCGGATATCCACCACGCTCAGAAACTCCGTTTACGATCTCATCATTTGCCAGGACTGTTCCTAATTGCGGACACCAGTTTACCTCTGTCTCTGCCAAATAGGTCAATCTATATTTTAAAAGAACTTCTTGCTTTTCTTTAGATGAAAAACGGTTCCAATCTTCTGCTGAAAATTCAGTTACATCTTCATCACAAATCGCATTTACTTTTGTGTTTCCTTCGGAAGTAAAAATAGCCTCTAACTCCTCTACTTTTCTTGCTTTATTTTCATTAGTATCATACCATGAATTAAAAAGCTCAATAAAGATCCATTGTGTCCATTTGTAGAACTTTGGATCACTGGTTCTTACTTCTCGACTCCAATCAAATGAAAAACCAATTTTATCTAATTGCTCACGATAGCGAGCTATATTTTCTTTAGTAGTAACGGCCGGGTGTTGCCCCGTCTGGATGGCATATTGCTCTGCAGGTAAACCAAAAGAGTCATATCCTTGTGGATGTAATACATTAAATCCTTTATGTCGTTTATAACGAGCATAGATATCACTGGCAATATAGCCCAGTGGATGGCCTACGTGCAATCCTGCTCCTGATGGATAAGGAAACATATCCAATACATAGTATTTTGGTTTGTCACTGCCATTTTGGGCGGTAAAGGTTCTGTTCTCTGCCCAATATTTTTGCCATCTGGCTTCAATGGTATTAAAATCGTAGCTCATTCATCTAAAATTAAGACCGCAAATTTACTAAAACCTTCAGGATAGTACAGCAACATCTTAGGTTAATTGTTTACTATGATTGTAAAAAGTAAAGTTCTGCTGTCTTTTAATCTAAAAGGTTCAGAAGCACCTTTTTTAGTCTTCGAAGAACCAAAAAGCATCTTCGAAGATGCTTTTTGGTTAAAATTTTAACCTTTGAGGTACTTTTTATACCCTTTTTACTTATTTTTTTAACCTTTGAAGTACTTTTTATATGCAATTAGGTTCTTAATAGAAGTTAAATGGTTATAATTTGAAGTTATTTCATTTGAATAACAAAGACTTATTTTCGTGCTTTAGCTTCCATAGGCTGTAAACAACTGTAAACAAAATTATTTGCGGGTGTAAGAACCCCGAGTTTTTTACCTTCTTTCACAATAAATCCATTAAAATTATCTAGTTCTGAAGGTCTTCCTTCTATAATATCTCGCTGTGTTGATCCGGTAGAATCATAAGGTTGTTTGCCAATAAAAAACATAATGCGATCGACAAGATCTTTTGGTAATGCAACTCCTTTTGCCTTACCAACTTCATAAATTTCGGTTGCAGTTTGCTCTAGTATCTTTTTGATTCGTGGATTCTCATACATTTCGCCAATAGTTGCTTTGGTTAATGCGCCCAGACCACTTACTGTGGCAATAAACATAAACTTACTCCAGATATCTACATAAATATCTTTGGATATGGTATTGTTAAATCCAGCTTTATCAAACACCTCTTTCACCTTATGCAAGCGATCAGTGATACGTTTATCGGTCTCACCAAAAACTACTTCGGGAGCATGTCCAAAATGAGAAATTACTCCTGGAGCTTCTATTTTACTATAAATTTTACATAATCCTCCTAGTACATGCTTCGCATCTATCACAGAAAGCAATTTTTCTGCATTATCTGCACCGTTCTGCAATGGGATCACAATGGTTTCATCTTTAAGAATAGGCTTGATCAATTCTGCAGCTTCGGGAACTTGCCAAGACTTTGTGCAAATTAAAATCAGATCTGCTTTTTCTACCTCATCAATAGTATTGGTCGCCAAGAACGGCCGTGTTACAAAATCACCATCTATACTTTTTACTTGCAACCCGTTTTGTATGATAGCTTCCAGATGTTTTCCTCTGGCTATCAAAGTAACTTTCTGATTTGATTGAGAAATTTTTCCTCCAAAATATCCTCCAACACCGCCCACACCAATAATCACTGTATGCATATTTTAAAACTATTTTATACCCGTTGTGCATTTAGGAAAATCATTACAAAAAAAGCGTCAATTCGAGTATTTTGCGTAATGAAATGAAGACAAAATGTATCGAGAATAGCTTTTTTTAACCAATAATCCTATTCTCGATAGCTCTGCTGAGCCAGTCGAAGTACACTTCTCCTAAAGTCGAAGCACTCGAATTGACGGAGTTTGGTTAAAAAATATCTAAATGCACAATGGGTTAATTTATGAACAAGAATCTTTTCAAGTATACGTTATTCCTTTATAAACAAAAGTTAATGAAAACACAAAATAAAGAGATGTCGTTCTGCAATGGGATGTATTAGGCTTTACTTATTTCAAAATGCGAAAGCATTTAAAATAGGAGTCTCACTAAACTTTATTATTTTTACGCCAAAATCAGATTATCTATGAGCTCATCTTTCGAAAAATATCAGAAACGACGACTAATATCTTCCTATTTCTCTGTAATTATTAGTATTTCGTTAGTGTTATTTTTATTGGGTTTATTAGGATTATTGGTTTTAAACACGAAAAAAGTCGCAGATCATTTCAAAGAAAAAATTGCGCTCACCATATACTTAAAAGATACTGCCAAGGATGTAGAAGTAAAACAGCTTGAAAAAACATTAGCACTTGCAGAATATACAAAATCAACCACTTTTATTTCTAAGGATGAAGCTGCCGAAGAGCATAGTAAGGATATTGGAGAAAATTTTATGGATTTTCTGGGATATAACCCGCTCCAAAATTCAATTGATGTGTATCTAAAAGCTGACTTTGTTGCACCAGATAAAATTGAAGAAATTTCTACCTCGATCACAAAAAAGAATTTTGTAGACGAGGTAATCTATGATAAACCTTTAATTTCTTTATTAAATGATAATATTAAAAGGATTAGCTTTTGGGTATTGTTAATTAGCGGGGTTTTTACATTTATTGCGGTGCTACTTATTAATAGTTCTATTCGATTATCTGTATACTCCAAAAGGTTTATTATTAAAACCATGCAAATGGTGGGCGCCACTAAGAAATTTATTCGCAAGCCTTTTGTATGGAAAAGTGTACGCTTAGGCATGATTGGAGCCATTGTAGCCTTGATTGGTGTAAGTGTAGTATTATTCTATCTGGATAAAACATTCCCCGAATTAGCACTATTGGAAGACGAAATCTTACTTATTATCTTGTTTTTAGGCGTTTTTGGAATTGGGGTATTAATCACCTGGATAAGCACGTTTTTTGCTACACAACGATTCTTAAATCTAAGGACAGACGAACTGTATTATTAATAGATCTTATGGGACCAATAGAATGGAATGTCGATCCTGAGATTGTAAAGTTATTTAATACTTTTCCTTTAAAATACTACGGAATACTTTTTGTTTTGGGATTACTGCTTGGTTATGAGATTGTAAAACGTATATATAAATCAGAGAATATTTCTGTTGAAAATCTTGAAAAATTATCTACCTATCTGTTTATCGGCATACTATTAGGTGCACGTCTTGGTCATTGTCTCTTTTATGATTTTGCATATTTCTCTAAGCATCCTCTAGAAATATTTTTACCATTTCAAATTACTGAAGGAAACTGGCATTTTACTGGATTTGCAGGATTAGCAAGTCATGGTGGTAGTATCGGGGCAATATTAGCGATCATAATCTACAGTATACGAAGCAAAACATCATTACTATGGATACTAGATCGCGTAGCTATTGGAGCACCGATTACAGGAGCATTTATAAGATTTGGAAACTTTATGAATTCTGAAATTTATGGAAAACCAACCGAAGGAAACTACGGAGTAGTTTTTATACAAGATGATTTGATCCCAAGACATCCTACACAATTATATGAAGCTTTTTCATACCTTATAATTTTTGGAATATTATGGTACCTATACAAAAAAACTAATTTAAGGAATAATGAAGGTTTCATCTTTGGAATCTTATTAGTAATTCTTTTTTCGGCAAGGTTAGTATTAGAGATCTTCAAAGAAAATCAAGTTGCTTTTGAAGATAATATGGCGTTAAACATGGGACAATTGTTGAGCATTCCTTTTATACTCGCTGGAATAACATTAGTAGTAATCAGCAAGATGAAAACTAAACTTACAACTTGATTATATGGGAAAAATTGGAAAAATATGGTTTTTGATAGTTTTTATACTTTTTATAGCATTTATGGCTGTTGTTATTCAAACATTTCGCCCGGTACGTAATGTACAACCAGATGATGTGATAGAAATTACAGGCAGAGTAATTGATATTAAAGAAGCACCAGGTTTTGATATCGTAATCAGCCTAGAAAATGATGAGCATTATTACTATATCAATCGGGGATTACAATATGATTTAACCATAGAACAACTAAGTACTGATATTCTAAACAAACGGGTTACTTTGTATGCTATAAAAAGATGGACTATATTTACCCGCGATAGCAACATGGGGCATGTGTCCAAACTAATGATCCATGATAATGTGATCTATAATGAAATAAATAACGATACTCATGAAAAAACAATCCAGTAAAAATAACTCTTATACCCCCGATTTTGTTTTCGGAAAAAAGAACTATATCGTTATGGCTATTGGGCTTGCTGTAATTGCTTTAGGTTTTATACTTATGGCTGGAGGAAGAAGTGATGATCCCAATGTTTTTAATCCAGACATCTATAGCTTTAGAAGAATACGACTTGCACCAACGATAGTTTTGATAGGATTTGGGATTGAAATTTATGCTATACTACTTAATCCAAACAAGAAGAAAAAGTAGTAATTCGACAATTTGTATTTAGGTAGTTTTATATTTGCATCAATTTTTAAGAAAACCCTGCATACTACATGGAAATTATTGATGCTATCATTTTAGGTATTGTACAAGGTCTTACAGAATTCTTACCCGTTTCTTCTAGTGGACATTTAGAATTAGGCAAGGCTATTTTAGGAGACAAAAGTGTACCCGAAGAGTCTTTGCTCTTTACTGTAGTGTTACACTTTGCTACGGCATTAAGTACTATAGTAGTTTTCAGGAAAGATATTTGGATTATTGTTAAAGGATTATTGAAATTTAAAAAGAATGAAGAAAGTCTTTTTTCTCTAAAGATTATCATCTCTATGATCCCAGCTGTAGTAGTCGGTTTATTCTTCGAAGAGCAACTAGAGCAACTCTTTGGAGGCAATATTATGTTTGTTGGCTTTATGTTACTAATTACTGCAGCACTATTATGGTTTGCTGATAAAGCTAAGAGTACTCGAAAACCAGTTAGCAGTTCTAATGCACTTGTAATTGGTATCGCACAAGCCATTGCCATGCTACCAGGTATTTCTAGAAGTGGTGCCACAATCTCTACTTCTGTTTTGTTAGGAAACGACAAAACTAAAGCCGCACGATTTTCATTTTTAATGGTTATTCCTTTAATATTTGGAAAAATAGCCAAAGATATACTTAGCGGCGAACTCTCTTTTTCATCAGAAAATAGTATTCCTATAGCAATTGGCTTTGTAGCCGCATTTATTTCTGGTCTTTTCGCATGCACATGGATGATTTCCTTAGTGAAAAAGAGTAAGTTAACTTATTTTGCCGTATATTGTATTGTTGTTGGCTTATTAGCCATCAGCTTTGGTTTTATTAAATAGTAGCCCCATATTATGCTAACCGAACAAGACTATAAAGACGGTCAAATTCTTTTGATCGATAAGCCGTTGCAATGGACATCTTTCCAGGTTGTAAATAAACTTCGTTGGCTTATTCGTAAAAATTTTGGGATCAAAAAAATTAAAGTAGGGCATGCCGGCACCTTAGATCCGTTGGCATCGGGTTTACTTGTTATTTGTACAGGTAAATTCACAAAACGCATTCAAGAGTTTCAAGGACAACTCAAAGAATATACCGGAACCCTAACCCTTGGAGCTACTACGCCTTCTTATGATCTTGAGACTGAAATCGATCAAACATTTTCAATCGATCATATTTCAAGTGATACTATTAAAGAGGCTACCTCTCATTTTATTGGAGAAATAGAACAATATCCTCCCATTTTTTCTGCGTTAAAGAAAGAAGGGAAACGCTTATACGAATATGCCCGAGAAGGTGAAAAAGTAGAAATCGAAGCACGTAAAATAACAATTAATGAATTTGAAATAACTCGAATACAACTACCCGAAGTAGATTTTAGAGTAGTTTGTAGTAAAGGAACATATATCCGATCATTAGCACATGATTTTGGTAAAACTGTAAAAAGTGGGGCTCATTTAACGGCATTAAGACGAACAAAAATAGGAACGTTTATGGTTGACGATGCTATTACAGTTCAATCTTTTGAAAGCCAGTTAGAAACAAAAATTGAAACTGCATAAAATAATGTAGAATAAAATTAGTTATAGAAACCTATGGAATTTATAGAAAAACATAAAGCCCTGATTATCACATCAATGTTGATGGGAATTCTTGTTCTAAGCCTATACAACATCAATATGATGAATAAAAAGCAAGAGCAAGCCGAAATTTTAATGGAAATTCCTGAAGAATTTTTAATGGACGAAGAAGAAGAGCAACCAGAAGAAGAAATTGCTCAAGAAAATCGACAACTAGATAATGCCAGAAGAACGCACTCTGCATTTAATGAAGATTTTGAAGATCACAAAGAGTTCGAAGAACGAATTAAATCCTTGACCGAAGCAGAAGAACTTGCCAAAAATGAAGACACTCCCGAGGAAGAAGTTGCTTTAGAAGAGGATATTAAGAAGGAAGAAACAAAATCCGAACCAGAAGAAACTAATAATAGAAATAGCTCTCTTACCTATAGTTTAAAAGATCGAAAATCCATCGATTTACCTAACCCTGTTTATACTTGCAATGGAAGTGGTAAAGTCGTTGTAAAAATCGAAGTAAACAAAAACGGGTATGTAATCGGCACAAAAGTTGACAAAAAGAATTCAACTACACGAAATGAATGTCTTTTTGACAATGCTATGGTTTACGCCAGAAAAGCCTTGTTTTCTCGTTCAACTATTGAAGAGCAAGAAGGATCAATAACCTATTATTTCAACTATGGAGGTTAAAATATTGCTATAGAATTTTTAACAGATCTTCTGCTATATTTACTCCTTTATCTTTATTGTACCACACCTGTAAATCCTCTTTGAATTGTGGATCAAGACTACCGTGTTGCTCCTTATATTCGGCTACCATTCGTGTAGCAACAGATGGCCTTGGACCCCAAGAGTTTACAACTTTTTTGTTTTGGGCATCATATACTATTAATTTAGGAATGGCCTTCCCTCCATTAGTAAGAAAATTACTCATTAATTCATCATGATCATCTCTAGAAATAATCTTTAAATCTATACCCTCATTGAGCGCTGCAAGTTTGTTAATCATAGGTAAAGATTGTGCCGCATCACCACACCATCCTTCGGTTAATACCAACCAAGTTACTTTTGTGTCTGCATTTACAAAAGCTTCTTTAACGGGTTCATTAATTTTTAGAGTTTTATCCAAACGTTTCATTCTACGATCATTGAGCATGCTATAGTTTGTTAACTCCTCAGATTGTTCGTGTCCTGTAGATTTATCTTCCGTTAATAAACTACTCACCACTTCTTTATACTCTTGATATGTATAAGAATCTGAGATCCCCTGCTCGATTAATTCGGTTACTGTCATTGTAGTACTTTCCATATTTCTTTTCATAAATAGTAAGATATAAGACGATAATTATTTTTAAAACTTACGGATCTCTGTTTTTATCTCTGAATAAGCATAATACACATTTCAATCTAGATTGAGAGTATGACATGCTATGCAAATTTGATAGTATTGCTAAAAAACAATAAAAATAAACAGATGAATGTAATATATTTATATTTCAAAACTCAGACTATGACAAAAATCAGATGTGGGTGGTGCGTAGGAGATTCTTTATATGAATCTTATCATGACACCGAATGGGGTACACCCTTACATGATGAGCAGATTTTATTTGAATTCCTGGTTTTAGAAACTTTTCAGGCGGGATTGAGCTGGATTACCATCCTGCGGAAAAGAGAAAACTTCAGATTGGCTTTTGACAATTTCGATTATAAAGTAATTGCTAACTATACGGAGGCTAAAAAAGAAGAATTATTACAAAATGCAGGTATTATTCGCAATAAACTAAAGATAAATTCTGCAATATCCAATGCTCAAAATTTTATGAAAATTCAGGAAGAGTTTGGCAGTTTTGACACATACATCTGGGGGTTTGTTGATGGAAAGCCTATCAAAAATAGTTGGAAACACCATAAAGATTGTCCCGCTACAACCAAGCTCTCTGATGTAATAAGTAAAGATCTAAAAAAACGAGGTTTTAAGTTTGTGGGTTCTACTGTGATGTATGCTTTTATGCAAGCTATTGGTATGGTCAACGACCACACTATAGATTGTTTTAGGTATACCGAAGTTTGATTTCTACAACTTTATCCCAAAAGATAAATCACCGGCATCTCCAAGCCCCGGAACTATATAACTTCTGCTACTTAATTCGTCATCAATAGCAGCGATCCAAAGATGTGTATCTTCAGGAAATACTTCTTTTGCATACGCCACTCCTTGTTTTGAACCAACAACCGAAACAATATGTATTTGTTTAGGCATACCATGCCCTTTCATCGCTCTAAAAGTATTTTCCAGGGTTTTACCAGTAGCCAGCATTGGATCAGCTAAAATTAAAACCTTATCCTGCAACGAAGGAGAAGCTAGATAATTTACTACAACCTCAAAATCATCATCATCATTTTTATGATCTCTATACGCAGAAATGAATGCATTTTCGGCTTTATCAAAATAATTTAAAAGACCTTGATGCAAAGGAAGCCCAGCTCGTAAGATCGAACATAAAACAAATTCTTTTTTAGGAACCATCATTGTTTTAGTTCCTAAAGGGGTTTGAACCGTTTTGGTTTGATGTCCCAAAGTTTTACTTAATTCGTAGCTTAAAATCTCGCCGATACGTTCAATATTTTTTCTAAATCGCATCGTGTCTTTCTGTATCTCGACATCTCTAAGTTCTAGGACAAATTGATTTAAAATTGAGCTTTCTAACCCTAGATTATGGACAGTCATAAAAAGTATGTTTTATATTACCTATACACAGTATACGTTTGATTATTTATTTCAAAAATTCTAAAAATGTTGCTCTTGGTATTTCTTTAGCACCCAAACTAGCTAAATGATCAGTATGTACTTGGCAATCTACTAATTTCACTTCTTTTTCTTCTAACCACTCTACTAATTTAATAAAACCAAACTTAGATGCATTGCTCACTTTTGCAAACATGCTTTCTCCACAAAACACCTTTTTATCTTCTAACCATACTCCGTATAAACCTCCGACCAAAATTGAATTTTCCCAAACTTCTACAGAAACAGCATAGCCTAATTTATGTAGTTTTTTATAAGCATTTTTCATATCACCAGTAATCCAGGTGCCATATTGCTCTGGACGTTTTATAGCTGCGCAATTCTCTATAACATTTTCAAAATCTTGGTTAAATGTAACTTCAAATTTATTTTTCCGAATAATTTGACGCATGCTTTTACTTATCTTAAGCTCTGATGGAAATAACACCATTCTAGGGTCTGGACTAAACCATAGGATTACCTCACCTTCATTATACCAGGGAAAAATCCCGTTGTAATATGCCATCAAAAGCCTATCTTGAGATAAATCTCCGCCTATTGCCAATAACCCATCTACATCGGCATAGGTAACAGGAGGGAATTGTATGGAATCTGTAAGAATAAACAAAATATAGCTAATACTATTTCTACAACGTTAAATATCAATCAGTTGTTTGAATTGACCAAAAAAATCGCAATCTTTGTTAAGACCTTTTAAGATAAATTTTGTTCATCATTGCTTTTTTGAGTTTTATTAAAAGGTTAATCTAAAACCACAATATGAAAAGTCCGATAGTTTAGTATCGGACTTTTTACTTTACACTTCGACAAGCTCAGTGCAACATCTATAGTTATTAATTTACTTAAAATGGTAAATCGTCGTGTTCTTCTTTAGAAAAATCTGTTGCCGGCTCAAAAGCGTCTGCTGGTGGTGTCGGAGGAGGAGTAGAACCTCCTGCGGGCATTGCTGCCTGTAAACTTTCAATTCTCCATCCTTGGATAGAATTAAAATACTTTGTCTCTCCTTGTGGATTTACCCACTCACGACCTCTTAAATTAATACTAATTTTCACATCCTGTCCTACCTGAAAGGTGTTTAATAGATCACACTTATCCTGAACAAACTCTACCATAATATGTTGTGGATATTGCTCCTCTGTAGTGACAACAATTTCTCTCTTTCTAAAACCATTGCTTCCAAAAGTTTGTGTCTCACCGACCATCTTTACTTTACCTTGTACTTCCATTGTATTATTATTTTGCTGCTAATATGTTCCATGCAATATCTACATCATCTTGATCTAAATACTGCTTTGCAAATTTATGAATTTCTATCTTGTTAGCCTGCTGAATTTTATCCTTAATATCATTATGTTTATTAACAAATTTCAAAGCAGTTGTGTTTTCGGGTATTCCTTCTACATTCGCTAACTTACCTAAATCATTTCCGGTAAAAACAGTACTATTCTTTATATCTTCTGGTAATGAATCTACACCAATCCCTATTGTGCTCAATGGCTTAGGAACCTCGAAAAGCCCTTTATTAGCTCTGGTATACCAATTGCCACCCATACGGGCCACCTGATCTATTTTATACTGGTCAATTCTATCATTTTCATCGATAATATCTTCATTGATATGCATAAGGAGTACCTCACAGATAATCAGATTCCCGGCTCCTCCTTCATTTCCCATCGGGACAACCTCATTTACCTTACACTCAAACTGTACCGGTGATTCTCCCACCCGATACGCCTTCACTTTTTCTGAAGATACCATGCTAAGTCCTGATTTTACAAATTCATTAACTCCGTCCGGATATTCGGTACTTGATAATGACATTTGCTGAACAATATCATAATTTACAATATTGATCACAACTTCCTTGGTTGATTGAGCATTTTCTAGTGTATGTTTCGTAGTATTATCCCTAACCCTTCTGGCAGGAGAAAAAATAAGAATTGGTGGGTTAGCACTAAAAACATTAAAAAAACTAAATGGCGACAAATTAGGGTTTCCATGTATATCTATAGTACTCGCAAAGGCAATAGGCCTTGGGCCGACAGCCCCAAGTAAAAAACCGTGCAATTTTCCTGTAGAAACCTTAGAAGGGTCGATTGTAATCATAATTTGTTTTATATTGAACAAAGATAACTAAACTTTAGTCTCTTGATCATGGTTAGATTTTGATTTAGTAATCTATTTTATAAACAATAAAATCGTTTTAAAACGTTTATATTTAAGTTTTAGTTAACAGATTTATATGAATTTTTCTGATGAGCGTAATTTTCCAAGCTATTTCATTGTCTTAGCTGTTATAGTAATCACTTTTCTTGCTTTATGGAACACCTCATTATTCCTGCAGCGATTAAAAGATGATGAACGTACTAAAATTGAAATATGGGCTCAATCACAAAAGGCACTAAACAGCGAACAATCTGATGATTACTTAGAGTTATCTATAATTATTGGTTCTACCAATAGATCTATCCCCATTATTATCACTGATTCTAAAGGTGATTTTGTTCGAGATTCTAATGGAAAGCCAGATCCAAGTTATTTTCAAAATTTATCTGAAAGTCTTATTAATAATGAACAAAAGTTAAGGTCATATCTTAATAAACTAAAGTCTGACAACAAACCTATAGAATTAGATTTAAAAGATACTTTTCAGTATATCTATTATGGAAATTCGGATATTTTGAACAAATTAAAATATTACCCTATCGCCATAGCATTACTTATTTTTTTATTAATTGGTGTTATTTATTTCTTTTTCACTACCTCTAAATCTAGCGAGCAAAATAAACTCTGGGCGGGTATGGCTAAAGAAACTGCTCATCAAATCGGAACTCCGTTATCTTCTTTAGTAGGATGGAACGAAATCCTAAAATCTGAAAATGTAAACCCTGAATATATAACAGAAATAGAAAAAGATATTGAAAGGTTAAAGGTTATTACAGAACGTTTTTCTAAAATAGGCTCCATCCCTAATCTCGAAGAAGTAGACATTGTAGAGGAAACAAGAAATGCATATACCTACTTGCAATCCAGAAGTTCTAAATTGATTCATTTTTCTCTTGATTTACCCGAAAAACCAATATATGTATCTATAAATCCACAATTATATAGCTGGACCATAGAGAACCTTGTGAAAAATGCTATCGATGCCATGCGAGGTAAAGGAGATCTCAAAATTGATCTTAGCGATGATGCAAAACGAGTATTTATTAGAATTAAAGATACAGGAAAAGGCATTCCAAAAAGCAGGTTTACTAAAATATTTGAACCTGGTTATACTTCTAAGAGCCGTGGTTGGGGATTAGGATTATCGTTGGCCAAAAGAATCATAGAAGAATATCATCTCGGAAAGATCAAAGTACTACGATCAGAAATTGACAAAGGCACTACTTTTCAAATCACATTTCGTAAATCTGGTGTTAGCGCATAACAATATTTTTTTCAACACGTTATACTACATATCAAATCTCAAAAAGTGAAAACCGAATACATCACCCTAAAGGAAGCCCCATTAAACAATAATTGCCCAGAATGCTATTCTACGAATGGTATGATTCTTTCTTTTAAACAAAAGAGACTAAAATCAAAGCTCCTGATCAAAACCAAAGGAAATGTTATTGAAAGTATTAACTGCAATACTTGTGAAAATCAAATTTTTCCGGGACAATGGACTCAGGATATAGAGCGGGTATATGAATATCACAGAAAGACCATATCCTCTACTCCTTCCTCAATTCGGTTTACAGGATTGTTTTATTTACTAATTGTAGTGATGCTGTTAATTGCTGGTACTGGATATATTTATTTAAATCACCCTGATCTTTTGGGACTGAATGTTTAGATCAATATCGTGACATTATCTGGCGCAGTTCGTCTGTAATTAGAAAAGTTTTATCGGTATTAAAATCAAAGCATACAGCTATGTCATGGCCTTCTGCACATAGAGTACCTTTATCATTATATAACCTATGGTATAGTCCAAAACTCGAATTTTTCACAAAGGCAACTTTTGTTTTTATCAGCACGTTTCCGGGGAAAAACAATGGGTGTTTAAAATCACATTTTGTAGAAACCAACATGGGCCCTTTTTTGGTTTCGTCATAAAGCTTTGCTAATCCTGTAACTTCCCAAAACTGAACCCGAGCACTTTGCATGTATTTCATAAAATTTACATTGTTTACATGCTGATAGGTATCCATTTCACTCCAATCAATCCGAAGGGTTAAGGATAATTTAAAATCTGTATCCTCTATCATCTATTATAAATTCGATCGAATCTCGGACGCCAAAGCTTCAAATTCTTCATTAGACATAGAAATTTTATGTTGAAAAGTCATTTCTTTCATATTATTTAAAGGAATCAGGTGAACGTGAACATGCGGGACCTCAAGCCCAATAACTGCAATTCCAACACGTTTACAAGAAATCGTCTTCTCTAAAGCCTTGGCTACTTTACGAGAAAATCGCATTAATTCTAAATACGTGTTTTCGTCTAAGTCAAATACTTTATCTTCTTCCTTTTTAGGAATACAAAGTGTATGGCCTTTTGCATTTGGACTAATATCCAAAAAGGCAAAGAAATTCTCGTCTTCGGTTATTTTATAAGACGGAATTTCACCATTAATAATTTTAGTGAACAGGGTAGACATTCTTTAAATTTTAGTTGGTGTATTTATCCTCGAAATATAATCTATTTATCTGTAAGTGAAAACCATAAAAAAGCCTTTTTTGAAAATTTAAAAAAGGCTTTTACTATACTTTAAAGAATTACTTCTCTTATTCTCGGGTAATTTCTACAATATCAAATTTCATAATACCGTTAGGCACTTGTACTTCGGCTATTTCACCGACACTTTTACCTAGTAAACCCTTACCAATTGGCGAATCCACAGATATTTTCCCTGTCTTAAGGTCAGCTTCGCTTTGTGCGACCAACTTATAGGTCATTTGCGCTCCATTTGTTTGATTCTTAATCTTCACAGTAGAATGGATTAATGCTTTGGAGGTGTCTAACTGAGATTCGTCAATTAATCGTGCACCCGCTAAGGTTTCTTCTAGTTTAGAAATTCTCATCTCTAACAAACCTTGAGCTTCTTTTGCAGCGTCATACTCAGCATTTTCACTTAAATCTCCTTTATCACGGGCCTCGGCAATAGCTTGAGAGGCCTTAGGGCGTTCAACATCTTTGAGAGCATTAAGTTCGTCTCGTAATTTTTTTAGCCCCTCTGCAGTGTAATAAGATACTTTGCTCATAACTTCATCGTTTATATAAATACAAAAAATCCCATAGGGATGGGATTCGTTATCCAAAGATAACAAAAAATTTACTGAAGACCACAAATTTACGTAATTTGGTCGTACATTTTAGTGTTATGAAAAAGACAATATTTTTATTAATAACCTTATTGGTTTGTTCTTGTAGTGGTGATGATGATAATCGAAATAACCCTTTTTTACCCAATGTTAATTTTAGCTTTCAAATTAACCTCAACCTGCCTCAATATGTAAACTTAAGAGTGCCTGGCGGTGTTTTTGTGGATCGCACAGACGGAAGAGGTATTAAAGGCGTTATTGTTTATAATCAAAACGATGATCAATTTTTTGCTTATGAATTAAGTGACCCTAATATTTCGCCTAGTGATTGCTCAGCACTTATTGTAGAAGGAACTAGAGCATCCTCGGATTGTGGCAATGAAAATATTTATGAAATTGCATCCTTTGGACAACAGATCAAGGGCGAAGGTGGTAATCCTCTATTGGGATATAGAATCACAAAAGATGGTAACTCTTTATCTATTTCAAACTAGATAAGTAAAGATTATATTCACCTTTTCAACCTACAATCTGGTTAGTGAATTGCCAGTTATAGGCTCCATCTTTCCAAATCACATCCAAATCTTTATTTTTTAACATTTTTACAATTTCTTCTGTAGACCGCTCATCTGAAATTTCAAACTGCTCTAAAGATTGAGGATCTACGACATAACCGCCTGGGTTAGTTTTAGACTCTGCACTTATGGATGTAATCCCCAAGTTTACGATGTTTTCTCTAAATATTTCGCTTTCACGCGTGGACATAGATAATTCTACATCTTCATCTAATAGCCTGTAAGCACATATGAGCTGTGCTAAATCAGAATCAGTCATGGCTACTTTTGGTTCTAATCCACCACTGTGTGGTCTTAGTCTTGGAAAAGATATTGAGTATTTTGTTTTCCAGTATGTCTTTTGTAAATATTGTAAGTGTAGTGCTGTAAAGAAACTATCTGCTCTCCAGTCTTCTAAACCAAAAAGAGCTCCTAATCCTATTTTATGTATTCCTGCACGGCCTAATCGATCCGGGGTTTCTAATCGATAATTAAAATTGGATTTTTTCCCTTTAGGATGATGTTTTTTATACTCCTCCCGATGATATGTTTCTTGGTAGACCAATACTGCATATAAACCACTTTCTTTTAATACGTTGTAGTCTGACTGATCGAGCGGTTGTACCTCTATGGTGATATTAGCAAATTTTGATTGTATGAGTTGTATCGCATTATTAATATAATCCACTCCCACGGTTCTATTAGCTTCTCCAGTTACCAAAAGGATATGATCATAACCTTTAGATTTTAGAAAATCTACTTCTTTCAAAATCTCTCTATCTGTTAATGTCCTTCTTGGAATCTTATTCGTCATACTAAATCCACAATAGGTGCATATATTTTGACACTCATTACTCAAGTACATAGGCGCATACATTTGTATCGTATTGCCAAAGCGTTTTTTGGTAATGCGACTACTCATCTGAGCCATTTGTTCTAAAAATGGCCTAGCTGCAGGAGAAATTAATGCTTTAAAATCTTCAAGGTCTCTTTTAGATGCAGACATCGCATGAATCACATCAGTTTCGGTTTTGGAAAGAATGCCAGAAAGTGTTTCATTCCAATCGTATTGTTCGAATATGTTTTTGAAGGTACTCATTTTTTCAGCTTTTAGCAGATAGCCTCTCAGCTATTAGCCGTTTTTGATTTTTGAATGCAATGCGTTTAACATCTTTCTAACTTCTACTATTTTTGAATTCAATTTTAAAAACTCATCATCATCTATGTATTTAACATCCTTAGAAAACTCTATTAAATATTCTACTTCTGCTGCTGACCCTGATGCAATATTAAGAAAATGTGAAAACTCCTTTTCTGAATTCCTGGCTTTTCCTTCAGCTATATTGGTAGGAATTGACAAAGAAGCTCTTCTTAACTGGGATGTTAATCCAAACACCTCTTCCTTAGGAAATTTCTGGGTTATCTTATACAACAATAGGGTAAATTGATGTGATTTCTTCCAAACTTCATAATTTCTAAAATTTCTCATTTATTACTGTTTTTCAATTTAAAAAGCTAATGGCCAAAGGCTAACTCACTAAACGCTCCCAGATAAAAAACTGGTTAACGGGCTACTTGCCTCGGCATGTTGTTTTATCGGAGCTAACTTTGCATTATACGCTATACGACCTGCTTCTACAGCCATTTTAAATGCTTCTGCCATATGGATTGGTTGTTGAGATACTGCAATAGCTGTATTGACCAATACTGCATCTGCGCCAATCTCCATAGCATGCGCCGCATGTGATGGACTGCCGATACCTGCATCAACAATAACAGGAATATTACTTTGATCTATGATGATTTCTAAAAACTCTAGCGTTTTTAATCCCTTATTACTACCTATCGGTGCTCCTAAAGGCATTACACATTGCACTCCAACTTCTTCTAATCGTTTACATAACACAGGATCAGCATGAATGTAAGGCATCACCACAAATCCAAGTTTTACAAGCGCTGAAGCTGCCTTTAAGGTTTCTATAGGATCAGGTAATAAATATTTGGGATCCGGGTGAACTTCTAATTTTATCCAATTGGTTTCGAGAGCTTCACGTGCTAGTTGCGCTGCAAAAATTGCTTCTTTAGCATCTCGAACTCCAGAGGTATTTGGTAATAGATTGATTCGTGGGTGGTCTAAATGATTTAAAATATCATCATTTTCATTAGTAACATCAACCCGTTTTAGTGCAACGGTAATCAATTCACTTTCTGAAGCGAGCAATGCATCTCTCATTAATTGAGATGAACTAAATTTTCCTGTACCAGTAAATAATCGTGACGAAAATTCTTTGTCTGCAATTTTTAATGTATCCATTTGTTTGAGCTATTAACTTATGGTTGATTAGACATAAGCTTTTTAATATTTTGAATTTTTTCTTCTAAATCTTCCTGATTAGTGAGCATTCCTGAGACCGCAACTCCTGAAATCCCTATTTGTATTAGGTCTTTTATATCCGATATGGTAATTCCTCCAATAGCTACAATTGGCAGTTCTGGATTTTGAATTCTGAATTTTGATAATACGTTTTCATATCCTTCAAGACCTAAGGTTGGGCTTAATTTTTTTTTAGTCTCTGTATACCTAAATGGGCCAAGTCCTATATAATCAACACCACCTTTGCTATGTTGTATACAATCTTCTATTGTATTTGCAGTACCACCAATGATAAAATTATCCCCAAGAATCTTGCGAGCTTCATTAGGGTTCATATCATTTAATCCTAAATGTATCCCATCTGCCATAGCAGCTTTAGCTACACCTACATTATCATTAATAACCATAATGGCATTATATTGATCGCAAATCTCTCTACATTGTATAGCAATATTTAAATACGTCGCCATATCTGTATCTTTAAGACGTAATTGAATCCATCTACCTCCTGCTTTACAAACTTCTCTAATATTCTCGAGGTGTTCCTTTGGAGTTGCTCCCTGAGAAATATATTGTAAACTAATATCCTTCATAACTTACATTTCTAAATTCTATGATATCCTAACAAACTTGTATTAGAACTCAATACTTTTTCGGTATATCTTTTTGCTCTAAAACATGCTTTTAACAAAGGAAAACCTAATGCTAAATACGATGTGATTGCTGAGGAAAGTACACAGCCGCTTCCGTGTTTTTCTGAATTCTTTTTACCTTTTGGATTCAGAACAAAATACTCTCCATTTTTTGCGAACAATTCATCTTTTCCGACAGCTTCTTTTCGGTGTCCTCCTTTTAGAAATAGATTGGTTTTAGCACTTATAAATTTTATCGTTTCCTTTATAGTTTTATCCGGATATAACTTTTCTATTTCTTGGTAGTTTGGTGTAAGCAGGTAGATTTTATTTAAAACTTCATCAAACTTGTTCTCGATACAATCCCGATTAAAATCGGGATCACTCGAACTGACGTTTGAATTACGAAAGTCGAAATCAGAGCTTGATTTTAATACCGGATCTAAAACAATCTTTATTTCAGCATTCTTTTTTAATAAAAGATCAATGATCTCATTCAGTATTTCCCAATTTTGAACGATTCCGATTTTCGCATAATCTATTGTGAATTGATCAAACAACACTTCTATTTGATTTTTAATCACTTCAACATCTGTCCAATAACATGCTTTGAATTCTATATCATTCTGAATAGTATTTGCTGTACAGATTGCCAGTCCATAACATTTTAAAGCTTCAAAAGTTTTAATATCTGCTGTGAGTCCGGCACCACTAGATGGGTCAAAACCAGCTATTGTAAGTATGTTTGGGCGGGATTTCATAAACTATTTAACTTTTAGCACCTTACTATTAGCTTCTTTTATTTTTAAAAAACTTTCTAATGAATCTTCTACACTCCATATCCCGCCTAACACACCCACTCCCTTAAATCCAAGATCAAATGTTGCTTGTAATGTACTTTCGTTAATTCCACCCATACCAATTACAACTTCATCGAGGTCTGTAACATCAAATCCTTTGCCTTTATAACCTGATTTGGAAATCGAACCAAAAACGGGGCTTAGTAAAACATATTCAAAATCAGCGTCACAAGCGATAATATCTTCTTTAGAATGAAAAGAACTCGTTACCGAAAATCCTTTGTTTTTATATATCTGTATCGTTACATTCAAAGTATCTTCTAAATCCAATCGGGCTTGTTCTTGCAAGTGTATACCTCGCAGTTTATACTCCATTGTTAATTCTGGAAACTGATGTGTCATAATTCGATTGTGATATTGCATATCAATCTGATCTAGCAATGCCCTATATCCATCAATAGTAAACGTAGGTTTGCGTAAGTGCAATATTTCTAAACCAGCATCGAACAAGTTATTAATTTGTTTTGCTTCGTTTTCTAATGCTTTTTCTGAAGTAAGTACAATGATCATAACTTAATATTAGCTTTAAGCTTCTGGCTCTTAGCAGTTAGCTTTTTTCAAAAAATATTCTTAAACCCTTTGTCTCTAGCCCCGATTGAAGCGGCATCCTTTTTTGTAGTCATCCTGAGCTTGTCGAAGGACTACAAAAAAGATATAGCGGAAAGCGGGAAACAGCTCCAAATAATACAGCTTGCATTATTAGAACAGATTCCAGCCTTCGCTGGAATGACAATTTATAAATAAACTTCGCTTCCTTTTTCTTTAAATTCTTCAGCTTTTTCAAGCATTCCTGTTTCGAGTGCTTTTTGATCGTCGATTTCTTTCTTAGCAGCATATTCTCGTACTTCCTGAGATATCTTCATAGAGCAAAACTTTGGACCACACATACTACAGAAATGTGCAATTTTAGCACCCTCAGCCGGCAATGTCTCATCGTGATATTCTCTAGCTCTTTCGGGATCCAAAGCCAGGTTAAATTGATCTTCCCAACGAAACTCAAAACGAGCTTTACTTAATGCATCGTCTCTATGCTGTGCTCCTGGGTGTCCTTTTGCTAAATCTGCAGCATGTGCTGCAAGTTTGTACGTAATTACGCCTACACGCACATCTTCTTTATTAGGTAATCCTAAGTGCTCTTTTGGAGTTACATAACACAACATAGCTGTGCCGTACCAGCCAATCATTGCGGCACCAATTCCTGAGGTTATATGGTCATACCCAGGTGCAATATCAGTTGTTAAAGGTCCTAGGGTATAAAATGGAGCTTCACCACAGGTTTCTAATTGCTTATCCATATTAGCCTTGATCATATGCATTGGCACATGACCAGGTCCTTCGATAAAGGTTTGCACATCATGTTTCCAAGCGATTTTGGTCAACTCTCCAAGAGTTTCTAATTCTGCAAACTGTGCCTCATCATTAGCATCTGCAATACAACCTGGTCGTAATCCATCACCAAGTGAAAAAGCTACGTCATAGGCTTTCATAATTTCACAAATCTCTTCAAAATGTGTGTATAAAAAACTCTCTTTATGATGAGCCAGACACCATTTAGCCATAATTGATCCTCCCCGAGAAACGATCCCTGTAATGCGTTTAGCAGTCATTGGCACATATGTTAGTCGTACCCCTGCATGAATTGTAAAATAATCTACACCTTGCTCTGCTTGCTCGATCAATGTATCTCTAAATATCTCCCAGGTAAGGTCTTCGGCTTTACCATTTACTTTTTCTAATGCTTGATAAATAGGTACTGTTCCAATAGGTACCGGAGAGTTACGAATAATCCATTCTCGGGTTTCGTGAATGTTATTTCCTGTAGAAAGGTCCATAATATTATCTGCCCCCCAACGACAAGCCCAAACAGCTTTTTCTACTTCTTCTTCGATACTAGATGTAGTGGCAGAATTACCAATATTAGCATTGATCTTTACCAAAAAGTTACGCCCTAGGATCATTGGCTCTGCCTCTGGGTGATTAATATTTGAAGGGATCACTGCTCTTCCTCTTGCTACTTCATCTCTTACAAACTCTGGTGTAATTACATCTGGAATACTGGCTCCGAAATCTTGGCCGGGATGTTGTTTAGACAAACGTTTTGTTTCTTGTAATTTTTGATTTTCGCGAATAGCAACATATTCCATTTCTGGGGTAATGATGCCGTGTTTAGCATAATACATTTGCGAAACATTTTTTCCTACTTTAGCACGTTTTGGCTTACGTAAATGATTAAAGCGTAAATGATCCAGACTAGTATCATTTAATCTTTCATTACAATATTCCGAAGAAAAACTATCCAATTCTTCAACATCTCCACGATCTAAAACCCATTGTTCACGTATTCGCTCTATCCCATCATGCACATTAATCTCTTTTGATGGATCTGTGTATGGTCCACTGGTATCGTATATCGTTACCGGCTGATTTGGTGTTTTTTTACCACTAAAACTATCTGTAGTGTCATCTAATGCGATTTCGCGCATAGCCACATTAATTTGTGGATGAATATTTCCTGAAACATAGATTTTTTTAGAGTTTGGAAATGGTTTAGTGGAAATCACATTTCCTTGTGGAGCAGTATCTTTTTTCTTCATGGGTATTGTGTGTATGAGTTTTTAATGATTTGTCTTGTTAATGTTTTTTGTGTCTCCTCTCCTTGGGGAGAGGATTAAGGTGAGGGGATTTCAATTTAACACCCTCATCCTATTTCATCGCTCCATCTCGCCCAGAGCTGTTGCTCTGTCGTCTCAAGGGAGAAGGAACTTATAATTGTTTATGACCAACTAAACTTTTAGAACAATCACCCTCCTTGTGTTGCCTGAATAATGGTAACTTGATCTTCTTCTTGCAAGTTTGTTGTGCTCCATTGCTCTTTAGAGATAACTTCATTATTAATCGCTATAGCAATTCCGTTGGATATAATATTTAATTGCTCTAATAGGGTTGATATCGAGCTATTTTCTAAAATAGATTGTGATTGATTGTTAACGTTTATGGTCATATATATTTATTAAAATAGATATTCTATAAACTTTAGGTAGTATCCACCTATTTTGAAGAAGAAAAAATCACATAGGGTTATTATGCGATATTAACTTTTCCCTTCGTCGGTACTAACCGCATCAGGTTCAAAGGGTATTTCTCAGATTCCGCTTTGCGGAAACACCCCTAAAGTTTATGATATAAAAGTAATGAAACTTATATATAAAAAGAGGTTAAAATTAATTTTAACCTCTTTTTATTACTTAAAATTTAAGTGTTGCTCCTAATAAAAAATTAATTCCTGCCTGTGGATAGAATCCTGCTCCTTCAACAGTAGTAACTGTGCCTGGATTAGAAAAATCATCGTCGAACGTAAAGAAGTATCCGTTAGAGACATATTCTTCGTCAAAAATATTATTTACTAAACCAGTAAGTACGATAGACTTAAACACCGAAATGTTTTTGATTTCATATACTATATTGAAATCATTGATAAAGAAACTATCTAATTTTGATGTTTCGCTATCGATATTACCCATATACTGTTCTCCAACAAATTTAGAAAGAAATCCGAGTTGGAGATTTTTGACAGGTTGATAGATAAACATATTAGCTGCAACAATATTAGGTGAATATGATATGTTTGTATCTCCTAAGTTGACTAAATTTCCATCTCGTGATGTAACAAAATCTTTATTTTTATTGGTACTTAATGACACATTAGGCTTCACTATAAATTTATCTGAGAGTGTAATATCGGCATCAATTTCTACCCCTAAACGATAACTTTCTCCACTAGTTGCTCTAATGGGTGCTCCAACATCATCTAGGGCACCTGTTAATACTAGTTGATCTTTATACCACATATAGTAAAGATTTGCATTTACTATAGTTTTCTTTTTAGCAAATCTCCAGCCTAATTCGATATCATTCAGTCTTTCGGCAGTATTAATACCATTCTCAAAATCGCTTCTTCTAGGTTCTCTATTGGCTCTTGCATATGATGCATACAACTGATTAGATGTATTTACCTGATAAGTCGTACCAAATTTGGGGTTAAAGAAATCATAGCTTTCATCAACTTCTAGAGGTACCCGATCTGAAGTATCACCAGAGGTTTCATAGCCTACAAATCTCCCCTGAAGATCCAAAAATGCGCTCCATTTATCATTAACCCTATAGGTAGTTTTTCCAAAAACGGTAAATTCATCTTTTTTACCATTTCCGAAGTAATAATTATCTCTTATTTCAGATCCGCCAGCGTTTTGAGCCCAAATGACTTCACCAAAATGATCACCATCATAATGGCTATAAAACACTCCGAAATCTATATCCAGATCATTATTTTTATAATTTGCCGAAGCATTAGCTACATAAAAATCATTGTCTAACCATCTACGGCGAATTAAATCTGTAGTATTAATCGTATCATTAGCAGTAACAATTGGTGTAAAATCATAATCCGCAAAATCTTCATCTTCTTTGTATTGTTCAAAGAAACCTCTACCATAGGTATAATTCAATCCTAAATTCGTTGACCAATTATTGTTATATTTTTGATTCCAATGTAATTGATAATGATCCTGTTTGTAATCGTCTACTTCGTTGTCATAAAAGCGTGTATTTCCATCTGCATCGGTATATTGACCCGCCGGATTAAAGGTTCGATCGGTTTCTAGTGTTTCCTTGTCAATCCCGAACCAAGATTGATACGTAATTTCATGGCCTCCAAAAGTAATGGCTTTAATTAAGGTATTGTCATCTACATAAGACCCTTGCAAAAAATATGATTTAAGATCAGAAGATGCTCGATCAATATAGCCATCTGAGGCAATTGCCGATAAACGACCTGCAATCTCAATATGGTCATTTAATAATCCTGTGCTAAACTTTACATTATGTCTTCTGGTACCAAAAGAACCAAATGAGTTTGAAATTTCGGCATTAGCCGTTTCAGAAACAGCATCTGTTAATAGATTTAGGCTAGCACCAAACGCTCCAGAACCATTTGTTGAAGTCCCAACGCCTCGTTGTAATTGTAAATTTTCTATTGAAGATGCAAAATCTGGTAAATTTACCCAAAATGTACCCTGACTCTCTGCATCATTAAAAGGAATCCCATTTAAGGTTACATTTACTCTTGAAGCATCGCTACCACGAACTCTAATATAGGTGTATCCAACTCCTGTCCCAGCATCGGTGGTAGTTACCACGCCTGGTAAATAATTTAATAAAATAGGAATATCCTGACCAAGATTACGCTCTGCCAGTTCTTCTTTGGATAGATTAGAATGTGTAATGGGTGAATCGGCATCTACTCGAACAGATTTTACTAAAACCTCATCAAGTTTTTCGATGCTACCAGGTATCGCATCTTTTTGTTCTTCCTGAGCTAACATATTTATGCTCAGGGAAAAAAATAAAAGATAAAAGAATACATATTTCATTCGTAAATGATTTATTACGAATAAAAGGGGTAATTACTCTACTATTAAAATTAATTTGATTTAAAATTTGCACCGATTTAACAATGCAGTTTTTTGTTTTCCTTAGGCCAAAAAATGATCAACTAAACATCTTTCTAATATTTAATATTTCACATCCCGCCATCCGGCTCCTTCGCTAAAAATGTCCACCGGACATTTTCTTTACGCTCGGCCCTCCCTTGGCAGCATTACCTGCCCAGGTTCATTGGGTATGATCTCAGCCTTTTGAAATTCTACGTGATAAGTCTTAAATTTTGAGTCATCCTACTCAATACTTTGAACTTAAAACTCAAAACTGCAAAAAAGCACCCCTTTGAGATTTTGGGGCAAAAGTAACATGTTTTATTGATTTATTGTAACTTTATTACACATAAAACAATGCTTTCTGGGTTTTTAAGTTATAGCATTAGGTGAATAAGGAAATGAAGAATACAAAAAGATCGGTTACTTTTAAAATCATTGCAGGATATCTGCTTGCCGGGGTACTTGCTGTAACTGCTTTTTGGGTAATTTACCGGCAATTAAATAATTATACCCAAATTACTGAAATCAAAAATGAAAATAACGAAAAGCTCTTCCTTGTAGGTGAGACAATAACCGGATTATACGAAGCAGAGAGTTTAACGAGAAACATCATTCAAACCTCAGATGTAAGCAAGTTCAAAATTTATAAAGCAAAAATAGATACCATACTAAAAACAATTAATAAGGTTTCTGAAATATCTGACGACACTTTGCAGACCAGAAAAATTGATAGTATTAAATATCTTATTGATAGTAAAAATAAAAACCTTGAAGAACTCGTAAAAATTTATGAGCAGCGCAAGCAAAAAGGGTTGTATGAAACGGCTATAAATGAACTAAAAAAAGTAAATAAAAGTTTTGGAGGGTATGAAAACTATGATCAAAGATTCAAAAACTACGATCCCCGTACCAAAAGAGCACTGATTGATATCTTAGAATATACTAAGAAAGACAACGCCAAGCGCTTAACAAATCAAACTGTAGATTCTTTAGCCAGCTCAGTAAAACAAGTGCTTGCTGAGCTTGAACAAAAAGATAAAAGATATAAACGAGAAATCTCTATCAAAGAGGATAATCTTCTTAAAAATGATCAAATTATCACAAAACAGCTAAGAGATTTACTTGCTTCTATAGATCTAAATGAAAGAAATCAATATTACAAAAGATTACAAGCTTCTAATCAAGTGCTTAACAAAACATCTAATATCATTGTGGTTATTGCTGCCATTAGTTTATTAATTGCTATTATATTTCTTTATTTAATCACAAAAGATGTTTCTAAAAGTCAGAAATATCGTAATGAACTCGAAACTGAAAAAACCTATACAGAATCTCTTTTAAAAACTCGTGAGTCTATAATCAATACGGTTACTCATGATCTACGCTCTCCATTAAACACTGTGATAGGATATTCTGATTTATTAGAAAGAACAGGATTGAATAATAAACAAAAGCATTACCTGGGGCATTTAAAAAAATCGTCGGATTACATTCTTCATTTAGTAAACGATCTTCTAGATTTATCAAAATTAGAAGCAGGTAGGATGGTTATTGAAGAGCTACCATTCTCTCCAAAAAAATTGATTGAGGATACTATCTCGAGTGTCATCCCAATGAATGATAAAAAAAATCTTGATATACAAATTATCACAGATGAGCAATTAAAGAAACAATATTTAAGCGACCCATTCAGGATTAAACAGATATTGACCAATCTGGTCAATAATGCCTATAAATTTACCGATGAGGGATCAATAACAATCGAAAGTAAAATTATTGAAAATGGCTTATCAGAAAAGCAATTAGTACTATCTGTGAGAGATACCGGAATTGGGATTACCAAAGAGCAGCAACGTCATATATTTGAGGAGTTTTCTCAGGGTGACGATGATACCGAAAAACGATATGGTGGTTTTGGACTTGGATTAGCAATTACCAAAAGAATAATTAAACTTCTGGATGGAAAAATCGAGTTGCAAAGTGAACTTAATGAAGGAAGTGAATTTACTTTTTATATTCCTATTAAACTTTCACATTTATCAACCCCGGAAGAGGAAAATGAAATTTTAGAAATACAGAATTTTTTTAATAAAAAGGTCTTGATTGTAGATGATGACCCGAGTCAATTATCATTAACCAGTGAAGTGGCATCTCTAGCTGGTCTATCCTATGATGTTTGTGAAAATGGTTTAGATGCATTTTCTCGAATACAAACTAATACTTACGATCTTGTTTTAACCGATATTCAAATGCCAAAGATGGACGGTTTTGAGCTTTTGGAAGCTATAAAAAACAAAACGGATCAAACAAATCTACCCGTAATTGCATTATCAGGCCGAACAGATACTTCAATTTTAGAATACCAGGAAGCGGGGTTTGCAGGTAGTTTACGCAAACCATATGCTCCAAAAGCATTAATAGATCTTATTGCTGAAATTCTTCGAGTTGATTTAATTAATTATGAAAATGCGCCTATTAATAATCATACCAATGAGGAATATTCGCTAAATGATTTAATGCTTTTTGCACATGGTGATTCTGATTCTTTATATACTATCTTGGACACCTTTTATGAAGGTACTATCGAAAATTTGGATGACCTAAAAAAGAAAGTCGAAAAAAAAGAAATACTACATATAAAAAGGATTGCACATAAAATGTTACCCATGTTTAAGCAGATAAAAGCAAAAGAAGTAATCCCTATACTCGAAAAACTAGAGCATCCTGATCAATACAATCTTGATAAAAAATCAATACTAAAATTAACTAAAGATGGGATTTCTAAAATAGAAGTTCTTATAGACAAATTAAAAGTAGAAAATTAAAGACTGATATCATATTGCTTCAACTTATTGTATAAAGTCTTACGATCTATAGAAAGCATCCTGGCTGCTTTCGCTTTGTTTCCATTTGCTTTTTCTAAGGCATCCAAAATTAACTCCTGCTCATTTTGGTTTTTAAACAACCCATAAGTCTGTTTGGCATTATGGGATGCATATGCAATATCATTAGGTAATACTTCCAGTGTAATCATTTCATTTTGAGAAAGAAGAACCGAGCGTTTTACTATATTTTTTAACTCTCTTAAGTTACCTGGCCAATCATACTTTTTAAATGCCTCTAACACTTCATCGGTAAATCCAACAACATGTTTTTCTAATTCTACATTTGATTCTTCAAGAAAATGATTGGCAAAAAGCATTAAATCTTCTATTCTATCTCTTAAAGGAGGGACTTTAATGGAGAATTCATTAAGTCTGTGGTATAAATCTTCTCTAAACTCTCCTTCTTTAACGGCATGACTAAGATCTTCATTGGTAGCAACAATTACCCTGATATCTACTTCTATTTCTTTATTGCTCCCAACGGGTTTAATTCTTCTTTCCTGAAGCGCACGTAATAGCTGAACTTGTAGTTCATAACCTAGATTCCCTATTTCATCCAGAAATAATGTCCCTCCATTTGCAGCTTCAAAATGGCCTACTTTATCATTTACAGCACCTGTAAAAGACCCTTTTATATGACCAAAAAACTCGCTAGAAGCTATTTCTTTTGGAATTGCTCCACAATCTACCGCAACAAAAGGTTTATCTACCCTTTTACTTGCTTTATGTATACTACTTGCCACATATTCTTTTCCTGTTCCACTGTCCCCAATAACCAACACCGACATACGTGTCGGAGCCACTAAAGCAACATATTCATTTAGTTTTTTGGAAGCATCACTTACGCCTTTTACAAAAGAATCACTGTTGTCGTGTAGTTTTGAAGGTGTGGTTACCTTTTTTTTGGTGGTTACATCAGAAACACTGCCTTTAAGTGCTTTTTCTATAGTATGTAATATAGTATCCGGATTAAATGGTTTAGAAACATAATCAAACGCACCTTGCTTAATAGCATTTACAGCCATATTAACCTCGGCATAACCCGTCATAATTATTACCTGTGTATTTGGGTTATTTTTGAGAATCTCGTCTAGTAATGTAATACCATCGGTATCAGGCAATCTTACATCTGCAAGTACTATATCAAATGTATTCTCTTTAATCTGAGGAATAGCTTCATTACCAGAAAATGCAGTAAATACCTCATAGTCCTTCTTTTGCAAAAAGGTCTTTAGCATTGTGCAAAAAGCCACATCATCTTCAACAATAAGTATTTTAGACATATCTAATAATTAATTACCTAAAAAGAGTATGCTATAAAATTACAATTTTAAACCACTTAGGTCGAATAAAAACATAAAAAAAGAGACCCTTGGGAGTGAGTCTCTTTTTTAGCACTAAACAACTTTATATCGTTCTTGGTTGCAAAACGATATCCTTTTTCTACCCCTAGATTTAAGATTTATTGTCGTTTGGCTTTATCCATTTGCCATTAGCGCTTGCAAATACAACTTTTGTGTTATTGTTTTTATCATTTAAGATAATCTTATATGAATTATCTTTAGAAATATATGCTTTAACAATTCTAAACGCCGCATAATCTTTGGCAGCAATTTCTTGAACAGTTATAGGCAATTCTACAATATTAATTTCTGTATACTCTTGTAGCTCATATTCGTAATCTCCATATTCATATTCAAAATTATCATTGTATGCTAATTCGTTTTGAGCTACTACACCCTGAGCCGAAAAGATACTTACTACAATTACTATTATCATTTGTAACTTTTTCATTGGGTTACTGGTAAAATTATTTCTACATATAGTTAATAGTAATAATTGTTCCAAAGGAAGCATGTTGCCAACATATTACTCAAATAATTGATAATCAACATTTTATATATTAATCGTCACGAATTAAAAACACCAAAAAACGTGGAATACCCACAAAAGCGTAGAAATACTACACACTTTTGTGGGTAGAATATGGTTTATAAGAGAGGTTTTCTACGGTTAACCTTCTTCGTTGCTTGTTTTTGCTTATTCTCTAATCGTTTTTTAATTGAAGTTTTAGAAGGTTTTGTTGCTTTCCTTTTTTTAGGCACATAGAGACTAGCCTTAAGGATATCTAAGAGTCTTTTGATCACTAACTCTTTATTTCTATGTTGACTTCTGCTGTCTCCACATTGTAACAATAAAACATCCGATTTAGTTATCCTGGAAGATAACTTTTGAGTAATAATTAATTTTTCGTCATCTGTAAGTCCAGCCGAACTCATAATATCAAAACTAAGTTCAATTTTTGATGCTACTTTATTGACATGCTGTCCTCCCGCTCCAGAACTTCGAACGGCTTTAAATTTTAGTTCATTTAAGATCACCGCAGTATTCACGCAAAAAGAGTTACTTGGTGAGCCGATTTCAATAAGTCATTAACTGTTTTTACTGGATTAAAAGTAGTAAGTGGCACTTCAACAAAAACACTGATCCAATTTGCCATTGCACCATTCCATAATCCCGGGAGTTCCAGGGCTTTTAAGACTTTACCATTCATGGTCTTTTTGGTAATGAACCCAGCCTCGGGATCAACGAACTCGAGTAAGTTAAATTTGTTTCCATGGTAGTCCCGTACTCCACACACCAAATCTACTGGGTTAAAATGGGTTGCACTTTCGAGAATCTCTTGTTGTCTACGATCTCTTTTATTAATTTGTGGTGTTTCTATGATTTGAAGTACTAATCTTCCATTCTCCCTTTTTATCCAGAATGGACCTCCTCCTGGTTCACCTTCATTAACAACCATTCCGCAAACACGGATTGGTCTATTTAAAGATTCACGCAAAAATTGTAGCTTATGTTTATCTGAGAATTTATCAAAATCTAGTGGTAATCTTACATTAAGTTGTTGAACCAGAAACTTTTTAATGTCTTTTAGCTCGGCTTCGGTAGGTTTTTTTTGATCTATTGCATTCAATATTCTAAATACCTCATCCTGTATTTCTATTAATTTACCTGCCAATATTTTTTTATATCCAGAAACCTCATCCTGATATTTGCGAACCACCACATTATCTATATTTTTTATATACACGATATCTGCATCCAAATCATCCAGGTTTTCTATTAAGGCACCATGTCCTCCTGGTCGAAATACTAATGATCCATCTTCTTTTCTAAAGGGTTCATTATCTTCGGTTACTGCGATTGTATCTGTTTCTGGTTTTTGAAAAGAATATGTAATCCTAAAATTGGTATTGGTTTTTTCCTCTACTTTTTTCTTAATTCTTTCAAATTCTTCCTTAAATCCTTCTAAATGCTCTTTAGAAATCGTGAAATGTAATTCAGACTCTCTTCTATTATTAGTATTATAACCGGCGGCTTCATAGAGGTGTTCTTCAAATGCGGTAGCTATGCTATTAGTATATTTATGAAAAGGAAGTAAACCTTTAGGGAAATCCCCATAATTCAATCCTTTTTCCTTTAGCATCATTTCGACAAAAATGTAGAGTTGTCTCCCTTCTGATAAGGACTCAAATTTAGGATACACAAGTTTTACTTTTTCCATCACTATATCGTAGAAAGGAAATTTTTCTAACCCAATTAAAAAAAGACGTATTGCATTTGCTTTTTCATGGTTGGTATAAGAGTTTAGGCTTTCTTTCTCGCAATCATAATTATCTAAAAATCTGAATAAATCCTTAAACATACGGGTTGCTGCGCCAGAAGCCGGAACAAATTTTATAGTTTCGAGATTCGATAATTTTGAATCATATAACTTGGTTAGTTCTGATTGATAATGTTCAGAAAACTTAAGAATTCCATTATCAAAGGTTGCTGCACTCCTTAAAGCCACAAAAGGAATTTCATTTTTAAACGTTTCTATTTGTGAAAGTACTTTATCAACGGTTAATCCTTTGGATTTGATTAACTTAATATCTTTATCGGTTATATTCACTTTTTTGTCTTATTAATTGGTCAATAATGGTGATCGCTTTTTTTAAACGGGATACTTTATCTCCTTTAACAACTACATAGGGAAGATTATGTTTTTCGAGTGATTCTTTAAATCGTAAAAATATTTCTTCTCGCTCTGTAGGTTTATCTCTTAAATCATCAGGGATCCAAGGAGTATCAATATAGGTTAAAAGATACAAATCATAAATGTTTTCTAATGAAATTTTGTTTAAAACCTCTGGAACAGTTTCATTATAATATATTTCTGAATATACTTTTAACTCCAAAAGATTTGTATCACAAAACAAGACCTTATTAGCCTTTTCAAAGATTTCATTTTCTAGCTTCATTTGACCTTTAGCAATGGGAAGCAGGTCATCATAAGAGCAAGCTTCTTTTGTTTTATCCCATTTATTCTGAAGGTACTCTCGCATATACTCTGGAACCCATTGAGTATTATAATGCGCAGCCAATTGTCTAGACAACGTAGTTTTGCCTGTAGATTCTGGGCCAAACAATACCACTTTTATGCAGTCGCTAGGTTTTTGTCTAAGCTTTTCTTCCATGCTAAATATCCAAAAATTGCAATAATTGTGAATAATACATATTGAAAACTGGTAAACGTATATCCTTTATAAAAATATAAGGGTATAGAAATTATGTCTCCAATAATTAAAAATATCCAATTTTCAATTTTCCTTTTTGCTAGTAACCACATTCCAACAAAGAAAAATGCCGTCGTTAATGTATCTACATAGGCAGTCCAATCGTTCCATTTATCAAAAGTAATATAAACTACATACACAAAAATCAAGGTGGCTATAAAGATCGAAACTTCGATTATTTTTTCAATTGAAGTTGTTCTAGAAATTGGAGTTACATGAGTTTCATCTATCTTTCGGGTCCATACATACCAGCCATAAATACTCATAATAAAATAGTATGCATTAATCATCATATCACCCAACAATGCCCATTTTAAAAGTAAGTATACATAAATGGCCGTACTTACAATCCCTGTTGGATACACCCAAATCTTATTAAACCAAGCAAAAAATACACTCGCTATACCAAATAAAACGGCAATAATCTCAAGAGTTATATGCAACGTTGAATACTCTGCATATTGTCCGAAGAAAAAATCAAAAATTTGGCTCATAATCGCTTCTATTGCTTTTTACCATTTTCATATGCACCAAAACATGCTCCATATCATTAAATGCTTTCTTAATTTCTTCGGTCAGAAAAGGCATCACTTTATCATAATCTCCATAAACCTGTGTACTTAATGGGTTTTCTAAAATAGTAAACTCTGAAGCTCTTAATCGTTTTATAAATCGAATAATATGATCTTCAAAATCACTTTGAAGCGGGGTAAGGGTGAGTTCTATTGATATTTGCATTACCTAAATGAAAAGATTTATGATTTGAGAATTACGAAGGTAAGTATTGCAGATAATTTAACGTAAGGACTTTAAGTAATTTTTTTATAATACTATTTTCAATAATAAACTTTGTCATTCCATCTTAGGCTGGGATGACAAGCATACTTTAAAACTCATAATTCAGAAGCAGGTAAAGCATACACACAAGTAAAACCTTCAAACTCAATAAAGGCCATATCATAGTGAGTGATTTCATTTTGATAATTAATTGCCCCAAAAAGAAATGGATATTCTAATGTAAAAGCGGGTACATAAATATGCTGCTTGAAACTTAATCCAGCAGTGGCATACAATTTATATAAAGATTCTTTGGCCCCCCAAATCACGGTTAAAGCTCTAGTTTTGTCAAGATTTTGGTCTTCTAGATATCCGTCTTCTCCTTCATTTACAAACTTATGGGCGATTCTATGAATCTTATCACGTTGTTTTTCGATATCTATCCCTACAGCATGATCACTGATTATTATCGCTGCAAATACAAAAGAATGCGAAATAGAAATCTGTTTTCCGTCTTTAAGATGTGGTTTTCCAAACTCATCATAATACAAATCATGATCAGTATACCCTTGTATTGCCAGAAGATGCCTTACACTCATAAACCCTCTGCGATGCATATCGGATTTCATACCAGATACTCTATCCTTACAATGTTGGGTTAATTCTATTCCTTCGCAAAGTAGCTCATAAGACTCTTCGATCTTCCAAATCAGCACATTAGTATTTTCATCTACAGTTATAGTTTTGTAAAGAGGCATTTATTTTCTTAAAGTTATTACGTACCTTTGCAAACTGAAAATCGAAGGATTTAGACCTTGTTTTTCATAAAACGAATTTAGAACAATTTAGTGCCAAATACCAGAATGCACTTCATAAACATAAAATAAATCTTATGAGTACAAAAACAGTACCTTATGTTCCTTTCAAGGTAAAAGACATTTCATTAGCTGCCTGGGGAAGAAAAGAAATCGAATTGGCTGAAGCAGAAATGCCTGGACTAATGTCTCTTCGAGAAGAATATAAAGATGAGCAACCTCTTAAAGGTGCACGTATTGCCGGTTGTTTGCATATGACGATTCAAACCGCGGTACTAATTGAAACATTACAAGCTCTTGGAGCAGAAGTTACCTGGAGTTCTTGTAATATTTTCTCTACTCAGGATCAGGCAGCTGCAGCAATCGCGCAAGCAGGTACTCCGGTATACGCATGGAAAGACATGACAGAGGAAGAATTTGATTGGTGTATCGAGCAAACTTTATTCTTTGGCGAAGATCGTAAGCCATTAAACATGATTCTTGACGACGGAGGAGATCTTACCAATATGGTACTAGATAGATATCCAGAATTATCTGCTGGAATTAAAGGATTATCTGAGGAAACAACAACAGGTGTTCACCGTTTATACGAACGTGTAAAAAACGAAACATTAACAATGCCTGCTATTAACGTTAACGATTCTGTGACTAAATCCAAATTTGATAACAAATATGGATGTAAGGAAAGTGCAGTAGATGCTATTCGTCGTGCAACAGATATTATGCTAGCAGGAAAACGAGTAACAGTTTGTGGTTATGGTGATGTTGGTAAAGGTACTGCTGCCTCTTTTAAAGGAGCTGGATCTATCGTAACCGTTACTGAAATTGATCCTATATGTGCTTTACAAGCAGCCATGGACGGTTTTGAAGTGAAAAAATTAGAAACTGTTATCGGAAATACTGATATCGTTATTACTACAACAGGTAATAAAGACATTGTTCAAAGTCGTCATTTTGAAGCTTTAAAAGACAAATCAATTGTATGTAATATTGGACATTTTGATAATGAAATCGATATGGCGTGGTTAAACAAAAATCACGGACATACTAAAGACACTATTAAACCTCAAGTGGATAAATACAACGTAAACGGAAATGACATTATCATTCTTGCCGAAGGTCGTTTAGTAAATCTTGGTTGTGCAACAGGTCACCCAAGTTTTGTAATGAGTAATTCATTTACAAATCAAACTTTAGCACAAATTGAACTTTGGAAAAACAGCGAGAAATACGATAATGACGTATATATGCTACCAAAACATCTTGATGAAAAAGTAGCAAAATTGCACTTAGCAAAAATTGGAGTTGAGTTAACTGAACTTCGCAACGATCAAGCTGAATATATTGGTGTAACTGTTGAAGGGCCATTTAAACCTGAACATTACAGATATTAAATCAGACAGCTGGCGTTCTTAGATTTTTGGGTCGCTTCGCTTTTTAGAATATATAATAAACCCCTTGCAAAATGCAAGGGGTTTATTTTTGATATCGCAATTATTATTTCTTTTTCTTAAAAATATAACTCATCCAAACGGGGTCATTTTCTTCAGAAACTACAGATTGTCTGTCTACAAACTCCCAATTGGCAGCATTCATAAAATTTAATAAATCTGAAGTGTTTTCTAATTTTTCTAATTGTTTGATCGTTATTTGTTTTCCTTCTAGAGATTGTTGCTCTTCAACCTTTATTCGCTTTACTTTACCGCTATTATTTACTTTTTGAATTACGATTACCTCTAGATAATCATATTTAGGGATATCCTGCGAAACAGCTTCAACGGTTATAAACAACAGAAAAAGAGTGCACCAAAGGGTATTAATCATTGAAATTTTCATGGTTTTTATTCGATTTATGAGTTTTGGTATAGTAAATTTAGACAATTGGTTTAATCTAATTTAAAATGAAGTTACTTTTTACATTGCTGTGTTTCTTGTTTTCTGTAAACAACTATGGTCAAAATAATACTCAGATACTCAAAAATATAAGACAACAGTACAACATAATCACAGAATTAATTGAAGAAGATCGTCTTAAAGAAGTCTCTGTAAAAAGCGATTGTAATGATAACGGACAAATTAATGCATCTGTATCTTTTTACTATAATGAAGACACCTTGGTGTATATGAATTATGAATATCGCGAAGGGCATAGCAATTATTATCATCATTATTACATCTGGGATAGCAAGTTAATTTTTTACTTAGCAGAATATGAATCCTGGACATGGGATTATGAATGTACTCCTACTGAACAAGGTTTTACCAACGAAATATGGAACTATGAGGAATGGCGTGTATATTTTAATAACAGAACAGCTACAAAGTGTTTATATAAAACATATGAAGAAAAATCGGTTGATCAACCGTATGAAGGCCCACACAATTTATCGGATACTATAAAAAATGAAGAGATAGAGTGTAATAGAGATTCAATAAAAGAAATTATTAAAGCATATCTTCAATTAGCAAGCTCTAAAGATGGCACTACTGTAGATATTTGTAATATCATTAATTAAATGATAAGATGGTCTTGAAAAAGAAAAACCTTCCATATGGTTCATAGAAAGGTTTTTCATTGCTTAATGGTTTAATATTGTTAGTTAGCCTCGGCTAATAAACAATTTTCATACATCGCTATTTTATTCTGAATCAATGCCAAGCCTTCGCTTCTTGATGCCATTGGATCAATTTTTATTTTTCCTCCATCTGGCATGTGCATCACGTAAAATCCATTTTCGAAAGACGATAACTTGAGTACCTCTCCATTAGGTTTTATAGCGCTCCATGATTTTTGAGATGGGCTATACACCAGATCTAATTTTTCGCCTTTTCTGTCGCCTTCGATTACTTTAATTTGCAACCTGTTTCTGGTGGCAATCATCTCAAAAGTGTTTCCTTCTTTTTCTATAATTTGTGTTTCAATATCTCCTTCATTCATCGCTATAGGATTAGAGCCACTCCAGAATTCTATTACATTAAAAATAAGCACATCACCTACAAAAAACAACCCATAAACAGGTATAATATTAAATACCCAAAAAATGAGATTGTCTAAAAATTTACTACTGGTTAATCCATCATTCCAATCTCTTAATCCATTAAATGCAGAAAAAGATCCCAGGCAACTAGAAAATAAGACTGATGCCGATAATAATGTACATACTGTTAGTTTTTTCATAATTATAAAATTTTAAGATTCCCTTAAATTTATAATTACTTTTTTTAACAATTCAATTTTTATAATTTAATTATGAAGAAAAGAGCGCTCCTTTTTTTGAAGTAAAACAAAAAACCCTTTTCAATATTGAAAAGGGTTTTTATATATTATAAAGGAAAGACCTTGTTATGCTTCAAAAGGAACTATTGAAACATAAGACTTATTGTCTTTCTTTTTAGTAAACTTTACCATACCATCAACTTTAGCGTGTAATGTATGATCTTTACCAGCGTATACGTTTTCACCTGGTTTGTGTGCGGTACCTCTTTGTCTAACAATGATGTTACCAGCCACGGCAGCTTGTCCACCAAATATCTTTACACCTAAGCGTTTCGATTCTGATTCTCTACCGTTTTTCGAACTACCAACTCCTTTTTTATGAGCCATTTTCTTTCGGTTTTAATTGCCTGTCTGCCGACAGGTAGATTATTACTAACAGGGAATACCTGCCTCTATATTATTTTCCTTGTAAAGCTGCTATTAAGTCTGCTTTCTTCATTGAAGAAATTCCAGAAATTCCTTTAGCTTTAGCTAAATCTTTTAATTCAGCTACTGTTTTAGCACTTAAATCTTCAGTACTTGCTTTAGGCTTAGCTTCTTTCTTAGGAGCTGATGCTTTTGTTTCTGCCTTTGGAGCAGCCACTTTTGCTTCTTTTTCAACTTTTGGCTCAGCTTTTTTAGCTGCTGCCTTAGGAGCCGCTTTTTTAGCTCCAGAAGTTACAATGCTTTCAATAACAATTTCTGTAAGAGATTGACGGTGACCATTTTTAACACGGTATCCTTTACGTCTCTTTTTCTTGAAAACAATAACTTTATCACCTTTTAGATGTCTCGTGATTTTTGCTCCTACTTGAGCTCCATCTATAGCTGGGGCGCCTAAAGTAACTTTATCTCCATCTGCTGCAAGAAGAACTTTATCAAAAGACACTTTGTCTCCTTCTTCTCCTGCTAAACGATGAACAAATACTTTTTGGTCTTTCGCAACCTTAAATTGCTGCCCTGCTATCTCTACAATTGCGTACATAGCGTAACGTTTAATTAATTATTTTTTAAATAAAAGAACTACACCTATTTTCTCAATAGGCGGGTGCAAATATACTGCTAATTAATTAACTGACAAATATTTTACGCTTCTATAGGTGGAGAATTATGATTTTTTTTTGGATTCCAACTTTCTTTGAACAATTGCATAAAAGATAGGGTAAGTACAAATGTGGTGGCAAAACCCATAATTGCAGCAATAAACACAACAATACCAACGCCTACATGATAATGAGAACTCCAATTAGCCAACATTTCTGGCAAAAAGTTAGTATTAATATTGGTTACGTAAATTGCAAAGAAAATGGTAAAAATAATAGTAGCATTAAATCCTGTAAAAAGGCCTGCCATAAATCCTTTTTGATAATTAAAATCACTCCCTTTTTCTTTCTTATAGTTTTTCATTGACATATACAGACCAAATGCAACAATAACACCATTACCTAAACTAAAAACAGGATTGGTTTGAACCCCAATTAAAGAAAGAATTAAAAAATATAGAATTAGTCCAACAGCAATCAAGACTCCGTATTTAACAGGAATAGTCGATTTTCTCATAATTTCTATCTTTAAGATTCTTACTTAAAAGTATGAAAATTAAGAGTTTATTAACCTTAAAAGCTTGTTAATTTATCATTTACAGGGTTTTATCTTTTACCGATTTTTATTGGTAAGTGATACTCCAAAAATGATAACTCCAGATGCCAACAACTGGTATAATGAGAACTTTTCTCCATCCCATAAACCCCAAATCAATGCTATAATAGGCATAACATAAGTAACAGAACTTGCAAACACAGGTGTACTTATCTGTACGAGCTTATTAAACATTATCTTAGCAATGCCGGTTCCTACCACAGCTAATAATGCCATATACATGATACTAATCTGTACAATTTCGTCTGAGGTTATTTGTAAGGCAAAAAAATCAGAAAAATAAAGCACAATCAATGCGGGGATTACCAGAACAATAAAATTACCATTGGCAATTGCCATAGGTGAGATATGTTGCAAATAGCGTTTAATGATATTTACATTAATCCCATAACCAAAAGTGGCAATAATAACTAAAAAAGCATATCTGTAATTCTGATCCGGATTTATCATCGATCCCTCCCAAATTAAGCCTACACTTCCAATCAATCCAACAATAACACCTATAAGTTGATTCTTATTAAAGCGAATTGAAAATAGTATAATTCCTAAAACAAATGTAATCAATGGGGTCATAGAATTAAGTATCGATGTAATCCCGCTATCGATCTCGGTTTCTGCAAAGGCAAATAAAAACGCTGGAATAAAAGTTCCAACAAAACCCGAAATAGCAATCCACTTCCATTCATTTCCCTTAATAGTTTTTATACTTCTAAAACCTATTGAAAATAGAAACATCGCGGCAAATGTTGTTCTTAATGCTCCCAATTGCATTGGAGTAAGGCCAATAAGTGATTTTTTAATTAGAATAAACGAACTACCCCATACCAACGATAGTATCGCCAGATATATCCATTTTAGTTTTGTGTTTTGCATTTCCCTTTATTAAAATGCAAAAGTGATAAAATTATAAAAGCGTAAAACAATTTTAGAAGAAAATTAACTACAAATTGAAAGTTATTCTTTCCAATGCAGTGTTTCTATCAGATGCTTTATATCATTCCGTAAATAATTTGCTGCAGGTAGTATAGAATCATAGTTAGGTTTTACTTTAAAATATATAGAACCAACTAGAAAATGATCAAGGCTATCTGTGACATAAAACTGAGAAGGAGAAGCTGCGTTACCAGATACCTTATAAATCATCCCATATACCTTTTTTTCGGCATTGATGTATTCTTCAGGCTTAATTCCGTCTGCCTTGATAAAATGTTCCTGTGTGAGGTTTTGAGCATCCCTTAAAAGTGAATCAAGATTATTATGTACCCTATAGTAAGAAAGATACAAGGTTGCTTTCATATTATTATACTCTAGGTTGTACCAACATGCTTTATTTCTTCGGGCTTTTTGAAGCTCTGAGAGTTCGTTTTTCTCAAAAGAATAAGGACAAGGTAATGATACCTCTTTGTAATCCGGAGTCGGGTAACTTAATCGCAACATTCCTTCGGGCTTAGGAAGAATCTCTCCCCTGCATGAAAAGAATAATGTAGTACCAACTAATAAAAGGAGTCTAAATATTTTTTTCATGAATGGTTAATTTGACTTGTTTTATTCTTTTATTATCTAATGATTCAACCTTAAACAAGTATTTTCCTAATGTAATCATTTCTCCACGTTTTGGAAAACTTCCTGAAATCTCGAGCAAAAGACCAGCTATGGTTTCTGCTTCTCCTTTGCTGTTTTCAAAAATATCATTGTTTTCGAGTTTTAAGACTTTATAAAAATCTTTTAAGGCTGTTCTTCCTTCGAAAACATAATTATTATCATCTAATTTTGAGAAAATCAGATCCTCATCATCAAATTCATCACTAATATCACCCACAATTTCTTCAATAATATCCTCTAGAGAAATTAATCCGCTCGTACCTCCATATTCATCTACTACAATAGCTAAGTGATTCTTTTTATCTTTAAAATCGTTTAATAAATCATCTAGCTTTTTGTTCTCTGGCACAAAATAGGGCTCTCTAAGCAAACCTATCCAGTCAAAATCAGTTGTATTAACATAGGGTAAAAGATCTTTTACATACAAGATACCTGTTACCTTATCAATACTTTCTTCATAAACCGGAATTCGAGAATACCCGTTTGTTATAATTTCGGGAAGAATTTCTTTATACGATGCTTCACAATTGATTGCAAAGATATCAATACGAGGTCTCATTACTTGTTTGGTGTCTGTATTTCCGAAAGACACAATACCTTCAAGTATTTTTTTTTCTTCTACAGTAGTATCCTTATCTGATGTTAATTCTAATGCTTGTGATAATTGATCAACACTTAGATTAGATTTCTGTTTTCCTAATCGATTATGAATTCTTATCGTCACTCTTCTCATGGGCAAGCTAATGGGTGTGATTATCCAATCCAATACACCTAGTGGCTTTGCCATAAACTTAGCAAATTTCACCCTGTTTCTACTTGCATATATTTTGGGCAAAATTTCTCCAAAAAGCAAGATTAAAAATGCTGCAACACCAACTTCTACAACAAATCTTACATTAATCCAACCTAACCAAACATAATCGAGACTTTTAAAATAGACTTCTCCTAGAGTATCAAAAAGTAAAACTATAGCAATATTGATGAAATTATTGGCCACTAATATTGTTGCTAGCAATTTTTTAGGATTACCAAGTAGTTTAGCAACAATCCTAAGGTTTTTAGATGAATTTTCTTCATCCTTAAGATCCGTTGGCGTTAATGAAAATAAAGCTACCTCACTACCCGATATAAGTGCCGAAAAAATCAGCAATATGATTAGCAATACCAAGTTAATGGTTTGTGCAATATCAAATACTAATAATAAAATAAATAAAGGTTCGGGATCAGGGTCCAAATTGTATTGGTTTAGTTAAACATATCAGAACGGAAGATCATCTTCTTCTGTGTCTGGTGATACCGGAGCCACCGGCTTTGGATCAGTTACCGGAGCACTTGCTTGCGGCTTGTTTTGAGTAACAGACTCAGAGGGCTGAGACTCATTTTTGGGCGTTAGAAAAGTAAAATCTGTACATTGGATCTCGGTACTGTACCGATCTTTACCTTGCTCATCTTGCCATTTTCTCGTTTTAAGACGGCCTTCAATATAAATTTTATCTCCTTTATTAAGATATTTTTCGCAAATTTCGGCTGCCTTATTTCTAACCACAATATTATGCCACTCTGTAGTGGTTACTCTCTCATTCGTACTCTTATTAACGTAAGAATCATTGGTCGCCAGTGGAAATCTTCCAATGCACCCGCCACCTTCAAACCAATGCATCTTTACCTCATCACCCGTGTGCCCTATAAGCATTACTTTGTTTAGTGTTCCAGTCATAATTAATTATAATTTAAAGTTGTAAAGAAATAATAAATCATAGAGAATAACGCTATCTCTTGTATCTTATTTCTTAACAACTTTGTTTATAGTAAATGTAATAAAAAAATGACAAAGATATTATTCTCAACCCACCCTTAACGCATGCTCTAAACAATTAAAACAGATATTAGATATCACTCTCTAACAGGATCACTTCTAACTTAGTAATTTCAGTTTAAATTTTGAAATCAGAGCCTTACTTAAAAAACTCATCTATAAAATTACCTAATAAGATAGGAACCGGATAATTATGCGCCTCTGTAAAATCAATAATTTTTTGAGGGCTTATAATTTTCGGAGGAACATCTACCTTCACAATATAAAACCTGGTATGTAAATGTTGATGAGATAACTTATGCACTATTGCCTCTTTTTTATAGGGCGTAATCTCATACTCAGAACCATTTACCATTTCTTGAAAGACAGCATTAGAAACTATAGCATCGGTATCATTTTCTTCTCCTTCTATTAACGGAAACTCGTACAACCCTTTCCATATCCCGCTACCCATTCGCTGTTGCAGTATGGTTTGGCTATTATCAATAGAATATACTATATAATTAAAATGTCTTATTTTAATTTTCAGCTTTTTGGTTTTTACCGGTAAAGATTCTATCCATCCATTTTTTAGGCTTTCACAACCATCATTAAGAGGACATACTATGCAATATGGATTCTTAGGCTTGCATTGCAACGCTCCGAACTCCATAATTGCCTGATTATAATCGGCAGGTTCTTCATGATCCATGAGTTCTATAGCTAATTCCTTAAATTCTCGTATTCCTTTCGTACTATTAATAGGAGTCTTAATTCCAAAATACCTTGATAATACACGATACACATTTCCATCTACCACAGGAACCGCTTCTTTATAACATATAGATGCTATTGCGCTTGCTGTATAATCACCAACTCCTTTCAATTTTAATAAATCTTTATACGTAGAAGGAAAAATTCCGTTTAGCTCATTGGCCACATACTTTGCTGTTGTATGTAAGTTCCTGGCCCTTGAATAATAGCCTAATCCTTGCCATAATTTTAAAACTTCATCTTCACTCGCATTAGCCAAATCAAAAACTGTAGGAAAAGTTTCTATAAACGCTAAATAATAGGGTAATCCTTGCGCTACTCTAGTCTGTTGAAGTATAATTTCACTTAGCCAAATGTGGTAAGGGTTTTTAGTTTCTCTCCATGGCATCGTTCTTTTGTTTTGTAAGTACCACGTAATGAGTTTTTTAGAAAATTTCATAACAAAATTATAAGTTTTGTAAAATTAAATGTTTAAAGATGATAATTTCATCTTAAGTATTGATTTTTTGGATTTTAAATTCTTATATTTGCCCCCTTGAAAATTTAAAAACCCCTAAATAGGAATTATAATGACTAAAGCAGATATTGTAGCAAGAATTTCAGAAAAGCTAGGAATTGAAAAAGGAGATGTTCAGGCAACTGTTGAAACATTTATGGAAGAAGTAAAAAACTCTCTAGAGAGTGGAGATAATGTATACCTTAGAGGATTCGGTAGCTTCATCATCAAAACTAGAGCAGAGAAAACTGGACGTAATATTTCTAAAAATACTACGATAAAGATCCCTGCACATAATATACCGGCATTTAAGCCTGCAAAAATATTTGTAGAAGGTGTAAAAACTAATGTAGAAGTAAAATAATATAATAACAATAAATAAATAATTACACTATGCCAAGTGGTAAAAAACGTAAAAGACACAAGGTAGCTACGCACAAGCGTAAAAAGAGAAGAAGAGCCAATCGCCACAAGAAAAAGTAGTTTTCTAACTACTTTTTTTGTTTAAAAAGTTAAGTTCTTTGAAATCGAAATTTAGCCTAATATACTACCTATATAGTGGCTTTATTTCAATGGAATTACATAAATTCCTGTGAAAAATTTGTATAATCCATCTGTCTCGATAAGTTTTCGAGGTGGATAAAAATCTTATCAGAGTGAACAAAGAATTGATCATTAGATCTGGTTCCTCTACAGATTTTGCCTTATTAAAAGATGGAAAACTAATTGAATTACATAAGGAAGAAGATGATAGTAATTTTTCGGTAGGTGATATTTTTATCGCCAAAATCAGAAAATCTGTCCCAGGTTTAAACGCCGCATTTGTTAATGTAGGATATGAAAAAGATGCATTTTTGCATTATCATGACCTTGGTCCTCAAGTATCTTCTTTACTTAAATTCATTAAACGTGTAAGCACAGGTAAATTAAAAAATTATTCTCTTAAGGATTTTCCTTTAGAGGACGATATTGATAAACACGGTACAATTACCAATGTGTTAAAATCAAATCAATCACTACTTGTACAGATAGTGAAGGAACCCATATCTACCAAAGGCCCTCGAATTAGCTCTGAGCTGTCGATCGCTGGAAGATATATTGTTTTAGTCCCTTTTTCAAATCGAATCTCTATTTCTCAAAAAATAGAATCTTCAGAAGAAAAGGAACGTTTAAAAAGACTTGTAAAAAGTATAAAACCTAAAGGTTTCGGAATTATCGTACGTACGGTAGCAGAAGGCAAAAAAGTAGCAGAACTAGACAAAGATTTGCAAAATCTAATCGGAAGATGGCAAAGCATGTGCAAAAAATTGTACAAAGCACATCATCCGTCAAAAGTATTAGGCGAAATGAATAGAGCATCTTCTATACTAAGAGATGTTTTTAATGACTCCTTTACTTCTATCGTCGTTGATGACGAAGATTTGTGCAACAGAATTAAAGAGTATCTGCAAGAAATTGCACCCAAAAAAGAATCAATTGTAAAACTTCATGACCCTAAAGTACCTATTTTTGAAAAACATGGTATTGAACGGCAAATCAAAACAAGTTTTGGCAAGACGGTATCAATGAGTAAGGGCGCTTATTTAGTTATCGAGCATACAGAAGCTATGCACGTAATTGATGTAAATAGCGGTAACCGATCTAACAAAGCCAAAAACCAGGAAGATACTGCACTCGAAGTAAATTTAATCAGTGCAGCTGAAGTAGCACGCCAACTACGTCTAAGAGATATGGGTGGTATTATCGTGGTCGATTTTATAGACATGAATAATGCCGATAACCGTAGAACACTCTTCAATCATTTAAGAGAAGAGATGAAAGACGATAGAGCGAAACATAAAATTTTACCGCCAAGTAAATTTGGCTTGATTCAAATCACGCGACAGCGTGTACGACCAGAAATGAATATCAAAACCAGTGAGGAAAATCCGAACGGAATAAATGGCGAGGTTGAGGCGCCTATAGTTTTGGTAGAAAAAATGAAAGTCGAATTAGAAAAATTAATTAAAAAAGACCATAAAAAGATCATGCTAAGTGCGCATCCTTTTATTGCAGCTTTTTTAACAAAAGGATTTCCATCCACCCGATCGAAATGGTTTTTTGACCACAAAAGATGGGTTAAGATTGTACCTAGAGACGCTTACACGTATTTAGAATATCATTTTCACGATAAAAATGGTGAAATGATAAAGTAAATAAAAACCCGGTTCTTAACAGAACTGGGTTTTTTTGTTTTATGCACTTCCTCTTCAAATCCTATTCTACAAAAATTGTCAAAATAATATTCCCAGTCTCAAAAAATGAAACTGGCATGTGGTATCCTTGCACTATAAATGATCAATTCATTTATAATTGTAGTTAGTCATTAGCTTAGCAAAAGGAACAATATTTAATAACAAGCCTAGGGGTAGGCAAAATCAAAATTGGGCCCCGATGCAATAATGACAACCATTAATTTAGTTAGTTGAGTTTGTAGATTCCTCTGCCTTTCGGGTAGAGGAATTTAACAACATGCCAAAACATTATAAAACAGCACTAAAATTGATATTCGTAGAGCACTACACTAACAAAAAAGGTTTTTATCTTTGCTCTAATGTATAAATCGCCTCAACAATCTATAACTCTTACAGAAGCCATCAAAAAAATGGAGCGCTACTGTGCTTATCAAGAAAGATGTCATAAGGATATAGAAGACAAGCTTTATACTATGAAGTTGATCCCTGAGGCCAAAGAGAAAATCATCTTACACCTCTTAGAATATAATTTTCTTAATGAAGAGCGATTTGCAAAAAGTTATGCCCGTGGAAAATTTAATATCAAAAAATGGGGGAAACAACGAATCATAAGAGAACTAAAATATAGAGGAATCTCTAAGTACAATTTAAAAACGGCATTAAAAGAAATCTCAGAAAAAGAGTACCTAGAGACCTTTCATAAACTTGCAGAGAAGAAACACGATTCTATCAAAGAAATAGACAAGAACAAAAAGCGAAAAAAACTAGCAGACTATCTCTTATACAGAGGCTGGGAAACTAACTTAGTTTATGAAAAAGTAAATGAGCTTATTTCTTTTTAAGTAAACCCATTTATCTTATTGGTTCTAGAAATCGCTTTAGCATTTCTGTACTCCATCCATTTTTGCCCTCCTACTTTGCGCATAAGATTATCCAAATATCGCATTATAAACACATTATAAGTCGCCTCGGTGAAATTACTTCTCTTTCTAGCCACAGAACGTATACTCATAGAGAAGCCAGGTGTTAAATAGGTCATCTGGTGCCAATACCCTTCAGGCATATACAATGTTTCTCCATGCTTTAAATTTGCGATATATCCTTTAGCCTTTTTTAATGCTGGCCATTTTTCAAAATCAGGATTTGTATAATCTATTTCCTCATGAGAAATTAATGTATGCGGTACTTTATACAGGTATTTTGTCTCAGAAGGAGGAAACAAAATACATTGTTTTTCTCCTTGAAAGTGAAAATGAAGAATATTAGCCAAATCGATATCATAATGCATATATACTTTAGCACCAATCCCTCCAAAAAACAAAAAAGGAAATCTCTTCATGAATTTTAGTCCTACATCTGGATAACTAAAATCAGCCTGAAGTTCGGGCACTTCTTTAAGTAAATTATACAAGAAAATACGGTAATTGGTAGGTTTATTATTAAGTAAGTTTATGTACTCACTCATTCTCATGCTGGTATGAGCTTCATTAAACTTGCGTGATGATGAAAAGCGCCTATCGTCGTATAGAGGCACGGTTTTATCTCCTGCAAGCTTATTAATATAACACAAATTCCATTTATCATAAGCTGGCCAGCCTTCTATCAAGTGCTCAATTATGACTGGTTTTTGCGATGCAACGTATTTCCTCAGAAATTCTTCCTTGGTAATAGTTTCTACTCTTTGTATTTGCTCTAAATTTAATTCCATAGATCATGAAAATAATTTTAAAACCTTATGTTATCAAAAATGTCAATCGTTATGCTCTTATTTATCGGCAATAATTCCTTTAGCTTTTTGCTTCGCACTTTCATTTCTTTCAATCGTATGGTCAGGCCTTGACCATTTTGGTTTTTCTCCAAGAGGTTCGAATTTTGAATCTTTAGCTTCAATAGTATCTGGTTGTGCCTTTTTAACGAATGGTTTTTGTGGCTGAAGACCTAACATCTTGAACATCTCCATATCTTCACTTACATCTGGATTAGGAGTGGTGAGTAGTTTATCTCCGGCAAAAATAGAATTTGCACCAGCAAAGAAACACATTGCTTGTCCTTCTCTACTCATTTCTGTTCTCCCAGCAGATAAACGTACTTGAGTTTTTGGCATAATGATTCTGGTGGTAGCCACCATTCTGATCATATCCCAGATAGATACTGGTTTTTCCTCTTCCATGGGTGTACCTTCTACTGCAACTAATGCATTTATAGGTACAGATTCTGGCTGTGGGTTTAATTTTGATAGCGCTACTAACATTCCAGCACGATCTTCAACGTTTTCTCCCATACCGATAATACCACCACTACAAACTGTTACATTGGTTTTACGAACATTATCGATAGTTTGTAAACGATCTTCATATCCACGGGTAGAGATTACTTCTTTATAATATTCTTCTGAGGTATCTAAATTATGATTATAGGCATATAACCCAGCTTCAGCAAGACGTTGCGCTTGATTTTCTGTGATCATCCCAAGCGTACAACATACTTCCATATCTAATTTATTGATGGTACGCACCATCTCTAAAACATTGTCAAATTCCTGTCCATCTTTAACATTACGCCATGCCGCTCCCATGCATACTCTTGAACTTCCTGAAGCTTTAGCGCGTAGTGCCTGAGCTTTTACTTGCTGCACACTCATTAGATCATTTCCTTCGATATCTGTATGATATCGGGCAGCTTGAGGGCAGTATCCGCAGTCCTCTGGGCATCCTCCAGTCTTTATTGATAGCAGGGTAGATACTTGTACTGTATTAGGGTCATGATACTCTCTATGAATGGTCGCTGCTTCATAAAGCAAATCCATTAAAGGTTTATTATAGATATCTAAAATCTCTTGCTTTGTCCAATCGTGTCTAATAACGCTCATAAAATAAGGTATGTGAATCATCAAAAGTAATTGTTTCCTTTTAAAAAACACAAATTACAAAGATCAAATTCACCTATTTTTAGTTACAATTTATACTTAATAATGTTAATTTATGTGTTTGATTCTAGCAAAATACTAACTGCATTTCCGCCAAAACCGACAGCATTTATAATAATTCTATTCAATTTTTGAGGAATTGTCTTATACTCTACAAATGGAACGGGTATGAATTCCTGATGTTTTAACATTAAAATCGCTAGTTCGAGGCTCAAAATTCCACTGGCACCAAAGGTATGACCTATTTTCCATTTGTTTGTGGTCAAGGCAGGAATAGCGTTCCCAAAAACTGCTTTTATAGCATTGTATTCTGCCAAATCTCCTTTTACTGTTCCCGGAGCATGCATAACAACCGCATCTATTTCATCTATTGAAATTTCTCCTAATGCCATTTTCATAGACTTTTGAAAACAATCGGCATCTGTAGATATCGATATATTATGTTTCAAAGGTTCTGTTGCATACCCAATCCCTTTTATTACAGCCAATGCATTTTCTTTATATCCTTTTTCTAAGCAGGCAATTGCTGCTCCTTCACCAAGAAACATAGAATTCCTATTTTTCTCCCAATTCATTGCCTGGCAAGGGTATTTTGATTCGCTATCTGAAGCATAAATCTTTAATGCTTTCATTTGCGCTATCGTAAATGGTGTTAATGGAGCTTCGCTTCCTCCTACCAAAAATTTATCTGCTAAACCTGATTGTAACCAGGCAAAGCCGTTTAGCACAGCATGCAATGCTGTTGAACAGGTAATAGAATGGCTAATTACAGGGCCATTAGTTTGCAGGTCATGAGCAATCCAGGAGGAAATGTTTCCTAGTGTAGTGGTGGGCGAACTTAGTGTTGAGGATTTACCATTTTCAAGAAACTCCTTATGGTATTTCTCAAAAAGCCCCGTTGCCCCTCGCGAAGAACCTATATTAATACCAAAATCACTGTCCTTATCCCACTCGGCACTTTTGACAACTTGCCTCGCTGCATAGATCCCAAAAAGAACTGAATCATCTAATGATTCAAAATGATGGCTTTCTGCTCTTAATTTGGCAATTATCTGCGCTACCTTAGGGCTAAGTGTAGCTATCGGTGTTTGTTCTCCACCAAAATCCTTAAAAGAAATACAATGAGTTTGATCTTTGTATTTTTTCCATATCTCTTCAGATGAAATCCCTAATGAGGAAATAGAAGAAATCCCAGTTATTGATATAGTTTGCTGCAATTTTTAAGTTTTGGCAAATGTACTGGTTTGTTCAATATATTTTATGTTTTTTGCAATACTTTAAAAGTATACTCTTCGTAACAAAAAACAAATTTTGGCTACTTATGTGTAAAAAAACTATATTGTAACGAGTTATGAATGATCACATACAGCACAGAAGTTGGTTTAGCCGAAATTGGGGTTGGGCAGTCCCTCTTGGAGGTTGCCTTACCATCATTGTTTTATTTTTTGTATTTCTCGGCTCGGTTATATTTGGAGTTAGTGAATTAATAACACAATCTGTTCCTCATCAGGATGCCCTTTTAAAGGTAAACGAAGATGAATATATAGTAGATATATTAGGAGAGCCTATAGAAACCAATGGTATTATGAATGGTAATCTGTCTTATAAAAACAATGTTGGTACCGCCGATATTTCTATCCCTATAAAAGGGCCAAATGGAGAAGCACAATTGTATGTGGTAGGAACCAAACAAAATGATCAATGGACCTATACAGAAATGTATGTTATAGTATCTGAAACCGACGAGCAGATTGATTTATTGGGATATGAACAGAAAGATCAATAACTTATAGTGCCTCTAATAAATCAACAATCACATCATAAATAGTGTTCAATTGCTCTTCTGTAATTACATAAGGAGCTAAAATATAAATTGTGCTACCCAACGGTCTTAAAAAGACCCCGCTTTCTATAAAATGATTAAAAATCTCATATCTTTTTTTACCATATCGATCCATTTCGATATTTAAATCTAAAGCATATATAATTCCTTTCTGCCGAGTGGTTTTTACCTTAGGATGATCTTTAATTTTATCGTTAAATTGCTCATGCGATTTAATAATCCTCTGAATATTATTCTGGATTTCTTCAGAATGTAATAATTCTACCCCCGAAATGGCTACAGCACATGCAATTGGATTAGCAGAGTAGGTGTGTGCATGAAAAAAAGCTTTACCCACCGAATCATCTAAAAATGCATCATAAATCTCTTGTGTACAACTAGTGACCGCCATGGGTACAAATCCTGCTGTAAGCGCCTTAGACATAGAAATAATATCCGGTTTCGTTTCTATATACTCAGATGCAAAGTTTTTTCCCGTTTTGCCAAAACCTGTCATCACCTCATCAGCAATTGTAATCACTTTGCTCTCTTTGCAAATATTCAGGATTTGATCCAGATGCTCTGCTTCAAACATATGCATAGCGTTTGCCCCTTGTACCAATGGTTCATAAATAAAAGCAGCTACTTGATTAGTATTAATAATATCTTGTAATTGCTTTAGAGTGCTATCCATGTTTTCCGAATTAGGAGTCGGAATTCGTTTTACATCAATAAAAAAATCTTCAAAAGGGCCATTATACACCGAAAGACCAGAGGCAGACATGGCACCAAATGTATCGCCATGAAAACCATCCTCAAAAGCTATGATTGTATTTCTCTTCTCACCTTTATTAAAATGGTACTGCAATGCCATTTTGATTCCTACCTCATTTGCGGTAGATCCATTATCTGAAAAAAAAATTTTCTCCTGATTCCCCGGTAGGATTTTGATCAACTCTTCAGATAATTTTATAGCCGGTTCATGTGTAAATCCTGAAAACACAATTTGATCCAATTTTTGCATCTGCTCCTGAGCTTTCTGAAGAATATAATCATTGCAATGCCCATACATCGCAGTGTACCATGATGCAATACCATCAATATATGTTGTGCCGTCTTCACCATATAAAAGAACTCCTTTTGCTTTAACAATAGGTAATGCCTCAGGATGAATTTTATGCTGCGTTAATGGATGCCAAAGGTGTTTTTTATCTCTTTCTTTTAAAGTCATATCGTATGTTATTTCCGCTAAAGCGGAAAAGATTTAATTTAACACTTACATACCCTGTGAATCCGAGCCTACATTTCGACAAGCTCAATGTACACCGCTGGTATCACAAATTAAAGCGATTCTAACGTTTCCTTAAACAATTCTGCATACTCTTTAACTACCGTTGTATCAAAATAAGGTTCGTTATTAATTCTGCCTATCACTTGAACTCCTGTCATTTTTTTGATAATATCTTCTGTAGTTTTGTGCTCTTCTCCATTAAAAATAATAGCAGGATTGCATCCTTTATTTTTCAAAATCTCTAAGGTCATCAAAGTATGGTTAATACTTCCTAAATAATGTCTAGATACTACGATAACTTTGTATTCAGGTTTTATAATATCTATTATAGTTTCGGTATTGTTTAAAGGCACTAACAAGCCTCCTGCACCTTCAATTACTAAATTATTATCCGTTTCCGGAAGAATAATTTTGTCGGTTTCAATAGTTATATTATCAATTTCTGCAGCGGCATGCGGACTCATTGGAGTATGTAATGCGTACTTGTTTTTATGGAAATGTGATTTTAGATTAGACACCATTTGCTTTACTTTATCGGTGTCTGAAAAGTCTAAATCTCCAGCTTGTATTGGTTTAAAATAATCTGCTTGCAGCGCTTCGACCACAATTGCTGAAGCAATAGTTTTTCCAACATCGGTTCCTATTCCTGTAATGAATATTTTTTTCATAAGCCCCTCACCCCAACCCTCTCCCCAAAGTGGAGAGGGAGCAATGGCGTGTTCTAATTTATTTAAAAAGTTAAAAAATTAATTATTCATACTTTAAATCATTTCTCCTTTAGGGAGAAATAAGAATGAGGGATACTGAAAAAATGTATAATTATTTTTTTGAATCCTTCTTCTCTACTTTCACAAAGGTAGCCAACAACTCTAAAACTTCGTTAATTTCCTCTTTAGAATTAAAACTATGCAGGCAAAAACGCAATCGTTCTTTACCTTGAGGTACGGTAGGTGATAAAATAGGTTTTACATCAAATCCCTTCTCTTTCATTTTAGCAGCTACACTTTTTACATTTGCATTACCCGAAATAATACAACAATGTATTGCAGAATTACTTTCAATAAATCTTGATTTTAAATTCGTAGTTTCTATTTTTTTATTGAAGAACTGTATATTTTGATGCAATTTTTCGATTTCGACAGTACTTTGTAATTCTTGGTAAGCCGACTGAATTGTAGCCAATGAATGTGGTGGTAACCCGGTGGTATAGATAAAACTCCTGGCAAAATTAATCAAAAAGCTTTTTAATTTTTCTGATCCCAAAATCACTGCTCCATGACATCCTAGTGCCTTACCAAAGGTATTGATCCTGGCAAATACTTGATTTTCTAACCCCAATTCCTGAAGCAGGCCTACACCGCTCTCTCCAAAAATTCCGGTAGCATGTGCTTCGTCTACAATTAGATGACAAGCATTGGATTTGCAAAAATCAACAAAACCTTTAAGGTCTGGCGAATCTCCATCCATAGAGAAAACTGATTCGGTTACAACATATAGTTCTTTGTTATCGCTGTTTGCATTTCGACTACGTTCAATGTGCCAGCGAAGATTTTCTAAATCATTATGAGTGAATTTGTATGATTTGGCATTACTCATTTGGATTCCATCCCGAATCGAGGCATGGATCAATTCATCATAAAAAATTAAATCCCCCCTTTGAGGAACCGAAGAAAAAAAACCAACATTAGCATCATATCCTGAATTAAAGATCAAAGCCTCATCAGTATCATGAAAATCAGTAAGTATTTTTTCGGTATTTGTATATAATTTATGATTGCCAGACAATAAACGAGAACCCGTTGCTCCGTTTTGATATCTATTCTTTTCAATTAATAATTGATGTGACCTATCGAAAATTGTCTTTGATAACGCAAAACCCAGGTAATCGTTAGATGAGAAATCAACCAGATTGTTTTGCTCAGAAAGTTTTCGCAAAGCATTACTTTCTTTGCGTTGATCTATTTTTTTTTGCAGTTTATTAGGAAATGTTTTCAATCCTTTAGCTTTATTTATCTTTACAAATATAGACAATGCATTAACTTTATCGAGACATCCTAAAGTATACCTATCAGAATGAAAAAGATTAACTATACCATTGTATCTACTATAGAAGAATTACGACAAATTATTCAGCTTCAACGCACTAATTTACCTTCCTCAATCTCTATGACCGAAAAACAGAAAGAGGGTTTTGTAACTGTACAACATGATCTGGATGTTTTAGAAAGAATGAATGATGTACAACCTCATATCATAGCAAAGGATGGTAATAACGTGGTCGGATATGCCCTATCTATGGTTAAAGATTTTAAAGATGATATAGAGGTTTTAAAACCCATGTTTGACAAAATAGATACGCAAATAGATCATAAAGTATCCTATATTGTAATGGGGCAAATATGTATTGATAAAGCTTATCGAAAACAAGGCATTTTTAGAGGATTATATTATAAAATGCGAGATGAATTGAAGTCGAAGTATGATCTACTTATTACCGAAGTCGCTGCAAACAATAACCGCTCATTACAGGCACATTATACCGTAGGATTTACAGATTTGCTTGTATATGATTCTGACGGTGTTACCACCTGGCACATCATGCAATGGGATTGGAAATAATGTATCTATATTGAATCTAAAAGTTAATTCCACATTGTTTTTAGCCATCCCTCATTCCTGTTTCTCCCATAGAGAGAAATGATTAATGGTATGTGTAATTAATTTTAATATTTAAGATAATCAAAATTCAGCAAAACGCTGATCATTAACAAAATCATCATCTGTTAGTGTTTTTAGAAATGCTATGATTTGTTGCTTTTCTATATCTGTCATTGGTACCCCAACAATACTACCACTTTCATCCTTAAACATTGGATCTAAGGTTGCTGAATCTACCATACCATCACTGTAGTGATTTAAAACATCGTTTAATGTTGTAAATCTACCGTCATGCATATACGGAAACGTAAGTTCAATATTTCTTAGACTCGGTACCTTGAATTTTTGCATATCTGCTTCAAGACCTGTTACTCGTTTTCTTCCGATATCATTGTACTCTGGATCAACGGCAAGACCATTATTACGATAAGATTGATCTGTAAAAAGTGTTCCTGAGTGACAAGAGGCGCATTTCGTATTAAAAAGATCAAAACCTGCTTTTTCGTCATCCGTAAAAACAGAACCTTCATTTCTTTCTATTTTATCATATTTAGAATTAGCAGAAACCATCATGATCATAAATTGAGAAAGGGCTTTGAGCATATTCTCAGAATTGATTTTTTGATCTTCGAATGCTTCGGCAAATAGTTTTACGTATTCTGGTTCATCTTCTAATTTTTTAAGAATACTGTTAAAGGTTTCATTCATTTCTACCTCTGCAGTAATAGGTACAATAGGTTGTAAATCTAAATGCATTACAGCACCGTCCCATGTAAATTCTTTCATAAATGCCATATTATGCAAGGGTTGTGCATTACGCGTACCTAAAGCACCATCTACACCATGACTAACAATATGAGTATGATGGGTAAATGCAAAATCTTGTATATGACAAAACCCACAAGAAATTACTCCATCTGATGCTAATTTCCCCTCATAAAAGAGTTTTTTGCCTAATTCGAACCCTTTTTCGGTAGGAGGGTTAAGTGAAACGTTATAGCTAGGCTCAGGAAAATTTGCTGGAACTGTAAATTCTAATTTAGCATTTTCAATCTCTTCTTCTGGTGGTGTAATAGAGACATAATCATCCTTTTCGGAGCTACATGAAGCTCCGAAAAGAATAACTATTATATAATATGAAAGTAGTTTCAACTTTATTTTAATTAGTAACACCAGTCACGCTAAACATGGTGCTTATGTTTTTAGCAATTATTGGAGCATTAACCGGATCCACCTGCACATTACTTGCTTTATCTAAAGAATGTGTGTTTGTACTATCAAAAACCTTGGCTACATCAACATTTATTGCAACTTCTGGTGATGATGATTCTGCTATCGTTAATGCTTCAGGTAAGTCTACTGTTATTTCTTGATAATTATCCAACGTAGCTCCATGACTACCTACATGAATTATAAAAGGTTCGTCGACTTTAGCACCAAATGTAAATGTTCCTTCAAATTTAAGGAATTTATATCCAGCAGACCAAGACCATAACATTCCGTTTTCTTCTGCAGTAGGAATAAAATCAGCCATACCCGACTCAAATGGGTATTTAGACGCCTCTACTCCAAAACCAAATCTAATTTTAGTATATTCTCCAGTATTGATGTCTGCAAGGCTTATTTTTTTACTTGCCACCACTTCTTCATTAATTACAAAGTAGCTTCGTTCTACAGGGTACTTAAATTCTTCACCATTTTCTTTAATTAAAACAATATTGCTTATGATGTATTTTAATTCAGAAATGGTATACTCTTCATTGCTTGCATTAGTATATGAATCTGTACCTAATTCTATACCGGTATTATTGATTGTGTTTTTAAAATCAAGTGCAACCGTACCAAATGTTTCTGGTGGTGTAATAGCATTATCGTCATCATCTTTACATGACACTACACTTATTACGATTGCTAAAAAGATATATATTATTTTTTTCATTGTGTGTTTATTATTTGTATTTAATGATTAATGCGTCTTTGGATCCTTTATTGTTTGGGATATCAAAGTCGCTACTTTCAGAGTTACCTACAACCACTATTTTTTGGTCACTAGTTTCTATACAACCTTCTCCAAATTCTGCGAGGCTACCTCCATTAACCGTTTTCCATTGTATTTCTCCATTACTGTTGATAATAACGCTCAAAGCATCACTTTGTCCTCTGTTTTGTGTTATATCAACATCACTACTTCTTGAATTACCAGTAATGATATAATTTCCGTTTTGCATTTTAGAGATACTTCTACCTGTGTCAAATTCGGTGCCTCCAATAGATTTTTCCCAAATTAGATTACCATTTCCATCTATTTGGATGACCCAAAGGTCTGCATTACCTTTTGCTTTAGAAACATCACCATCTTGGCTTCTAGAATCTCCTACAATAAGAAATTTTCCGTCTCCACTATCAGCAATGGCATAACCTACATCAATTTCTGATCCGCCAAATGATTTTTGCCATAACTTAGTGCCTTCACCATTAATTTTTACAGCCCAAAAGTCATAACTTCCTTTACTATTGGTAATATCAAAATCAACACTTTCTGAAGAACCTATCATTAAAAAGCCTCCATCCTGAGTTTGAACGGCATCATAACTTCGATCATTATTGGTTCCTCCATAATAACGTCGCCATTCTTTTTCTCCTAAGGCATCAAGTTTAATTCCCCAGAATTCTCCTACCCCATGTCTTTGGGAGCTACTACGATTATCGTTACCATCTCCTCCGCTAGCAGTTACATCAAGAAATCCGGTTATAAAATATCCGCCGTCTTGTGCTTGTACAACAGAAAATGCTCTATCTATACCCGAGAATCCAAAACTCTTTTCCCAAAGTATATTTCCTTCAGAATCCAGTTTTACAATCCAATAGTCTTGCAGGCCTGCATTTGCCGCCACATCTTCGTCTAAACTTCGGCTATATCCTACCAATGCATAACCTCCATCGGAAGTTTTGATGATTTTTTCGGCTCTATCATCTGCAGAACCACCATAGGTTTTGCTCCATAAAACACTTCCGTTTTTTGAGAGTTTTAACACCCAATAATCACTATCGGTAGCGGTTTTATCAGTGATATCCCCATCAATACTTTGTGTATATCCGGCAAGAACATAACCTCCATCACTAGCCTCGACTAGTGATAGAGCATTATCTTCATTAGTTCCTCCAAAGGTTTTAACCCAATCAATCTGATCATCGACTTCCTGAACAGGGTCTGGGTCAGGTTCGCTAACTGGATTTTGTACTTCGCTATCATCACTACCACTACATCCTGTAATTAGTAATGAAGAAACGAATAACCCAAGCAAAACATACTTAGAAAATTTCATTTTTTTAATCTTTGTTTGTTTTATCGTTATTGTTTAATAAAACGACTTGATAAAACTTTATTATCAGTGATAATTCTTAGGAAATATGCTCCCGATTTTAAACTATTTACATCTATAGTATTAATAACGGTTCCTTGCTTTATCAATTGCCCTAAGAAGTTCCTAATTTCAAAGTTTGCAGATTTATTAATCGCAGGGGATATATTAATCGCTTCAGTAACCGGATTAGGGTAAATAATTAATTTTACCTTATTCTGCACAGCTGCAGTACTACTTACTGTGCTATCGCTAGTAATAGAAATATCATCAATTGCAATATCAGCTTGCCACGTGCTTCCTGTTACTCTATTAAATCTTAATTTTAATGCTCCGCCCGTATATTGAGAGATATTAAGGGTAACGGTATTCCACGAATTTCCTTGATTACCTGTTTGGCTCCATATACTTGTCCAGGAAGCTCCATCATTTGATGATGCTTCAACCGCTATACTACCCATATCAGCAGCACCAAACATGTGATATGCAAATGAGAATGTAGCAGAAGTTGCACTACTAAGGTCAAAACAAGGCGATGTTAATATTGCTTGCTTATCCGGAAATCCTGTTCCATTTCCTGAGGCTTCTACATACACATAATAGGTACCCTGATCTGCACTTGCAGGTCCGGTATTTCTCGAAGGAGTACCATTAGAATCAACTGTCCAATCGATATCATCTGCCAATGATTGTGACCATGAACCTAAGGTGTTTTCAAATCCTTGGTTATAAGGAAAAGAAGATATACCACCGGCACACACTCCAGGACCTGGACCACCATCTCCAGTAATGTTTACAGTATAGTCTTCAACTTCTCCATATTGAAATGATTCGCAAGATGTTGGAACGCCATTATATTTCATTGAAACCCTCATCCTGGTCGATCCAAGTGCTGCACTTGAAGGGACTGTAAATGTTCCACCAACAGGAGTATTCCTGGTTGCGCTTTGCGACCATACTTGCTCGCCGGCATCTGCAAAATCTCCATCTTGATTATAGTCAATCCACACACTATACCCTTCACTGTATATCGTACCTGTCCATGTTGGAGTAATAGCAATTGCATTTGAACTTGCCTTTGCCAGATTTGTGGTTAAATTACCATAAAAAGTATATCCTCCAGAAGAAGCTCCAGAATTATTATTTATAGTGCCTAATGATACATTACTAATATATTCATCAGAAACATTATTTCCATTAGAATCACAATAGTTCAACTGTACTGCTATAGTCGTAAAATTAGTAGAACTGCTATATTGAGAAGTACTCCCATCTGAACATTTGCTTCTTACCTGGGCCTCATATTGTGTTGTTGGCGAAAGTCCTGAAATGGTATATGATGTTCCTGAAACCGAAGCAGTTGTCCATGAAGAAGTTCCTGCAGCCCGATATCTAACATCGTATGTTGCTCCAGAAACAGAGTTCCAACTTATTGTAGCATCTGTTGATCCAATATTAGATGCCGATACTGATGCTGGTGTTGTAGCGTTACATACCGCAGGAGTACTTTGACGTACTAAGAAAAATCCGCCTTCAATATCACTTATCACTATATTTCCACTATTAAAATAGGGGTAGACATTCCATACACCATTAAATGCTGCTCCATTACTGGATGGGTAGGTATCAAAAGAACCTATTTCTGTGATATTCTTATTTCCTATATCAGAAATATCAATAACTCTAATACCTGCTCTATAATTAGCCAGGTAAAATTTATTTCCTTTTACATACCCATTATGATCAATAGCAGCCGTAGGACCTGTATAAGTCATATGTTCTTTAGGATTATTTAAATCCAGAAAATCAAAGATTACTGTTCTTGTATTAAAACCTACTCCTTGTTCATCGGTTTCATCACCTAGTATAAAATACCTCATATCTTCTGTAAACCAACCCTGATGAGTATATCCTACATCAGAATATTTTATAGTTGATAAGGTAACTGGGTTAGCTTTATCCGTAATATCAGCTATTACGACTTCAATCTCGTTACTACCAATTAGTATTTCTCTACCAGAATACGTAGCATCAGGACCTGTATACGTTACTACCTGAGCATCATGAGTATATGCTCTTTGTCCGCCAGATAGAAATCCACCAGCATTAATTGGGTTTTTAGGGTCTTGAATATTAATAAAAAGAGGACCTCCTCTGTATGGTCCAGAATTTCTTTGTGCACCAACAACATATGCATAGCCGGTGTCTTCGTTAATTACAATATTATGGGCATTCCCAAATTCTGTATATCGAGTATCTGCCGTAAATGTTTGAGGTGGATTTGACACATTACGTAATCGAGTAAGATCAAAAACCTGCATCCCATGACCAGAGGCTTCACTTACAATAAAAGCGTGATCTTTGTACACTTTTACATCCCTCCATGAACTATTACTAGTAGCTGTAGGTAATTTACCAAGGTAAACAGGGTTGGTTGGATTAGATATATCTATAAATGCGGTTCCGTTATTAAGACCAATAAGTGCGTATTCATTTCCATTAGTAGGATCTGTCCATCCCCAACTATCGTTACCGGCACCGGCACTCATAGTAGAAAGAGAAATACGTGACATTAAATCATAATCATTACAGGGATATGAACCAGCAAGTCCATTTTGGCAAGGAGTTTGCCCATAAGAAAATACTGCTGTAAGTACCAGCAGAAGAGTAGTTAAATTTTTCATTGAGTTTGTGTTTTAAGAGTTAGCTAAGCAACTAGTTTTATGTCATACTTTAACAGTTTAAAATTCAAATAATTAACTAATTTATCGATTTTATTTTTGATATTTAGTAAATACTATGCTGGACAATCAATGTTTTAACTCTTTTTAACGTTTTTAACATTTTTTGGCATATAAAAGACCCTTAGAAAAAAGGAGGGGTGTTAAAATCGAATGAGGTAATGAATTAAGTTGAAATGTATTTCGGTTCAACCAAGTAAGAATAGAAAATTTGGTTCCGTTTACGGAGCACTAGCATGAATTAACAAGAGTCCTCTTTCGATATCGCTAATCAAGATATTACCGCTTTCAAAATAAGGATATACATTCCATACACCTTCAAAACTTGCACTATCATTAGTGGGGTATGTATCAAAAAAACCAATTTCTGTAATGTTTTTGTTTCCAATATCAGAAATATCTATTACTCGTACACCGGCTCTGTAGTTAGCCAAATAAAATGTATCCCCTTTTACATATCCATTGTGATCAATGGCTGGTGTTGGGCCTGTATACGTAAAATGTTCTTTGGGGGTGTCAAGATCTGTAAAATCGAAAATAATGGTTCGGGTATTAAAACCTACTTCCTGCTCATCGGTTTCATCACCAAGTATGAAATATTTCATATCCTCGGTAAACCATCCTTGATGTGTATATCCTACATCGGAATATTTGACAGTGGATATTGTAATGGGATTATTTTTATCTGTAATATCAGCTATCACTATTTCTATTTCATTACTACCAATAAGAATTTCCTGACCTGTGTAATCACCATCTGGTCCTTGATAATTTATTACTTGTGCATCATGACTATATGCTCTATCGCCAGTAGAAAGAAATCCTCCTTCAGCAATTGGGTTTTTAGGGTCTTGTATATTAATAAACACCGGACCTCCTTGATACGTTCCTAATCTATCAGTTCCTACGGCATAGGCAAAACCAGAATCTTCATTAATAACGATATTGTGTGCACTACCAAAATCGGTGAAATGTTTATCTGCATCAAAAGTCTGTGGTGGATTAGCAATATCACGCAATCTTGTGAGATCAAAAACCTGCATCCCATGACCTGGGGCTTCACTTACAATAAAAGCATGATTTTGGTAGACTTTAACATCCCTCCAAGGACTATTTACTGTTGCAGTTGGGAGTTTCCCAAGGTATATCGGAGCATCTGGAGTAGAAATATCGATAAATGCTGTACCATTATTCAATCCAATCAATGCATATTCTTTTCCATCAAGTGGGTCTGTCCATCCCCAGCTATCATTAGCTTCACCAGCACCCATTACATTTAAAGGAACTCTAGCTACTAAATCAAACCCACTACAGGGATAAATTCCTCCCGCTATACCATTCTCACAGAGGTTAGAGACATTAGGATCAGTTGGCGGGTCTATATCTATACCTCCAAGGTCTATGTTGCTGTCATCATCACTACTACAACCTAGCAGCATTATTAGCAATAAAAGGCAAGACAAGGTGTTAAAATACTTTTTCATGATAATGAGATATCTATCAAAAGTACCAAACTTTTTGGGGTTTTGTCATGAAAAACTAAATTTTAAAGGATATTTCTTACCTTGTTATAGGATTTAAACCTTGATTTAAGTAAGTTAATACCATAAAAAAGGCCAAAATTGGCCTTTTAAATATTAGAATAACTTATACTTTGCAGTTACTCGATCTCTAAATAAGGGTTGTATATATAGGTTTTACTAAAATCCCCAAGCCCATTAAAGTATTCATCGACTAGATGCGCAGGATAATAAGCAATCCCACCTTTTAGCAGGCCTTGATTATCTCCATCATCTTTGTCATCCCAGTTCCAGGGAGCATTGGCAGAACCGTTACCATAAGATTTCTGAAAGGATTTAGCATTACTAAATAGGTTTGTATTAAATCTCTGTTCCCACATTCCATTATTTTCAAAAATATTGACCAATTTATATTTTACGTTTCTATCGTATATATCTGAGGGGTATTCGCTCATTGTTTTGCTAGGGTAATACACCACATAGTCACTGCCTCCAGGTTTTTGTTTGGCGTGTGCTTTAATACCATGTCCTTTGGCTTCTGCTGAAGTTTTAAAACGATTAACACCATTATCATTTTCTAAAGTAAGGGTTCCATCAATTCCTTCATTTCCGCTGGATAGCTCAGTATCCGGAGCTTTATAAGAATAAAAATCAGAATGAAATACGGTTACAGCTCCTAACGCTTTTCCGTAGGTAGAATTGTCTTTTTTAACAATAGTAAGCACTCCTTCGAGATCATTTTCATGTTCATCAAAACGATACAGAAACCAAATATCTGTCCAATCTCTAGGGTGAAAGAACGCATAGGTAATGAAATAGTGCGTAATAGTTTCTACTACAGAATAATACCCTACTGCATTTCCTTTTCTCGATGAGTTAGAAATATTGTTCCAGTTGTTTTTGGCATTTAGATCTCCATCAAAATCATATCGAGTAATATAATCTGCTTTTCCTTTCAATCCGTGTGAACCTGTTCGATCTACATCTTGATAATGTACAGGGGCGTGATGATATGCCAAATCAAGATAAAAGCTTTGATTGTTTTGACTTTTGGCCTGATTTTGCTCAATAGGTGAGTCCTCTGTTGTTTCACAACTTAAAAAGGCAGCGATTACTACTGTAATTAAAGTAAATTTTTTCATTTTAAGAGTATTTAGGTTAGTTAACTACTAAAATTAACAATTTACTCTCAAATAAGATTATCTATAGTTTATCCCTGTTTTATGATATCATTTCTTAATTGTTGGGTCTGTTAAATAAAACTGAATACTATGTTTCTAGCTCTAAACAAAAAAACACCCTCAAAATTGAAGGTGTTTTTTGTTTTTATAAAAGAATAATTGTTTAGTCTGCCAAAACAATCACTTTATTATCTTTCATTTCAATGGTTCCAGAGTTTATTGGAAGTAATGTTGCTCCATTTTCACCTTTGGTAAATTTATCTGCAACTTCTTCTTCTAAATTCATATCTCCATACACCTTTACATTTCCTTTTGCTAACAAAGAAATAATAGGTGCGTGATTATCTAACATCTGAAACTCTCCGTCTACTCCTGGTACTGCAACCGAAGTTACTTCACCACTAAATAATACTGCTTCTGGAGTTACTATTTCTAAATACATACTTTTAATAGTTTGCAGTATTCAGTATCAGTTTGCAGTACTGATTACTGCTACTGCTTACTGGATACTAATTTACGCTTCAGCTAACATTTTCTCACCTGCTTCGATAGCTTCTTCGATTGTACCTTTAAGGTTAAATGCCGCTTCTGGTAAGTGATCTAATTCACCATCCATAATCATAGTAAAGGCTTTGATAGTATCTTTGATATCAACTAAACATCCTGGGATACCCGTAAATTGTTCTGCTACGTGGAATGGCTGAGATAAGAAACGTTGTACACGACGTGCACGTCCTACCGCTAATTTATCTTCTTCAGATAATTCTTCCATACCAAGGATAGCAATAATATCTTGTAATTCTTTATAACGTTGTAATAGCTCTTTTACTCGTTGTGCACAGTTATAGTGCTCATCTCCTAAAATATCTGCAGAAAGAATTCTTGATGTAGAATCTAATGGATCTACTGCTGGATAAATACCAAGCTCTGCAATCTTACGAGATAATACGGTTGTTGCATCCAAGTGAGCAAATGTTGTTGCTGGCGCAGGATCCGTAAGGTCATCTGCAGGTACATATACTGCTTGTACAGATGTAATAGATCCTTTCTTTGTAGAAGTAATACGCTCTTGCATCACACCCATTTCTGAAGCTAATGTAGGTTGGTACCCTACCGCAGATGGCATACGCCCAAGAAGTGCTGACACCTCAGAACCTGCTTGTGTAAAACGGAAGATATTATCTACGAAGAAAAGTACATCTTTTCCTTGTCCGTCTCCGGCTCCATCACGGAAATATTCTGCAATCGTAAGACCAGAAAGTGCAACACGAGCACGTGCTCCTGGTGGCTCATTCATTTGTCCGAATACGAAAGTAGCTTTAGATTCTTTCATTACTTCTTTGTCAACCTTAGAAAGATCCCATCCTCCTTCTTCCATAGAGTGCATAAAATCATCACCATATTTGATAATTCCAGACTCTAACATCTCACGTAAAAGGTCATTTCCTTCACGAGTTCTTTCTCCTACTCCTGCGAAAACAGAAAGACCACCGTGACCTTTTGCAATATTATTAATCAATTCCTGAATCAATACTGTTTTACCTACTCCGGCACCACCAAATAAACCAATCTTACCACCTTTTGCATAAGGTTCGATAAGGTCGATTACTTTAATCCCTGTAAATAAAACTTCTGTAGAAGTTGATAGGTCTTCAAATTTTGGTGCTTGACGGTGAATAGGAAGACCATTTTTTCCTTCTTTTGGAAGATCTCCAAGACCATCAATAGCATCTCCAATAACATTAAATAGACGTCCGTATACATCCCCGCCGATCGGCATTTGGATTGGAGCTCCATTTCCAACAACTTCCATTCCTCTGCTTAATCCATCACTGGAATCCATTGCGATAGTACGCACAGTATCTTCACCAATGTGAGACTGAACCTCTAACACTATTTTACTACCGTCTGTTTTGTTAATTTCTAACGAATCATAAATTTTTGGTAATTCGGTACCAGCTACGAATTCTACATCGATAACCGGACCTACAATTTGAGATACTTTACCTGTAACTTTAGACATTATATAACTATTTAATGTTTAGTATTTAACTATATTAAAAAGATAGGTACTCTATGATATCGAATACGACCTTTTTTCAGGCTGCAAATATAGTCTTTTAAAATGAAAAAAATAACTCATTTTCTTTTGTTTTTTTTAAGCCAAGAAATACCGGTTTTTGTGGTCTCTTTTCATCGTCAAAATACTGTAATACAATATAACAGAAGTTACTTTTTGATTTAGTAGGTAACAGGAATGCATTTCTTTTTGTTTACACTCTTATGAAATCTAAAGATGCACTTATATCCTGCCACATAGGTTGAAATTGAAAATATCCAGCAATAGGGAAGCCAAGTTCTGCTCGTGTTTTCATTGCTGTTTCATGATCTATCTCGATTAATTTCTCGCCAGTTTGCATTGCAAGTAACTGTGCCTGACAGCTACGTTCCATAGTAATAAACCACCAAGCGGCCTCATCTATTGAGTGCCCAACAGTAATTAAACCATGATTTTGAAGTATTGCAGCTTTGTTATCATCAAGGGCTTTGGCAATTCTTTTACCTTCTTCAAGCTCATTTACAATCCCAGAATAGTCATTAAATAAGGCGTGATCCTTATAAAAAGCACATGCGTCTTGAGTAATTGGTGAAAGTTCTCTTCCAAGTGTCGAAAATGTTTTACCGTATACTGAGTGTGCATGAGCAGCAGCTACCACATCTGGTCTTGCCTCATGCACCTGAGAGTGAATTGCAAAGGCAGCCCTATTCAATGGAAGTTTTCCTTCTACAACATTGCCATTATGATCAACAAGCAATAGGTCTGATGGCTTAATTAGATTGAATGAGAGTCCGAAAGGATTTACCCAAAAATGGTCTTTATGCTCTGGGTCTCGAACAGTAATGTGCCCAGCTACACCTTCAGAAAAGCCAAATTTACCAAATATTCTAAAAGCTCCTGTGAGTTTCTTTTTCAGATATTCTCTTTCTTGTTGTACATCATTAAATTTTGGAGGTAATGGAATGTTTTCAGGAAACATGTCTAAAGGAGGATTAGGTACTGCCATGATTTCATTTTTTAAAAATTGTGTTTACTTTTTCGCTTTTAAAATGAAGTATCTCTTGATATTCATCATATCCCTTTTTAGTAAGGTACGGGGCTAAAATCCCCCATAAAGCGTCTATTGGAGAGTTATTTAATAGAGCGCTGTTCTTTTTATCAATTAGTGCGGTACTTGTGGTCCAAAAGGTACTTACCATCCAAAGATTATGAATAACAACATTATAATCTATTCGATCATTCTCTACAAGCAATCTCCCTGATGTAATGAAGTGATCTACCAACTTTCTTGCATCAACAAACCTCTGTTTGGTAGCTGTCTTATAGCCATCCATAATCGAAGGATATTCTACTATAAGGTAAGATATGTCAAGGAAAAAAAAACTGTATCGTTGCTGAATAGCATAGAATTTCCTGAACATTTCTTCAAAATGATCCAGGGTAACATATTGTCCTTTCGGCATAATATCAACAGAGTTATTTATAATTTCTTCCTGAATAGCGGATAGCAAAAATTCCTTCTTTTTAAAGTGATACGTAAAATTACCAGGGCTTATCCCTACAGAACTTGCGATATCCATAACACTCACATTAAAAAACCCTTTCTTATTAAAAAGAACAACGGCATGTTTAATGATTTCTGACTTTGTATTTGCCACAATATTAGAATTTATAGTACAAATATACTAATTAATATTATATTTTAGTATGATTATACTAATTCTTGTGAACTATACAAATAAAAGAATCATTAATTTTTGTATTTTTACTCAAAAGGAAAGTAATGGAAACGTACGCAATTGCATTAAGCTATGCGATTCCTGGATTTATACTTCTTATCTTGATAGAATATTTCGTAAGCCGATTAAAAGGAATACCGGTTAACGAAGCTATGGATACTATATCAAGCTTAAGTTCTGGTATAACAGACTCATTAAGGAGTCTTACAGGTCTTGCTATAATTATTATAAGTTACGATTGGTTGGTAGACAAAATGGCCTTAATTGAAATTAAATCATCTGTATTGGTTTATTTTTTGACATTTATAGGCTTAGATTTTGTAGGCTATTGGTCACATCGTTTTAACCACACCATAAATTTATTATGGAATAGGCATATCATACATCATAGTAGTGAGGAATTTAATCTAGCCTGCGCTCTTCGACAAAGTGTTTCGGCTATAATTTCTATTTATTTCTTTTTATACATCCCATTGGCTTTGTTAGGTATTCCTGCAGAGGTAGTAGCCTTAATTGCTCCTATTCATTTGTTTGCTCAGTTTTGGTATCATACTCGGTTAGTAAATAAAATGGGGATTTTGGAGCATATACTTGTTACTCCATCTCATCATAGGGTACATCATGCCATTAATGATGAATATTTGGATAAAAATTACTCTCAGATATTCATTTTTTGGGATAAACTTTTTGGAACCTTTCAGGAAGAAATCCCAGAAAAACCTCCTGTATATGGTGTAAAAAAACCAGTAAACACCTGGAATCCTTTTTTGATCAATTTTATGCATGCATGGGGAATACTAAAAGATGCCTGGAGGACAAAAAACTGGTGGGACAAAATAAGAATATGGTACATGCCAACAGGATGGAGGCCAGATGATGTAAAAGAAAAATACCCTATTCATATTATAACAGATCCTTATACCAGAGAGAAATATAAAACTGAAAGTTCGCTATCCCTAAAATTATGGTCATGGATACAATTAACAGCCACTCTGGTTTTAATGTACTATTTATTAATCAGTTTTGGTGATCTCGAATTTATTCAAATTGTTAAATACGCTATTTTTTTAGCTATTTCAATTTTTGCATATACCTCTTTAATGGATCGCCATATTATTTCGATATATGCCGAGGTTATTAAGGTAGGGATCGGATTGTTTCTAATTACTACAGAGAATGGTTGGTTTGGGATAGACTCTTTATTAAATGGAGCGACTTATACAATCATTGCATATCTGATTATTTCACTTGCATTCACTATCTATTTTCAATTTATAGAAAGGAAATATATACCTCAAACCACTCAAGAAATTGTATGAAAAAAGCCCATTTGATATATCAAATGGGCTTTTAGAATGTTTTATTTTCTACTGAAGTGACGGCGAATAAAAAGTTGGGTAATCAGCCGCTTTTACCATTGGTAAAGTAGAACCATAAGTCGTATTAATTGCTTCAGAGGCAGCATTAGCCAAAAATGAATAACCTCTAGCTGTTGGATGCACTCCATCTAAAGAAAATAAGCCACCAAACACTAAATTGCCCTGTATTAAGAATTCATCATATTGAATTCCTCCTTCAGAAACCTCATTTAAGAATCCATTAGCATCCACAAAAGCTAAACCTTCTTGTTGTACAGCAGCATCGATAACTGCATTAAATGCTGTTGTAGCTGTAGCTATTTCTTGTTGTTCACTGGGCAAAAGCACCCATTTATCTTCTAATGGATAGGTAACACCATTAACGGCTAATTGCCCAGCTTGTTCTTGCGATAATCCAAGACCCATTAAAGTTGCTACTGCATCTGTATTTACCTGACCAATAATTGAAGAACTAGGTAGTACTAACAAGTCATTTTCATTTGCCGGTCTTGCCTGACCATATAAAAACCCTGTTACGGCAGCTGTACCAGGATCTACCATATTTGCTATTAGTGTTTGAGTAATCTCAGTAGAAAGATCCGTAAGCGATTCATCTTTTATTACCACGGCACTTGCAGCATCTGTTGCAAATTGGATAGACCTTTCAGGAACCCCTAAGAAGGCAAAAACACCATTTAGGGACGCAAATTGAGCATTTAGTGTTGGGATCAGGGGTCCAAAACCAGGGTTTGTCGGATCTAATGGAGCGAATGGAACTGTTGTAAAATGTGCTATTGAAGTTACATCTGGAATATTAAAAACCACCCCTTTTGCTCCGCCTGAAGTTAAGGTGGAGACTAATGTATTGTATACGTTAGTAAAGATCCCTATATCAGTAATTGGATCTGCCATGCCCGGATCTGATTCTCCTCCGGAAAGCGCATACCCTAACACATCATTATTACCAATCCACAACGAGAAAAATGTTGGATTTTGTGCCATCGCATCTTCTAACACAGTAGATGTAGCACTAGAAGCTATTCTTGCATAATATGGATTTGCTGTTCCCACTGGTACTCCAGCAACATCTCCATATCCCGGAGCTACGAGGTGAAAACTTTTAGCTCCTGGTATACCCATATTATTAAAAGAACCACTTAACGGACTTGTAATATCTGTAGTGGGATTTTCTGCTTCGAAATCTGTTGGCGGAACAATTCCTAAAGGTGTTGGACCAGATAAATTTGGTGGCTCAGGGTCTGGATCACTATAAAAATAGAGTCTTGGCCCTTGAATTTGAGTTCCTCCTAACAACACCCCTCCAATATTATCATTCATTAAAGGTTGCGTGAACTCTCCACCTCCTGCTTTAGCAAATTGTTGTGCTAAAATATTGGGATAAGAATCTTCTTGTCCTGCTATAAACAAGGCTCCATCCGTAAAACCTGCAGTTAAAGAGTTTCCTAAAGCAACAAATTTTGAGAAATCTGCCGTTCCTGAAGTAATTGCCACTTCTGCGTCTGTTACAGGAGCATCATCGTCTGATTCGCAACCTATAAACCCAAAAACCAATAGGATTAGTAGCCATTTATATTGAGTATTCATTTGTTTTATTTTTATTTATTTTTTAATTGTCATGCTTCGACTATGCTCAGCACAGACATGGAATTCGCATAATGATCATTTTCTACTACACTCAAGAATTTTAGTTATGCTCATTTCATATCTTAATTTCTTTGTTATAATTTTCGATTACAAATTATTAATTGATAAACCTATGTAATATTGAGATCCTATGAATCCAGTACCAAATGCTGTAAAATATTCATCTCCACCAATATTAGTTGCCCCTGCTTTTAGGGTAGTTTTCAATTTTGGAATTTTATAATTTATCTGTGCATCGAAGACAGAAAAAGAGGGTATATCTCCATTTCCAAACGAAGCTTCCCAGAAATAATCATCACTCCATCTAAAACTAGTGTTAAAACCAAAATTTTTAAACAAATCTGTATGACCAAAAGTAGCTTTTACTTTATGCTCTGGCGTATTAAAACTAGTTACAAAATCTGGATCATCTTCTTCATCAAAATCTTGTTTTGCATACGTATAATTCGCTCCAAGGTCAAAATCCATAGGCAACTTAACATTAACTCCTATAGTGGCTCCAAAGGATTTTATATCGACATTAGAATTCGTATATGCCTGGTAAATTCTAAAATCATCATTTTCTAACGCCGCTAACGATAAGCTTTGATCTCCCACCTGACCATAGTATGGAACGATAACGTTTTGTTGAGAAATGAAATCACTATATTGATTAAAATAACCACTTAGATCAATAATAAATTTATCTATCTTGCCACGATATCCAAGTTCAAAGGCAAGAATTTTTTCTGGATCAACAGTACTTGCAGTAGAGGCTTGTGGCGCTCCATTTTGTACCGAACTGGCTGAAAAAGAATTTTCATAAGCAGATCTACCTACTATAGTAACTGTATTTGAGCCCAGAATACTTCGGCCTTCACCACTAACATCATCAAACGTTCTAACATCTCTATCCAAATTATCTTCTGCAGAACCTACTAATACAGCTCTACCCACATCTAATCCAATATAAAGATCCTGGGTAGTTGGGTTTCGGAATCCTGTTTGCACAGAAGCACGAATATTATGATTTCTATCCTGACCTACTGTATATCCTAATGATAATCTAGGAGAAAAATTACCATCAAATAGCTCTGATTTATCGTAACGTACCGAAGCTGTTACTTTTGCTCTATCGTCTGCAAATTTCTTTTGAATTTGGGTGTATACCCCAAATTCTGAATAGCGAATTGGGCCATCAATATCTGTAAATATAGTACCTGAAGAATTTAGCTTATACTCTCTAAAAGATCCTCCAACTTGAACATCAGCAAAATCACCGGTAATATGACTAAAATTGTAGTTTACATCTGCATGTTTTAGTTGGGTAGCATCTTGAAATTTGGATCCCGTAGCTAAATCAGGATCATTTATAACTTGATTAAATGCATTAGTAAACCCTGCTGTACCCGGAAGCAAACGCCCGGTATCGGCCACCTGTCTGGCTGTTGCATGAGCCACTTCTGGTAATGCTCCTGCTAAAGTAGTTTGAACAAATGTTCCCGCATATTCGCCAAACCAAGTTTGATCATCTTTCCATGATCTATTAATGTTAATTCCTGTAAACCTTGAATCATAAGAATCCCCAGCACTTTCGGCTGTAATATAGCCTCTTACAAAAAAGTTATCATTCTTAAACTCTATTTTATGTTGCTGTAAAAAGAAGTTACGAATAGAATATCTATTTGCTCCTTGATAAATAGTTGTTCCACTACCTGCTTTTCCTAGGTATATAATTTCAAAATCATTAGCAAAAGGTCGATAATGCAATGCAGCATCAAACTTGATACTTTTTGCCTCGTAATTATTTAAATCACTTTCTAAATATCCTGTTCTACTTACATTCGAGTCTGGTAACAAGTTTTCAGCACCTGCAGGAAGTATTCCTCTATCTACCAGTACTTCGCCGACTCCTCTAATATTAGTACTTACTTCATCACCATAAACATTAAGTCCATCATAATCAGGATCTAATCTGGTACCTGTAACCTGATTATTAGAAACATCTACTGTACTAGTTGCAAACCAGTCTGTACCTCTTAGGTAAGAGAAATTGGCTTTGGCTGCAAATTTATCAGAAAATGCATGCGCAATCCTTATACCATAGTCATAATATTCATTGTCTCCAGCAGCTTCCTGAGAGGTGATACCTCCTTTGGCATATGCACTGATGCCCTGATGATCAAAAGGGCTTTTACTGGTCATAAATAAAATACCATTAAAAGCATTGGCACCATATAGGGCAGAAGAGGCTCCAGGTAATAATTCTATGCTGTTAACATCTAATTCTGTCATACCAATAAGGTTACCAATAACAAAGTTAAGCGCTGGGGAAGTATTATCCATCCCATCTATTAATTGCACAAAACGTGTATTGGCAAATGTTGCAAAACCTCTGGTGTTTACAGATTTAAAGGTTAAACTGTTCGTATTGATGTCTACTCCCTTTAAAGCTTCAAGTCCACCGTAAAAATCGGCAGCTGGAGTTGTTTTGATTTTTTTAATATCAAACCGCTCTACACTTACCGGAGATTCAAAAATACGTTCTGGTGTTCTTGAGGCGGATACAATTACTTCGTCAAGTTCTGTCCCTTCTTTTAGGACAATGTTTAAATCGCTTGTGTCAGAAGAAATAGCAATCGAAGTAGCCTCAAAACCTATACTACTAATAGTAATAGTAAATGGTGGTGACTGTTCGACAGTCAAAGAAAAAAGGCCATCAAAATCTGTGACAGTACCTACTCCAGCACCTTTTAGCGCTATGTTTGCCCCCGGGATAGGTTGATCACTGTCGTCTACCACCTTACCCTTAATTGTTGTTTGCGCAGTAGCGATAACACCTACTATCAGCATTACCACTAATGTAATTTTTCTCATACCCCTAAGTTTTATAGTTATGACAACAATATACGTTTTTTTATGAATTTTTTAATAAATATGTTAAACCTTTGTTTTATTACTGATCAAAAAACCACAAAACAACAGTATTGATAATTTAGTTTACCTGCGATTTAATATAATAGTGATTACAAAAAAAGCCTGTCTGATTTCTCAGACAGGCTTAGAACACGTGTTAAAAAATTAACGTAGTTTCTTATAGGTTATTGAAAGTCAATCCTACATAATATTGTGAACCTATGAATCCTGAACCAATTGCAGTAAAGTATTCATCTCCTAATAAGTTATTTGCACCAACTTTTAATTTAGCCTTAAGAGAAGGAATTCTATAATTGATCTGAGCATTAATTACGGTATACGAAGGAATTTCTCCACTACCGAAATCAGCATCCCAGAAATAATCATCACTCCATACTGCATCAGCACTAAAACCAAAGTTTTCGAATAAATCTTCGTTACCCACAGAGGCTTTTGCTTTATGCTTTGGTGTGTTAAAAGCACTTCTGAAATTTGGATCATCATTTTGATCAAAATCCTGATCTGCAAAAGTATAATTTACTCCTAAATCAAAACCTTTAACCTGAGTAGTAACTCCGGCAATAAAACCATATGAATTAATATCTACATCAGAATTTGTAGAAGCAGTAAATATTTTTCTAGTTTGAATATTTGAAACTGCACCTATAGCAGCCAGTTGTTCTGCAGCAGTACCATTAACATTACCAACTCCAGGAACAACAACATTTTCGTTAGCAATAAAATCCTGATACTGATTGTAATACACACTACCGTCTAAGATTACTGTTCCAAATTGTGCTCTATATCCTACCTCGAAAGCCGTAATCTTCTCTGGCTCTACAATATCTATATTTGCTGCTTGTAGAACCGTAGGATCTCCAGTGGCACCAAATTGTCGAAATGAACTTTCACTATAAGAGTTTTCATAAGCATCTCTACCCGTTATTGTATTACCCGAAGGGTCTGTTATGACATATCTATCCAAGTTATCAGGAGCAGAACCTAATAATGCATTTGCACCAATATCTAAACCGATATATAAATCCTGTGTCGTTGGGTTTCTAAATCCTGTTTGTACAGAAGCACGTAAGTTACGCGTTTTATTCGGGCCAAAGGTATAACTTACAGAGAGTCTTGGTGAGAAATTACCATCAAACAACTGAGACTTATCATAACGTACAGATCCTGTAAGTTTTAGTCTTTCTTCATTTAATAATTTCTTTTGAATCTGAGTATACACCCCATATTCTGAATATTTAATTGGTCCATCAACATCTGTAAATACAGTACCAAAAGAGTTTAGTTTATATTCTCTAAAAGAACCTCCGACTTGTATATCAGCAAAATCTCCTGTTACATGACTAAAGTTATAGTTTGCATCTGCGTGCCTAAAATTAGATTCATCTTGAAATCTAGAACCTTCGGTTAGATCCGGATTAGAAGTTACCGAATTAAAAGCTTGCACAAACTCTGGAGTACCTGGAGTTAAACGCCCTGTATCCGCTATTCCTCTTGCAACAAGATGAGATTGCTCTTCTGATCCGGTTGCGGCTAATGCCTGAAGATAAGCTCCTGCATACTCGCCGAACCATTGACTATCACTTTTCCATGCTCTATTAAGGTTAATACCCGTAAATCTTATATCATAAGAGTCTCCAGCATCTGAAGCTGTAATATATCCTCTAACAAAAAAGTTTTCATTTTTGATCTCTAATTTATGCTGCTGTAAAAAGAAATTACGTAATGAAGTTCTGTTAGCATCCTGAGTAACCGTAGTACCTCTACCTATCTTACCATTGTATATAACCTCAAAATCATCTGCAAATGGGCGATAGTGTAGTGATGCGTCAAATTTTAAACTTTCTGCTTTATTATCGCTAAGATCTGCTTCGGTATATCCTGTTCTACTTACAAGAGTATTTGGTAAAAGGCTTGCCGCTCCAGGTGATAAAAGTCCTGCTGCTACCAGTTGCCCACCTACTCTATCCAAAGTCTGAGCTACAACATCACCATAAACATTTAATCCATTATATCCAGGATCTAATCTTGTAAATCCAGGATTGTCTAAGTCTTGCAAGTCTGCCGCTAGCCAATCAGTACCATCTATTAAAGATAAATTTACTTTACCCGCAAACTTATCCGAAAAAGCATGTGCCATTCTAATACCAACATCATAAAACTGATTATCACCTGCCGCTTCTTGAGAAGTAATTCCTCCTTTAGCATAAGCACTAATACCTTGGTGATCAAAAGGGTTTTTACTATTCATGAACAAAATACCATTAAATGCATTTGCACCATATAATGCAGAAGATGCACCAGGCAGTAATTCTATGCTATTAACATCAAGCTCACTCATACCTACTAAATTTCCTAAAACAAAATTTAATATAGGAGCCGTATTATCCATACCATCGACTAGTTGTACAAAACGTGTATTTGCAAATGTTGCAAAACCTCTAGTGTTAACTGATTTAAGCACTAAACTATTCGTATTGACATCTACACCTTTTATGTTTTCTAAACCTCCATAAAAGTCTGCAGCCGGAGTATTCTTGATTTGTTTAATACCAAAACGTTCAATACTTACTGGTGATTCAAATAATCGTTCTGGTGCTCTTGACGCCGAAATTACCAACTCATCTAAGAAAGTAATATCCTCTAAAACAATTGTAACATCTTGTGTATCTGATGTAACTACAGTTGTAGTTGGGTCGAAACCAATACTCGAAGCTTCTAATGTAAATGGATAATCCTTATCTGTTGTTAAAGAAAAGTTTCCGTCAAAATCAGAAATCGTAGTAGCATCGGTTCCTTTTACTGTAATAGTAACTCCGGGTATTGGTTCATCAAAACCATCAATAACCCTTCCGTTTATTACATTTTGCGAAAGACCGATAGCCCCAACAAAAAGCATTAAAACTAGTGTAATTGTTTTCATAAGTAGATTAATTTTTATAATTAAAATTAGTTGATCATTATGCAAGCATAATAAATTTTAACATTTGGGAAGCAAAATTAAACCTTTTTAGTGAAAAACAAAGAAAAAGTGCGTTTTATCGTAAAAAAATGTTCTTTAACGAACCTTTTCTTCTTCGAAATTAAAAAAAAGACTCAAAACCCCTAACATTATTTTTAAGCAAAAACCTGATTTATACATACTTACACCTAAAGCTAAGCAAAATAATTTAGATTTAACAAATTAATCCACATCACGTACTAATATCACGTGAAAACCGTAAATACTATTAGAAACTACTATTTACGTAGAACTGTATCTTATATTTATATAGAAAATATCACGAATTAAAGCATCTACGGCTATTCATGTAACAAAAAAAGAGTGCCTTTATCCAGCACTCTTTTCGATTTCTTTCTATAAAAAATTAATTATTCTACTGTTACAGATTTAGCAAGGTTTCTTGGTTGGTCTACATTTTTATCCAACATTACTGCAATATGATAAGATAATAACTGTAATGGTATTGTAGTAAGAAGTGGTGTTAAAAACTCTTCGATTTCGGGTATTTCAATTACATGATCCGCAAGGCCTTTTACAGTAACATCTCCTTCAGTAACAATTCCTATAATCTTTCCTTTCCTAGACTTGATTTCCTGAATATTACTTACAACTTTCTCGTAATGTCCTTTTTTAGTAGCGATTACTACCACCGGCATATGCTCATCAATAAGTGCTATAGGCCCATGTTTCATCTCTGCTGCTGGATATCCCTCGGCATGTATATACGATATTTCTTTAAGTTTTAACGCTCCTTCCAAAGCAACTGGAAAATTATAACCTCTCCCTAAATACAAGAAATTTTTTGCATTTTTATATGTCTCTGCGATAAGCTTTATGTGTTCATTAGACTCTAATGCCTGTTTTACTTTTTCAGGAACTCTCTCTAATTCTTGCAAATAATAATGAAAATCGCTGTTGGATATTGTTCCCTTTCTTTCTGCTAATTTTAAAGCAATTAAGGATAGTACCGTTATCTGAGTAGTAAATGCCTTGGTTGAAGCAACTCCGATTTCTGGTCCTGCATGGGTATAGGCACCCGCGTGTGTTTCTCTAGAAATAGAAGACCCTACCACATTACATACTCCAAATACGAAAGCACCTCTTTCTTTAGCGAGTTTAATTGCTGCCATAGTATCTGCAGTTTCACCACTTTGTGATATTGCAATAACAACATCATCTTGGTGTATTACGGGGTTTCGATATCTAAACTCTGAGGCGTATTCTACCTCGACAGGTACACGAACTAATTCTTCAAAAATATACTCTGCAACCAAACCAGCATGCCAAGATGTACCACAGGCAATAATTATAATACGCTTTGCATTAAGAAGTTTTGCTAAATTATCATCAATCCCTGCCATTTTTATGATCCCTTCTGCCACTCTCATCCTTCCTCTGTAGGTATCACTAATGGCATTAGGTTGTTCATAAATCTCTTTTAGCATAAAGTGATCGTAACCTCCTTTTTCTATTTGCTCTAAGTTGATTTGTAACTCTTGTAGATATGGATCCACAGAGCTATCATCTTTTATTTTTCTTACTTTAACTTCTTTATTTCTTCTAATAATTGCCATCTCACCATCTTCAAGATATATTGCATTATTAGTATATTCAATAAATGGGGAAGCATCTGAGGCTATAAAAAATTCATCTTCTCCCACTCCAATAGCCAGAGGACTACCTAATCTTGCCACTACAATCTCATCTGGTTTTTGTTTATCAAAAACGGCGATTGCATATGCTCCTACTGTTTGGTTTAAAGCTATTTGTACTGCTTTACCAAGCTTTACATTTTCTTTCGTTTTTACATCTTCAATTAAATTCACCAATACTTCTGTATCTGTTTCCGATGTAAAACTATAGCCTCGTTTTGATAATTCTTTACGAAGTGATTCGTAATTTTCTATGATTCCATTATGAATAATTACCAGATTTCCTGAATTAGAATAATGCGGGTGCGAATTTACATCGTTAGGTACACCGTGGGTTGCCCATCTAGTGTGCCCTATACCTACTGTCCCTTCGGTAGTTATTTCTTTTGTTAATCTTTCTTCAAGATCTGCTACCTTACCTTTGGTTTTTGACAGCTTGAGATTCTTGCCATCATAAAGAGCAATTCCTGCTGAGTCATACCCCCTATATTCTAATCTTTTTAATCCTTTTAACACAATTGGATAGGCTTCCCTATATCCTATGTACCCTACTATCCCGCACATAATTTTAAGTTTTTAGTGTTTGTTAGTTGTCTTTTGATTCTGTATATAAAATTTCCAGTTTTAATTGTTTTATCTCTGGAACATTACTAGTATTTCCATAAAGGATTGTACCTTCATGAGAAATTATTGACGAGGTGGGGATGATCTCATCATTTTTTAAAGGGGTATCGCCAAATGTACTTACTGTACTATTTACGTTTTGAGAAACAGATAATCCCAGTTTTACATTATCTGATTCTAGATCGTTTAAAAGGGTGATAATATATTGCGTTAATCTTATTGTATAAAACTCTCCTTTTTCATCAGAATCACGACTAATTCTTCCTAAATGATTTGTAATTGAATTTACAGGATCATCATCACTACGTGATGGATCAGTACTATAATCAATAAGAGGTTGCCCTGTCTCTGCATTAAAGATATAAATTCTTTCGGGTTCGGCATCGCCCGATGTTATATTACCTTGATCAATGTAAACTTTAACACTAGCATCATTAACCAACCAATCTTGTGTTCTTAGAAAATCTAATTCGGTCTTGTCTGTGTCAGTAATTTCTGCAGGAGTTTCTACAAAAATTGGATTACCCGTCTCATCAAGAACAAAATCTCCATTTGCATCTGTTTCTACATATCTATTAAATAAATCAAGTACTGCATACGCACCATTACCACCTTTTAAAAACAAATTTCCTTCTCCATTGATTGTATCTTGTGTTGCCAATTCTGCCTCAACATCTAAACCGCTTGGAGTTAGAGCCAATGGTGTTCTATCGATAGAATTTATGATATTATTAGAAAACCCTAAGTCCTGAGTTCCTTTTTCTCTAATAATCTCGGTAGTGTTGCCATCTTCATCTTCATCTTGCGAATCTACTTTATCAAAAGTGTAATGAAGGGTTATAGAACCTCCTCGCATATTAAAATACGCTAAATTTCCATTACCACTAGTTGGGGCTTCTACTTTAAAATAGATCCCTCTAAAATAATTCAGAAAATTATTAAGGTTACTTAATTCTGCACTCCCTTCTTTATCCAAAAATTGGGTCTTGAATTTATCTGTAATTTCTTGTGAAAATTTCACTCTAAGTCTTGGTGTAACCCTTGTAGAATCTATTATAGCTCCATTATTATTTTCATCCTTAACATCCAAAACGATTTCTGAAGCCGATGGCACATAAGAATCACTAGTATATAGCAGATTTTCTGTTTTTTCTATTGCCGTCCCAAAGTTCTGGATATCATTAGAATAATATCTCTGGCCTTCGTTAGACTCTGGATCAAAATTTCTTAAAAAAAAGTCGGATTGAAATATTGATAATTTAACAGGTTGGTTTCCATAAATAGAATCCAATGTATATGTATTTTGAGTAACCTGATTTTGATCGTTGGTTTGAGTATCAGTAAGTGTACTAAAATATGGTAAATTAAGCACCACACTATCCAGAACGGCATTATCTTCAAAAGCTATAGGAAATGTAATTGGCTGAACTTGAGATAATATAGAATAAACTGATTGGCCATATACAGGATCATTATATACTCCTAACATATTAGCATGAAAGTTAACCTGCGTAGCTTGTGCGGAGCTGATTAGGCTATTTGTCTGTACTCTTTCAAATTTTTTACTAAAAGCAACCGGCTTTGCAAAATATTGCTTGTCCTCAAAATTAACCTCTCCTAAAATTTCACTTCCAACCGAATTAAAATCATTATCACAGGATACAATGGTAAAAATAATAGCTACTATAGCTAGTATTTTTGTTACTACGTTTATCAATTTCATCAATTTTTGTCTATTGTTTTCTATTGGTCAGATAGAATTCGCATAATCATCATATCGGATTGCATTAAAATTTCCAGATATGCTTATTTCACAAATAATTAATTTTGCTTATACCAAAACTTCTGTTTCATAGAAGGCTTCATAGGCATCGGCAAATTCATCTGGTTTTTTATATTCTAAAACTGGTTGGTCTATACTTTTAAGGTGTTTTGTAAGCTCTTCCGGAATTTCTTCAGAACCTACAATGATCGCATCAGAATTATCGACAGCTACCTTCATAAGATTAACATATGTTGGTTTAGCAAGATCACTGATTTTTTCTTCATCAATTCCATCAAACTTTACTTTTCCAATCATATTCTTATCCAATGTACCTTCAAAACCACTACCATATACCGATGTTACAATCTTACTATGGCCAAAAAGTGGCTCATTGGCGTAATAGTTCTTTAAATACAAAGGCAAAAGCGAAGCCAACCACCCATGCACATGAATCACATCTGGAGACCAGTTTAACTTTTTAACTGTTTCGATAACACCTTTAGCAAAAAAAATTGCTCGTTCGTCATTATCTGGGAACAAATTACCCTCTTCATCTGTTAATGTTGCCTTCCTTTTAAAATAATCCTCGTTATCAATAAAATAAACTTGCATCCTTTCTTTAGGAATAGAAGCTACTTTTATAATAAGAGGCATATCTAGATCATTAATCACTAAATTCATCCCTGAAAGACGAATCACTTCATGCAATTGATGCCTTCTTTCATTAATATTGCCATATCTAGGCATAAAAATTCTTATTTGACCGCCTTTATTATTTACCATTCTTGGTGCTTCAAAAGACATGGATGAAATTTCGGTCTCTGGCAGGTAGGGTATTACTTCTGATGATACATACAATATCCTCTTATCTTTCATATAGTCGATACTTTTGTCGTCCTCCTTTTGGAATTAATTTTGCAAAATTACGAAAATTTATGCAGTCTGCCAGTAATATCTTATTTTTGCACCCCTTTAAGTTTCATAGTGATGCAAGTACATGACAAAAGACTAGACATAGTAACAAGTGTTGCAACTTTTAAAAAACAAAAGAAAACCATTGGTTTTGTGCCTACCATGGGCGCTTTACACCAAGGACATCTTGCATTAGTAGAACAAGCATTTAAAGAAAATGAAGTGGTGGTTGTGAGTATTTTTGTTAATCCTACTCAATTTAATGCTTCAGAAGATTTAGTAAATTACCCTAGAACCTTAGAGTCTGATGTTCAACTTTTGTCAGAATTATCAAAAGATATCATTGTATTTGCTCCAACGGCTCAAGAAGTTTATGGTGATCGAACCGAATCTACTACATACAACTTTAATGGTCTTGAAAATGAAATGGAGGGTAAATTTAGACCAGGACACTTTGATGGTGTAGGAACCGTTTTAAAGCATTTATTTACGATAGTATCCCCAACAAGGGCATATTTTGGAGAAAAAGATTTTCAGCAACTTCAGATTGTTAAAAAGCTAGTTGAAATTGAAAAAATGTCAGTAAAAATAGTAGGCTGTCCAATATACAGGAAAGAAAGCGGTTTAGCGTTAAGCTCTAGAAATAAAAGGTTAAACGACAGTCAACTTAATGCTTCACCTCTAATTTATAAAACCTTAAAACAAGTAAAAAAAGACTTTGGCATAAAAAGTGCTAATACCCTAAACAAATGGGTATCAGAGCAGTTTGCAAACCATCCCGAGCTAGAACTAGAATATTTTGAAATTGCTAAAGTTTCTGATTTAAAATCCATAAAAAGAAAACAAAAGAATACTAAATATCGAGCATTTATCGCCGTATTTGCAGGAAAAATAAGACTTATAGATAATATTGCCCTAAACTAAAAATAACTAACTTTGTAACATGCTTGTACACGTAGTAAAATCAAAAATTCATCGCGTTAAAGTCACCGGTGCCGACCTAAATTATATAGGCAGTATAACCATTGATCAAGATCTAATGGATGCTGCTAATATTATTGAAGGCGAAAAAGTACAGATTGTAAATAATAATAATGGTGAGCGACTAGAGACCTATGCTATTCCTGGGCCTAGAAATAGTGGAGAAATTACATTAAATGGAGCTGCCGCAAGAAAAGTAGCAAAAGGAGATGTGCTCATCCTAATTACATACGCCATGATGGATATTGAAGTTGCAAAAAACTTCAACCCAAAAATTCTTTTCCCAAATGAGGAAAATAATCTATTACAATAAGAAGTGAACGCTAAACTTATAAAGTTTCTAAAAATTATACTCCCACTTGCCCTGGGAGTTTTTTTAATTTGGTATTCTATTGCTTCAGCTACACCCGAAGAACGACAAAAAACACTTCAATATGTTTCTGAAGCTGATCCAAAATGGATTGTTATCTCTGTTTTAATGGGTATTGCATCTCATCTTTCGAGAGCATATCGTTGGAAATTCTTGCTAGAACCCTTGGGATATTCGATCAAATTATCCAATAGCTATATGGCTGTTATGGCTGGATATTTATGTAATATGGGTATTCCCAGATCGGGAGAAATTCTTAGAGGCGGTACAATTTCGACGTATGAAAGAATCCCATTTAAAAAAGCTTTTGGAACTATTATCTCTGAACGGGTTATTGATTCTGTAATGCTTTTATCAATCATTGCGATTACGCTACTATTTCAGTCAGAACTTCTTTTGTCTTATTTACAAGAAAAAATAGCAAGCCCGATTATTACTCTTGCTCTTTTGGTTGGATTGATAATTTTTGGTGTTTTATTTCTAAGAGTTCTAAAAAAATCGAACAATCCAATACTTGTCAAAATTCGTGATTTTGGGAATGGGATTTTAGAAGGAATTAAAAGTATTTCAAAAATAAAACAAAGAAGCGCCTTTATTTTCCATACTTTTCTTATATGGATATTATATGTTGCCATGTTTTATGTTGTCAAATTTACGGTTCCAGAAACCGCACATTTATCTATAGGGCCTATGCTTGCTACTTTTGTAGCCGGATCTATTGCAATGTCTACAACAAACGGTGGGATTGGAGCGTTCCCAATAGCTACGGCAGCAATATTATTGCTTTTTAATGTAGACAAACCTGCAGGAGAAGCTTTTGGCTGGATCTTATGGGGATCTCAAACCGCAATAAATATAGTTGTTGGTGCGTTATCGTTTTTATTCCTTCCTATTTTAAACAGAGAAAAATAATTTATATATTGTTCGGTGCTTAACCATAATCACATACTTATGAAAAAAATTGGAATAGTTATAATCGCATTCATATTCTCTACTACAGGATATGCTCAAGTTATTTATGAGTCCTTCAGATCTATAAAACTTGATCAGAATAGAGAGTTGAAAATTCAGCTTCCTCGTAATTACAAGAAAAATGTTAAAAAAACGTATCCGCTAATACTAGTTCTAGATGGAGATTACTTATTTGAACCTGTGGTCGGAAACGTTGATTATTTTTCATACTGGGAAGATATGCCCGAATCCATTGTCGTGGGAATCAACCAACGAAAAACCAGAGAGGATGATTGTAGATATGATGTAGCAGAGTATCTTCCGTCACAAAAAGGAGCAGAATTTTTTGAATTTATAGGCCAGGAGCTTGTTCCATATATAAATAAAACATATCGTACTGCTCAGTTAAAAATTATTGTTGGACACGATTACACAGCAAACTATATAAATTACTTTTTATTTAAAGACAATCCGATTTTTCAGGGATATATATGCCTAAGTCCAGAATTTGGCCCACCGATGGGAGATCGTATTGCTAATGTATTAGAGACTTCTGCTGATATCTGGTACTACCTTGCCACCGCAACTAATGATGCCGATAACATCAAGAAAAACCTTGTGGCATTAGACGAAAAGATGCAAGCAATAGAGAACCCAGAAACGCATTATTTCTTTGATAATTTTGAAGAATCATCGCATTACACACTTGTAGGAAGAGGAATTCCAAAAGCACTTGAAGCTATTTTTGAAATGTATCGCCCAATAAGTAAAAAAACGTACAAAGAAGTACTTCTTACCTTAGAAGATTCTTCTCCTTACGATTACCTAGTTGATATGTATAGAACTACAGAGCAACTTTATGGTATAAAACGTCAGATACGTGTAAATGATTTTATCGCGGTATCTACTGCTATCGAAAAAAATGAAAACTGGTCAGAGTTAGAACCTTTAGGTAAACTAGCCATAAAAGAACATCCCGATACTATGTTAGGTCATTATTATCTGGGGATGTTTTATGAGCAAACAGGAGAACCCAAAAAAGCAATGAGATCCTATGAAAGTGGTTTTCAACTCTCAGAAGTTGCTTTTCTAACAAAAGATTATATGCTGGATAAAGTAAACAAGATCAAAGAAGATTTTGGTTGGTAAAACTATCCCGCACCCATAAATATAAAAGATCCTTTTTAAGGGTCTTTTTTTGTACATCTTGTTATACTAAATGACTTAAGTTACTAGTCATCCTTGCTATCAGATTATAGTCTCCTCTCCCTTTGGGAGAGGATTAAGGTGAGGGTTTTTGATGTAAAAACCCCCTCATCCTAACCTTCTCCCCAAGGAGAAGGAACCCAAAATGCTTATTAAAAAGTAACTAGTAACTTAAGCTAAATAATAGTATTTTTACACCTCATCTTTTTTTTATGGCTAAAACCAAAACTGTTTTTTTCTGTCAGAATTGCGGGGCACAATACGCCAAATGGCAAGGACAATGCACATCTTGTAAAGAATGGAATACCATCGCCGAAGAAGTAGTTCAAAAAGCAGAAAAAAGCGATTGGAAAACGCCTACTTCTACTGCAAGCAAGACTCCTAAACCTCTTCGAATTTCAGAAATTGACACTAGCCAGGAAGCAAGGTACAATACAGATGATGCAGAACTTAATCGTGTACTTGGTGGTGGTTTAGTCCCAGGTTCACTAACATTGTTAGGAGGAGAACCTGGTATAGGAAAAAGTACTCTTTTATTACAAATCAGCCTTAAACTACCTTATAAAACACTGTATGTGTCTGGAGAAGAGAGCCAGAAGCAAATTAAAATGCGTGCAGAGCGTATACAATCTAAAACAGACAATTGCCTCATCCTTACTGAAACTAAAACTCAGAATATTTTTAGACAAATTGAAGCTACCGAACCTGATATTGTGATCATAGATTCGATCCAGACCTTGCATAGTGATTATATAGAAAGCAGTGCCGGAAGCATTTCGCAAATCAGAGAATGTACCACAGAATTAATCAAATTTGCCAAAGAAACTGCCACTCCGGTACTTCTTATTGGCCATATCACTAAAGATGGTAACATTGCCGGGCCTAAAATCCTGGAGCATATGGTGGATACCGTATTGCAATTTGAAGGCGATCGCAACCATGTGTATCGAATCTTACGGGCTTTAAAAAATAGATTTGGATCTACTGCAGAACTTGGGATCTATGAGATGCAAGGAAGCGGCTTACGTGAAGTAACTAATCCCAGCGAAATTTTAATTTCTAAAAAAGATGAAGAATTAAGTGGTACTGCCATTGCCTCTACTCTAGAAGGCATGCGCCCATTAATGATAGAAATACAAGCTTTGGTAAGCACTGCAGTTTACGGAACGCCACAACGTAGTGCAACTGGATACAACCTAAAACGTCTTAATATGATCCTTGCCGTGTTAGAAAAACGAGCAGGTTTTAGACTAGGAGCTAAGGATGTTTTTTTAAATATCACTGGTGGAATATCGGTAGATGATCCCGCTATTGATCTTGCGGTAGTTACCGCCATATTATCCTCTAGTGAAGATATCTCTATTCCCAAAGATTATTGTTTTGCTGCTGAAGTTGGACTGGCCGGAGAAATACGTCCTGTGACCAAAGTAGAACAACGTATACAAGAAGCAGAGAAACTAGGTTTCTCTACTATCTTTGTGTCTAAATACAACAAAATATCGTTACAAAACACTCAAATCAAAGTTCAATTGGTAGCTAAAATTGAAGATGTTGTTGAGTATTTGTTTGGGTAAATAGTGTGATGTGAATTAAAAAGAATATTTGCGTCAGTCAGAGTGATTTTCGATAGAAAATAGTATCGAAGACAAGTAAATATTCTTTTTAACTCATACTAATTTACGGCGCAGGATTCGGAATAGTATTATGCACAGCTTCAATCTCCTTTAGAACCTCATTAGAAAGTGTAACATGAACACTATCAATATTTTCTTTTAATTGATCCAACGATGTTGCTCCAATAATAGTACTAGTCACAAACGGTCGATCAGTAACAAACGCTAACGCCATTTGAGTTAAACTAAGCCCATGTTTCTTAGCAATCTCATTATAAGCCCTGGTCGCTTTGTAACTATTTTCATTCATATAACGATTATAATTTGGAAACAGATCTACTCTAGAGTTTTTAGGGATTTCTTCTAAATACTTACCTGTTAACATTCCAAAACCAAGAGGAGAGTAAGGTAAATGCCCTACGTTTTCGCGATGAAGCACCTCTGTTAGTCCAATTTCATCTTTTCGGTTTAATAAATTATACGGATTCTGAATTGTTATCATTTTTGCTGCTCCTTTTCGAGCTTCTTCAGCATAACGCATTACCCCATAAGCAGTTTCATTAGATACTCCTATCTGTCTAATTTTACCTTCTTTTATAAAACCTTCTAAATGATGTAGTACTTCAGCAAAATTATCTGTCCAGGTATCATCCTTATCATGAGTATAGCCTAATTTACCAAAATAGTTGGTTTGTCGTTCTGGCCAATGCAATTGGTATAAGTCAATATAATCTGTTTGTAATCGTTGCAGACTTTTATGTATAGCATCTTCGATTTCGGTTTTAATAAACTTACCCTTTCTTACATGTGAAGCAAATGGAGCTGGGCCAACGATCTTAGATGCAACGACTACTTCATTTCTCTTTCCTGTTTTTTTTAACCAGGTCCCTATAATCTTTTCTGTACTCCCTTGCGTTTCTTTTTTTGCAGGAACAGAGTACAACTCTGCAGTATCAATAAAATTTATACCTTGTTCTACAGCATAATCCAGTTGTTGGTGACCTTCAGCTTCGGTATTTTGTTCTCCCCAGGTCATACTTCCCAGGCATATTTTACTTACTTTAATATTGGTATTGGGTAATGTAGTATACTTCATATTCTATTACTCTAGTTATTTAGTCGATTAATGTCGTCAAAAATAGAAACTCTTCGCTTAAACTAATGTAAAAATTATCATAATAAATTTGCTCAAAAGATCTTGTATTTCACCCAAAATTGTGGAATATATCTACAATTGGCCGTATTGTATCTACAATTCATGAAAAAGAAGTATTTATACTACATATTATAAACAAATGATAATCAAGTTTTTGTGTTTTCTATGATGGTGTTTCATCTTTTGGAATAATTATTTCTATATACCTCCTGGGCATTCAAACTATATAAAGTACTAGGGGTATGGTATATGGTTTGATCCTTATAAAAGGGTAATGACTGACTACCCTTATTTAACCTTAAAAGAGGCTGTCTAAAAAGGCAGCTTCTTTTTTTTGAATAAGATTTGTGGGTTTTGTATTTTTAGGTATGAAACGC